>NZ_CP011477.1:1545000-2145000 GCF_001010805.1 Spongiibacter sp. IMCC21906 | reverse complement strand
TACTGGTTTAACACCAATACCACAGTTTTGCGGGAAGCGGATTTTGGTAACGCCCATCTCTTCCTGCATAAAGTTGATCATTTTGTCAGCTTCGGGAGTGCCCGCTTTCCATTCGATACCAGCGTAGATATCTTCGGAGTTTTCCCGGAAAATCACCATATTGGTTTTGCCGGGCTCTTTAACAGGTGAAGGCACGCCTTCAAACCAGCGAACCGGGCGCTGACAAACATACAAATCTAATTCTTGACGCAATGCTACGTTCAAAGAACGAAAACCACCGCCAACTGGTGTGGTCAGTGGGCCTTTAATCGCCACGGCGTATTCTTTGATCGCATCCAGTGTTTCGGCGGGAAACCAGTCGCCGTCATACAGCTCAGCAGCTTTTTCACCTGTGTAAATTTCCATCCAGCTGATGGCTTTTTTGCCTGAATAGGCTTTTTCAACGGCGGCATTGACGACTTTAATCATTACCGGAGAAATATCGACCCCGATGCCATCACCTTCGATAAAAGGAATAATTGGCCGATCGGGTACGTTCAGGGAGAGATCCGTATTGACGGTGATCTTCTCGCCCTCGCCAGGTACCTTGATATGTTGGTATCCCATTTTTGACTCCATGGTTTATTAGTTGAGGAACTTCGCTTGCTTCCCGAGATGCCACTCACGAGTGGTACAATCCGGCTCTCGAAAATCCAAAAAGCGCGGCATTATACCATTTTATAGTCGAATTTCTTCCATGAATGGCAGTATTTTCCTGTGAGCGAAATTGTTTTATTTAACAAGCCTTTCCAAGTCATGTGCCAATTCAGCGAAGCTGATGGCCGTTTGACTCTGGCCGATTACATCAAGATCCCTAAGATTTATCCAGCCGGTAGGCTAGATTTTGACTCAGAAGGCTTGCTTCTGCTGACCGCTGATGGCCGACTTCAGCAGCATATAAGTGACCCGCGCTTTAAACTACCCAAAACCTATTGGGTACAGGTAGAGGGTGAAATAACTGATGCTGCCTTAATTGCGTTACAAAATGGCGTCACGCTAAAAGACGGTCTTACCAAGCCCGCAAAAGCCGAAAAAATACTCGAGCCCGCTGGGCTTTGGCAGCGGCATCCGTCAGTACGCTATCGCGCCGCAATCCCCACATCTTGGCTATCATTAACCATTACTGAGGGCCGAAATCGTCAGGTGCGACGCATGACCGCAGCAGTTGGCTTTCCTACCCTGCGCTTAATCCGCGCAAAAATTGGCGACTGGGATTTAACAGACTTGTCGCCGGGTGAGCACTGCCGGGCACCGGTGCCACCAGCACTGATCGCGTCGTCGGCGACGAGAACAGCAGTAAAAAAGCCGAAACGACTTGGTTCGCGTACTCGTCTCCCCCACCGAAATCGTCGCAGTAGGCCATAAAGCCCTGACGCTGTTACAATCCCTCGCTTTTCAGGCGAACATTTTCAATGGGGTTTGAGCAATCGGACCTTTAATGAGCACATGGGGAAGTACCATGACTTGGTATCCACACGTCACCGTGGCCAGCATCATCGAAAACGACGGCAAATTTCTGTTTGTCGAAGAAGTGGCAAATGGTAAGCGGGTGATTAATCAACCAGCCGGCCATCTTGAGGCCGAGGAAACCCTGATTGAAGCCGCCCAGCGAGAAACGCTGGAAGAAACGCAATGGCAAGTAGCGATTGATGGTGTGGTGGGCATGGGCTTGTACGTTACGCCTGGCAATGGCGTCACCTATCACCGCAGCTGTTTTTTTGGCAGACCGTTGGCATTTTGTCCCGAATCCCTTTTAGACACAGATATTAAAGACGTGCTTTGGCTCAGTGTCGACGACGTTCGGCAGCGTAAAGAAATGCTTCGCAGCCCTCTGGTGCTGGATAATTTAGAGCGCTACCTTGCCGGGCATCGCTATCCGCTGTCGATGATGTTTTGAGATAGTGGTTTTAAGTTAATGATTTTGGAAGTAAAACAGCATGATCGCAGTTAGCGAAAATACGCCAGAAAACACCCGCATTATTGTGGGGATGTCCGGTGGCGTCGACTCGTCCATCTCAGCCCTGTTGCTACAACAACAGGGTTATCAGGTCGAAGGCCTGTTTATGAAAAACTGGGACGAGGATGACGGCACCGAATATTGCACTGCCAAAGACGATCTCGCCGATGCCCAAGCTGTTTGCGATAAGCTGGGCATCCATTTGCATACCGCCAATTTTGCCGCCGAGTACTGGGACAATGTATTTGAGCACTTTTTGGCAGAATACCAAGCGGGTCGCACGCCCAATCCCGATATTCTTTGTAATCGCGAGATCAAGTTTAAAGCCTTTTTGGACTATGCCCTTATGCTGGGTGCTGATGGCATTGCCACAGGCCACTATTGCCGTAACAGCATAAAAGAGGGCAAAACCCAGCTCTTAAAAGGTTTGGACAACAACAAAGACCAAAGCTATTTTCTGCATGCTGTCGGCGCAGCCCAATTAGCCAAAACCCTCTTCCCTATTGGTGAAATGGAAAAACCGCGGGTGCGAGAACTCGCAGAGCAACACGGCTTGGTTACTCACGACAAAAAAGACAGCACTGGCATTTGCTTTATCGGCGAACGGCGGTTTAAAGATTTTTTGCAGCAATACCTTCCCGCCCAGCCCGGTGTTATCGAAAACACCGACGGCCAAGTGATGGGCGAGCACAGCGGTTTGATGTACCACACTATTGGTCAACGCCAGGGGCTGGGAATTGGTGGCGTGGCGGGGGCTGGTGACCAGCCGTGGTATGTAATTGAAAAAGACTTAGTTCGAAATGTACTGATTGTCGCTCAGGGCAGCCAGCATCCGGCACTGTTTAAAGACGCCCTCGATGTCAAAGACATCCACTGGATTAATAGCCGCCCAGCTCTGCCATTAAATTGCAAAGCCAAAACCCGCTACCGTCAAGCCGATCAAGTTTGTACCATCAGCGTGAATGGCGACGGCTATCGGGTTGAGTTTGACCAGCCCCAACGAGCCATTACTCCCGGCCAATCGGTGGTTTTTTACATCGATGAGGTGTGCCTGGGTGGTGGCGTTATCGAAGCGGGACAGCTTCAGGAGGCAGCAGACCAACAACATGGCTGATCAAACTATGCAGCAGCAACAGTGGCGCAACCGCACCCTGGCCCTTGCCGGGCTGATTCAAGCTGCGGGTCTGGTTGACCAGCTTGCCCGCACCGGCCAAGCCGAGCCCAAAGCGATGGAGGCCTCTATCAACAGTCTGTTTGCGTTTTCTAGCGAAAATGCCGAGCAAGCCTTTGGCGGCATAGACAATCTTGAGTTTGGTCTGCGTAGCCTTAGAGATATTCTCAGCGGCAATGACTACGCCGAAAAACAAAATATCCTGCGATATTCTATGGGGGTCATGCACCTGCAGAAAAAACTCCGCAATGATCGGGATATGACGTCCTTAATGGCTAACCGCCTTCAACATGCGGCAAAGAAAACCGAATTCGATGATAGTGATATCAGTAGCTTATGCACATCTCTTGCGGCTATTTATCAAGATACACTATCCAAATTTTCTTACCGATTGCAAATTCGCGGTAGTGCTCAGCAGCTGCAAAGCAGTCATAACGCTGCCAAAATACGGGCGCTTTTATTAGCCGCCGTGCGGTCCGCATTTCTATGGCACCAGTCTGGCGGCAGTCGCTGGGTGCTGTTGTTTCAGCGCGGCCGCTTATTCGAGCAAACCAAGCAGATGCTCAACACTGAAATTCGCCACTGACTCGGGTATCATTGCCGCCTTTCCTCAGTTGCTCAATGTAATTAGCCCTTCGTAATAGGTAGACACCATGGACTTATCAGCACTCTCCGCAATTTCACCGGTTGACGGCCGCTACGGCAGCAAGACCGCAAGCCTTAGACCGATTTTTAGTGAATACGGATTGATCCGCTGCCGCTTGATTGTCGAGGTTCGCTGGTTACAGCAGCTAGCCGCAAACCCCGGTATCAGTGAAGTGCCCGCCTTGAGCGACGAGGCAAACCACATTTTAAATACCTTGGTAGAGAACTTCTCCGAAGCCGATGCCCAGAAAGTAAAAGATATCGAGGCCACCACCAACCACGACGTTAAGGCTATCGAATACTTTATTAAACAAGCGATTGCTAGCAATACAGAGTTGGCTGCGGTGTCAGAGTTTGTTCATTTTGCCTGCACCTCAGAAGATATTAACAACCTGTCTCATGCCCTGATGCTAAGCGAAGGCCGCCAAAGCCTACTCGGCTTTACCGACGACATTATTGACAAACTTTCGAGCCAATCGGTGGAGTTTGCCGAAGTTCCCATGCTGTCCCGCACCCATGGCCAAACTGCCAGCCCAACTACCATGGGCAAGGAACTGGCTAACGTCGTTGCTAGATTGCGCCGCCAACGCGAGGTCATTGCCAGTATTGAACTGCTGGGTAAAATCAACGGCGCCGTGGGTAACTACAACGCACATTTGTCGGCCTATCCTGAAATCGACTGGGAAGCTAACGCCCAAAGCTTTATCTCGGCGCTGGGGCTAAGCTGGAACCCTTACACTACTCAAATTGAGCCCCACGACTATATTGCCGAATTGTTTGACGCCATTGCTCGCTTTAACACGATTTTGATCGATTTAGACCGGGATATTTGGGGCTATATCTCATTGGGCTATTTCAAACAGCGGACCATTGCCGGAGAAGTAGGCTCCTCCACCATGCCCCATAAAGTGAACCCCATCGACTTTGAAAACTCCGAGGGCAATCTCGGCATTGCCAATGCCGTACTGGGTCACTTAGCCGCAAAGCTGCCGATTTCTCGCTGGCAGCGGGATCTCACTGATTCCACCGTACTGCGAAACATGGGCGTCGGTTTTGCTTACAGCTTTATTGCCTACCAAGCTACGTTAAAAGGCTTAAGCAAACTGCAAATTAATGTTGGCCGGATTGCCGAAGATTTGGATAACAGTTGGGAAGTCTTAGCCGAACCCATTCAAACCGTGATGCGTCGCTACGGTGTCGAAGAGCCCTATGAAAAACTCAAAGCATTGACTCGCGGCCAAACCATTACCAAAGAAAGTTTGCTGCCATTTATCGAGTCTTTGGACATTCCCGAAGAAGCTAAAGTGGGGTTGCGTGCATTAACCCCCGCCAACTACATCGGCAACGCCATTGAACAGGCAAAGCGAATTTAGTGTCTTTGCAAAACTTTGATGTTGAGGGTTTTCTCCGCAACGATTGGCAGCGCCGCCCGGTTTTAATACGGCAGGCGCTGCCAGACTTTGTTTGCCCAGTTAATGGCGACGACTTGGCTGGCATGGCCTGTGAAGAAGACATCGACAGTCGTCTGATTATTCAAGATGGCAGCAACTGGCAACTGGAGTCCGGCCCCTTTGAGGAGGCGCGCTTTGCCACCCTGCCCCCTCAAAACTGGACGCTCCTTGTTCAGAGTGTTGATCACTGGATTGAAGAGGTAGCCGAATTAAACCAATGCTTTCGGTTTCTGCCTCGCTGGCGCCAGCAGGATATTATGATCAGTTACGCCGCTCCCGGCGGCAATGTCGGCCCTCATTTTGATCAATACGATGTGTTTCTGATTCAAGGTGAAGGCCAGCGGCGCTGGAAAATTGGTCCCCATTGTGACGGCACCACGCCAATGCAAAACAACCCTGACTTACGGTTGCTTTGCAATTTTGACAGCCGAGCGGAATACCTGCTCAACCCCGGCGATATTCTGTATATTCCGCCGGGTTGTGCCCACTGGGGAATAGCCGAAAGTGACGATTGCATCACGCTGTCAGTGGGGTTTCGGGCGCCCTCCCAAACCGAAATGTTACAGGACTTTGCCGAACATCTTGCAGAGCAAGGCGACTCTGCGCGGCGTTATCGTGATCCCAGTTTCAATGCGGGCCAGCACTGCGGCGAGATTGATGCTAATGCCATCAATCAAGCCCGGCAACTCATGGCATCGGCCCTTGAGGACGACAACACTCTTGCCAACTGGTTTGGCAGATTAATGACCCATCGGCCGCCTGAGGCCGAGCCTGCGGAGCTGAATGAGACTGAGTTTTATAAAACGATAACGCGACAGCCCTTGGTACTTGCATTAACAGCCCGGCTGGCATTTCACGGCAAGGTGCTATTTGCAGATGGAGAAAGCGATACACTACCGGCCAGTTATCAGGACGGTTTGCAGGCATTTTGCCGTTTAGAACCCGGCAGCGATGTGCCAGTGCACATACTCCCCCAAGAGCTGCTATACCGGCTTTATGAGCGTGGCACACTGCTCGTAGCCGAGCAGACAGGCGATGATGATCAAGGTTAAAACGAAAACAACGGGCGTCATGTGAAGATCATTGAAACCAACTGGACCACTCATCACCAGTGTCTTACCGATATCCGCTATCAGGTGTTTGTCCGCGAGCAAGGTGTTCCGGTGGAGATGGAACTGGATGAACACGACCAAACAGCCCGACACTGGCTGCTACAAAATTCAATTGGCGAAACCACCACGTACATTGCCACCCTGCGCCTACTCAACGATGGTTCAATCGGCCGTATGGCAGTTTTAAGCGGGTACCGAAGTCAGGGATGGGGAAAGGCCTTGTTGCAGGCTTGCATTCAAACGGCCAAAGCTGAGGGAATACGGGAATTAACCTTATCTTCCCAATGCCATGCCCTAGGTTTTTACGAAAAACTGGGGTTTGTGCCACGCGGTGAGGTATTTATGGATGCAGGCATTCCCCACCGGCAAATGTTTTTAGCATTAACCAAGTAACCAAGCCTGACATCAGTACTTTGACTGGGATACGGCTCAGTTATCCAGAACGACTCCCAGTTCATTATCTCTATCGACGATATCATAGCGTCTTAACGACCGGCAGGGTTCTTCGGTAAAATGCTGCAACGCACCACTGCGCAGATCAAATCGATAACCATGCAGCGGGCAAACTATCTGATCACCCTCCATATCTGCGGTGCTCAAAGCGTGGCCGCGATGGGGGCAACGGCTTTCTATTAAATATCGCTGACCGTCCAATTGTAGTAATAGCAGGTTATGGTTATCAATTTTAAACAGCTTGCGATAGCCATCATAAAGATTAATAAGCTTCTCAAGGCTGTAATAATTCATAGTATCTCCAGGCCACTGTGCCAGCGTTTGCTGGTATCGTAGGTGTGTACACCTTCATCAGTATTAATATAACAATAGAAGCGATTAAGTTTTAAAAAAAGGACCCCTTGTGACTCAAACAGCTCAACTAATTGATATCCCGGCGTTGAAAAATGCCGAAGTGAAACAACAGCCCTTTCCCTATTTTACGTCTGAGGCATCCCTGTTGCCCGCTGGCGTTAAAAAGGTCATTGAAGCGTTTCCAGACATCACTCAGGGGGGCAGCTTTAATATTGACGACGTGCAGATCCAAGCCGATTTTCAGGATTTTCTACAAGATTTAGACTCTCCCGAATTTCGACAGCTACTGTCAGAAAAGCTCGATATCGATCTGAAGGATCGCCCCATTATGATGACTTTGCGGGGTTATTCACGGGCAAAAGATGGCCGCATGCATACGGATTCCAAAACCAAGCTGGTCACAGTATTAATTTACTTAAATGAAAGCTGGAGCGCAGACACAGGTCGGCTGCGGATTTTAAACGGCGGTTCAGATATGAACGATTTTGTGGAAGAGATCGCGCCGGGACCGGGCAGTTTAGTGGCATTTAAAGTCACCGATAACTGCTGGCATGGCTATCCCTCTTATGAAGGAACCCGACGTTCGATACAAATTAACTTTTTAAGCTCTGATTCTGCGGGCAGCAAACACCGGTTTTTTCACAAGCTGAGCGCTAAACTTAAAGCGTTGACCAAATAAGCATCTCTAAACATAAAAAGAGGGCGACTGATGCTTCAGCTGCCCTCTTTTATCATTTTAATCGCTGCTCGGGTTTAAGCTTGTTTTAATTTTTCAGACAAAAACAGCCACGTATCCAGCACCGAGTCTGGGTTCAGAGAAACACTATCAATCCCCTGCTCCATCAACCACTGGGCAAAATCAGGGTGATCAGACGGCCCTTGACCACAAATGCCGACGTATTTCCCCTGGGCTTTACAGGCTTGAATCGCGCTTTTTAACAGCACTTTTATCGCATCGTTGCGCTCATCAAATAAATGCGCAATCAAGCCAGAGTCCCGATCCAGCCCCAGCGTCAGCTGCGTCAGGTCATTGGAACCGATAGAAAAACCATCGAAGTATTCCAGAAACTGATCTGCCAACAAGGCATTGGCGGGCAGCTCACACATCATGATGACTCTCAGACCATTCTCGCCGCGCTTGAGACCATTCGCTTCCAAGAGTTCAATCACCTGCCGGGCTTCGCCCACCGTGCGCACAAAGGGCACCATGATTTCGACGTTGCTGAGGTCCATTTCTTCCCGAACTTTTTTCAGTGCCCGGCATTCAAGTTCAAAGCACTCCCGGAAGGAGTCAGAAATGTAGCGAGAGGCACCCCGAAAACCCAGCATGGGGTTTTCTTCAGAGGGCTCGTACAAGCTGCCGCCGATCAGATGGGCATACTCGTTGGATTTAAAATCTGACATCCGCACGATGACCGGCTTGGGATAAAAGGCACTGGCGATGCTAGAGATGCCTTCCACCAACTTTTCAACATAGAACTCCACCGGGTCGCCATAGCCAGCAATGCGGCGCTTTACTGCCTGCTGCACGTCGCGGGGCAGATCGTTGTACTCCATCAGCGCTTTGGGATGCACGCCAATCATTCTGTTAATAATGAATTCCAAGCGCGCCAGACCCACACCGGCGTTGGGGTAGGATTGAAAGTCAAAAGCGCGGTCTGGATTGCCGACATTCATCATCACCTTAAAGGGCAACTCCGGCATGGTTTCGAGTTTGTTTCTGCTAATATCGAAATCCAGTATGCCCTCATAGACCATGCCGGTATCCCCTTCGGCACAGGATACTGTCACTTCTTGGCCGGTTTTTAGGGTTTCTGTGGCATCGCCACACCCTACTACCGCAGGAATGCCCAGCTCCCGGGCAATAATCGCGGCGTGGCAAGTACGCCCGCCCCGGTTGGTCACGATGGCAGAAGCCCGCTTCATCACCGGCTCCCAATCCGGGTCGGTCATATCGGTGACTAGCACATCACCCTTCTGCACCTGGTCCATGTCGGCAATACTGTCGATAACTCGAACTGGGCCCGCGCCAATACGTTGACCAATGGAGCGACCTTCGCTGAGCACATTGCCCTTTTCTTTAAGCAGGTAACGCTCCATCAGCGTGGCAGACTCATTGCTTTTCACGGTTTCGGGCCTAGCCTGAACAATGTAAAGCTCACCGTCGTCACCGTCTTTAGCCCACTCAATATCCATCGGGCGACCGTAATGTTTTTCGATAATGACGGCCTGTTTTGCCAACGACATCACCTCGGCGTCGTTAATGCTAAAGCGATCCCGATCAGCTTCAGGCACGTCAACCGTTTCCACTGATTTGCCCGCGCTGGCCTCACTGCCGTAAATCATTTTGATCATTTTGCTGCCCAGATTGCGGCGTAATACCGCCGGGCGATTTTTTTCTAATGTCGCTTTGTGGACGTAGAATTCGTCGGGATTTACCGCGCCCTGGACCACGGTTTCACCCAAACCGTAAGAGGAGGTAATAAATACCACACCGTCAAAGCCCGACTCGGTATCCATCGAGAACATCACACCTGCCGCGCCAATTTCAGAGCGCACCATCCGCTGAATACCGGCAGACAGGGCGACATCGGCGTGCTCAAAGCCTTTGTGAACCCGGTAGGCAATAGCGCGATCATTATACAAAGAGGCAAACACTTCTTTGATCGCCACCATGACATTATCGAGGCCACGAATATTCAAGAAGGTTTCCTGCTGCCCGGCAAAAGAGGCATCGGGCAGGTCTTCGGCGGTGGCCGAAGAACGCACCGCTACGGTGTCGCCAGCCATTTCTTCAAAAGCGGTTTTAATAGCGTCGTTAAGAGCTTCAGGAAAAGGGGTGTCGATAATCCACTGGCGGATTTCTTTGCCCGTTTCGGCAAGGGTTTTCACATCGTCGATATCTAAATCTTCCAGCCGGTTGGCAATTCGCTCTTTTAATCCGCTTTGCTCCAAAAAATCGCGGAAGGCATCTGAGGTGGTCGCAAAGCCACCGGGCACCGAAACACCGGCTTTTGCTAACTGACTGATCATTTCACCCAGGGATGCATTTTTGCCACCTACCCGGTCGACATCTTTCATACCTAGGTCTTGAAACCAGATCACATACTCAGACACGATGTTTCTCCTATTTTACAAAGCGGGTGATTTGCAGTTATAAGTGCTCTGCAGCGTTATAGTATGCGAGGAATTTTGAAAATTCCCGTCGAGATTCACATGACATTGGGTAAAAAAACTACATGATCCGCCCAGCATTTTTTATTTCAGACAGTACCGGTATCACCGCAGAGACTTTGGGCAAAAGTATTTTGGCGCAATTTGAGACGCTGAGCTTTGAACATATTATCGTGCCCTACGTCGATAGCACTGACAAAGCCCACGCAGCGGTGCAGCGAATCAATCGCGCTGCGGAAGAGCGTGGCGTCACGCCGATCATTTTCGACACCCTCGTAAATGAAAATATCCGTGAAGTCATCGCCACCAGCAAAGGCATTATTGTTGATGTGTTGGGGCCGTTTGTGCGGCAGCTAGAAACCGCCTTGGGCGAAAAACCCTCAAGCACCGTGGGCCGCCTGAAAAATGCCGACCGGGATGCCAATTATAAAAATCGAATCGATGCCGTTAATTTTGCGCTCGATAATGATGATGGTGCCCGTATCAACCGCTACGACCAGGCGCAAGTCATCCTGATTGGCGTTTCTCGCAGTGGCAAAACCCCAACCTGTCTTTACTTAGCGCTTCAGTCGGGAATATTTGTCGCCAACTATCCGCTAACGGAAGAAGACTTAGACGATAACCGCTTGCCTAAAGCCCTGGCGGCCCATCGGGATCGATTGTTTGGCTTGACCATCGACCCCCGCCGGCTGACCGCAATCCGTTCAGAACGGCGCCCAGATAGCCCCTATTCGTCACAAACCCGTTGCGAAGATGAAGTGCGTCAGGCCGAGGCTATGTTCCGTCGGTTTGGTATCCCCTTTTTAGATACAACCCATGCTTCCGTCGAAGAAATCGCCACCCGCATCTTGTTCGACACCGGCCTGCGTGGCAAAGGCCGTTAAGGATAGCGCGACAATGAAGCGGTCAGAACACACTCTTAGCTCCCCCCGCGAAGCCATGGCAGATACCGCGCTACGCTCCAATACTGCCATGGTGCTGCCCGGTGGCGGTGCCCGCGCCGCTTACCAAGTGGGGGTGTTAAAAGCATTAGCGGAGATACATGGCGATCGGCAAGGCAATCCCTTTCAGATTATGGCGGGCACCTCAGCCGGCGCTATTAATGCAGTCTCTATGGCCGCCGGGGCGGATGACTTTGTTGGTACTGCCAATAAGCTTGAAACACTTTGGGCTAACCTCAGCACGGACAAAATTTATCGAGCAGATGTGCTGGGTGTTATCCGTAATGTGATCCGGCTGACCATGTCGTTATTTAACGCCGGTATCGCCGTGGGCCGCCCGGTGGCCTTGCTAGAAAATTCGCCCTTGCGCGACTTGCTTAAAGCCAATATCGACTTCGATAAAATAGGCCGCAATATTCAGCAGGGCCATCTTGATGCGCTATGTTTAACAGCGATGAATTACACCTTGGGGATGTCAGAGACCTTTTTCCAAGGCGGCCCCCAGCATGCAGGTTGGCAGCGCTGGCGCCGACAGGGTTTGGCCACCCCGATTCAGTTGCAACACCTCATGGCGTCCAGCGCCATCCCGACCATTTTCCCGCCCACCAAAGTGGGACGATATTATTATGGTGACGGCGCCCTGCGCCAACTCACACCAATTAGCCCCGCGATTCATTTAGGGGCACACCGAGTGCTGGTTATCCCTGCTAATGGCCATCGCAAAGAATATCACCATCCACCAAAACCCGTGCACTCCCCTGCCTTTGGACAGATTTTAGGACAGCTATTAAACAGCGCCTTTATCGACAGTATTGAAACGGATATCGAACGGCTTGAACGTATTAATGAACTACTGCGCTTGGTGCCCGAGGATGCTATAGAACTGATGGGTCGGGAGTTAATCCCTATTCAATGCTTGGTAGTCAGTCCCAGCGAGGATATAGATCGCATCGCCGACGACCACATTAAAGAATTGCCAAGAAGCCTGCGGATTTTTCTCAGCCGCACCGGTAGCAGCGGCGGTGGCACCAGCATTGCCAGTTATTTGCTCTTTACCCCGGAATACTGCGGCAAACTGATTGATTTAGGCTATCGGGATGGCATGCGAGAAAAGACCTCTTTAGAGAAGTTTTTATATAAAGATTCCGAGCCAGCTGTTCAGCTATAAAAGCGCTTAGCTCGACGGGGCCACTGCCGCCGGGCAGGCATAGCAAGAACGAATTGCGCTAAAGTTTGTTTGCCTGTGCTTTTGCCCCATCATCGGTAGCAAGCTACTTTGCGTATACTGGCTATGAAATCAAATCCCAGCCTTTTACATCTTGCCGTACTGCTATTGCTGCTGTATCTACCCCTCAGCCTTAAAGCCAGTGATAAAAGCACGGAAAATTTAATCCCTTGGCAACCATGGCACTCAGATTTATTTACGCAAGCTAAGCGAGATGGCAAATTTATTCTGCTGAACCTTGAGGCAGTGTGGTGCCATTGGTGCCATGTCATGGACCAACGCACTTACTCTGATCCCAAAATTGCCGCCGCGATTGCAGCGCATTATATTCCTGTAAAAGTCGACCACGATGCCAATCCCGGCCTTGCTGCGCGATTTCGTGCTTGGGGTTGGCCCGCAACCATTGTCTTCAATGCCGATGGTGAGGAGATCGTCAAACGAGCTGGCTACATTTCCCCCGATAATATGACAGCATTGCTCGCGGCGATTGTTCGTGATCCCAGTCCCGAGCGCCAAGTTCATATCGAAAATAGCGACAAGGTACATGGAAAACTGCGTGAGCAAGATCGCAAAGTACTCATCGCCAAACACAAAGCCGCCGCCGATCCGGTTCATGGTGGTTTAAAAATTCCGATGAAGTTTCTTGATGATGGCAGTGTTGAATACGCCCTCAACCAAGGCTACAACGGTGACAAAGCCGAATGGCAGAGGCTCAACCGCACGTTACAAGGCGCGCTAAACCTGCAAGACCCTGTGTGGTATGGCTTCTATCAGTACTCCACCCATGGTGATTGGCAGCATCCGCATTTTGAAAAAATTATGCGCAGCCAAACTCGCTATATTCGGCTCTATACCCAAGCCTATATGGCAAGCCAGAATGAACAGTACCTCCGCGCCGCAAAAAATACCCTTCACTACGTCAACCGGTTTTTGAAAGACGACAACGCTGGATATTTCAACAGTCAGGATGCCGACTTAATTCAAGGTAAGAAAGCAACGGCGTATTTTGCGCTACAAAATAACGCCCGAAGAAAGCTGGGTATTCCCCGAATAGACAAAAAGCGCTACACCAATAGCAATGCCAGCATGGTGTCAGCGTTAGCGTGGCTATATCGGGCTACCGGCAGCGCCGCTTATCGGGATCAAGCCTTGAAAACGTCGCAGTGGTTGCTCAGCAACAGGCAGCACAAAAACGGCAGTTTCTTCCATCAACAAGAAACGGAACCAACGCTATTTCTCAGCGATAACGTGGCGGTAATAGAAGCGTTTTTGGATCTTTATGAAATCAGTACTGCCCCGGTCTGGTTACGTCGGGCCCAAAATGTCGCCGATGCAATAGACGTTAAACTGGTAGCTAAGCTTGAAGCCGGTGTTGCTGCGATGAGCCAAGCGAGTGAGTCACCGTTAAAGCTCCATGTTGATCTGGCGGAAAATATTCAGCTGGCCAGAACCGCTAATCGATTGTTTCAGGTTGGTGGGCGAAGCCAAGACCGAAAATTAGCTGAGCAGGCACTCCGTTATCTGGTCCAACCAGCAATAGTAGACGCGCAGTTTACCGAACCGGGTATTTTACTCGCCGACCAAGAGCTGGCCACTGAGCCATTACATTTGACCATTGTTGGCTCAAAAACAGACTCCCGTGCCCAGGCACTTTATGACAAAGCCCTGCAAGTGGTGCCGCGCTACCGCCGTATTGAATGGTGGGATCGTAACCAAGGCAAGCTGCCCCGACACGACGTGGAATACCCTGTGCTTGAGCGAAGCGCTGCTTTTGTTTGCAATGCCAAACGTTGCTCCGCGCCCATTTTCAAACCCGCAGAATTATTAAAAACGGTGCGGATTATTGAAGGAATCGGCGCTATTTAATACCCGAGTCACGGCTTTTTTCACCAATAATGGCGTAGTTGCCTGAGAATTTAACCGCCAGCTCGCCGTTAACATGAACCTCTGAACTCAGCGCCATTCTGGCCCGGCCGCGCTCCTCGTAACGGCTAAAAAAATCATTCCAGCGGTTTTCATCTGCTTCAAGGCTTTTAGCCAGAATGTCGCCCGTCACGGGCTTCAAGTACTCTATTTCAGCCTTGGCGATCACGATATCCGGGTCTAGACCATAGTCGACACAACGCATATACACCATGCCCCAGCAGGCCATAACCGACACACAATAAATACTACCGCCAAAGGCGGTGTTCTTGTCGTTGATATTGGGACCCAGTGGCGCTTTTAAATGCAAGGATTTGCCATTGTAGGCATCCACTTCCAGCTGCATAAACTGAGCACTGGGAAGATATTGGGCGATAAACTCGTCCATCGCGGTATTGGCCATGCTAGGTCGCCTTAAACAACAAATTAATTAAGGTTTGGGCTGCCACATAAGGCGTTGTTTGCCCTTCCATCACTTTTTGATTCAGCTCTGGCAATAAGGCTTTTACCTCAGGGTTTTCCTTCAGTTTTAAATCCAGCATGCCGTGGAGTAGTTTGTTCATCCACTCCCGGGCTTGGCGGGCACGCTTGTCCTGCAGCGAACCATTTTTGGTGGCATCTATTTGAAAGCCACTGATCATGCCCCAAACGGCTTCGATATTTTCATTTTTTAATGACGAGCAGGTTAGCACTTGAGGCGTCCAAAAACTGGTGTGCCGCAACAGGTGCAGGGCATTTTGATAATGGCGCCGGGTTTGTTCAGCGTAATTCAGGCTTTCACCGTCGGCTTTGTTAATCACCAACGCATCTGCCAACTCCATAATGCCTTTCTTGATGCCCTGTAATTCATCACCGGCATTGGGCAGCATCAGCACCATAAAAAAGTCGACCATGCTGGCCACTTCGTACTCAGATTGCCCTACCCCAACGGTTTCAACCAAAATCACATCGTAGCCTGCCGCCTCGCAGAGCAGCATAGTTTCGCGGGTTTTAAGGGCGACGCCGCCCAGTGAACCTTCTGAGGGCGAGGGCCGGATAAACGCATCGCGGCTGCGGGACAGCATTTCCATTCGGGTTTTGTCACCCAAAATAGAGCCACCAGCAATGGGCGAACTCGGGTCTACCGCCAGTACCGCCACCCGTTTACCCTGCTCCAATAGGTACAGACCAAAGGCTTCGATAAAGGTCGATTTGCCCACACCAGGAATTCCGGTGATGCCAATGCGAATGCTATTGCCTGAATAAGGTAAAACCTCTTCGAGCAATGCTTGCGCTTGGCCCCGGTGCGCCAGGTTTTTGCTTTCTACCAAGGTAATGGCCTTGGCAAGAGCACGGGGGTTACCGTCTCTTAATGCTTGGGTATCAATCATATTGGCCATGCCGAAGGCGGCTTCAGTGGAAGCCGCCATTTGCGAGGAGATTAGCCCTTGTAGGCTTCGTTGATAGCGTCCAATACGCCACGAGCTGCGAGGGGAATCTTGGTGCCGGGACCAAAGATGCCTTTGACACCGGCTTCATACAAGAAATCATAATCCGGACGAGGAATTACCCCACCGGCAATAACGATAATATCGTCGGCGCCCGCTTTCTTGAGTTCTTCAATCAATGCCGGCACCAATGTTTTGTGACCGGCCGCTTGAGAAGACACCCCGACTACATGCACGTCGTTTTCTACCGCTTGCTTGGCGACTTCTTCTGGCGTTGAAAACATCGGTGACAAGTCGATATCAAAACCTACATCGGCAAAGGCGGTGGCGATAACTTTTGCGCCGCGGTCATGACCATCTTGCCCCATTTTGCAAACCAGCATGCGAGGACGGCGACCGTGTTTTTCAACGAAGGTGTCGATATCGCCAGAAATGCCCTGCCAGTTCTCGTCGTCCTGGAAGGCACTGCCGTAAACGCCAGACACGGTTTGAGACTGGGCATTAAAACGGCCAAACTCACGTTCCATCGCAAAGGAAATTTCCCCGACTGTTGCACGAACGCGAGTCGCTTTTACGGCTAAATCCAATAAGTTACCTTCGCCACTTACAGCACATTGATAGATTGCTTCCAGTGCATCTTCAACCGCTTTCTCGTCGCGATTGGCACGAATACGCTCTAACGCGGCAACCTGCGATTTACGCACCGCTTCGTTATCAATGTTTAAGACTTCAACATCTTGCTCTTCATCGAGGATGTATTTGTTCACCCCAACAATCACGTCTTCGCCCCGGTCGATACGGGCTTGTTTGCGTGCAGCAGATTCTTCAATGCGCAGTTTAGGCAGGCCGGTTTCAATGGCTTTGGCCATGCCGCCCTTTTCTTCCACTTCGGCAATCAGCTCACGGGCACGGTCGGCAATCTGCTTGGTCAGCGATTCCATCATGTAAGAGCCGCCCCAGGGATCCGCTACTTTGGTGATGCCCGTTTCTTCTTGAATCACCAACTGGGTGTTACGGGCGATACGTGAAGAAAATTGGGTTGGCAGCGCAATGGCTTCGTCCAAGGCGTTAGTGTGCAAGGACTGGGTACCACCAAACACAGCAGCCATCGCTTCGATCGTGGTACGAACGATGTTGTTGTAGGGGTCTTGTTCGGTCAGTGACCAGCCCGAGGTTTGGCTGTGGGTACGGAGCATTTTTGAACGGGGATTTTTGGGCTCAAACTCAGACACGATCTCGGCCCATAGCAAGCGTGCCGCTCGCATTTTGGCGATTTCCATGTAGAAGTTCATGCCAATGCCCCAGAAAAAGGACAGGCGGCCCGCAAATTTATCAATGTCCAAGCCCGCATTGGTGGCGGTGCGGATATATTCCTTACCGTCGGCCAGGGTATACGCCAACTCCAATGCCGCATCGGCACCAGCTTCTTGAATATGGTAGCCAGAAATAGAGATGGTGTTGAACTTGGGCATATTGTCCGATGCAAAGGCGATAATATCGCCAATGATTTTCATCGAGGGCAACGGCGGGTAAATATAGGTGTTACGAACCATAAACTCTTTGAGGATATCGTTCTGAATGGTGCCAGACAGTTGATCCTGATTAACGCCCTGCTCTTCTGCAGCAACGATATAGCCCGCCAACACAGGCAACACGGCGCCGTTCATGGTCATGGATACCGAAACCTTATCCAACGGAATGCCGTCAAACAGAATTTTCATATCCTCAACGGAATCGATAGCCACGCCCGCTTTACCCACATCACCGGTTACCCGCGGATGGTCTGAGTCATAACCACGGTGGGTAGCAAGGTCAAAGGCAACGGATACGCCCTGACCACCAGCGGCCAGCGCCTTGCGGTAAAAAGCATTGGATTCTTCTGCAGTAGAAAAGCCCGCGTACTGGCGAATAGTCCAGGGCCGACCCGCATACATGGTGGGCTGAGGGCCGCGAATAAACGGCTCCAAACCGGGCAAGGTGTTGGTATAAGGCAGGTTTTCGATATCTTCTTGAGTGTACAAAGGTTTAACGTCGATGCCTTCTGGGGTATGCCAAGTCAGGTCATCCAGACTTTTACCGGATTTTTCCAGCGTCTTGTTAGCAAGGGTTTTCCATTCGTCTACCGAGGATTGTGGAGCTTTATAATCCGCCATGCGTCTACTACCTGTCGTTTCAGTGATCTTTAAGGCCTGTTGTCGGCCGTGAATTATACGTGAAGGCGCTATCGGCTGTGCAGCTCAGCTAACGCACTTCACAAGAATGGGGGCTGAACAACATGCCCATTCCATGTGCCCCTTGTATCGGGGCATCAGTCAAAAATTGAGTTTTCTCAGCGAACTAAAAAAGCCGCTGTTCAATTAAGGGGGCTGATTTTAAAACAAAATTGCCGATAAATCGCTTTATAGCCCTGAAATTTCTCCACCAACATATTCGCGCACCCCGCCTATGCGGTTTCAGATCGGGTGCATTCAGGCTGTTCGTTGCTGTATCGGCGCTTTGTTAGTGGGTTGCAAGCTAGCCTGCATGGCAATTATGTGTGCCAAATATAATCCAGCGCCGTAGCCAGCGGCCATAACCCAGCGCAATAACCCGCAACCCTGGCTTCAGATCTAAGTAAAAGCGATACGTGTTTTTTGATGGCGTCGGTGGATAGATTTTTACAGCGAAAGCATTAGATATATAATTGAAATATTTCTTTATATTCAACAAGATGTAATTTAAATATAATCCAACATATAGATCATGCTTTTCTTCATTGCCTTGTAAAACCCGATGATACTATTGTGTTTGTGCAATATCAGCGAGCTGCGATGGTAGCCTTCCACTCAGACAAACTCTAAAATTCCACCGCGCCCAACATCCACAAAACGCCTTATTTGCCAGACCATTCATTTTACTGGGAACTACCCATGACTTTGCCTCGTCGCTATTCACTGAGCTATACCAAAGACAGTAGCGATTTATTTTCACATTTTCATGACTGGGTCGGGGCCGTTTTTCTCGATAGCGCAAAGCCATATTCTGACCAAGGCCGTTACGACATATTTAGTGCCGAGCCGATCAATCATTTTCATATCCGCGTTTCAGGCGAGGCAAAAGCACTCAGCGAAGAGTTGGCTTTTACACAATCAAACATCGAGGCCTGCATTAACGATATGCCCCAGCATCCCGACCTGCCCTTCTCCGGTGGTGCCATCGGTTATCTGGGTTACGACGTGGGGGAAATGTTACATTTAGACGAAGCCGCCACAGGCAACCCTGTCGGGTTACCGCCCCTGTTTATTGGCATCTATGATTGGGTCGTGGTGGTGGACCACCAGCTGAAGCGCACTGAGTTAGTCACCCAAAGCACGGCCGATCCAGCTAAAATCAAAAAAATTCTCGCATTACTCCAAACGCCACCTTCTGTTTTTACAAAATTCTCACTGACAGGCGCCTTCACCAGCAATAGCGATATCCAGCAATACCAACAAGCCTTCAATAAAACCCAAGACTACATCTACGCTGGCGACTGCTACCAAATTAACCTCAGCCGGGCTTTTTCAGCCAAATATCATGGCCAGCCATGGGCGGCGTACCTGGCATTGCGCAAACAAGCTGCGGCGCCTTTTTCTGCCTATATCAATTTACCCCAGGGGCAAGTGCTCAGCGTCTCACCCGAACGTTTTCTGGCAGCGAAGCAAGGACTTATTTTCAGCCAACCCATTAAAGGGACCGCGCCCAGAAGTCCAGATCCGATAAAGGACACAGCACTAGCTGAAAGCTTGGGCGCAAGCGAAAAAAATCGAGCGGAAAATGTCATGATCGTCGACCTTATCCGTAACGACCTCAGCAAAAACTGCCGCCCCGGCAGCGTTAAAGTAGACAAGCTCTGCGAGCTACAAAGCTTTGAGACGGTGCATCACTTAGTCAGTACCGTCAGCGGCACATTAAAACCGGAAGCCAGTGCTTTTACCGCGCTAATCGACGCCTTTCCCGGCGGCTCCATCACCGGCGCGCCCAAAAAACGGGCCATGGAAATCATCCGTGAGCTTGAGCCCCATCAGCGAGGCTTGTACTGCGGCAGTGTTTTTTACTTAGCGGCCGATGGCAGAATGGACAGCAATATCCTGATTCGCAGCTTTGTGTGCGAAAACGGTGAGATTAAAGGTTTTGCAGGGGGTGGAATTGTAGCTGATTCAAACATGGCGGAAGAATTTGATGAAACCAACACCAAAATCAACCGCCTTTTAGACGCGCTTGCAGCGCAATCCGTTTTATAGGCTGAGCTTGCGATCAGAAGCCTTTAAAAACTCCAGCTTCAATGCTTCGTAATCGTGGACGGCGGGAAACTGGGGAAATTCGCTAATAACGTTATCCGGGGCCTTAAACAAAATTCCGGCGTCAGCTTCAGCAAGCATAGTCGTATCGTTATAGGAATCACCCGCAGCAATAATGCGGTAATACAGGGTTTTCAATGCTAAAACGGCCTGCCGTTTGGGATTAACCTGACGGATTTTATAGTCCACCACTTTACCCAAGTTGTCGGTTTCAAGGCGATGGCACAACAGTGTTGGCCAGCCCAGCTGTGCCATCAGCGGTGCAGCAAATTCATAAAAAGTGTCAGACAGAATCACCACCTGAAAACGCGCCCGCAGCCAGTCCAAAAACTCTTTGGCGCCGTCCATTGGCTTCATATCGGCAATCACTGCCTGAATATCTGGTAAGCCCAAGCCATTTTCATGGAGCAATCGCAGACGTTGCTGCATCAACACGTCGTAGTCGGGAATATCTCGGGTGGTTGCCTTCAAGGCCTCAATGCCAGTGCGCTCGGCAAAATCAATCCAAATTTCAGGAATTAGCACACCTTCCAGGTCAAGACAGGCGATTTCCACGGGTATTCTCCTCAGAATGAAAAAACGGCGCTCAATCTACCGGCTTGCCGCTAAGAAAGCAATTGGGGAGTTGAGCTCACTTTTAGCGATACGACTGCGCTGATCAGCAGAATAACGAGTTTGCCGCAGATATGCGTTGAGAAATAAGCACTATTCTTTGCTAATACGTCGGTAACTTAATACCTGAAAACAGCTCCTCTAGCTCGGCTTTGCTGTGGCATTCATAGGCTTTATCGACAAGAGCTTTTGTTAAGTGCGGGGCAAATAGCTCGACAAAGTCATACATATATTTGCGCATATAGGTGCCACGCCGAAAGCCAACTTTGGTAATGCTGGGCTCAAATAAGTGGCTGGCATCCAGTGCGACCAAATCACCGTCTGTACTGGGGTCATAGGCCATTTGCGCGACAATACCAATGCCTAAACCCAGTCGGACATAGGTTTTAATGACGTCGGCATCGGTGGCGGTAAAGACGACCCTTGGCTCTAAGTTGCGTTTTTTGAAGGCGTCATCCAGTTTGGAACGGCCGGTAAAACCAAACACGTAGGTCACAATGGGATGAGCGGCGACATCCTCAATGGTTAAGGGGGATTTCTCGGTGAGTGGATGATCTCGCGGCACCAGAATGGTTCGATTCCACTGGTAACAAGGCATCATCACCAGATCACTGAACAGCTCCAACGCTTCGGTGGCAATGGCAAAGTCAACACCAAACTGGTCTGCCAATTCGGATATCTGCATGGGCGTGCCCTGGTGCATATGCAGCGATACATCGGGATAGCGATCAATAAAGGCTTTAATTACCGGTGGCAAGGCGTAGCGGGCCTGGGTGTGAGTGGTGGCGATAGACAAGCTGCCCTTACTGGGGTTTTTAAACTCTTGGGCGATGTGTTTGATGCTTTCGGTTTTATGTAGCACCTCCCCCGCTGTTTTTAATATCGCCTCACCCGCCGGGGTAATATGGGTTAAATGCTTGCCATTTCGGGAGAAAATTTCGACCCCCAGCTCATCTTCCAGCATGCGGATTTGCTTGCTAATACCGGGTTGGGAGGTAAACAGACTTTGGGCGGTAGCCGAGACGTTCATCTCGTGATGGGCGACCTCCCAGATATATCGCAGTTGTTGCAGTTTCATAAACGCAATGCTCCCAACAAGCCCCGGTGGGGTTTTATCGATGTCTCAAAGATTAGCCTTCAGACTCACTTTTTATATTGGCAATACCGTGGGGTACATGACCAGTGGATACATGTTCGCTGGCACTTTCACAGTGACCGGGCTGGTCGTCAAAAAATACGTCGGCGCCATAGGCCCGTAAAAATTCGCCTTTTTCCAACCCGCCCAAAAACAGTGATTCGTCGATACGAATATTCCATTCTCGCAGGGTATTAATCACCCGCTTATGAGCGGGAGCCGAACGCGCTGTAACCAGCGCAGTGCGGATAGGTGGATTATCGGCGGGAAATTCGGACTGAAGCTTATTCAAGGCCGACAAAAAAGGTTTAAAGGGGCCACCACTAAGAGGCCGATTTGCCGCAGCGACTTCACTGGCGGTAAAGGCTTCTAAGCCCTGGCTTTTAAAGACCCGTTCGGCTTCGTCAGAAAACAGTACGGCATCGCCATCAAAGGCAAAGCGCAGTTCTTTTTTAGCTTTTTGGGTGTCGCTTTTTTTGCCACGAGGCATCAGCGTCGCCGCAGCTACGCCATGCTCCAAGGCCCGAGACACATCCTCGGCATTGGTAGATAAAAACAGATGGCAGCCAAAAGCTGAGACATAGCGATACGGGCTTTCGCCACCACTGAAGGCGGCCCGACTGATATTGAGGCCGTAATGCTCTATAGAATTAAAGACCCGCAGGCCGGTATCGGCAGAGTTGCGGGACAGCAAAATCACCTCAACCCGAGAATCATCCAAATATTGATTAAGACTGAGTAAGCGCTCGACAATGCCAAAGGCCTCGCCGGGTTCCAGGATCTGATCTTCGTGATCAATCTGGTATTGCTGATACGCCTCTAGGCCTGATTTTTCAAAGACCTGATGACTTTCATCCAGATTGAACAGTGCCCGAGACGATATCGCGACCACTAATTTATTTTCAAAACCTTTGGGCATAAGACAGCCTGCTGCTAACCATAAAGTCACTATACAAGATGCACTGACGCAGGCAACAAGGGCCTGTTAACACTAAGTGGATTATTACTGCTGGCGGTCATTTTTGCCTCCAGCTAGGCGACAGACACGCCGTTTAGTCATTCTAAACAAGTGGCTGGCAACAACGCTGGGGGCAAAAATGGCCCCAGCCCTACGGGTTGAGGCTAAAAAAGCACCACTCTGTGTTGCTCGTCGTATATTTGGAATGACCAAACCACTCTCCTCGCGCCGAGATTGGCCCTTTTTTAGCCTCAACAGTGACAATCCACTTAGTGTTAACAGGCCCTAATGAACGTTTCTGGCCCAATGCCGATCATTAAATTGGAGCCGTTCAAAATAGCGGGACTCGTCCTTTGCGCCAAATACCAGTCCCCGTACGTCCTTCACCAGGTCGGGGGCAAACGCGGCAAACACATTGTAATCGTCTGTGCCCTGCCGCACTCGCGCCGATAACACACCGAAAATCTGTTGGGGGTGGGCACTGTTTAATATCGCAGCACCGCTCTGACCAACACTGTTACTGCAATTTAGGCGATAAACATCACCATAGCCATTTTCTGCGCGTAAATACGGTTTTGCCTGACACTTACTCGCCCATAAACTGCCGGGGGTTTTGTCCTGGGGGTAGCCGTAACTGATTATTTGCAGTGGCGTGGCTGCAGGCGAATTCAGCTGGGGGAACTCAGCCACATTCACTCCCACCTGAAGCTTTATCAGTGCCAGATCCGAGCCACTATACGCTAGCACCTCCCCTGCGCCTTCAGCAGCGGCGCGGTGTTTTCGGTGCCGCCATATTTCGCTGACGACACGTTTTTCTCCCTGCCATTCAAAAAATAATTCGCTCAGTTGGCCATTGGCCGCATCTTGCGGCGGCGACAAACAATGGGCCGCGGTCAGCAGCCACTGGGACGCAATGACGGTAGCCGTACAATGAATATCCCGCTGGCCACGCTGAGTCATAAAACGACTGCGGATAATACCGCTGTGTAATTGCTGAACAGGCATTCGCCACTGCTGGCGTCGATGATCTAAACCACTATCGTTACCGGCGGCAAAAAAAGAGAGATATTCGTTCACATGTTTAAATGCAGCTTTACCGCTAGCCAATGGCTTGGCCCATAGCAATTCCAGCCCACCACTGTGACCATAAGCAAACAATAAACCTGCTTCGGCATTAAGTACCACCGCCCGGTTGCCGTTAAACGCTGCCGGAGTCGTATGCTGCGGGTCCAAAAACAGCTTTTGATCACTGACATCAACCCTTTGTCCCACTGCGGCAAGTTGATTGATTACGGCTAAAGCCTTATCCCGGCGTAGCGGCTGGCCGCTATTTATTTCTCGCTGATAACGGCGTAAGGCCTCGTGTAAGCTGTAGCGATGGCTTTCACCCAGCAGCACCATAGCCGGTTCTAAGAGTCGCAATACCGAATGGACGGGAGCAATGGCTCGTAACTGGACCAAATAGTGTGCAGAGCGTTGCATATCTGGCGACAGCCCAGCAATACCCCAAAAATATAATTGGGCAAAATCAGCCAAGAGCTCAGGACAATCCTCTGTCTTCGACTCAAACTGCAGCAAGTTGGGTAAGCGATCGGCGGGCATTAATAACTGGGTATCTGCTACAGGAGGAAAAAACTCATAGGGGCAGCCCTCTGCACTGGCAAAGGGACTAAATATCAGCGCTATCATCAATGCGCCAAGCTGGCTAAAATTGCCGAAAAAGTTGAGCAGCTGTTTATGCATAACACCACATGGGTAGAATTTTCTGCCGAGGCACTTCGCCACAATATTACCACCGTAAGACGTTTGGCTCCCGAGGCGGCCATCTTAGCGATGGTCAAAGGCAATGGCTACGGCCACGGTGCAAATTGGGTCACCCAGACCCTTATGCAATGCCAGCGCCCCTTTTGTCAGGGCGTTGCAGTAGCGCGTCTGAATGAAGCCCAACGCCTACGCGAACACTACCCTAGCGGACGGCTACTCTTGTTAGGCACCTTGGTAGACCTGCCCCTCCTTGAGCAGTGCGCCAACTTGCAGCTAGATTTAGTGGTACATAATCTGGCTAGCGCCACACTGATTAGCAAAGCGTCGCTGCCAGCGCCGCTGGTAATCTGGTTAAAACACAATGTAGGCATGAACCGATTAGGCATGAACCGGGAGGATTTTATTGCTGCCCACAAACTGCTCGCCAATTGTGAACAGGTCTCTAGTCTCCATCATATGAGCCATTTCAGCGAGGCCGACGATGTCAACAGTGAAGTCACCGCCCAACAGATTTCCCGGCTCACAAGCCTCAGTAAGAGCTTGGGAGAGCACCCTAAAAGTATGGCCAATTCAGCAGCCATTATTGCCCACCCAAACAGCCATGCCCAATGGGTGCGCCCCGGTATTATGCTCTATGGTGACGACCCCACTGGCAACCTAGCCGATACCGCGTTGGCACCAGTCATGCGATTTAAAACCCGCATCCTGGATATTCATGAATTGGCCGCCGGTGAGGGAGTCGGGTACAACCGCCGCTGGCGGACAACGGTTCCCAGCAGAATTGCCACCCTTGCCGTGGGTTATGCCGATGGCTACCCTCGTCACGCTCCCGATGGCACCCCGGTTTTAATCAGAGGGAAACGCGCGCCCATTGCGGGCCGGGTATCTATGGATCTAAGCACAATTGATGTGAGCCATATACCGGAGGCGGCAATAGGCGATGAAGTGACGCTGTGGGGAGAAGGCTTATCTGCTGCCGAAGTAGGACAACACTGCGGAACAATCAGCTACGAGTTATTTACCCGGATTACGGACCGGGTAGCGCGGATTTACGACTAACAGGCGGTTAATTTTACAGCGATTTATCTCAGGCATCGCCCTGCATCTCTCCCCGCTTTAATTTTTGCAACGCGCCCCGGCTGACCTGAAACACAACCGGACTCAACAACAGTAGTGCAATCAAATTAGGAATCGCCATCAAGGCATTCAAGGTATCGGCTAGCAGCCAAACAAAACTGAGCTTGGCCACTGCTCCCAAGGGAATGGCCAGCACCCACGCCACCCGAAAGATGGGCACCGCTTTGGCACCGTAAAAATACACCACACAACGCTCACTGTAATAAGCCCAGCCAAGCATAGTGGTGAATGCAAACACCGCTAAACCAATCGCGACAATATAGTGGCCACCCTGTAACAGCGACTCAAAGGCATTGGCCGATAGCGCCGCTCCAGACTCGCCGGTTTGCCACTGCCCCGAAATTAATATGACAAAGCCAGTGACCGAGCAGACCAACAAGGTGTCAATGAAGGTGCCCAGCATGGCTACCATCCCCTGCCTGACAGGATGATTAGTCTGGGCCGCCGCATGGGCAATCGGTGCGCTACCTAGCCCAGCTTCGTTAGAAAACACCCCTCGGGCAACACCAAAACGAATCGCAGCGGCAATACCTGCACCGGCAAAACCCCCTACTGCTGCGGTGCCGTTAAAGGCCGAATCAAAAACCAACACGATGACGGCGGGCAGCTCTGACAGGTTCATCGCCACGACCAACAAGCCCACCGCCAGATAACTGACCGCCATAATGGGCACAAGATAGCCCGCTACCGTAGCAATGCGTTTAACCCCACCTAATACCACCAGCGCCACGGCGACAAACAAGACAGCCCCGGTAAGCCAAAAAGGGATATTAAAGGTGGTGAACAAGGCATCTGCCACCGAGTTTGATTGCACCGTATTACCGATACCAAAACCGGCAAAAGCACCAAAAAAAGCAAACAAACTCGCCAGCCATTGCCATTTTTTACCCAGACCGTTTTTGATGTAATACATCGGCCCGCCGCTGTAACTGCCATCGTCAGCCTGTTCACGATACTTAACGGCCAATACGGCTTCAGCATATTTGGTGGCCATACCGACCAAGGCCGTGCACCACATCCAGAACAATGCACCCGGACCACCGAGAGCAATGGCCGTCGCCACCCCGGCAATATTGCCGGTGCCGATGGTGGCTGACAGCGATGTTGCTAGCGCCTGAAAAGGGCTGATTTCCCCTTCGCCATTCCCCTTGCGGCCCTTCCACATTAGTGAGAACGCCGTAGCAATACCCCGCAGCGGCATTAAGCGCAGCCCGGCCATCAACCACGCCCCTGTGCCTAATATCAACACCAGCATTAACGGTCCCCAGACAATGCTGTTAACGGCGGCGATCCAGTTGCTGAGGGTTTCCATGGTTAATCCTTATCCGGGCAGCCGGGGTGAGTTCAGTGATTTATTTAAATGCCTTCATCCGTTCTTTAATTATCCAAGAAAGCAAAATGTTGTCGCTGCGGAAACAGCCCAAAGACACCACCGGTATGCACAAAAACAATATCGCCATCGCTGCCAAATCGACCTTGTTGGTGTTCTTGCAGCATGGCGTAAAAAGCCTTGCCAGTGTAAACCGGGTCTAAGACGATGCCTTCTTGTGACGCCAACTCGGCTATGCATTGATAAATTTCTGCAGTAGCCAATGCATAGCCCGGACCAACATAGCCATCAATCACATTAATCGACTGGTTTGCCACATCAAACTGCAATTGGTAACGCTGCTGCCAGTCTTGCAAATCCGCTTGGACCTTATTCATAAACCACGCCGCATCATCGCAGACGTTAACGCCCCAGACTTGGGCATTGAGGTTGAAGGCTTGAGCCCCGGCGGTTAAACCCGCCTGGGTGCCACCAGAACCTGTAGCACAAATAATATGTTGAGGCGTGATATTAGCCGCGGCAAAATCCTGCTGTAACTCGCGGCAGGCTTCAAAATATCCCCAAACGCCAATGCCATCTGACGCGCCGGTGGGAATAATAAAGGCTTTGCGGCCCAAGTCTTGATAATGCTGCTGCCACTGGCGTAGCAAATCAGAAATTGCACCCTGATAATCTTTGGCCACGTAGGTATTAATCGTCGCACCGGCAAGTTTATCCAAAAGATAATTGCCGTCGGCTTCCCCTGTCGGATCGCCTCGCAACAGTAAATGACATGTTAACCCGAGCTGCGCGCACAACAAGGCCGTTGCCCGACAGTGGTTAGACTGCAAGCCACCACAAGTAATCACGGTGTCGCAACCTTCTTGTTGAGCCTGAGCGAGGGTGAATTCCAGCTTGCGGAGTTTATTGCCCGACAACACGCTGCCGGTCAGGTCGTCGCGCTTAACCCATATTCGTGGTCCGCCAAGTTTTTCACTTAGCCGAGGCAAAAATTGCAGCGGCGTCGGCAGTTGGGCCAGCTTGAGCCGTGGAGGATGGTAGTCAGCAGGAAGTGCAGAGTCGGATGCCATAGAACAAACCGTCATTGCAAAAGCGCCCCAATCATGGGGCGCTGGGTGAATTGATTAAATCGCTTTTAGCGTACCTTTAGGCAGCACCGCATGAACCGCCGAGCGTTGAAATTTCAGTTCAACATTTTCATTAACGGCCAGTACGACATAATCATCGTCAAGTTTGTTGATCTTACCGAGAATGCCGCTGCTGGTGACCACTTCGTCACCCTTACCAAGGGCCGAAATCATCGCTGCATGTTCTTTTTGACGCTTGCGCTGAGGACGAATAGCAATAAAGTAAAATAAGGCAAACATCAGTACCAGAAAACCAATCTGGAACAAATCACCACCAGCAGGTGGTGCACCAGCGGTGCCCTGGGCATGGGCTTGGGAGATAAAAAAGCTCATTGGACTTCCTTCTAGAGATAAATAATTAGCGCTGAGCTGCCATGCATTGCTTACCGGCAACCCTAATAAAAATCAGCCTGCATATTACACAAGCGCCTGAATCAAAGCGAGTAGTCGTAATCCATGGTGAACGGGGCGTGATCAGAAAATCGCTCATCGGTGTAAACGCTGGCGTCTTTAATCGTCGGCACCAAGCCTGGCGTCACCACGTGATAATCTAATCGCCATCCCACATTATTAGCCCAAGCTTGGCCACGGTTAGACCACCATGTATAAACGGCCTCATTGTTAATTTGCCTGAACGCATCCACAAACCCCGCCTCGTCATAGAGTTTATCCAACCAGGCTCGCTCGTGGGGTAAAAACCCGGAATTCTTTTGATTTGGCTTCCAGTTTTTCAAGTCAATTTCTTTGTGGCAAATATTCCAGTCGGCGCAAATAATCAGCTCCCGGCCGCTGTTTTTCAACTCGACAAAATGCTCATAAATTTTAATTAAAAAAGCATCTTTCTTTGCCTGTGCTGCCTCACTGCTGCTGCCGGACGGCATATACAGCGAAATCACACTCAACTTGTCATAATCGGCACGAATATAGCGACCTTCACTATCAGCGGGGTCCCAACCCAATGAAGTCGTAATGGCGTCGCAAGGTTTACGTAGATACATAGCCGTGCCGCTATAGCCTTTTTTGACTGCGTCACTAAATACCACTTGATAGCCCTCGGGATGAAACAAGGCATCTTCCAGCTGGTCTTGCTGGGCCTTAGTCTCTTGAATGCACACCACATCGGCATCTTGTTTCGCAAACCAGTCAAAAAAGCCCTTGCGAGCCGCCGCGCGAATGCCATTGGTGTTGGCGGTGATGATCCGCATGCCTTACTCCTGAACCGTCAAAAAAGGGAGCTAGCTTAGCAAAAAGGCTGCGATTACGCCTTTTCTTAACCAAGACCTTTCGCCCTAGTGAATTTACCCCGCAAGCCGCAGTCCGTAGAATGGAGAAGATTCATCCACTGGGAGAACAACCATGTTGTTATTTTCTAGAAAACGCGCAAAACAGATTTTAGACGATGGCGCTGCTAAAAAGGATGAAAGCAAACTGCAAGAAACCCTGAGCAAGCGCCAGCGGATTATTGACCGCGTGCTCGGCACCGCAACACTGGCGCCGTATATTGACCAAGTAAAATTACTGTTCAATATGCTTCAAGACTACGCAAAAGGTAATTACCGAGAAGTGCCTTGGTGGTCTATTGGCTCTATTGCCACAGCTCTGCTGTATATTTTGACGCCCTTGGATGCTATCCCCGACTTTCTTCCTGTTGCCGGTTTTTTAGACGACGCGGTCGTTCTCAAACTATGTTTAGATTTGGTGGTAAAAGACTTGGACCAATATCGCTTGTTTCGCAGTAATAATGGCGCCCAGCAAGAACTGCAAGACGCCGCAGCTGTACAGGAAGATTTTGTCACCCCGCAAGAAGATCTGGGCACAAAACGCGACCGAAGCCCAGAAGACAAACCGCGCTAATTATCGCTATTGAGCGATTAATCCAAATCCAATGATTTGATCACATCTAAAATATCTTGATCATGGGTTTTGGTTTTGACTTTATCCATGATGTATTTCAGGCGACCATCTTTGCCAATCACAAAACTGCTGCGCAGAATACCGTCAAACTCCCTGCCCATAAATTTTTTCGGTCCCCAGGCACCATATTTGTCAGCAATGGCGTGATCCTCATCTGACAGCAATGTGAAATTCAGCGGCGCTTGTTCTTTTTGGGGGTTCTCTTCAAATTTTTTCAATTTCGCAACGGGGTCAGGACTGACGGCCAATACCACAGTATCGAGCTTGGCGAAGTCTTTGTGACTGTTCCGAATACCCAAAGCCTGCACCGTGCAGCCTGGCGTTTTTGCCTTGGGGTAAAAATACAGTAATACGTTCTTTTTGCCCTTAAAGTCCTTCAAACTGACCGTGTCGCCATTTTGATCTTTTAGACTAAACGCGGGTGCCATATTGCCAATTTTGGGATGTGCCACGTGTTTCTCCTGCTCCTTGTGTCTATTTAGCTGTTGTCATCTTCTTGTATATCGTCGCGTTGAACATCGGCCCTATCCATCAGCGCAGAGGGCAAGGTCTTTTTCACCTTAGCGCCCAATGCTTCAAGGCGAGCAACTCTTCCTACCAGATTGCCTCGACCATCGGTCATGCGTTTTATGGTTTTCTCATACGCGGTTTGGCCACGATCCAGATGTTTGCCAATGTCTTCCAGAGACTCGACAACCAGGGCAAATTGATCGTGAAGTGCACCGGCTTCGCTGGCAATTTTTTCGGCATTGCGGTTTTGACGCTCGTAACGCCAGATGCTTTGTACTGTACGTAAAGTGGCTAACAATGTTGTTGGCCCCACAACAATAATATTTTTTTCGTAGGCATTTCTAAACAGTTCAGGGTCGTGCTCAAAGGCGGCCATAAAGGCGGCTTCAACAGGGATAAAAATAAACACAAAATCCAGTGTGCGAAGACCTTCAATATGTTGATAAGCCTTGGTGGACAAGCCGGCAATGTGCTGGCGAACAGATTGAATATGTTCTCTTAGAAAGGCATTGCGCTCATTGTCATCTTCCGCACTGCAATAACGCTCGTAGGAAAGCAAGGACACTTTGGCATCGATAATAATGTCTTTTTCATCGGGTAGCCGAACAATGACATCGGGCTGGCGTCGGCGTCCCGACTCATCGGTGAAACTGGCCTGGGTTTCGTACTCATGGCCTTTACGCAAGCCTGACTCTTCAAGCACTTTTTCAAGAATGACCTCGCCCCAGTTACCCTGTGCTTTGTTATCCCCTTTTAAGGCTTTGGTTAAATTTTGTGCCTCTTTACTAATACTGCGATTCATTTCTTGCAAACTTTTTAGTTGCTCGCGCAACTCGCCTCGCTCACGATTTTCGTTGTCGTAGATATGGTCGACCCGACTGCGAAAATCTTTAAGCTGCTCTCTAAAGGGTTTTAAGGAAGTTTCTAGGCTGTCTTGGTTGCTGCGTTGAAAGCGCTGGGTTTTCTCGTCAAAAATTCGATTGGCCAACTGCTCAAACTGCTCGGTAAGCTGTTTTTTAGCATCATTCAGCAAGGCGATTTTTTCATCGCTGCTGGTTTTAAGATGCTGATATTCGGTTTCGCGTTGGGCAAGGCGGGTGTTGGCGGTAGCTAGTTTGTCTTGGGCTTGTTGCAGTTGCTCACGCAACTCCTGGATTTGCGCAGCATTGGATTCATCTCTTGCATTAAGCACCGCCACATCTCGCAACGCTTGCTGCTGACTACTGCGGCTGGAATCAAGTTCTTGCTGAAGCGTATGCAGACTATGCTTGAGAGTAAGCTGATCTTCATTAAGTTGGTCCAGGCGCTGCTGAACTGCTTGCGCTTTGCTTCGTGCCAGGCGCGAGCAACTTAGCCATGCCAGTACCGCACCGCAAGCCAAGCCGCCCAAACACACTAACAACAATATTACTTGAGAAGATGCCATCTACACTCGCAGAAAGTTAATTGGGTTAAAAAACGCGAGGATTATAACGGCATAGCCTACTAGATGGCGAACAGCTTCCCCTCGCCCACCAACACCGCATCACCGCCTACCTTAACGGTTAACGGCGCCGAGGCTTTGTATAGCATTTCTACTTTTAACAAGCTCTGTCTAGCACTTTGCTTGCCCCGCTCCACCCAAAAGTTATGGCTACCCTCGCCCAGCTGCTGAACTTCTCGCAGAAAGGCTGCAAAAGCGGGTACCGATGCGCCAACCGGGGGATCTTCTTGAGGGGAAATTTGCGGACCTAATAAGCGCAAATGAAAATCGGCCATGGGGTGTTCCGCTTCCCGGCAATACAACAGGATTTCGCTCAAGGGAATTGATGAGGCACTGCTCTGCGCCCAAGCCTCGGCATTAAATCTTGCCCGATACACCGCGTCCATGCTTCTTAACGGCACAATCAAATACGGGGTATCACAACTCACAAACAAGCTACGGGATTTTAACTGTTCAATATCATGATCACCCAATCCCAGAATGCCTTGCAGTTCTTTATTGTCGGGAACATAACGGTCTATTTGGGGCTGTAGCTGACGAGACAATTGGGTATGCAGTTTTTCACCATCTCTGTGCAAACTGATATCTAATGCGGCGCCACCGTGAGTTAACTGAGTATGACAGTTGTTCTCTGTAAACTCGAAGTGCCCCCCTTCAGCCAAAACATAGGCTGCCGCCACACAACTATGGCTGCCTGCGGGCCGGGGCCCCGTTGGAGAGAAAATCTTTAACTCCGGTGTTGCATTAGCCTGACCAGGCAGTACAAATACAGATTCAGAGTGATTGATTTCCTTCGCGATACTTTGCATTTGCTCATCGTTCAGGCTGCCGGCGTCGGGAAATACCGTAATCTGGGCGCCACTAAAAGCTTGGTGGGTAAAGACATCAACAATTTTATAATGCTGCATATTCGCAAACTCTCTTTATTATTGAATAGGGGCCTTTGGTTGGCGCGGTTATGTTATTGCAGAAAATAAACCGCCGCAGCCTTGCTATTAATGTAGATAAGACTGCGGACAATGTCTATGCCAGCTGTTACCGCCCCTTTATAAAAGGACAAAGAAAGCACCGACGCTAGCGATGGAAGGGGGTGAGACCAATTGTTTGAGGCTAAACTGCCCTGCCTTATTATTTGCCCCAAAACGAGGCTGAAATCAGGGCTTGTTGTGTTGCGTCTGCTGCGCCCAAAGTGGGCTGGGACGACTGACCCGAACCGGATAATGCCCTTGTTTGCGATCAGCAAAATAATCTACCAAGACATCGGTCACAATAGGGAAAGCCAGTTCAGACCAAGGAATATCTTCTTCATTAAACAGCGCTGATTCCAAGCTCTCTGGTCCAACGCCATAATCGCCATCTAGCTCGCCGCGAAAGAAAACATAAACTTGGTGAATATGAGGAATATCAAACAGGCGATACAAACACTCGTTTTTAACGTTTGCAGCAGCCTCTTCTACCGTTTCCCGTAATGCGCCTTCGCACATGGTTTCACCATTTTCCATGAAACCTGCAGGAATAGTCCAAAAACCTTTGCGCGGCTCTATGGCTCGACGACACAAAAGCACTTGCTGTTTATGGCTAACAAGACAACCGGTAACCACCTTGGGGTTTTGATAGTGAATGCTGTCGCAGGCCGTGCAGACATACCGAGGACGATTGTCCCCTTCGGGCACTATTTCGCTTAATTCTGCAGCACATTCGCTACAATATTTCATTGCCTAGCTCCCACCACACACGCGCTCAACGCAAGGTTTCAACGTAGTTCTCGGTACATTCCACCGTGGAAAACAAGCGGTTTTCCTGTTGGCCGTTTATCTACCGCAATAACACGACCGACTAAAATAAGATGGTCACCACCATCATAACGACGCCATGTTTCGCACTCCATGCTGCAAAGTGCATTGCGAAGCACCGGACTGCCACTGGTGCCGGTTCGGTATTCGGTCTGGGCCAAGGCATGGTCATCTTTGCCTGCAAACTTATTAGACTGGCCTATTTGATCTTGGCTGAGAACATTGACGGTGTAGTGTTTTGCCGCCAAAAAAGCGTCAAAACACTCAGAGTCATTACGCAGACTCCAAAGTACCAGCGGTGGCTCAAGTGAGACTGAAGCAAAAGAATTGACGGTCATGCCAAAAGGGGCAAAGCCTGGCGCGCTTGCCGTTACCACACAAACCCCAGTGGCAAACTGCCCTAAACTATCGCGTAACAGGCGCTGATCAAGACTCATAACTTCCCCTTCGTCATTTACCACTATGTTTAACGCCAATCTCGTCGGGCGCCAAACCAACGCAGCATTATACACCTGCACTGCTGGCTAGCCAGTGCACACATAGGGGCAAGCATTGATTTGGAAAATACTAGAGAAATGAAAAATTCGTCGAAGTGTGTCGAACTACCCCATCCAACGCTGCAGTGCTTCGTCATCGCTGACACGGGCATCCACCCAGTGGCTACTGCCATCATGGCTAATTTCTTTTTTCCAGAATGGCGCTTTAGACTTTAGAAAATCCATAATATATTCGCAGGCTTGAAAGGCATCGCCTCGATGGGCGCTAGCAACCCCCACAAAGACAATATGATCACCGGGGCTTAAATGACCGATGCGATGCACCACACTGCAGGCAAATAGTGGCCATCGTTGACAGGCTTCTTCCACAATGTTGCGGATACTGCGCTCGGTCATACCGGGATAATGCTCAAGAAACATTTCAGTTAAAGGCTGCCCCTTACTGCTACCCCGCATACATCCAACAAACGTCGCCAACGCACCGACTTCATTTGAGCTGGCCCGCAAGGCTCTTGATAGCACAGCCACATCAAAATCTTCTTTTTGAACGCTAACGAAGATCTGCATGTTATCCCCCCGTTACCGGAGGATAAAAAGCGACTTCATCGCCGCTGTTTACGGTTTGATCTTCTTTCGCCAGCTGTTGATTTACCGCACACAGAATATTGCTACCGCCCAAGGCGTGCCGCCACGCTTCACCGCCCTCTTCTATCAGCCCCTTGCGTAGTTCACCCACCGTGGTGTGCTCGACGGGAATACTGCATTCCTCGCAATCTAAGGCTTCTCTCAGCTTGGCAAAAAACAACACTTTAATCATCTGTCTGCTCCCGCTGCCAATGTCCCGAACGACCGCCCTGTTTTTCTTCTAGTTGAATATCGCTAATACGCATGCCCTTATCGACGGCTTTACACATATCGTAAATGGTCAATGCGGCAACAGACACGGCGCTTAATGCCTCCATTTCTACTCCGGTCTGGCCAGCCAGTTTACACATGGCGCGAATTTCCACCGTGTTGTTGGCATGGTTCAATTCAAAGTCGACCTTTACAGAAGACAGCATCAGCGGGTGACACAAGGGGATAAGATCAGCTGTTTTTTTCGCGGCCTGAATGCCCGCAATACGAGCAATAGCCAACACATCGCCTTTTTTATGACTGCCCTCGGCAATCATTCGCAAAGTGTCAGCTTGCATGGTCACCATGCCCGTCGCTATCGCTTGACGTTGACTAACGGCCTTGTCAGTAACGTCCACCATTTGGGCATTGCCCTTGCCGTCAAAGTGAGTGAAATCCGCCATACTCACCTCAACCGAACCGGGTATCTGAAACAAAGGGATTGGTCTGTCTTTCGTGACCAAATGTCGAGGTTGGGCCATGACCAGGAATAAACGTGACGTCATCACCCAAGGGCCAGAGCTTTTCCTGAATCGACTGTATCAGGGTGTCGTGATCTCCTCTGGGAAAATCAGTGCGACCAATCGAACCCTGAAACAGCACATCTCCCACCATCGCGAGTTTCTTTTGTTGATGAAAGAAAATCACATGCCCCGGCGTGTGGCCTGGGCAATGCTTTACATCAAAGGTCTGCTTGCCCACGGTAACAGTGTCACCATCGTCCAACCACTCATCTGGGGTAAATGCATCGGCATGGGGAAAGCCCGTCATGCTGCACCACTCGGGCAGCTTTTCTATCCAAAAAGCATCGTCTTTGTGGGGGCCAATAATGGGAATATTGTATTTTTGGCGCATCACATCCGCTGCGGCGCAATGGTCCATATGGCCGTGGGTAAGCAGAATTTTTTCTAACTTGCCGCCCAGTTGTTCAAGGCCTGCTTCGATTTGTTCAATATCACCGCCCGGGTCCACCACGGCAGCGAGTCCTGTTTCTTCACACACGACAATAGAACAATTTTGCTGGTATGGGGTAACCGGCACAATGGCACACTTAATGGTCATAAAAATGCTCGATTTCTGCTGATATCTATCGGCGCATCATATCATGGACAAAATGGGAATCGGGGTCGCCCCCGCTGAAGGATGGACAAAAGGTTTATTCGTAAACCACCTGACCGCGGTACATTCGTTTGCTTGGCTTGAGATTTTCAAAGGTCTTAGCGGGCACCGGGGTTTCAACTTTTTTACGTGAAACCTTATTTCCTCGATAGGTCACGGTAGAAAAGTCCTGGCCAGAGTTTGAGTTTTCAAGCAGTGGCTCGGGTTTAGCCGCCAACGCCGCTTTATTTTTTTGAGTTTCGGTATCGTCGATATCGTAATTAATATCGCCAAGTTCCATTATTTTAACGACCGTCTTCCGTGTGAAGGGGGCTCGGGATTTTTTTCCCAAACTACCCAACGTCTGCAATAAATCAGGATCAACCAGACGTATTTTCATTCCGAACTCAGCGAAAATACGAGATCGCAACTGCTGCAGCAGCGACACCATTTCCGGGGAGTAAGCCATATACATTCCTTCAAGCGAGAGTCGCACAAACAATACCACCTTATATATTCAACTCAGTGTGGAGCAAAAACTGTTCCAGACAAAGCAAGGCTCAATGTATATGAGTTAACATGCACAAACCAACGTCATCACGGTAAAAACCACGCCGAAATAGCTTTGACTAAGGCAATTGTTGCCATAGCCAACCACAATGTCTTCTCAACTACGACACGGCTCGCACCAATTAAACCGCCATCGCACCAATATAGCCCTAATCGTTAGATACTTTGCGACACCGCCTTTTGGAGGAAGATCTAGCAAAACGATTTTTAACCACCGGCAATTGCCTTCCATATCAAAAAGCTATAGAGTAGCCGCCCTTAAATCGGGGCGCACCGCTAAGCAAAATTGTGCCGCCAACGGTTTAGCAAGGCTCCCACAGGAGCGCGTCATTGGCTAAATAATCAAGTGCATAACACTTGCTGTTGGAGCAAAACCAACATTTTAGCGAACGACAAAATACAGGTTTTGGTGAGGTTCCGACAAACTTGCACAGCAAGTTTAGACGTTGGCGCTTCGCGACAACGGGGCGCAGCCCCGAGCTCCGGTAGGAGCGAGTCAATGGCTGAAGGAACGAGTGCGCAGCGCTCGCAGGTGGGGTAGCTCCCAACACGCCACTGGCGATGACAATGAGTTTGGTGAGGTGTCCGGCAAACTTGCACAGCAAGTTTAGACGTTGGCGCTTCGCGACAACGGGGCGCAGCCCCGAGCTCCGACAGGAGCGAGTCAATGGCTGAAGGAACGAGTGCGCAGCACTCGCAGGTGGGGTAACTCCCAACACGCCACTGGCGACGACAATGTGTTTGGTGAGGTGTCCGGCAAACTTGCACAGCAAGTTTAGACGTTGGCGCTTCGCGACAACGGGGCGCAGCCCCGAGCTCCGACAGGAGCGAGTCAATGGTTGAAGGAACGAGTGCGCAGCGCTCGCAGGGTGGGGTAACTCCCAACGCGCCACTGGCGACGACAATGTGTTTGGTGAGGTGTCCGACAAACACGCGCAGCGGGTTTGGGCGTTGGCGCTTCGCGACAACGGGGCGCAGCCCCGAGCTCCGACAGGAGCGAGTCAATGGCTGAAGGAACGAGTGCGCAGCACTCGCAGGTGGGGTAACTCCCAACACGCCACTGGCGACGACAATGTGTTTGGTGAGGTGTCCGAGTGGCTGAAGGAGCACGCCTGGAAAGTGTGTAACGGGTCAAACTGTTCGAGGGTTCGAATCCCTCCCTCACCGCCATTAAACAAAAAGCCTCGGTCGCCAGACCGGGGCTTTTTTATTTATTCCGCGATCCTAGCCATGCGATAACAGGCTCTACCTCATGGCACTCATCTCCCTCTACCACCTCGTCATACCGGCTTTAAGCCGGTATCCAGTCAACCTCGGTGCAATACACCTCTGCCTTAGTAAATACCTTGCTCCGAAGCTGGATCCCGGATCGCCTGACGGCGTCCGGGATGACGGTGTATATGCGAAGTTGATGATTGAGAGTCGCCACTGTATTCCACAAGTGCGCGTTGGTGACCTATATGTGCGTCTGGTAATTACGAATGGCAGCTGTATTCCACAAGTGTGCGGTGGTAATGCCTATATCAACATTCCTCCACCATCTCGTCATACCGGCTTTAAGCCGGTATCCAGTCAACCTCGGTGTAATACACCTCTGCCTTAGTAAATCCCTTACTCCGAAGCTGGATCCCGGATCGCCTGATGGCGTCCGGGATGACGGTGTATATGCGAAGTTGATGATTGAGAGTCGCCACTGTATTCCACAAGTGCGCGTTGGTGACCTATATGTGCGTCTGGTAGTTACGAATGGCAGCTGTATTCCGCAAGTGCGCGTTGGGAATGCCTATACTCAGCACCCCTCCACCACCTCGTCATACCGGCTTTAAGCCGGTATCCAGTTAACCTCGGTGCAAGACACCTTTGCCTTAGTACATACCTTGCTCCGAAGCTGGATCCCGGATCGGCTGATGGCGTCCGGGATGACGAGAAACTATGTACGTCTGGTATTGACGAATCGCCTGCTGTCTTCCACAAGTGCGCGTTGGTGACCTATATGTGCGTCTGGTAGTTACGAATGGCAGCTGTATTCCGCAAGTGTGCGGTGGTAATGCCTATATCAACATTCCTCCACCATCTCGTCATACCGGCTTTAAGCCGGTATCCAGTCAACCTCGGTGCAATACACCTCTGCCTTAGTACATACCTAACTCCGAAGCTGGATCCCGGATCGCCTGTTGGCGTCCGGGATGACGAGAAACTATGTGCTTCTGGTATTGACGAATCGCAGCTGTATTCCGCAAGTGCGCGCTGGTGATGTATATGTAATGTCGACGATTGAGAATCGCCTCCGTATTCCACAAGTGTGCGTTGGTAATGCCTATACTCAACACCCCTTCACCACATCGTCATACCGGCTTTAAGCCGGTATCCAGTCAGCCTCAGTGCAATACACCTCTGCCTTAGTAAATACCTTGCTCCGAAGCTGGATCCCGGATCGCCTGATGGCGTCCGGGATGACGATGTCTATGTGATATTGATGATTGAGAATCGTCTGCAGTATTCAACAAGTGTGCGCTGGTGACGTATATGTGGTGCTGATGTTTGAGAATCACCTGTAATATTCGGCATGGCAAAGTTAAACAACCGCTTTAGCCATCGATATTCGAGGTATCTTCTCCGCCAAAGGCGCCCAGCAATGCGGGAATGAAACGAGCCAGCTCCGCACTCATTATCGAGAAGTCGACGTCAAATTGCTCAGCGGCGGAGTCGGTGTGAATGTCGTCGGCTTTTTCCATAATCATGTCACTGAAGCGCAGGCGTTTAATGGTGAGTTGATCGTCTACCATAAACTCCAAACCGCCTGCCCAACTCAAGGCAAGTTTGCTGACAAACATACCGCTATCAATATGACTGAGAATTTCTTTGGAGCCGAGGTTTTGGTTTTTGCAACGAATGACCGCGCTCTCATCAGAGGCGTCGATCAGTTCGCACTCGCCACCGAGTTCAAAACCTTCTGGTGCGCTGGCTTTCAGCCAGTCGGTCATGCTGTGGTGGACGGTATTTTTGGCGGTAACGGGAATCACGGGCAAGCTGCCTAGGCATTCTCTGAGCAGTACCATTAGTTCTTCTGCGCGCTTATGGCTGGCGCTATCGACGATCAACCAGCCGTTGACCGGATCGATATATGCGTATTGTTTTCGAGACTTGGCGAAGGCTCTGGGCAGCATTTCAAAGACCAGTTCTTCCTTCATATCAATACGTTCTTTGCGGCCGGGGTTGCGGTCTTCGGTTTCCCGCAGTTCGAGCACTTTTTCTTCTAGCGCTTCTTTGATAACCGCTGCCGGAAGAACTTTTTCTTGGCGCTGGCTACAGATCATGATGCAACCATTGGTGCTGTGGACCAGTTCCGTGCCCTGCTGTCCTAAAGGCCTAACCCAGCCCAGGCTTTGCATATCTTGGCTACCGCAGGGTGAAAACTCCCGTTCGATGAGTTTTTCGTTTACTTGCTCGTGGCTGAGTTCAAAGGGGCGTGTAAAACGGTAGACCAGTAGATTTTTAAACCACATGTATTGCTATCCTGTTTTTGGTATGACGCGGCAGACCGGCGTTGGCTCTAAGGGTGTTAGCCATAAAAACGATGCTGCACAGTAAAATGGTGACGCGCAGCATTCTAGACTTTATTGCGCTCGCATATCAGCCTTGACGGCGGGCTTTTTTATAGCTGCTAACCGGAGCCAAATGTTTACTGCTTATCGTGTGGCTTTTGGTCTCGACAAGCTTCATCGGGCAGCTCTAGCTCGATGGTGGTATGGGCAAGTTCAAACTCGGCAAGCTCCTTGGCAATAGCCGCTTTAAGACAGGCTTGCTGGTTCATATCCAGTGCAGCTTGTAATACCAGATGCACAGTAAGCACGTGGTGTTCGCCATCCAGCGACCACATATGCAAATGGTGGGCATCGGTAATCTCGGGCATGGCTGTCAGCTGCTGCTTTATTCGTTGACTCATCGCTCGATCAGGTACGGCCTGGACAAATAAGCGCAGGGTTTCATAAACGGTTCTGGCGACATTAATCAGAATAAAGATCGTAAACGCCACCGATAGTAAGGGATCTAAAATTGGCAGCTCGACAAACATGAGCACCACCGACACCACCAGCACCGCCAACCACCCCAGCACATCTTCCATCAGATGCCAGTTCAGCATGCGCTCGTTCAGACTTTTGCCCTCACTCAAGCGGTAAGCGGCAAAGCCATTTACCACCACACCTAAAATGGCTAGACCCAACATGCCTTCGGCGACAGGCATCACTGGGTCCCACAGTCGAGGGATAGCGGTGTAAAGCACCCAGACTGAACCTGCAATAAGAATGAGACCATTAATGAGCGCGCCCAATAATGAAAAACGCCGAAAGCCATAGGTAAAGTCATCGTTGGGGTTGCGGTGCCCCAATCTATTGAGCAACCAGGCTAAGCCTATAGACAGGCTATCGCCTAGATCATGAACGGCGTCGGCCATAATCGCGGTGCTATTGGTCAAAAAGCCGCCAACAAACTCGATAATCGCGAAGCTCGCATTCAGAAAAAAAGCCCAGGCAATTCGTTTGTCGCTGCCATAGTCATGGCTATGATGATGACCGTGATGATGTGGCTTGCTGTTTGAGTCCATGCCCACTCCTATGTCTTTTTAAAGCATACGCTTTGAGGCTGGAAAAACTCAATTCCAATCCAGTTTGTATTCCAATGATGAATCGGACGCAGCTGCCTGTTCGACGTTAATTAGCTATGGTAGTCTGCTGGCTGAATTTAGATTTAACGAATTGTTGTTTATGGACTTTAATGCAATACGCAGGAATATACAGACCATCGCCCGGCTTATGCTGGCGCTGATGTTTTGTTAGTCCTTGCTTTTTGCCATTGAAGTTAGCGCCGACAACCATCTTCCTGCCAGCCAAGACCCTCACCACCAAGGCTTAAGCGACGACGACTGCCTCGGCATTGAATGTTTGGCTGACAGCGACATCGCCAGCGATCAACAAGACCTCAATATCAGTCCCGCCGATGTCGACGACTGCGACAACTGTTGTCATTGCCACGGCCACGGCTCCCATATTGCTCTGCCCGGTAGAGTCATCGCCATGAGTGCTGTGCTGCCAACCAGCTTTGTTCTTGACCGCTATTTTGATTTACCTATCTCACAGCCTACTTCCATAGACCGCCCTCCAATCGCCTGATCCTGTCCATTTCCCGTTAAAACTCTCTTTTTAGGAAAAGCAGGATTCTTACCCATGCTTATAAAAAAGCCGTGCGGGCAGGTATTGCCCCGCTTGCTAATATGGTTGCTGCCGACGGTGTGGCTGTGTATCGCCTCTGTCGCAAACGCTACAGAAGCGACACTTAGCCTTGCCGAAGCAAGTGAGCGCACCAGATTAAACAACCCCGACCTCGATATTTTTCAATGGCGATTCAAAGCGCTTGAGGGCCACCGGCAACGTGCCGCGTTGTCGCCCGGCTATGAGCTGGGTATTGAAGCCGAAAATATGTTGGGGACGGGACCCTTTTCGGCGACAGACAGGGCCGACATCACCGTCTCCATCGCCTCGGTTATCGAACTCGGTGATAAGCGCAATGCGAGAGTTTCTACCGCTAACTCTCGTTACGCCTTAATGGAAGCACAACATAAAGCCGCTGGCCTGGATATTTTAGGCCAGGTCACTCAACGCTACATTGCCACCTTAGCCGTGCAAGAAAAGCTCAACGTGATGAAAGAGGCACGTGATTTGGCAAAAACCACCGTCAAATTGGTCAGCCATCGGGTTGATCGGGGTGCCTCCCCTGAAGCCGAACGGCTGAGGGCCAAGGCCACGTTGAGCCAAGCCAATTTGCGGTTAACCGCAATGCAAGCCGAATTGGAAAGCCGAAAACTCACACTCGCTATTTTATGGGGGGCGACATCGGCCAACTTCAGTCGTCTCAGCGGTGAGTTATTTCAGTTTCAAACGCCAGCAGATTTTGCAGAGCTGTATCAGCGGGCGACTGCCAGTCCGGCTATACAAGTGTATGCCAGCCAGGCTCGACTACGTGATGCTGAGATCGAGCTGGCCCGCAGTCAATCATCAAGCAATGTGCGCTGGAGTGTGGGCATACGGCATTTTGAGGACAGCGGCGAATCGGCCATGGTGGCCGGTATCTCAGTACCCTTGTTTACCGGCAGCCGCAGTCAAGGTGATGTGCAATCTGCCAGGGCAAAACGGGAAAGACTCAATGCCGAAAAAAACAGCGCCCTGCTGGCCCTCAGGGCACGGCTTTTTGAAGCTTGGCAAACCCATCAGCAAAGTGCCGCTGCTGCCAGGCAAATACGCAATGAGGTTATTCCCGCTTTGCAGACAGCTTTAAAACAAACCCGCCAAGCCTACGATCAAGGTCGTTACAGTTATTTGGATTGGCTAAGTGTGCGCCGCGAATTACTCGATGCCCGCCTTGCCAGCATCGATGCCGCCAGCACTGCCCTGCTCAATCAAGCCTTGATTGAACAACTGACAGCAGAGCCACTGGCGTCGGCAGCAACGACAGCTAGCGCCGCAACAAAACCGGCAACCGCCCAGGATTCCAAATGAACATATTAATGAAAGCCCCTTTTTATTCCCGATTAACACGACCACCACTCATAGCCCTGTTTGGAGGGCTGGTCTTATTTCTTGCAATACTTTGGGCTAAGCCTGTAGCCGCAAATGAACAACACCACCATGATGCAGCCGATGACAGCGATGAACACGGTCATACCGAGCAACCAACAACAGGCCCCCATGGCGGTCGCCTGTTTACCGAGGGTGAGATCAGTCTGGAAGTCAGCATTGCCGAAAATACTGAACCTGCAGAGTTGCACGCGTGGATACTGCGTAACGGCAACGTTGTGCAGCAGGCACAACTCAGCCTACAAACCACAGGTTTAAATGGCGCCAAAACCGCTTATCACTTCCGTAAACAAGACGATTATTGGCGCGCAAAAAATGGCGTCGACGAACCCCACTCCTTTGATATCAGCGCAGACCTGCGCATTGACGACAAGCACTACCACTGGCAATGGTCTAATTACGAAGGCCGGGTGAGCATTCCGGCAGCCATTGCCGACAAGGTAGGCATTAAAACAACCGCTGTGGCTCCGGCCATTATTGAGAGGCATATTCAGGTTTATGGCAATTTGGTCACACCGCCCGATCAGCAGTCGCATATTCGGGCGCGCTTTCCCGGCATTATTCGACGCATGAATGCCAGCACAGGTGATCGGGTTGCTAACGGCGATGTACTCGCTGTGGTTGAATCCAATCAAAGTTTGCAAACTTATCAGCTGCGTTCACCGATGGAGGCAATCGTCCAAAACCGTCACGGCAACGCGGGAGAAATCACCGGCGATGCGCCGCTGTTCACCTTGCTGAATAGCCAACAGCTTTGGGCGGAGTTAAAAATATTTCCCAGTCAACGTTTTGAAGTGCAAGTCGGTCAAGGTGTGCATGTCACCCATAACGGCCATCTGCACGAGAGCACCATAGAAAGCATTACCCCCGCCGCGATGGGTCGTCCGTTTGTGCTGGCCCGGGTGATATTGAGCAATGACGACGGCGATATGGCACCGGGTGACATGGTAAAAGCGCAAATTGATGCTGAAAAAGTGCCGGTGAATATCGCGGTCAACAATAAAGGCTTACAGAGTTTTGGCGGTGGACCGGTGGTGTTTATTCACGCTGACAACAGCTATCAAGCGCAGCCATTAAAACTGGGCCGTAGCGACGGCAAGTACACCGAGGTGTTGTCAGGCATAAAACCTGGCGATCTTTATGTGGTGGAAAACAGCTATTTGATCAAGGCCGACATTTTAAAATCTGGCGCCTCTCACCAACACTAAGGAGTGATTCATGATTGAAAAAATCCTGCGTCTCTCCATTGAGCGACGCTATCTTATATTGAGTCTTTCGCTGGTATTAATGTTCGCGGGGGTGTGGAGCTATCAGCATCTTCCCATCGATGCCGCACCCGACATCACCAATGTCCAGGTGCAAATTAACACCGAAGCCCCCGGCTACTCCCCTCTGGAAGCGGAGCAACGCATTACCTTTCCGGTGGAGACGGCTCTTTATGGGCTGCCAAAATTGGACTACACCCGGTCTTTGTCTCGTTACGGCCTCTCTCAAGTAACCGTTGTTTTTAAGGAAGGGACAGATATTTACCACGCCCGCAACCTGATTGACGAACGACTTGCTGCAATAAAAACCGCTTTACCGCCGGGACTTGAGCCCAAGATGGGCCCCCTTGCCACTGGGCTTGGCGAAATATTTACTTACACAGTAGAAGCGTTGCCCGGTGCTACCGACAAAAATGGCAAGGCGCTTGATGCCATGGATTTGCGGGAGATTCAGGACTGGATCATCAAGCCTCAGCTCGCACAGCTGGACGGCGTGGTAGAGATCAACACTATTGGTGGTTATGACAAGCAATATCATGTCACCCCGCACCCGGCGCGTTTGCTTGAGCTGGGTGTGAGTTTGAACGATCTCGCTACAGCGCTGCGCAGTAATAACAACAATCGTGGTGCCGGCTATATTGAGCGCAATGGTCAACAGTTTTTGGTGCGCTCCCCAGGCCAACTTGGTGGCATCAGCGATATAGAAAATGTAGTGGTGGGTCGTCAGGGTAATGTGCCCATCACCGTTAACGATGTTGCCGACGTCGCCATTGGCAAAGCGCTTCGCACCGGGGCCGCAACCCGCGACGGCAAAGAAACCGTCATGGCCACAGCGATGATGTTAGTCGGCGAAAACCCTCGCAGCGTGGCTCAGGCCTTGGCAAAAAAACTGCAGGCCATCAAACCGAGTTTGCCCGCTGGGGTGAAAGTAGAAGTGGTTTATAACCGCACCAGCCTTGTTGAAAAAACTGTTGCCACCGTGCAAAAAAATCTGTTGGAAGGCGCCCTGCTTGTGGTCGTCATTCTCTTTCTGTTGCTGGGCAACTTCCGAGCTGCCTTAATTACCGCTGCGGTGATCCCACTCGCCATGTTGGCGACCATTACCGGCATGGTGAAAAATGGCGTATCGGCCAACTTGATGAGCCTGGGCGCCTTGGATTTTGGCTTGATTGTGGATGGTGCAGTGATCGTTGTTGAAAACTGCATTCGTCGTTTGGCATTGGCTCAACAGCAATCCGCCACGTTAAAGCAACAGGCGAAAAGCCAAGGACTGCCGTTGCGGGAACGGCTCAATGTCGTATTTCAAGCTAGCAATGAAGTGATACGCCCTAGCCTGTTTGGGGTGGCGATTATTACCGTGGTGTACATTCCCATCTTTTCTCTGACTGGGGTCGAGGGAAAAATGTTTCACCCCATGGCTGCCACCGTAGTGATGGCACTCCTTGCCGCCATGTTGCTTTCGCTAACAGTGGTACCTGCCGCAGTAGCGATCTTTATGGGTGGCAACATCAGCGAAAAAGAAAGTGCTGTTATTCGCAAAGGCAAAGAGGTTTACCGCCCGGCGCTAGAGAAAGCCATGCAAATTCGCGGTGTGCTAATGAGTGCGGCAGCACTACTTATTGCGTTTTCTCTCTACCTGATGACGACATTGGGGACCGAGTTTATCCCCCAATTGGATGAAGGCGATATCGCTCTTCACGCGCTGCGCATTCCCGGCACCGGGTTGGAGCAGTCCATAGAAATGCAGGGCATACTGGAACGGCGGCTTAAGGAATTTGCCGAGGTCGATAAAGTGTTTGCCAAAATAGGCACACCCGAAGTGGCCACCGACCCGATGCCACCTAACGTTGCAGATAATTTTGTTATTTTGAAACCTCGCAGTGAATGGCCCGACCCCAGCAAACCCAAGGTGACACTCGTGGCAGAACTGGAAGCGGCCTTAAAAACACTGCCCGGCAATAATTATGAATTTACCCAGCCCATTCAAATGCGGTTTAACGAGCTGATATCTGGGGTTCGCGCCGATCTTGGCGTAAAGGTTTTTGGTGACGACCTTGAACAACTGGTCGCCAGTGCCAACGACGTTATGGCCTTGATTAAATCCGTTGACGGCGCGGCCGATGTGCGGGTGGAACAAGTCACCGGTTTACCTATGCTGTCGGTTATCCCCAAACGAATGGCATTAGCCCGCTATGGTTTAAACGTAGACGATTTACAAAGGCTAATTGCGACCGGCATTGGCGGCGAAGAGGTCGGTTTAATCTACGAAGGTGACCGCCGCTTTAAGCTAGTGTTGCGACTTCCCGACGAGCTGCGGCGAGATATCGATAATCTGGCATTTTTACCCGTGCTCTTAGCCAATGGCCAATATGTACCCTTGAGTGAAGTCGCAGATTTATCGCTTAAACCGGCACCGGCACAAATCAGCAGAGAAAACGGCAAGCGTCGAGTCGTGGTAAGCAGCAATGTGCGAGACCGTGATTTGGGCAGTTTTGTAGACGACGTCAAACAAACTATCAACGCGCAATTAACGCTGCCAAGCGGTTACTGGTTGGATTACGGCGGCAGCTTTGAACAGCTGGAGTCCGCCAGCCAACGTCTGGCCATTGTTGTGCCGGTGACCCTGTTGTTAATTATCGGGCTGCTGGTGATGGCCTTTGGCTCCCTTAAAGATGCCTTAATTATCTTTACGGGTGTGCCCTTGGCACTAACCGGCGGTGTGCTGGCATTGTGGCTGCGGGATATGCCGCTGTCCATTTCGGCAGGTGTTGGTTTTATTGCCTTATCGGGTGTTGCCGTATTGAATGGCCTCGTCATGCTGTCTTTTATACGGCAACGCTGGCATGAAACCGGCGAACTCCGCAGCTCGGTAATTGATGGCGCACTCACTCGCCTGCGTCCGGTGATTATGACCGCGCTAGTGGCCAGCTTGGGATTTATACCCATGGCATTAAACACCGGCACCGGTGCAGAGGTGCAGCGGCCATTGGCAACCGTGGTGATTGGCGGCATTATCTCGTCTACCCTACTCACCTTGCTGATATTGCCGGTTCTGTATCATTGGCTGCATGAGCGGGAACAGCGCCATTAACCCATACCCTCGCCCCACGCGAGCCTATTCAGCTCAGGTGGGGCATTAAACGAGAGACAAATGGATCAGGATAATTTTGACAACTTACCCGATGTAAGAGATGGCTTGAATAAAAAAGAGCGGGCGATTCTTTATTGCCTGCAGCAAACCCAACAAGAATTGGGCGGCCGCAATGTGCCAACCATTATGCTCTATGGCCGGGTATTGGAATTAGTGGATATCAGCAAGGGAGAATTTCAAAGCATTCTGTCCCGCTTTGCGGGTCTGACCAAAATGGTAACAGACCCTAACGAGTAATTTTTCTGGTCAGGGATTTTAGCATTTTGTTGCAAGTGGATTTGCCATAGTACTGATGACAAATGTTTTCGGCTTTTTTACTCGGCTTAAGATGACACTGCCAATCTGCGTCGTTCAAGCTTAAGCCCTTAACCGCGCAGGATAATGCAGCTTGTTTGTGTATCAAGTTTTGACTTTGCTGCCACCACTTTTCTAAATCTTTTTGCAGATCTTTTTTCAGTTGTTTTAAACCCGGCAGACTGCCATCCGCGCCGTGCCACCAACCGAGAATTTTGGCAGTGCCGTCGTGTTGCCAGCGTTGATAACTGGCTTGCAGGCCAGAAATATCGTCATCTTCTTTGCTGACATCTTCCGAATAGGCGCTTAATAACTGCTTTTTTAGCGGTTCATTTTTATCTTTAGACGCACTGGCCTTCGACACGTCGAGGTTATCCAATATCTTTTGCTGTGCCGCATATTGAGTTTTTAAACCATCGAGCAAGCTTTTAGGCGGCATATCTTGGTCAGCTTCTGGCCATTTGGACTGAAGATAATGTGGCGATTCAGCATTGCCATCAATGCCTATACCCACAGCGTGGCCCCGATAAAAATGGCTATAGGAAATAAGCTTGTCAGCACGGGTTTTTAAAACCGCCCCTTCTGGAATCAACTCACCTTCGTACAGGGCTTCGGGGTCAATATTCATTTCAGCATTGCTGTCTTTTTGTTTAACAACAAGACGTCGTACACTGCCGCTGTTATCGAGGTCGGAGAGGTGTATCTCCACTCTTGCTGCTTTAAATAAGGGGCTTACCGCCAGAAACTTCGTTTTCTCACAGTCGTAGGCAAAGGCTTTTAGAATATTTTGAGGCACGGTTAATGTGGGCATGGAGTTGCAAGCCCCCATCAATTCTATTTCGCTAAAGCTTCCAGGTTCATAGTAAAAATATTGTTTGCTGTCATCACCACCAGAGTGATACTGGCGTTCTACAACATAGGATTTGCCACCAACATTTTCGGCCGTGATATTGACCCGCCCCTGAGGCTGACCTTCCCAAAAGTAACTGTCGACCAGGAATGGCCCCGCAAGTGGGCGATGAATCTCGATCAAGCGGCCTTTTTCAGCCGCTAGCGGAATGTGGCGACGATATTGACGGTATTGATTTTTGCCATCCAGGCCAAAATTACCAGGCGATAGGTATGGGTGAGCTTTGTTATAAGGTGCTTGCCAACGGCTGTTTTTGCCCTCAGCCACAACGCGACCTTGACTGTCGACTAACGTAAAGTCACCGAGAAAATCAATAAGCAGGTTTTGTTGGTCAAAAGTGAATTCGCCGATAAGTTGCAAACTGTAGAGCTCGCTACCTTCTCCCAGCAGCGTTTGGGCAAGATGTCCCGAATGGGGGTAGCCCTTGTCGTCAAAACGGCCATCAAAAACCGTTTTGCTGTTGCTGGAAAGGTAGGCAGCCCGGCCATCAATAAAACGCTCATCATCGACATTGCCAAGAAAGCGTACCGCTTCCCCAGATTCGAGACGAAACTCCCTTTCACTATCTTGGCTTGCACAAGCCGCAAGGCTTAACAACACCGCCACCGTCATCCATCGGCACAGCGCCCGCATAGCCTTCTCCCTTTATCAATTTAAATACACACTAACACATCAACGAGAAACGCATCCTAAAGGATCTTATCGTCGTACAGCTTGACCAAGGTCCCAACTTTGGGCAAGCATGGCTTGGTTTTGGCAAAAAAATCGATAATTTAAGGATAAATCAGTATATGACCATATCGTTGGTGGGAATTTTAGTCAGCGGAATATTTTGTCAGTGGCTGGCGTGGCGCTTCCGACTTCCTGCTATCGTACTGCTGGCAGCGGCCGGCTTGATACTGGGTCCGGTGTCGGGTTGGATTCAGCCCGCCCAAGATTTTGGTGAGGGCCTGAGCGCGGTCACTTCTTTATTTGTCGCCATTATTTTGTTTGAAGGCGGCTTAAACCTCCAGTTCCACGAGTTAAGAGAAACCGCCCAGGTCACGCGGCGCTTAACCTCCATCGGGGTGATTCTGGCCTGGGGGATTGGCTCAGTCGCCGCCCACTATGTTGGCGGACTGGAATGGGGCATCGCCGCGCTGCTGGGTGCCATTCTGGTCGTTACCGGCCCAACGGTGATTATGCCCTTGCTTAAGCACGCCAAGTTAAATCGTCGCACCGCGTCTTATCTCAAATGGGAAGGGATTATTAATGACCCCCTCGGTGTATTGCTCGCGGTTTTGGTTTATCAGTATCTGCTCTATTCCGGCGAAGGCACCGCCGTTGGTCATATCCTCATAAGCTTAGGGCTCGCTTTTGGGGTATCGCTTGCGCTGGGTGGCGGCATCGCTTGGACGCTCGGAATTCTATTCCGCCGAGGCTGGATACCCGAATACTTAAAAGCGCCCTCCATTATTGCTTCGGTACTCGCCGTTTACGCCCTGTCAGATATGGTGCAGCACGAATCAGGCCTACTCGCGACCACGCTAATGGGCATTGTGATGGGCAATATGCGGCTGCGGAGTCTTGACGAGATGCGCCGCTTTAAAGAGTACATCACGCTTATTTTGGTCTCTTTCTTATTTGTTGTGCTCACCGCCTCACTCACCATTGAAGATCTGCGCACTATTCATATGCCGCTGGTATTCATGGTACTGGTGTTCCTCTTTGTGGTTAGGCCATTGGCGGTATTTTTATCCACCATTGCGACCGATTGCGACTGGCGTGACCGTTTGTTAATCAGTTGGATTGCGCCGCGCGGCATTGTTGCAGCCGCCTCTGCAGGGGCCTTTGCTCCGGCGTTAATTGAAGCGGGTTTTGAAGATGCCCGGTATTTGGTGCCGGCCATTTTTATGATTATTTTTACCACGGTTATCGCCCATGGCTTTTCATTAGGGCCGCTGACCAAACTGCTAAAATTAAGACCGCCCGGTAAAGGTCGGGTATTAATTGTGGGCGCCTCACCTTGGTCGGTGGAATTGGCCATTGCGCTTAAAAAAGTGAATCAAGAGGTGGTCATTGCCGACAGTGAATGGGGACGATTGCAAAATGCTCGTCAACAAGGGGTAGAGACCTGGTTTGGCGAAGTCTTGTCTGACATGGCAGACGAGGCAATGGCCCTGGATAGCGTTTATACCGTATTGGCGGCCACCGGCAACAACCATTACAACTCTATGGTTTGCAATCATTATGCTCCACACTTAGGCCGTCACCGTGTGTTTCAACCTTACGATAGCGGCGATGAGCGCAATAGTCGGGTGGTATCAGAAACCCGTCGAGGTATTACCGCCTTCAGTGAAAAAATTGCCTTTGCTGAGCTATGGACCCGACTCATTCGCGGTTGGCATATTCGCAAAACCACGATTACCGACACCTATACTGAAAAAACCTTTTTAGAAAACCTTCCGGAAGGTGCAGTGCGCTTAGCGGTGATTCCTGAGGGGAATAAATTACAGTGGCTCAGTCAGACCGGACGTAAATATCAAGAAGGCGATGTGGTGATTAGCTTTGTTCCCCCCGAGGAAAAAAGCAAAGCTGCAGATGCAAAAATTGAAGACGCGGCGGAGCCCACTAAGTAGATTTTCAACGCTTATTTAGCTCACCAAAACAACGAAGGGAGGTCTATGACCTCCCTTTCTGACACAGCTAGAAATCAGACTTCCATCAAGGGAGAATCTGACTCCACCCGGCTAAAGTAGCAAGGTGCATCGGGAAACAAACTGCGATAGCGGTAAATGCCTTGCTCATCTAAGCGACGCTGCAAACGCCCTTCTTGAACTAGAAAATTTAAGTGCGCAACAGCTTCACCTATGGCCAAAGTCATTTGCGATACTTCAAGACGGCGCTTGAATAACACCCCCAGTAAATCCAGCGCACACTTTTCGGTTTTGCAGGCTTTTTCAATTTCGGCAAGATGACCTTCGTGATGAGCAATTAAATATTCTAGCCTCGGACGAACCCCGTAAAACGGCGCATTATGGGCAGGCAATACCAAGGTATCTGGATCGATTTCATTGTTAAATTTATTCAGTGCCACAAACCATTCGGCCAAGGGGTTAGCGTCTGGCTCGGTGGGCATAACACTGACATTGGAGGTAATACGAGGAATGATTTGATCACCAGATAACAGCAGCTTATCTTCCGCCGCATATAAACAGGCATGTTCTGGCGAATGGCCACTGCCCAACATCACACGCCACTCACGGCCGCCAATCTTAAGACACGTCCCTTCGCTTAAACGCTGAAAGCTCATGGGGATAGGCTCAACAATATTGCCAAACCCTCGGAATTTTTTCCCGGCTGCCGCTAAGTGTTCAGGGTTTACGCCAGTGCGAACATAAAATTGCTCAGTGCTCCAGCTGAGCGCCCCGCCCTTTATCGAGGCAAACGCCCTGGCCGCCAGGTATTCACCAAAGCTCATATATAGTGGCGCGCGCCAGTAATCACATAACCATCCCGCCTTGCCGACATGGTCTGGATGCATATGGGTGCAAATCACGCCAATGACCGGCTTAGCCGCCATCGGACCGTCAAACAACAGTTGCCATCGCTCTTGGGTATCACCGGTTTTCATTCCGGTATCCACAATCCACCAACCTGCATCGTCTTCTAAAACGTACAAGTTGATATGGTCCAACGACATTGGTAACGTCATCTGCAACCAGTACACACCCTCGGCAACCTTGAGCCATTCGCCCTTTTGCGGGGGTGTGTCATGGGGGTAAGAAATATCGTTCATTACACCATCCAAGCCTTGATTATGTCTTACGACGCAGCCAAACGGAGCGGCAAGCTGCGCAAACGCTGTCCGGTTGCCACAAAGACTGCATTGGCCACGGCTGCCGCAATGGGCGGCACACCGGGTTCGCCAACACCGCTGGGGGACGCCTGGCTATCAATGCGATAGACCTCAATTTCTGGAGTTTCAAACAAGCGCAGCAACTCATAATTATGAAAGTTACTCTGCTGTACCGCGCCATCTTGAAAACTGATTTCGCCTTTAAGCGCCGCCGTCAAACCAAATACAATGCCGCTTTCCATCTGCATTTTGACGATATCCGGGTTCACCGCCAAACCACAATCCAGTACGCAAACGACCTTATGAACGCGAATTTGGCCATGCTCAATGGAGACATCCACCACCTGCGCCACAGGTGTGCCAAAAGATTCGTGAAAGGCTAAGCCCTGATAGCGGCCCTCTTGAGGATTGCCCCACCCCGCCTTCTCTGCTGCCAGTTTTAACACCGCCCGGTAGGGACTATCGGGTGGTAGCAACCGCAGCCGAAAATCCAGCGGATCTTGCTCAGCCTGGTGGGCCAGCTCGTCAACAAAACTTTCCATAAAAAATGCGTTTTGAGAGTGCCCCACCGAGCGCCAATAACCTACTTGAACAGGCGACGGTTCTTCTATGTAGTCCGTACGCGCATAGGGAAACTGATAGGGAGATTTAATTACCCCCTCTGTTGCTGAAGGGTCGTATCCCGATGCCATATCACCGAGATAACGATGGGCTTTATCTGGCACCCAATTTGGCAACAGCGTATTGGTCACCATGGGCAAAAAGCCTTTAAAAATACTAGGGGCCACTAACTCGCTATAAATACCGTTTACTTTATTGCCAGACAATTTTGCCGACATTCTTGCCATCGCTGCGGGACGATAAAAATCGTGCCGCATATCGTCCTCGCGACTCCAAATTAACTTGACCGGTTTTTTCAAATGCACCGCCAACTGCGCGGCTTCTACCATATAATCTGGTGTTAAACGGCGGCCAAAACCACCGCCCAGCATCGTATTGTGAATAGTGATTTCTTCTGGTGTAAACCCTGTTGCGTCGGCAATTGCATTGCGTGCCAGGTCTATGGCTTGAATACCGGTCCAAATTTCTAAGCCGTTTTGGGTAACAGCAGCCAACGCATTCATTGGCTCCATCGTCGCATGAGCTAAATACGGTGCCTGGTATTCGGCGCTATAGTCGTCACCGGCAAACAAGGTTTCATCACCGATTTCTTCCGCTTTTCGGCGATCTTCACTGTCTAGCAATGCTTTGCGGCGGGTTAACAAATCGCTTTGACTTAAGCCTTCGAATGGCCCTTTATTCCATTCCACATCAATAATATTGGCGGCTTGTCTGGCTTGCCAATAGCCTTTGGCAACCACCGCAATTTTGCCGTCTATCTCAAAAATAGACTCAACACCTGGTTTATCCTTCGCTTCTTTGGCATCAAATTTTTTCAAACTGCCACCCGAATGCGGGCAGCGTACTAACACCGCCGTAAGAGCATCGGGGTAAGAACTATCTAAACCAAACATCGCTTTGCCCGTGACTTTGTCACGGCTGTCTAAGCGCTGATCAAACTTGCCGATATAACGAAAGTCACTGGCGGAACGCAGAGCAACATCGCTGGGCATGGGTAGCTTTCGTGCGACGGGCAACAGCTCAGCAAAGCTGACTTTTTTATCTTCAAATACCGCCATACCGTTTTGAAGCGTCAACCGCTCTTGTTTTACGCCTAACTGATAAGACGCCGCATGCCGTAACAATGCCCCCATCACCGCACCGGCTTCTCGCAGAGGTAAAAAACTGGTTGATAGCGATGAACTACCACCGGTAATCATCACTTTAAAACTCGGGTCTCTAAATTCCGGGTGGAACTGGGCGTGTTCAATTTTTAACTCGGAGGGATGAATGCCAATTTCTTCGGCGGCCAGGGTCGCCATGGCCGTGTAAACCCCCTGTCCCATTTCCGATTTATGCAACTGCAACACAATCTCACCGGTGCTGTTTAGCTGCAAAAAGGCATTGGGTCGCACATCATCGGCGCTGCCTGGATAAGGCGCTTGATCACAGCCCGTGAGGTGAAAACCAATGGCAACGCCACCACCGAGCAGAGCGGTGGTTTTTAAAAACTGTCTGCGCTGCATCATGCTTGGGACTCCTCGGCAGGAGCATCAGCCTGATCAGTAGCGATTAACGCCGCCGCTCGATGTATGGCTTTACGAATGCGTGGATAAGTGCCACAACGGCAGAGGTTGCCCGACATGGCCGCATCGATTTCACTGTCATCGGGTGAGTTGTTGTTGGCCAACAATGCCGCCGCGGACATAATTTGGCCCGATTGGCAGTAACCGCACTGGGGCGTGTTCATTTCAAGCCAGGCTTGCTGCACGGGATGCAATTCTTCGTCAGAGGGCGCCAGGCCTTCAATGGTGGTGACCTTCCGGCCATTGGCAAGTTGGGCCGGATAACTGCAGCTACGAACAGGGTTGCCATCAAGGTGTACAGTGCAAGCGCCGCATAGCCCCACACCGCAACCGAACTTGGTGCCCATCATGGCCAGTTGTTCCCTCAGCACCCACAACAGTGGCGTGCCATCCTCTACCGATAGCTGGCGAGCTTCGCCATTAAGAGTGATTTCTATGTTGCTCATTGTGCCTCCGGCCTCATCCGATTCCCCACTATACTCGCCGGGCAATAAGAATTCTGCGGCGGCGGCGTATTCGCTGCCGTATTATCACTAAATTACGCTAAACAAGCCTATGGCATCAGTGCACAATGTTGGGCGATTCACGGTCAATAGCGGCTGAGAATACCCTTGCGATAGATCAGCTTAGAAATAAAACACCAAGTCAGCCCCTAACACGCCTACTGCGGTATCCAGTGCCTCATCGTCGTCAATAAAGTAATAGTCGTAACCGACCTGAATTTGAATATTACGATCAATAGCAAAACGCAATCCGCCGCCGATAAAGGGATCGACACCGTCAACTAAAAACCGACCGCTCCGGCTGCTATCTTTTACTCGGCCATCCACTTCCCAGCTATAAATTCCACCGCGTAAATACAAGCCAACGGGCTCTTCATCTGGGGTATGCGCATTTAAACCTAAAAATACCCCACTGCTTTCGCCATCAATATCCACTCGCCCCGGCGCGTAGCCATTGGTGGCCACCCTAGAGCCGTCTGACTGGGCACTGGCGGCAAATTCACCCAAGTTCACATAGCCAAACTCAAAAGACAACACATCGGCAATACGGTACCCCACGCCGAACCGCCAACTGACCGACTGATTGTCTTCCTCAATGCGATTAAGAGAACCATCGCCAAAACTAAAGCGCACATCTTCGCTGGCCAAATCGTAATCGGCAGCCCCTACGCCACCAAACAAATACATGGTCGGGGTCGCATTATAAGCACTGCGACCATAGTCATTAGCCTGGGCATAAAAAGGCATAACCGCCACGGCAACCGCCAGCCCCATTAATGATTTTTTCATAGCATGTCCTCCAAAGATTAATGGAAGTATCTGCCGAAAAGACTGAATCAATGCTGAACTATGACGACTAAGAATATTGACTAACAACGTTTACCAAAGCATCGGCTAGACTGATATGTAAGTCCCACCCACTTTGCGACTTTACGCCGTAGCTATTTTGAAAACAGCTGTCTTGGAATCATTGTAGGAGCGCCGAATGAAAATCGCTGTCCCAAAAGAAATTAAAGCGCAAGAATACCGGGTCGGCCTAAGCCCCACCTCCGTTCGCGAGTTAAGCAAGCACGGCCACAGTATCACCGTAGAAACCGGTGCCGGTGCCGCAATTGGTTTTGCCGATAAAGCCTATATCGACGCTGGCGCAACCATCATCGACAATACCGAAACGCTATACCGCAATGCCGAACTGATTGTGAAGGTCAAAGAACCCCAACCCGAAGAATGTAAGCTGCTTCAAAAAGATCAAATTGTATTTGCGTATCTGCACCTTGCACCCGACCTGCAGCAAACTGAACTGTTATTGCAATCCGGCGCCATCGCGATCGCCTACGAAACCGTCACTGCCCCCAACGGCAGCTTACCCCTGCTGGCCCCGATGTCAGAGGTGGCGGGTCGGCTCGCCGTGCAAGCTGGCGCAACATCATTAGAAATGATTAACGGCGGACGGGGACAACTGCTTGGCGGCGTTCCCGGTGTATTACCGGCGAAAGTCTGCATTATTGGTGGCGGCGTAGTCGGCATCAATGCCGCTGCGATGGCGCTGGGACTTGGGGCAGATGTCACCGTAATTGATCGCTCTGTATCCCGCCTTAAAATCTTAGATGAACAGTTTCAAGGTCGCCTGAAAACCCTTTACTCCACAACCGATGCTATTGAGCAGCAAGTCATCCATGCCGACTTAGTCATTGGCGCGGTTCTCATTCCTGGCGCCGCCGCCCCCAAACTTGTCAGCGCCGATCTGGTCAAAAAAATGCAACGTGGTGCCGTGTTAGTCGATGTTGCCATTGATCAAGGCGGCTGTTTTGAAACATCCCGCCCCACAAGCCATGACGCCCCCCGTTATATTGTTGATGGCATTGTTCATTACTGCGTCGCCAACATTCCCGGCGCTGTTGCTCGCACTGCCACACTCGCCCTTAACAACGCCACACTGCCCTACGTCCTGACGTTGGCAGACAAAGGTTGGCAGCAAGCCTTACAGAATGATAAGTACTTTCGAGATGGGTTAAATATTGCGCAAGGAAAGGTTTATTGCCAAGCCGTCGCTGATGCACACGGCTTACCCTATGAAAACAACGCGGCTTTGTTTTGATGGAAAATGCAGCGACCAGATTCTGGTGGATCAGACGCAAAAAAGCCGCCTAAAAATAGGCGGCTTTTTAAAACTTTGGTGGAGCTACGCGGGATCGAACCGCGGACCTCTTGCATGCCATGCAAGCGCTCTCCCAGCTGAGCTATAGCCCCAAAGCAGAGGCTGCGCATATTAATGATCACCTCTGAGCTTGTCAACAAATTGTCTGTAAAAACAGTAAGCTTAAATCAAAAACCGAAAATGACGATTGTTAACCAGCACTATTCTGTAAAGCTTGTTGGTAGCGTTTCTCCAACTTTTTAAGCCGTTTCTTACCAAGCCCGCCCAAGACATCTACGGCATAACGCAATCTTGCCCGGCTCATTTCTGGGCCCAGCACCTCCATAGAATCCACTACCGAGATGGACGCGGTGGTACCGGCAATGGCAATAAATAGCGGCGGCATAAAATCCTTTAGCTTTATTTCCATGCCGTCGGCCAAGGACTTAATCGCTGCAAAAAGCGTATCCCGCTGCCAATCTTGCTCGGCTTCCAGCCGCCATGCCGCCGCTTGCAGCACCGACACCAGCTCTTCTTCATCTAAATTACAAGCACTGAAGCTTTCCGGCGAAATCGGCAGCATGCCTGACAAAAAGAAAGCAGCCAAAGGTGCCAAATCGCTAAAGACTTCTATCCGTGATTGGGCATGGGGCAAAATTTTGGCCAGGGTTTCTTTGTTTAGCGCCCACTCCATCAAGCGCTGAGCCAGCTGCTCTTGATCCAGATCTTCACGTAACCAGAGCCCATTGAGCCAACGCAGTTTTTCTACATCAAAGATTGGCCCGCCCAAACTGACCCGAGATACGTCAAAATTTTCGAGCATGGTCGCCAAATTAAATTTTTCGCTTTCGTCGGGCATGGACCAGCCCATACGCCCCAAGTAATTCAACAAGGCTTCCGGCATAAAGCCCATACGCTGGTAGTACAGAATACTGGTGGGATTTTTGCGCTTGCTTAATTTGCTCTTATCCGGGTTCCGCAGCAGCGGTAAATGGCAAAGTTGAGGCATCTCCCAGCCAAAGTATTCATAGAGTAACTTGTGCTTGGGCGCAGAGTTAATCCACTCCTCTCCTCGCAGCACATGGGTGATCCCCATCAGGTGATCATCCACCACATTGGCCAGGTGGTAGGTAGGCAAACCATCGGATTTCAACAAAATCTGTGCGTCAACCTGGGACCACTCCAGCTCTATTTTGCCCCGCAACATGTCGTCGATTTCACAACGGCCATCCTCTTCCGGCACCACCATCCGAATAACATAGGCCGCGCCTGCTGCTTCCCTAGCCTGCACCTCTTCTTCAGATAGGCGCAAATCGCTGGCTTTTAAAGCCGTATGCAAACCCGCCTCCCGACGAGACTCCCGCAAAGTATTTAGCTCTTCTGCCGTACGGTAGCAGCGAAAGGCTTTGCCTTGATCGATAAGCTGCTGGCAATGTTGCTGGTAAATGTCACTGCGCTCGCTTTGACGATACGGTCCCGACGGTCCGCCGACATCTGGACCTTCATCCCAATCTAAACCCAACCACCGCAAAGAATCCAAGATGGCTTTTTCAGAGGCCGCCGTACTGCGCTGCTGATCGGTATCTTCAATCCGTAACAGAAACTCACCGCCCTGACTTTTGGCAAAGCAGTAATTAAAAAGCGCGATATACGCGGTGCCTACGTGGGGGTCGCCGGTGGGTGACGGCGCAATGCGAGTACGAACAGTCATGGAGAGTTTGCTTCCATTTCAATAGAATACAGGGTTTGGCGCCGGCAATTGCTCCGGCAAGCATTAAGCCGCGTATTATACGTAGCCCGTTGGCAGATTCATCTACTCATGCAGAAAACCCCAAGTAATTCTCTACACATCCCGATCCAAGGGCTGGACCGCCGCTTCTGCGTCGCTCCGATGTTGGACTGGAGTGATAGGCATTGTCGCGTGTTCTGGCGCCTGCTCAGCAAGCGGGCCGTGCTGTATACCGAGATGATCACCACTGGCGCCCTGCTCCACGGTGATGTCGAGCGGCATTTGCAATTTAGTGATGTTGAGCACCCTGTTGCCTTGCAACTTGGTGGAAGCGACCCTGATGCTTTGGCGCGCTCCGCCAAACTTGCTGAGCAATGGCAGTACGATGAGGTCAATCTCAACTGTGGCTGCCCCTCGGACCGGGTCCAAAACGGCGCCTTTGGTGCCTGTTTAATGGCCGAGCCCCAGCGGGTTGCAGCATGTGTCTCGGCAATGAAAGATGCCTGCTCACTCCCGATTACTGTCAAACACCGAATTGGTATCGACGAGCAAGAAGGCTATGGACCGTTAATCGATTTTGTCGGCGCGGTTGCCGACGCGGGAGCCGACGCGGTTATTGTGCATGCACGCAAAGCGTGGCTACAAGGGCTTAGCCCCAAAGAAAACCGAGAAATACCACCTCTAAACTACGACTTTGTGTATCAGCTAAAGCGAGACTTTCCCGAATTAGAGGTCATCATTAATGGCGGCATTGACAATCTCAGCAGTGGCGCCTCGCATTTGTCATATGTGGATGGCATCATGATGGGACGCAGTGCCTATCAAAATCCGTATCTCCTCACCGAGGTAGATCAGCGTTTTTACGGTGAAACATCGCCCACCCCCACTCGCTTCGCGGTATTAGAAGCGCTGCTACCTTATATCGACTCGCAACTAAATAGCGGCAATGTGCGCTTAAACCACATTACCCGACACATATTGGGAATCTTTAACGGCCAGACTGGCGCTAAATTATTTCGGCGCCACTTGAGTCAACATGCCCACTTACCCGGCGCGAATAGTGACGTACTGCGCCAAGCCATGGCCATAGTGAGCAAAGCCGTAGAAGACCAACAGGAATACAGGATGGTATCGAATGACGAGTAAACTGGAACAGCTTAAAAATATGACTGACGTGGTCGCGGACACGGGTGACATTGAAGCCATCCGCCGTTTTACCCCTCAAGACGCCACCACCAATCCCTCATTACTTCTTAAAGCCGCGCAACTGCCCCAGTATCAAGACATGATTAACGAGGTTGTCGCCAGTTTGGGTGAAGACCGTAGCGAGGCCGCATTGAAATCGGCGGTGATGGCCTTTGCCGTGCGCATTGGCAAAGAAATTACCCAGTTGGTTCCCGGTAAGGTTTCTACAGAAGTCGACGCTCGACTGTCTTTTAATACCGACGCAACGGTAGAAGAAGCCCGTCAAGTGATTGAACTGTATAAGAAGCAAGGCGTGGATAAATCTCGGCTGTTCATCAAAATTGCCTCGACCTGGGAAGGTATTCGGGCCGCTGAAATTTTGGAAAATGAAGGGATCGAATGTAATCTGACCCTGCTTTTCAGTCTGACTCAGGCTGCCGCCTGCGCTGAAGCTGGCGCTTCATTGATATCGCCTTTTGTGGGCCGCATTCTGGATTGGCATGTTGCCCATGGCAATACACCCGACACAGCAGAACAAGACCCCGGTGTAATCTCCGTTAGCAGCATCTACAGCTATTATAAGCAGCACGGATACAAGACTATTGTGATGGGTGCCAGCTTTCGCAACACTGGCGAAATTCAAGCCCTAGCCGGTTGCGACCGCTTAACCATCAGCCCGGCATTACTGGAAGAGCTTGAGAACGCCAGCGGTGATTTGCCCCGCCGCCTATCTCCAGAAATGGATATTAAAGCCGTGCCGCGACTGGTATTAAGCGAATCCAGCTTTCGCTGGGCAATGAACGAAGACGCCATGGCAACTGAAAAATTAGCAGAGGGCATTCGCGCCTTTGCCGCAGATCAAATTAAATTAGAAGCCATGCTAAAAAATTGGGACAAATAATGTTTGAGCACTTAAAAAAATTCTTTGCCTCCGATACAGAAGACGACAGCCTGTCGATGACCATGGAAATGGCTGCCGCGGCATTGCTAGTGGAAGTCAGTAAATCGGACTACGAGCAAGACCCGGCTGAAGTAGACAAAATTCGCGGTTTATTGGTACGGCACTTTTCAGTATCTGAAAGCGAGGTCGAAAAAGCCGTCGCCCAGGCACAAGACACCACGCAAGACAGTACCTCACTGTATCCCTTTACACGTTATATCAACGACAATTGCGACAATCAGGAAAAATATCAGCTGGTGTTATCCCTGTGGGAAGTGGCCGCAGAGGATGGCCGGATCGATAAATACGAAGAGCACTTAATCCGCAAAATTTCAGACTTGATTTATCTCCCCCACCGGGAGTTTATTCGGGCTAAATTGATAACGACTGAAAAACTGGAGAATATGGAGTAACGAGCGAGCGCCGTTACCGATACAAGCGTGAGGCATTGGCTTAAATGCTAAGCGATGCCTCATTCGCTCATTCAAATTAACTCAATAACACTGGCCTTCGAGCAAGGTCACCAATTCCCGAAACTTGGCGCGATTGCTTTCGCTCATGCCCATCAACACTCGATGGGCTTCCAGCACCCTGCGCTTCACACCCTCTTCACTGTCGGGGAGCACCGGTAACTCGCCCAGATCTTCGTCACTGATCAAGGGCACCTCTCGAATACGAAACACCCGGTCAAAGCTCATACTCTCCAGCACCCGGGTAATATCAGGGTTAGTAGAAAGAACGAGAGGAATATAATGAAACCGCTGTTTTGCTTTAATCGCTAATTTGGCGAGCAAACCCAAGGTGGTACTATCGATATTGACAGCATCTGCAAGATCCACAACCACACTGGCAAAGCCCTTGACGGCTAACATCTCGTCAAAGAACTCATCCATGGTTGTGCATAGCGTTAAACGAACATCGCCGACCAGTTTGATGACAAATGCACCATCCTGCTCGGCGACTAAAATTTTTCCCGGCTGCATTAGCCTATAACCTGCTGACGACGAGTATTGCAATATCATCTGGAGGCTCATTTTGTGTAAATAAATCAAAGGCCTCCGCCAACTCTGTAGAAGAACGCTGGCCTGACTTGAGCAAGTCCAATAAGGCCTGCTCTTTCAGCTCCAGATTTTCCTGCTGCAGAACTTCTAATATACCATCTGAGAACAGACTCAGCACAGCCCCTTCCGGAAAGCTGATCATATGGTCACTAAATTCTGCTTCGCTAAACAAACCCACTGGCATGTCGTGCTCGGGCAAAAATGCCGCCACCCCATCAACCGCCATCACCGGTGCCGGTAAATGACCAGCCACTGAGTAGCTCATTTGCTGGCATTTCAAATCCACCGCGCCGACACACATCGTGACATGCTTGCCAATGCCCATGTCGATCAACTCACGATTGGCAATTGCCAGCATTTTTGCAGGTGACAAAATCGCGGTTGAGCCTCTATGTAAAAAATCACTACGTTTACTGGCAAAGAGATTTTTCAGAAAAACCGTCACAAACGCAGAGCTAGCGCCATGCCCAGACACATCCGCAACAAAAAACACAGCGTGATCTTCGCCGACTAAGAAATAATCAACAAAGTCACCACTGAGATACAACGATGGCTGAATAAAGTGGCAAAACCGGTAACCGCCAATTTCTTTTGGGGTATCCGGCAATAACAACTGCTGAACGTGCTTACCCGCCTGTTGATCTTGCTGCAGGTGGGTCAGGCTCTCAAGTAACTCGCGGTTAGCATTTTCCAGTTTGGTGCGGTAAGCAAGATTCTCGCGCTTGAGAATCGCCCGCTCCATAGCCCGCTCCATGGCATGGGCAAGCACATTGGTGCTTTTGGTCGGCAACATCAGATAATCGGTGGCACCGTGGCGCAATGCCGAAACTACGTCTTCAGCACTTTCTCGATGGGAAACGGCAATAAGCGGTAATTCTCGGGGATCGTCGGCCATATCAGACAATAAGCCGATGCCATCGGCTGCATCGATATCAATCATGGCCATGTCAATATCGTCTTCTCGAAAGCTCAACAAGCCTTCGTCGCGCTGAATGACAAGCAGCACTTCAACCCCCAGTGACTCAAGGGAGCTGCGTAAATCTGCATAATTGGTAATCGCCTGCCCTACTAAAAGCAAACGATGCCGTAAAGGGATGCTCATCAAGCCTTTTTACTCGTATCCCTATCGGCACACAAGCAACAAAAATGTGCAGGATTCACAGCGGGAACATTACAGAGAGAAAGTCGGCTGACACGATGCCCTCCGGGACACTAAAATTCTTCAAATGACTCGAAGTCCTCGCCACCAAAACTGTCTTCAGTTTTGCCATCGTTAATCAAATACTCCCGACGCTGTAAGTAAGCATCTTTCAAAAAACTATAGCGATCTCCAGAGATAAGATCTTCTGAGTCCAACAACGAAGCCCGGGTATCAACAACATCAATGACCTTCATATAGTAGCGGGCTCGCTCGGGGTCAATATTGCCCTCTGCAGAAGTGTAGCTGTCTACCGCGGTGCCAGTCCCATCTCGAAGTGTGCTGGGGCCAAACAGTGGCAGCATCAGGTACGGACCAGAGCCTACCCCCCAAACGGCAAGGGTTTGGCCAAAATCTTCTGGCTCTCGTTTCAAACCAATATGGGTAGCCACATCAAACAAGCCTAAAACGCCCACCGTGGTATTGATAATAAACCGTCCGGCATCGACCATGGCATTACTGGGTTTGCCCTGCAGAATATCGTTGCCAAAACTCTGCACTTCACCAATATTATTGAAGAAGTTGCCGATGCTTGTTTCAACCGGAGTGGGGGTTACCGTTTTATATCCCCTGGCGACCGGCTTAAGCACATAGCGGTCGGCAACCTCGTTGAAGGCAAATATTTTACGATTTAAGCCCTCCAGAGGGTCTCGGGGATCAAGCGTATCGTCATCAGCAAAGCTGGGAGACGACAACAGCGCCGCCAGCAGCACGGCTAAGCCGCCCGACAGCCCAAATAATCTTGTTTTATCATTTCGCAATACTGACATTGCTGAAATCCTTAGCCTGAATTCAATACGCCTGTCTCGCCAGCCTAATATCTAGCCAGTCCTCAGCGCCTCCATATACCTTGAACACTTATAATACAGGGAAAGCATCGTGCTGTTGATAGACTTTCGTACCCCCGTTTGTTGCTAATCAGATGCGACCAGCAAAATCTCTAATTCCAGCATCTGTTGTAGCAGCTCAGTGGCAAAACCTTTCAAGGCCCCAACAGTGGCACCCATGTCTGCGGCTAATTGGCTTAAAGCCCCGGTGACGTTGCCACCCTGCTCTTCTAATAAAACCAATAACCGCGCGGTGGCAGCATTTATTTCCAAGAAGCCAACCACGTCTTTACTGTTGCGGTATACCAGCAAAAAAGTCGGTTCGGCGTCGGCAGTCTCTGGCTGAAATGTCGCACTGATTTTGTGAACCGGAAATTGATATGCCAATGACCACGCCAGTGGCGACATCTGCAAATTTACCGATAAAACCTCTTTTGGTACGGGCGGTATCTCCGGCAGCTGCTCGGTGCTGATATCCAAGGCAAGCTCAACCCATTCGTAATGAGCCAGCTCTACTAAAAAAGCAGGGTCAGAGGGCAGCATTTGCCGCTCATTGCTGAGGTAATCAATAAACTCTTCAGCCAGCTTTACAAAAAAAGGGCTTTTACAATAATGGCAACACATGAAGTCCCGAATAATCCCTCGCCACGCGGCGTCATCATAGAGGGTTCGAGTAACCGGAAATGCCGTAGAAACAAAGCCTTCAACTGTATTGAAAAACAAATCTTGGTATATCTGTAAACGGCGGACTTCAATATTTTCTGGGCCAGGATTTGCCTCAGGGTTACGAACGTAGTCGCTAAGTTTTTTCTGCAGTTGCACTAATTCGGATGGCATATCAGCCTCCTTGCTCAGTCAGCACGGCTTGTACCCGAGCTTGGGCACGACGTATTTGCGCAACTTCTTCGAGCAGTCGAGCCATGGGGGGGAAATTAAAATCCCGTTCTAACAAGGTCGGCAATGCCCCAGCTTTATCGTAGGCAGCATCGAGTAAAGACCACACAGGGTCAATCACATCGGCACCATGGGTATCGATACGCAAATCTTCGGCCTCGTGATAATGTCCGGCAATATGAATATAGCGAATGCGCTGCGCGGGCAACGCGGCTAAAAACGCATAGGGATCGTAGCAATGGTTAATGCTGTTAACGTAAATGTTATTCACGTCCAGCAGCAGGTCACAGTCAGCCTCGGCGGCCACGGCGCAAATAAACTCGCTCTCGGACATTTGCTGCCCCGGTGCAGCATAATAAGAGGCATTCTCTAATAATATTCGGCGGCCCAATATATCCTGGGTTTGTCGCACTCTAGCTGCAACGTGCTTAACCGCCTCCTCAGTAAAGGGAATAGGCATTAAGTCATAGAGGTGACCTTCATCCGCACAGTAAGTCAGATGCTCGGAATATAGCGTGCAATCAAATTCATCCATAAACCCCCGAATTTGATTGATCAACTGGGTATCCAGCGGTGCAAAGCCGCCAATATTAAGGGACAAACCATGGAGGTAAACAGGAAAACGTTCGGCACATTCACGAAACGCCCGGCCAAATCGCCCGCCCATATTCAACCAGTTTTCTGGCGCCACCTCGAAGAAATCAATATCGCCAAGCTCGATATTTTTAAAGTCTTCCAGCAGTCCGCGTCGCAGGCCAAGGCCCGCCAGCGCAGTATTGCCAGAAATCATATTGGGCGCACTTTTTACCATTAATTCCACTTTGCTGTTTAGAGAATGAAGGGGCTGAATACACGACTAAGCCTGTTTGCTCCGCAAGCTTCTACGCAGCAAATCAGCAGAACGATGTTTCAGCGGCCGTTCACTGCAGACTCTCAGCCTAAGCTTTTGTTACAAGTGGTGCCAGCGCCTTCCAAGCATTCTTTAAGCGTTTTTCAGACACCGGCATTGCGGTACCCAGCTGTTGGGCAAACAGCGAGACCCTGAATTCTTCTAGCATCCAACGAAACTCGGCAAAATCCGCCAGGGTCATTGCCAATGGGTCTTTAAGCAACACCTGATCGACTTTTTCCTGCATCGGTTCAATAATCAATGTGCATTGACGGTCTCGCTGAAAGTTACCGTCGAGCTTGTCCATACGCTGCAGCACCGCTTTAAGATAGCGCGGAAACTGCGCCAGCTCTTGTAAACTGCAATCCCGAATAAACCCCTTGCTAAACAGGCTGCTCAGTTGCTGGCGAATATCATTAATACTCTGAATCCACGCCAAGCTATTCAAGGATTTCATCCGCCGACAAATATCGCTATACAGCCCTAATATTTCGCCCAGCAAAACATCATAGCGCTCCGCCACTGGCACAAACTCACTGCGACCACGCTGCCAGATTGACTCAAAAGCCTCTTCATTGCGGGGAAGACACTCTGTGCTCAAACCAAACGCCTCCCGGGCCGCCGCCATTAAGGTATCGTCTATCCATTGGCGCCGGTCCTGCTGGCAGGCCGCAAACTGCAATTGCTGGGCGTTATTGCTAAACAACTGTTTGCGCAAGCCCTTGGTTTGTTGGCCGAGTCGAAGCAACAATAATTGCTGCACGCCTGCAAGGCTTTCCCGCTGTGCCTCTTGGAGCGACTCCGCCAAGGCCAGTTCTACCGTCTGTTTGCGCAGTCGCAAGCAGGGGTAAGCTGTTAAAGTCGCACCGCTTTGTTTAAATTGATGCTCTACCGCCAACGCACCAAAATCCCAACAATCAACCTCTCTAGACTCAAAACCCTTGCCGGTTTCTTTGGCGATACTGCTCTGCACCCGATGGCTGAGTTTGCTTCGCAGCGAATTCAAATTTCGACTTTCCGCCAGGGTTTCGCCGGCATCATCCAATACCCGGATATTCATTCGATAGTAGTCATCTAGCGATTGTGCTGACCAGCTCTGCAAATCAATTTCAACACCGCTAATGCGTTTTAGCGCAATTGATAGCGCCTCGAGTAAAGACGTGTCAGAGGGCGACAGCGTTTCCAAGGCCCGGTCAACGTAATCGGGCACCGGCACCAGTTGTTTGCGCTGGGCCTTGGGCAGCGCTTTAACTAAGGCAATCGACTTTTCTCGCAGTAAGCCGGGCACCAGCCATTGCAAACGCCCCTCGGGGACTTTATCCAATAGCGCCATGGGTAACAGCACCGTTACGCCATCGGCGGGATGGCCAGGTTCAAAATGGTATCTCAGTGGCAGTTGATTTTCCTGCCAATGCAACACATCGGGAAACTGAGCTTCACCGGCATCGATGTCAGCGATACGCATGGCATCGCCACGCCCTAGATACAGCGCATTTTTAGGCGCATCGCGTTTTAACCAACTTTCTAAATGCCGCGCAGACACAACGGTTTCGGGTAGTCGCTCATCATAAAAGCGGAACAGCTCCTCATCAGAGGCGAGGATATCCCGGCGCCGCGTTTTATCTTCCAAGCCTACAATATCGTCAATCAATGCACGGTTATGGACAAAAAATGCCGCTTTACCGCGATAACGTCCTTCGACCAGTCCTTGTCGAATAAAAATTTCCCGGCTTTCTTTGGGATTGATGGGGGCGTAATTCACCTTCAGTTTGTCGCGAATCTGCAGACCAAATAGCAGGGTTTGCTCAAAGGCCACAACGCGCCCGGTTTTTGCTTGAAAATGGGGTTCGTAATAGCGGCGTTTGAGAAGGTCGTCGTTTACCCCCAGTACCCATTCCGGCTCGATCCTGGCCACGCAGCGGGCAAAAAGCTGGCTGGTTTCGGCCAGCTCGGCGGCGACAATCCACTTAGGTGATTTCTTAAACAACGCCGAACCGGGAAAGATTCTCAGCTTGCGGTTGCGGGCGCCTAAGTAATCCCGCTCTTCCGTTTTAAACGCTATCTGACTCAAAAACCCTGGCAACAGAGCTTGATGCAAGCGTTGATAATCTGCGGGCTCTTGATTTTTAACCAGCTTCATTTGCCGACACAGCAACGTCAGTTGGTGATGAACTTCTCGCCATTCCCGCATACGCGTCCACGAAAAAAACTCTTTCTGGCAAAGCTTGCGCCACTGATTGCTTGATAATTCCTGACGCTGCTCTTCGGCGTAGTCCCATAACGCCAGATAAGCCATAAAATCAGACTCGGGGTGGGAAAAGCGGCGATGCTTCTCATCGGCAGCTTGTTGTTTATCTGCCGGGCGTTCTCTAGGGTCTTGGATACTCAAGGCACTGGCAATAATCAACATTTCATGCAGGCAGCTCTGCTCAGCGGCTGCCAACAACATGCGGCCAATTCTAGGATCCGCAGGCAATTGTGCCAAGCGCTTACCCAGTGGAGTTAGGCTTCTGCCAGCAACCGCCCCCAGTTCCTGCAACAAGCCATAACCATCATTAATCAAGCGGCGGTCAGGGGGGTTAATAAATGGAAATTTCTCTATCTCGCCCAGACGCAGTTGCAGCATTTGCAAAATAACCGCCGCCAAATTAGTGCGCTGAATTTCCGGCTCAGTAAACTCAGGCCGCCGCTGAAAATCTTCTTCGCTGTATAGGCGATAAGCAATACCGGGGGCAAGACGGCCACAACGCCCCGCCCGTTGGTTGGCACTGGCTTGGGAGATCGCTTCTACTGGCAGCCGCTGCACTTTACTGCGCACACTGTAGCGGCTGATGCGGGCGGTACCGGCATCAATCACAAAATGAATACCGGGAACGGTCAAGGAGGTTTCGGCAACATTCGTCGCCAACACGACGCGCCAACCCCGCCGTCCCCGCAAATCAAAAATGCGCTGTTGTTCTTTATTACTTAAACGGGCATACAGTGGCAACACTTCCAGGTTGTCATTGCTGCTGCGCTTTAAATGTCGGTGAACTTCTCTAATATCCCGTTCACCACTGAGAAACACCAGGACATCCCCCCGGCGAGACTCGCCCCCGCGCTGTAACTCGTTCAGCACGTTTTCGATAGCTGCGGGCAGATCATTGCCAGATTCCGCCTCCTCCATTGGTCGATAACGATACTCCACCGGGTAATTCCGACCTGATACTTCGATCACCGGGGCGTTATTAAAATGCTCAGAGAAACGCTCAACATCAATGGTCGCCGAGGTAATGATCAGTTTCAAATCAGGGCGCTTAGGCAGCAGGGTTTTAAGATAACCCAGCAAAAAATCGATATTGAGACTGCGCTCGTGGGCTTCGTCAATAATGATGGTGTCGTATTGATTAAGAAAACGATCCTGATTAATCGCCGCCAGCAAGACCCCGTCGGTCATCACCTTGATGTGGGTGCGCGGATTACTGACATCCTGAAAGCGAATTTGAAAACCCACGCTCTCCCCTAGCGGCGTTGCCAACTCATCGGCAAGACGTTGGGCAACGCTGCGAGCGGCCAAGCGCCGGGGTTGGGTGTGACCAATCAAACCCGCCACGCCTCGGCCCAGCTCAAGGCAGACCTTGGGGATTTGGGTCGTTTTACCCGAGCCCGTTTCCCCGGCAACAATCACGACCTGGTTATTGGCGATGGCCGCTTTAATATCGTCAACCCGGCCACTGACGGGTAAATCTTCAGGGTAGCTGACGACGGGTACGCTGTTTAGCCGAGCCAGGCGGTTGGCCACTGAGCGGTCCAAGCGTGCTTGCAGCTTTGCCAATGCCTTTTGGCGCGGTTCAGGCTCAAGGGCGGCTTTCTTTAAACGCAGTAACTCCCGGCGCAATGGGAACTGGTCAATAAGACAGCATTCATTCAAGGCATCAAACAGGGAGTTCAGAGAGGATTCTGGCATAGGGCTCGCAATAAAAAAGGCGCCGTTAAGCGCCTTTTGGGGAGTGTTAATCAGCTGGCTCGTTTCGCCAACTCTTCATCCCGCAAATCGCGCCGCAACACCTTACCAACATTGGTTTTGGGCAACTCGTCCCGCACTTCGATATAGCGGGGCATTTTATAGCCCGTAAGACGTTCACGCAAAAAGGCTTTTAATTCGTCTTGATCAATGTCTCCCTGTTTAGTGGCAATAAAAATTTTAACCGCCTCACCAGACTTTTCATCGGGCACACCAATCGCCGCACACTCCCTAATATTGGGATGGCTGCTTAATACGTCTTCAATTTCATTGGGATACACATTAAATCCAGACACCAGAATCATGTCCTTCATGCGGTCGACAATCCGCATATAACCATCAGCCTGCACAACAGCCACATCGCCGGTATGAAACCAGCCGTCTTTCATTGATTTATCGGTTTCATCCTGCCGCTGCCAATACCCCATCATGACTTGAGGGCCCTTAACACACAGCTCACCGCGCTCATCAATACCGCATTCTTCACCACCCTCGGCAATAATGCGAATATCGGTACCCGGCAAGGGCAAACCAATAGTCCCCACCTGGTTTTTACCACCGGGGTTGATCGAAACAACGGGGGAGGTTTCGGTCAGGCCGTAACCTTCAAACACCTCAGAACCGGTCATTTCCTGCCAGCTTTTAGCCGCCCCGGCCGTTAGTGCCATACCACCCGACAAGGTGACTTTTAACGAAGAGAAATCCAAGCTCGCAAATTCTGGGTGGTTACACAACGAGACAAACAAGGTGTTAATGCCGCTCATTCCAGACCACTTCCAGCGACGCATTTCCTTAATGACGCTATCCAAGTCACGGGGGTTGGGAATCAGCACAGAGTGATTCCCCTGCAGCATGACCACAAAACTCAGCATAAATGAGTAAATATGATAGAGCGGCAAAGGCGCCATAAAGGTCTCTTCTCCCGGCTTGAGACCATAGCTTTCAAACAGTTCTTTGCTTTGCAAAACGTTGGCAATCAAATTGCCATGACTAATCATTGCCCCCTTAGAGACACCGGTTGTGCCACCGGTATATTGCAACAAGGCCAAGTCTTCCTTGCCCGCCGTCGTGGGCTGGTAGCGACCGGATTTACCCTTTGCCAAGGCAGTCCGAAAACTGACGCTATTGGGAAAAGACACTTTAGGGACCATTTTTTTGACGTGCTTAACCACCGAGTTAATCAACAGTCTTTTTACCGGTGGATGTAAGTCGGCCAGCTCGGTAACAATGACGGTCTCAATCCCTGCCATGGGGGCAACCGCCGCGGCCACTTCGGCAATATTTGCCAGCACCACCATCACCTTGGCACCGGAGTCTTTAATTTGATGTTCTAATTCCCGCTCGCTGTACAGTGGATTGGTATTAACCACCACTAAACCCGCGCGAATGGCAGCAAAAAGCACCACCGGATACTGAAGAATATTGGGCATTTGAATCGCGATGCGATCACCGGTTTTCATTCCCAACTCATTTTGCAGATAGCTCGCAAAATTAGCCGAAAGCCGATCCAGATCACTGTAATTCAGGGTGTAGCCCAAACAGCTTACGGCGGGATTGTTACTGGCCGTGTCAACGCAGTGCTGAAACATTTCAGCAAGATTGGCAAACTGGCTTAGATCTACGCTACTGGGAACACCCGCCAGCGACCTACCGGCTTCAATAGCGTTTGCAACGGCCTCACGTTTATCGGACAAAATCACCCCTCCTACCTTTTCACCATTATTGTTATTGCCGTATCAGCACAAGACACCTTAACCCTAAAACAAGCATCAAGGCATAAAACCAAGCACAGTTTGAGCACAATAATGCAAGCTATCGGCTTTTGTGTTCACTGTCAACACTGAGCATATAAATCACGCTATACGCTCAAATCCATAAAGTCTGATACCGCCCTATTTGAATGAAACGTCGCGATGCGACGTACTTAGTCCAACCATTGCAATCGATGACAAGCCGCCACACTGCCACCGTCGCCAGACTGCAGCCACGGTGGCTGAGCGACACACCCCTCCTCGGCATAAGGGCAGCGTGGAGCAAAACGACAACCCGCATCGTCCGCTAGAGGCGGCAATCGCACCGCGGATTTATCACTGCGGTAATGGCTGACATTTTTGTGCTTAAGGTCGGCACTCAAATGCGCCGATATCAGCATTTTAGAATAGGGGTGCAAGGGTTGAGAAAACACCTGAGCACTCTCCCCCAACTCAACAATTTCCCCCAAATACATGACCGCCGTTCGACTGCTGAGGTGACGAACCACCGCTAAATCGTGGGCAATAAACAACATTGCCGTATTTAAGTCTTGCTGTAGGTCACGCAGCAACTGAATAATTTGGGCCTGCACAGACACATCCAGTGCCGACACCGGTTCATCGCAAATCACCAGTTTAGGTTCTGCGATAAAAGCCCGCGCGATGCCAATTCGCTGTCGTTGACCACCAGATAACTCATGCGGGTAACGCTCGGCAGCACCCGCCGCCAAACCAACCCGGTCCAACCATTGCCGCCCCAATGCTTTGGCCGCAGAGTCAGGCATTCTTCGTACTCGAAGCGGCTCAAGCAGACTATCGAGGATGGTCATTCTTGGATTTAAACTCGCGTAGCTGTCTTGAAAGACCATTTGTACCCGGTTGGCGGTAAAACGAAAATCCCGGCTCTTAAATTTCGCCGGCAGCGGTCTGTCATCCAAAACCATACTGCCCCCGGTTCGGGGTTGCAGGCCCGCAATAATACGCCCCAGTGTAGACTTACCCGAGCCGCTCTCGCCGACTAAGCCCAGCACTTCGCCAGGGGCGATATTTAAATCAACGCCGTCCACTGCGGCGAGCAAACCTTGGCCGCTGTCAAAATGGCAGCGTAAATCCCGCACAGTCAGTATCGGCGACACGCTCATTGGCAATCGCCCTCCCGCCAACGCAATGGGTGCTCGGGGTGCCAGCGCCAACAGCGGCTCAAATGACCGTCGCTGCAGCGATGCAGTGCCGGTTCTTCTTCACAGATTGCCATTCTGTGATCGCAACGCGGACCAAAGCTGCAACCCTTGGGTAGCTCCCGAGGGTCTGGCGGCGTACCGGGAATCGCAAACAACGCTTGATCATGCTCTAAGCTGGGCACCGCTTTTTTGAGCGCGGCGGTGTAAGGATGTCCCTCTCGGCTAAAGACCGCCTCAAGACTGCCGGACTCAATAGTTTGTCCCGCATACATCACCGAAACTGAGTCCGCGACATTCGCTACCACCCCTAAATCGTGGGTAATAAACAACAAGGCCATGCCCCGGTCTTGCTGAAGTTCTTTTAGCAAACCTAGCACTTCAGCCTGAACGGTTACATCCAATGCCGTAGTGGGCTCATCGGCGATCAATAGCTTCGGTTTACAGGCGCTGGCCATGGCAATCATTGCCCGCTGTAACATGCCGCCAGAATACTCAAAAGGGTATTGCTCTGCTCGGCGGGCGGGGTTGGGAATGGCCAAACGCTCCAACAAGCTAATTGCTTCTTTCTTTGCTGCGGCTCGGCTAAGCCCTTGGTGAATCCGCAGAGGCTCTGCAATTTGATCACCCACTTTTTGGGTAGGGTTTAAGGCTGACATGGGATTCTGAAAGATCATCGCAATGTCGTTGCCCCGCAGCCCCCGCCATTGCTTGGCATCCAACACAGCCATCTTTTTGCCCGCAAACGTCCAGGCGTTTGCGCTCAGCTTAGCGCCATTAGGCAACAGCCCTAACAGCGCCATAGCCGTGAGTGATTTACCGCTGCCAGACTCCCCCACCAAAGCGCGACACTCGCCCTGTTCCAAGGTCATAGATACATCTCTGAGCACCGGATTGTCACCAAGGCTAAGCTGTAAATTTTGTAAATTTAAAACCAGACTCATGCTTTCACCGCCCCTGCCCGTCTGTCGGTGGCGTCCCGGAGGGCATCGCCCAAGGTGTTAAACGCCAGTACCGAGATACTAATCAGCAAGGCGGGTAGCAAGAGCTGACGGGGATGGGATAACAGGGTTTTAATACCATCATTGCAAAGCGCGCCCCAAGAGGTGGTGGGGGGTGATACCCCCATGCCGATAAACGATAAAAACGCCTCGGTAAAAATTGCTTGCGGAATCGCAAAACTAAAGGCCACCAAAATCATCGGCAACACATTGGGAAACAAATGCCGAGCAATCAATCCCGCGCGGCCAACCCCAGCCAATCGAGCCGCCTCGACAAAGGGCTGACTTCGCAATGCCAATACCTGGCCGCGAATAAGCCGGGCGCTGCTTGGCCAACTCAACATCAACATCGCCAAAATTAGCGGCGCAATACCGTTTTCTCCCGGGCCGATACCAAAGGCAACCCGGAACAGAATCATAAACAGCAAAAACGGTAAGGCGATGACAAAATCCACCAGCCGCATAAGCACCTGGTCTACCCAGCCGCCAAGCAAACCGGCAATAGCGCCGATAAGACAACCCAGCCCAATAAACAACAACGGTGCCACCACCCCGACAAACAACGACGTTTGCCCCCCGGCCATTAAGCGGGCGAGCATATCCCGACCCAGGGCATCGGTTCCCAAGGGGTGAGACGGCAAGTCGATAAATTCCGGTGTGGCGCTCCCCAGCTTAATCAGGCCTTGAAGCTGGGCCTCAAATAGAGAAATGGCGGGCTGAGGCCGCACGTCTCTGGCGAACAATAGCAGGCCGGTATCTGCGTCAGTTATGGTGTAACGATATATTCTGTGACGCAGCTGAAGACGATCTTCAAACGCAGCACGATTCACGTCACTCATTGGTAAGCCAATACCCGACTCCGATGCCAAGCTGCGGTAGACCCGATAAGTCGCTACGCCGTCTACATTCGGCCACTGCAAGCGCACCCGTTCGGTATTGGCCTCAACCACGGTCAAGCGCGTAACCCGCTTACTGACATGCCAAGCGTCGTCATTCTTAATAACTTTAACCGACATCGCCGGAGTCGGTCCCCGAGAAATTTGCGATAGCCACTGTTGAGAAGGGTCTTGCTGCCAAAACAGTGGTCCCAGGGTGACAAAAAGCACCATAGCTACCACCACCGCCAGCGAAATAATGACAGCCGGGCTGAACAGACGCGGCAACGGCACCGCTGTCGGCAGCTCAGAAGATTGCCATACTGGTGGCCGCCAAGGTGCAAAACGAAATACCGAAATACTCATCCCCGCCCCCGGTACAAGCGAATACGGGGGTCAATAAAGCCGTAACTGATATCGATAATCACGACCACCAATACCAAAAACGCGCCATAAAATACCGTGGTGCCCATAATCACGGTGTAGTCCAATTGCTGCACTGCCTGGACGAAATAACGCCCTAAACCGGGAATAGCAAAAACCAACTCCACTACAAAGCCACCCGTGGTGATGGCCGCAATGGTAGGCCCAAGTTCTGTGACTACCGGCAACACTGCATTGCGCAATTGATGGCGCCAAAACAAGGGCCAGCGCCCCACGCCTTTTGCTTTAGCCGCCATAACGTAATCGGTGGTAATAACTTCTAGCATAGAGGCCCGCATCAACCGGCTGAGATAGGCCATTGTGCCCAACCCAAGCACCAACGCTGGCACCCAAACATTGGCAATGCCGCCCCAGCCCGCGACAGGAATCAAGGTTTGTTCAGCAGCGCGATTAAGTTGCACAATAATAAGCTGGGCCAGCGCGGCAATAACAAAGCTCGGTACTGATATCGACGCAATTACCGCCACCATCACCGATCGATCTGGCCAGCGATTTCGGTAATAGGCCGCCACACTGCCCGCGGTCACTCCACCGACCAAAGCAATCAATAATGCGGTGATACCCAAGATAGCCGAAATAGGAAAATGCTCGCGAATAATATCGTTCACATAGCGGTTTTCTTGGGTGAAGGAAATACCAAAATCCCCTTTAATCATATTGCCAAGAAAAAGCTGATATTGAGTAAAAAGCGGTTTATCTAAACCGTAACGCGCCTCTAGCTCGGCCCGCACTTGTGGCGACATGGCTTTGTCTCGCACCAATGGGTCACCAGGTACGGCGTGCATGGCAAAAAAGGTGGCAGTCGCAATAAACCAAATGGTTATGACGCCCGACAGCAACCGCTTGGCAATAAAGCTCAGCATAACTAAGGCTCTATCCAGGCATATTTAAAAGAGGGATCGCCGCCAAACACACCCCGTCTCACGCCTTTTAAACGCGGATGCTGAACATACAACAAGCCGTTTTCATAGGTAGGCAATATCGGCACATCCTCTACCACGATGCGCTGAATATGTGACATCGCCTTAAAACGCTGCTCGGGGTCTTTGCTGCGCTGAGCAATTCGCACCCAGCGATCGTACTGAGGGTTATTATATCGCCCGCGGTTATTATCATTCCAAGAAGCAAACAAATCGCCAAAGGTCATAATATCGTCGTAATCCGGTCCCCACGCCGCCACGACAATATCAAAGTCGCCCCGCCGCATTTTTTCCAATCGCTGTTTAAAGACCTGTTGATCGATACGCAAATCAATACCTAACCCCTTACGGAACAAATACTGATAATACTCAGCTTCTTGTTGAGATCTGGGGCTGTCCCCTGACAGGAGTAATAAAGGTGGAAATTCGTCGATACCTAATTCTCGCTTAGCCTGCGCTAACAGCCGCCGTGCGGCCGCCAGATCGGGTTGCACTTTGGCCACCGGATACTCTTCTCTAAACGGAGCGGACATGCCCTCCACTGTTTTAGGAAACAGCGAATATGCCGGTGCGATTCCCGGCAAGCCAATCACTTTATTCACCAGCAAAGCGGGATCAATCACCCGCTGCACCGCTTGCCGAAAAGCCAGGTTGCGAGTAACCCGCCCTTCTCTAAAATTAAACTCCAAAAAAAACAACGAACCCGTATGAAAATCGTGGATGTCATAACCGCGCTTTACCGCCTCATCTAACAACCCCGTATCGAGTCCTGCCATGGCAATTTGCCCATCTCGAAATAAATTAAACTGGGCACTGAAATCACTGGTGATATAGGGAATATCGATTTCATCGAGACGGATACTTTCAGCGTTCCAATATTGGGGGTTTTTCTCAAATCGTAAATGCGCGCCGTGCACCCACTTGGAGAGCACAAAAGGACCATTAAAGACCATCTTATCCCGGTCAGCGGCGAAGCGGTCGCCCCATTCTTGCACCACGTCTTCACGCAGCGGCATAAACGTCATAAAGGCGGTCAGGCTAAGAAAATAGGGACATGGCGTTTCAAAGTCTACTCGAAGTTCTCGGTCAGACACCGCCGATACACCCAGCGCAGCAGGAGGCAACTCGCCACGATTCACTTTCTCAGCATTGGCAATAGGCGAAAAAATAAACGCATACTGAGAGGCGGTACTGGGCTTAAGTGCATACTGCCAGGCAAACACAAAATCATGGGCCGTGACTTTACGACCGTCACTCCAGCGTGCATCGTCACGCAACCAGAACCGGGCGCCCTCCGCCGTTAACTCCCAGCGCTCTGCAACACCCGCGACCAATTCACCCTTTGGACCATAAGCTAATAAGCCTTCCATTAAATGAGATAGAACAAAACTGGCAATGGCATCGGTGGCCTGGGCGCTATTTAAACTAGGGGGTTCAGTTGCCAATGCCAAACTAATTTTGGCGTTGGCACTATCAACCGCTTGGCTGTAAGCGGGAATCGAGAAAGTCAGTAGCACGCATAAAAATATGTTCAAAAAAGCGGGCAACGCACAATCCCGAAAAGGGTTAACAACTCTTAAAACTTTTTTTGACTTAATCACTGCTACAATTCGATCCCGCCAATAGCTGCTCTGACATTTTCAACACCATGGATAACGCCAACCCTTATTATCTTCAAACCGCAGATGTCGAATGGCAAGACGGCGTCCCCGTGGCTAAAGCTTATAGCGATGGGTATTTTTCCAAAGAAAGCAGTCTTGCAGAAAATCGGCATGTATTCCTTCACCACAATGATTTGGCCCAACGGTGGCATAAGCTTCACGCATTACCTCCGGGCACGTTTACTATTATCGAAACCGGTTTTGGCACCGGACTTAATTTTCTGATTGCTTGGCAGCTCTGGCAACAAACAGCACCGTCACATTGGCAGCTGCACTATATCTCAATCGATAAACATCCAATGAGAACAATTGATCTGCAAAAGGCACACCAATCTTGGCCCGAACTATGCCATCTAGCCAGCATACTACAGCACAACTATCCACCGCTGGTACCAGGCCGCCACCGTAGATTGTTGAATTGTGAGAGAGTTTGCTTGGATCTGTTTTTTGGTGATGTAAGTGACGGTTTAACTGAGCTTATTTTGTCATCCAGCACCCATAACGAAAGTCAGAAAAATTCGCATTCGAGCCTCGCCGCCGATGCCTGGTTTTTAGACGGCTTTGCACCACAGCTCAACCCCGACATGTGGCAAGAAACCTTGCTTGACTCGATTACCACGTTAAGCAAACCCGGCAGTAGCTTTGCCGCGTCCACTGGAGACGCGCTTGTTTGTCGCGGTTTAATTACGAGAGGATTTTCGGTAGCAACAGTAAACGGCCTTGATCACAAGCCTGCCATATTGCATGGCCGAAAAAACACCCAAGCAACCTCTGCCATCAGCATGGCCAGTAACAGTAACAGGGGCAATATAAAAGTCCCATGGCACAACCCCTTTTATACTTGCCCTAGTTCTAACCGCAGTTCCAATAACCCTCTAGCAAACAAAGTGACAATCATCGGTGCAGGCTTGGCGGGTGCCAGCACAGCAAGAGCACTGGCCACGCGTGGATATCAAGTCGAGGTTATTGAACGAGGCTCTGAACCGGCTCAAGGCGCATCAGGTAATCCGCAAGGCGTGCTTTACACCAAGCTTTCCGCTGAGCTGGGCAGTCTCAACCGCTTTACGCTGACAAGCTTTCTGCACGCCTTGGGCTATTATCGCCCACTTATAGAGCAACAACATATCATTGGCGAACTCTGCGGTGTGCTACAAATGGCCAGCACTCACGCGGATAAGTTACTGTTTGAGAAACTAAAGACATTATTAAAACATCAAGATTGGCTCACCTTTGTTTCGCCAGAACAAGCGAGCGTGCTGGCAGGCATTCCCCTTCATGCCCCGGCCTTTTACTACCCCGGTGCGGGTTGGCTATCACCGCCAGCACTTTGTAAATACTGGCTCAACCACGATGCCATTACCGTAAAATATAATACTGAAGTGAGGGAGATAAATTACCAAGAATCACAATGGCAACTCAGCAATCGTGCTGGCAAAACCCTTGCTGAAACAGACATACTGGTTATCGCCAATAGCCATGAGGCAAAAACGCTCTCATGCTGCGGCTATCTTCCTACCCGGGCTATTCGGGGGCAGCTGAGCTATTTATCGCCAAAAGACCTCGCCTACTCACCTAAAAAAGTCGTTTGTCACGAAGGTTACTTTGCACCCGCAACCGGTGAGAATTTTTGTATTGGTGCAAGCTTCAATCTTAAAGATCAACATTGCGAACTCAGCGATATGGAGCATCATTGGAACATCCAGCAGCTTAGAAAGCTTTCCCCGGAGTTGCTCCACAGCAATGCAGAAGCTCTCGGCGGCCGCGCCGCCTTACGCTGTACCAGCCCGGATTATCATCCTATTGTGGGTCCAGTGCCTGACTTGGCCAAATTTGATATCGACTACAAACGTTTACGAAAAGATGCCAAAGCGACCATCGATAGTCCGGGCAGTTATCAACCAGGGCTATACCTTAATATTGCCCACGGTTCCCGAGGCTTGACCTCAAGCCCCATCTGCGCAGAGCTTATCGCAAGTTATATTGGTGGCGAGTTTCCACCGCTAGACAGAGCGCTTTGTGAAAACCTCTCCCCTGCGCGTTTTGTTATTCGAGACCTGAAGAAAAATCGTCGCTAGTCGCAGCGAGGCCGGATACCGACCGAAAACAACACCATGCTCCGGCTAAGACAAGAGCCGTACCACACAGCGCAGCCATTCGAACATCAAAATGATAATTACCTACACGATCAATCAAGCTACCAAAATACAATTGGCCCGAAAGACTGGCGCCACTGAGTAAAGCCAGCCCAAATAGAACGGGGCTCTTCTGTTTCAAGCCTGCAGGCAAGCAATCAAAGTGCATGGCAATCGCCAATAGTAAAAACAACCATAAGGGTTTTAGTAACATACTGGTCAACAGCAAACTTAACGCAGGCAGCTGCAAAACATAACCTGGATCAACACCCCGCAGGCCGATACCGGCATTAGCGACCAGCAACGGACAAATAAGAAAAATCACAACGCCGCTTATTACTATTAGGCGCTGATTCGGGTTTTGGGGAATAGGTAGCGCATAGGCCAGTGCCACACCGGCCAGCCCCCCCGGCAAGCCCATTTTTAACAAGACCCACCATGCAACTGCAGCGCAGAGCAGCGATAACAAAAAGCCATACCTGGCAAATAAAATACTCGCCGTCAGTAAAAAAGCGGCCAACACTCCCAGCCCCAATTGCAGGTTGGGGAGTTGATATAAATACACCCCGCCCAATACAACGAGGCTTTGACTGGCAACAAATGCCACCAGTAACAGACGTGAATCCGCATTAAGAAAACGGCACAGCAGCAAACCACAGACCCAAACTAAGGCGGGGTCGGCCGCTACAGCAGCTAAATGACCAATATCAAATTGTTGTTGCTGTATGCCTAGCAAGACGAAAGGCACCCCCACGCTGCTCACTACAGCCAAGCACCACACAACTATCAAGGGTCGCGTAACTGTTGAATGACGTTGTCGAAATTGCTTTAGGAATAAAGCAGTCCAACAAAACACAGCAAGCATCAGGGTCTCGTTAATCCAAAAAACAAGCGGTCTGGACGTGGGCAGCTTTAGAAAATCGAGGGGTTTACGTACATCGAGCAAGCCATCGTATAAACGGCTATAGGGGGAATTTGCAGCAACAATCGCTATGGCTATAGCGATCAACATTAAAATTAACAAGGTGCCCGGAACAAGCCGCTCTCGGCATTTGAATGCGCTAGTGAGGGACATTTTTCGGGCCTTTTTAAACAACAAACACGGCGGATTCTACACTAGTTTGCGAGATTATTTCTCCCTGTGTAAACAATCCACAAAACACTTTTCCCTGTGACAATAGTTAAAAAAAACGGGCGCCAATTAGGCGCCCGTTACACAACTAAACTTAATTAGTTGTATGGTCATCGTATTCGTCACTGATCTCTTCAGCGCCTTCATCCATGCTATCGCCCATATCGTCCATTCCTTGATCGATACTTTCTCCAGCCTCTTCCATAGGGCCTTTTTCCTCACAAGCAGTGATTGTAAACAGGCCTGCCCCCGCAATAATCGCTACTAAAAGATAACGACTTACCATTGAAACCAAGGTATTTTCTGAATTGCGCTTCATTTGTTTTAGCCCTCCTTGAGCTATCGCAGAATGAACGCCACTTTTTCAGTCGTGGCATTATGTTTTTTACACCTAGCTTTTCTTGCCAAGCGTAATCTCTGACACAGTAACACCTAAAGTTGTTCCCCTAACGGTAATTTTCACAATTTGTAGCCATGACAGGGAGTTACCCAATATTCATTTACCCCTGTTATGATTTGGTTATGACTTACACTTTTATACGCTACAGGAGCTGGCTTTTTGCCGCCCTGATTTCAATACCGATGTTAACCGCCCAAGTTCGCGGCGCACCGGCCGACACCACTGCTAAAACTGCACAGAAACGGGGTTACCGGGTTATTACACAGTACCCTCATAACACCGCTTTATTTACACAGGGTTTAGAGCTCTATAAAGGCCGAATGTTTGAAAGCACGGGGTTGTACGGTCGCTCTAAGGTTATCAGCCGTCACTTCCCTCCTAAGGCAAGTCAAGATCCCGACCTTAAAGGCGTGGCCCTCCCCGACACCGCCTTTGCAGAAGGCTTGAGTATTTATCGTGACCGGCTGTATCTGCTGACATGGCGGGCGCAAAAAGGGCTTATTCTAGATCCCCATCATTTTAGTGTGCTCGGCGCCTTTGCCTATCAAGGTGAAGGCTGGGGATTGTGCTTTCACCCCGGCTTGGGTGACGAAGGCCAATTTGTGATGAGTAACGGCAGCGCGAGCCTGCAATGGTTATCACCCACAAACATGAAGCTCAGCCATAAAGTAGAGGTAAGGGAAAACGGCAAGCCCGTAGATAAGCTTAATGAACTAGAATGTGTTGGTGACTATGTGGTCGCCAATGTCTGGCAAAGCGACGACATCGTCTTTATCAACGCTAAAAGCGGAAATGTAGTTTCCCGGATCAATCTTGCGGCACTAAAACCGGCGGTCAGTTCTGATCAAGCCGTACTAAATGGCATCGCTTACGACAGCAGTGATGGCAGCTGGCTCGTTACCGGGAAATTCTGGCCTGTTATTTACCGGCTTGAAATCCCGCTTCCCCTCCCCCAAAAGTAGCTCCAAGACCGAATGGCATTGATCTAAACATGTCATCCTTGTAAGCGAGCATCCAAGAACTTCTTCAACATCTTGCATATACGACCACAATAGGGATAACACTTTAACTCGTCAGCCTCAGCCTCAGCCTCAGCCTCAGCCTCAGCCTCAGCCTCAGCCTCAAAAATTGTCATCCCGGTCTTGAGCCGGGATCCAGTCGCCACAGTAAAAACGCCCTCACCACAGCCAAAGCCCGCAACACTGGATACCCGCTTTCGCGGGTAAGACTCTGTTTAGTGCAAACCGGTCACATGGGTTACAGACTAGCTCGGCCATCTAGCTCGGCCATATAGGTAACACTTCATTACCTCTCAACGAGATAGAGCTTGTCATATCATAAAATTAGACAGGCCACATAACCAAGTGGAAGCATTTTCTAAAAACGTGATTAACAGAGCGGCATCCTCAGGCTCCAAACAGCTATCCTCAGATTTTCAAACCGCTATCCTTTAGCTCCAAAACAACCACCATCAACTCCAAAATCGCCACCCTCAATCTCGAAAATCGTCATCCCGGCCTTGAGCCGGGATCCAGTCGCCACAGTAAAAACTGCCCTCCTCACCACAGCCAAAGCCCGCAACACTGGATACCCACTTTCGCGGGTAAGACTCAGCTCAGGGCTTTTATTAACCGAGTCTCGACGTTAGCGAAATCGTCACCCTCGGTCTCCAAAACCGCCCTCATCAGCCTCGGAAATCGTCACCCTCAATCTCGAAAATCGTCATCCCGGCTTTGAGCCGGGATCCAGTCGCCGCAATAAAAACGCCCTTCCCACCACAGCCAAAGCTCGCAACACTGGATACCCGCTTTCGCGGGTAAGACTCAGCTCTGGGCTTTTATTAATCGAGTCTCGACGTTAGCAAAATCGTCACCCTCAGCCTCCAAAACCACCATCCTCTGTCTAGAAAATCATCACCTTCGGTCTCGAAAATCGCCATCCTCAATCTCAAAAATCGTCATCCCGGCCTTGAGCCGGGATCCAGTCGCCGCAGTAAAAACACCCTTCCCACCACAACGAAAGCTCGCAACACTGGCTAAGCGATTTCGGGGATATCAACCTGCTTCAACGACAGCAGTCATTTACAATTTCCAGCAAATACAGGGGGTTTCATCAAGCCAGACAATTTTCGGGCTAGCCTCGCCCGATCCCCACCAGCTAGAATGAGGGAATACGCTGTTATTAAAAAAGGATATGTCCCCCACTATGAGTCAAGCCGCTGCAAAAACCACCACCGCCAGTTTTGAGCTAATCAGCAGTGAGGATATCCCCGCGCTGGGAGTCAACCTTGCAGAGTACCGTCATCGCGTCACCGGCGCCGCCCATTACCACATTGCCAGCGACAACCCCGAAAACGTCTTTCTTGTTGCGCTACGCACGGTGCCCCAAGACTCTACCGGAGTCGCCCACATCCTTGAGCATACGGCTTTATGCGGCAGCGAGCGTTTTCCCCTCCGCGACCCGTTTTTTATGATGATCCGGCGCTCCTTAAACACGTTTATGAACGCCTTTACCAGCTCCGACTGGACCGCCTACCCGTTTGCCAGCTGTAATCGCAAAGATTTTGAAAATCTCTTGCAAGTCTATATGGACGCGGTGTTTTTCTCCCGACTAGACCCACTGGACTTTGCCCAAGAAGGCCACCGCCTGGAGTTTGCAGAGGCAGACAACCCCAACTCGCCGCTAGTATATAAAGGCGTCGTGTTTAATGAGATGAAAGGCGCGATGAGCAGCGTCTCCAGCCAACTTTGGCAAACCCTCTGCAAATACCTCTATCCTAGCAACACCTATCATTACAACAGTGGTGGCGACCCGGAAGCCATCCCTGACCTAAGTTATCAAGAACTACAAGACTTTTATCGCAAGCATTATCACCCCAGCAATGCGATATTCATGACCTTTGGCGATATCCCGGCAGCAGAACATCAGGCCCGTTTTGAAGAACTGGCGCTGTCACGCTTTGATGCACTGGATGTGCATATCTCCGTTGCCGATGAAAAACGTTATCACGCCCCAGTCCAAGTTCTTGAGCACTACCCTGTACCCGAGGATGAAGACGTCGCGGGCAAAACTCACATTGTGTTGGCGTGGTTGCTTGGCTCCAGCACCGACCTGAACTCACTTCTTGAAGCGCAGTTACTATCTGGCGTGTTGTTAGACAATAGCGCCAGCCCACTTCTAAAGGCACTAGAAACCACTGAGCTGGGTAGCGCGCCCTCGCCACTTTGCGGCCTGGAAGACTCCATGAAGGAAATGACGCTGGTATGCGGTATTGAAGGCAGCGAAGCTGAGCACGGCCCCGCGTTTGAAAAAATGGTACTGGATACCATTGCCGACATCGCCAGCAACGGCGTCCCCCAAGAAAATATCGAGGCCGTGCTTCACCAACTGGAATTACAGCAACGTGAAATCAGTGGCGATGGCTTTCCCTACGGGCTGCAGCTGATTCTTAACGCCATGGGCAGTGCTACTCATCGAGGCAAGCCCATTGATTTACTTAACCTTGACCCCGCCATTGAAAAACTTCGGGAAAGCATTAAAGACACCGGTTATATAAAAGGTTTGGCCCAACAACTACTAGACAACCCCCATCGGGTACGACTGACCATGGCACCAGATACCGCCATGCAACAGCATCGTGACAATGCCGAAAGAGCCAAATTGGCATCACTGCAATCTTCTCTGTCAGACACTGAAAAACAAGCCATCGTAGATCAAGCTGCGGCACTGGCGGAACGTCAAACCTTGCAAGAAGACGAATCCATCCTCCCTAAAGTCTCATTAGACGACGTGCAGCTGGATATCCCGGAAATTCCCTTTAACAAAACCAAGCTGGGCTCTCTACCTTGCACACAATATGCCCGGGGCACCAACGGCCTGGTTTACCAGCAACTGTTTCTCTCACTCCCAGCCCTTAGCGACGAGGAAACCGCATTACTGCCCCTTTACAGCCAACTGCTAACCGAACTAGGGGTGGGAAAAGAAGATTATCTGCAAACCCAAGCTAGACAAGCTCGAGTGTGTGGCGGCATTTCGGCGTTTACCAGTATGCGAGGCGATACCGATGACGAGCAAAAATCGACTGCTTATTTAGTCATCAGTGCTAAAGCCCTCGCCCGCAACGCCCTTGATCAAGCCCAGTTAATGAAAGACACCTTAACCACCCAGCGCTTTGACGAACTGGAACGCATCGCTGATATCGCCTCACAAGTTAGCGCACGTAAGCAATCTGCCATTACCGGAAACGGCCATGCCCTGGCCATGAGCGCGGCCAGTGCGGGGATGAGTCCTATCGCTAACATCAATCACAAATTAGGCGGCCTTCCGGGCATTAAATCATCGAAGGCGTTAAGCGACGCACTGAAAGAACAAACCCAGCGTCAGCAACTGGCAACCCGGCTTTTGGCACTACATACTAAAATTCTTCAATGCCCAAAACAGCTGTTATTCATTGCCGATGAGGAAATTGTAGCAAGCCTTAACGAGCAGCTTGCCAGCACATGGTCAGACCTTTCTCAAAGCCAGAGTAATCTGTTTACCTTAGCGCCCCTACGAGAAAGCCGCCAAGAATTTTGGGTCGCCAACTCCCAGGTCAACTTCTGCGCCAAGGCCTATCCCACCGTCACCTCAGAGCATCCTGATTCGGCAGTGTTGACGGTGCTTGCCAGCTATCTTCGCAATGGCTACCTGCACCGCTGTATTCGTGAGCAAGGTGGCGCTTACGGTGGTGGAGCCTCGCAAGATTCGAATATCGCCGCATTTCGTTTCTTTTCTTATCGCGATCCAAGGCTTACCGAAACCCTGCAAGATTTTGATGATTCAATCGAATGGTTATTAAATAACCCCATCTCCGATGAAGCGCTAGAGCAAGCAATACTTGGTATTATCGGAAGCATCGACAAACCGGGTTCCCCAGCAGGCGAAGCCAAGCAAGACTTCCAGAATAATCTTTTCGGCCGCAGCCTCACGCAACGCCGCCTGTTTCGTCAGCGGGTTTTAAACACTCAAGCTGAGGATCTCATCAGAGTTACAAAAACGTACTTACAACAAGGCAAAGCCAGTACCGCTGTCGTTAGCAATGACAGCCATGCAAAATCGCTGGCAGATTGGATAAAAGAAGAAGGTTTTACGCTGGAAAAAGTATAAACACCGCGGTGGGGGTGGGGTGCACAGCTAAAGGAGTGTGCACCCTGCAAGCCTCTGTGAGAATGGGCTCAAATAATATTAAGCATAATAAACGCTAAAAGGTCGGCATCGTTTTGAGTGCCCGTTATTTACTCGGTAGGTGGCGGCGCGCAGACTGGACCTGCGCACCCAGCTTCTTATTTATTGGGAAGACATGATGCTGCGACGCTCAGCAATCTGACCTCTCAACTCGTCAAATTTCGCTTTTTGCTCGCTATTCAACACGGCGTAAAAACCAGTTTGAAGCAACAACGTTTGCTCAGTGAATTGGGCAGAATATTTACCCGTGCTTGCGCTAAGACGCTGAATTTTCTTCTTAGTCAAGTTGCCAAGCTCCAGGCTCTTCATTTCAGTTTGCAGCTCCAGAACCTTAGTACGGATAGCCGTAGACTTTTCTGTGTAGCTTTTAATTAATGCATCCACTTCCTGTTTTTGCGATTCATCAAGCTTCAGCTCAGTCACCAGGCTCTGCAAACCAGCAGCGGCCAAGTCAGCCCCTTGCTGAGCCTGGGTCGTTGAACTCAGTGAAAAAAAGATGATTAGCGAGGCCAAAATGACCGAATAACGTTTTAACATTGTTAAGCTCCTTATTGAAAACTCTGCGATTTAGCAGCTACTTAATGCCACTGTCGCCACTTATAGCAATTGAATCGACCGTATCAAATAGCAATGTGAATAACCCCAAAGAGAGTCACATTCACCATCAGCTAAGCTGGTTTATGTATTTAACAAGTACCCTACAAGCTTCTGAGGCACTTGTACCATAGAGCTGTTAGATGACATAAATGCGATTTAATTCAACGTCCAACTCAATCACCACAGAGGGTAGCCAAGGTTACGTTGATTTGATCCTGTGAATAACCCTTATATTGCAAAAACCGCATACGCTTAGCGCGAGCTTTATAATCACTAGGCTTCCCTTCACCAAACTTTTTAATTAACTGCGCCTCTGCCTGCTGCCACCAATCAATATCACAACAACCTAAAGCGTCACTAATCAACGCCTCATCCACACCCCGTTGCCGCAGCTCCTGCTGTAATCGTTGAGGCCCATACCCCCGTTCTGCTCTAACACGGATATACGATTCGCAAAACCGAGCATCACACTGCAAACCCTCAGCAGATAGATCGGCCAGTGCCACATCAATTTCTGATTCGTTTTCACTAAAGCGAAATAACAGCTTATTTTTAAGCTCACTTCGAGAGTGCTCCCGCCGCGCCAGCAAGTCCATGGCCTTCAGGCGAACCGTCTTGTTATCGCTCATAACGCAAAAAGGGGGGCTAAAAAGCGCATTTTATCTCGCATAACGCTACAAATAGTGGGTATTTCCTTAGATCAGCTACGGCAACTACTTATTTTTTTCCAACTGTGCAAAGCGCAATCTTATCACCAAGGCCGATAGGGATTCGCCTATGTATCTCGGTCGAAACCTAAACCAATGGAGAACGACCCATGTTAAATACAATTTTGACCAAAATGAAATCTTTTGCAAAAGACGAGACTGGTGCCAGCGCGATTGAGTATGCGGTTATTGCTGCAATAGTTGTCGTAGCGCTGGTCGTTGCATTTGGTGCTAGTGGTATAAGTGTCAGCAGCATTTTCACGGGTATGTTCACTGATGTTACTACTGCGACTGGTGGTTAACTCGCGCCTCTAGCCATGCATAGGTAAGCCTGTGATCGCCACCGCTTTAATAACCGGCATTGGAGTTCTCGACTGGAAAAGTCGCAGAATTCCCAATGCCCTAAACGCACTATTAGCGGCAGTGGCATACTTTGCCTTTTTTTCGCAAAGCCAAGTGAACCTAACGACACTGGCAATCAATATCATCTTTGCTTTGGCCATTACCCTGCCCGGCTATATCAAGGGCATTGTGGGGGGCGGCGATGTCAAGCTGATGCTGGCGATTGCGCCACTGTGGCCCAGCGCGGTATTACTGCAAGTATTTGCCACCGGCGTGTTGCTGGTGGTGTGTCTGCTTAAGCTTCAAGCCCCGCTGGTCGCAAGCTGGCGGGGCGTGTTTGCGCCAAGCTCCCATACGTACGCCAAGCCAGTGCCGCCCAGTCACACCGGGCTACCCCTTGGCACCGCTATCGCCTTGGGCGCAGCGCTGCATCTATTAACCGGTGAGTATTTGCTAAGCCTATTAGACGTCACCAATTAGCTATCGAATCTCTCCCGCTAAACCACTGGACGGAGGGCGAGGAATCATGAAGCACAACAGCAACAAAACAGGCAAGGCCAAAAAACAAACGGGGGCAGTGGCGATTGAATTCGCGCTGATGTTTCCGGTTTTCTTTGCCATGGTTTACGCGATTATCGCCTACGGGATGGCGTTTCTGATCATCCAGAGTTTTACCTATGTCAGCGAAGACGCCCTGCGGGCCGCACTGGCCACGGAGTGCGCGGAATCGGTGTGTACCCAAGACGAGCTTGAGCCAGTGGTACGCAGCCAAGTGCAAAACTCCCTGACCTGGCTGTCTGCATCCTTGGTGAGTAGTGCTACCAGCGGTGAAAACTTCTCCTTCTCCTGTGATCCAAACATGTTATGTACGGTTCGGCTAAGCACCGCGCCGCCTCTACCGGGTATCACCCTGCCACTGGTGGGTGACATTCCCAGTCTGCCAGACAGCCTGGTGGGTCGCGCCAGCCTTCGTCTTTAATGCCGCCCCTCGCGGCGGCTTTGCCATTGGCGTTAGAGCGACATCGCGCCAGCGGTAATGTGACGCAAAGCAAGGTTTTCGACATGCACGGGCGCTAGTACGTATCTCTCACGATATCGAGCCTACTACACAAGCCATAGCATCAAAGTTACAGATATATCAGGTATGTTTCGTTGCCAATTACTCATACGAAACATTGAAGCTTAAGGCGATTTTAGGGATTCAACCATGCAAGCAAGGACTTTAAAAATCATCGCGGCGCTGCTGATTATCGGCGCCATTATCATGGGCGTGATCGGCTATAAGATCAGCCAGCAGGATGCTAGTCAACCTGGCTCGGTGGCAACCGCCCCACAAGCTGATGCCAGCAGTTTCACCTACGCCCAAAAAACAATAATCAGTAACCAAGACCTGTCCAAAGGTAGCGTTATTAATGCCGAGCAGGTGGACTTGGTGCCCTACCCCCAAAGTATTGAGGGTGGTTTTTCTAAGGTCACTGACATCGTTGGCAAGACGCTACAAACCGACCTCCGCAAAGGCGATGTACTGCGACTTGTTCACTTCGAAAAACGCAGTCTATTAGCTGACGATGTAAATCCCGGCTACAGAGCTATTGCGGTGAAAGTGGATGAGGTTGTAGGTACCGGCGGTTTTCTGCAACCCGGTGATTATGTGGATGTGATTTACACCACCCGGCCCAACAAAGAAAACTACAACAAAAGTTTGGCGCGCCGAGTACTGAGCAATGTTCGTCTGCTGGCTTATGGCAATGATATTGGCGAAGCCATACCCCAAATCACTGACGAAAAAGGTAAACCTAAAACCGCAGACAAAGACTCCGGCAAACGCAGCCGCTCAGCTGTGCTGGAGGTCGCCATTGAGCAAATCAACACCCTGGTACTAGCAGAGAACAGCGGCAATATTCGCTTAGTTGCCATTGGCGAAAGCGACGTGCAACTAGCAAAAGCTAATGCAGAAGATGCCACCAAAACTATCGAAGACGACCCCACTCTGATGCGCAGCGTGACCGGACTTAAACCACCTCCGGCCCCCAAGTCCATCTATGTTTACAGCGGTGACAGCGTCGAAACTATTCGAGTAACCAAGTAATGAATACCGGCCTAGCCCAGCATAAAGGAGTATCGGTAATGAAAAAAGGATTCCTAGTAGGATTACTTCTCGCGGCTGTTACCTCAGTGGAAGCCAGTCCCTACAAAACCCTGAGAATGACGGTGGGCGAACAGCGTGCCCTTAACACCCAGCACAGTGTTAAACGCAGCGCCATTGGCAGCCCCGAGATTGCCAGCCTGAAAGTGTTGAACTCGCGAGAATTTTTACTTACCGCCAAAACCATGGGCTCTACCCAGTTGCTACTGTGGCAGGGCAGCTCAGAACCTACGGTATTTAAGATTGACGTTGTTCCTGACCTACCCGTAAGCAGCACCTCTGGTGTAGCGGTAGATGCTAGCGGCAGTGGCGTGCACTTGCAGGGTAAGACTCGGTCATTAAACCAGCATGACCAACTACTGCAATCGGCCGGCAAACAGGTGCAAGACAATACCGTGCAAAGTGGCGCTGTTCAGGTACAAACCGATATCCGTATTGTGGAATACAGCCGCTCGCAGCTAAAACAGATTGGCACCGCCTTTTCCTATATTGGCGGTGACACGTCGGTAGCTACCGGCTCTACGGGCCTGCTACCACTGCTCGCCAACAGTCCAGTGGGCGCCCTGATCGGCAACACGGTTAACAGTGGCGATGCCTCTTCTATTCTGGTTGGGCACGCTACCAATTCGTTCCGGGGAGCAATTAATGCACTGCAGAAAAATGGCTATGCTTATACCTTGGCAGAACCTTCGCTGGTGAGCCTGTCTGGCCAAACGGCTAGCTTTCTAGCCGGGGGCGAATTCCCCTATCCTGTTTCTAACAGAGACGGTCAAGTACAAATTGAGTTCAAGGAATTTGGCGTACGGCTACGCCTCACCCCCACCATTCTCAGTGAAAACAGCATTATGCTGAAAGTGGCCCCCGAAGTTAGCGACCTGGACTTCAGCAACGGCGTGCAGGCCAGCGGCGTTGCTGTACCCAGCCTGCGGGTACGGCGAACTGACACCTCTATTCAGCTGGCCCCCGGCGAAAGCTTTGTGATTAGTGGCTTGGTGACCCGCAGTACCTTCAATAATGCCGATCGTATTCCTGGATTGGGAGACATCCCCATTCTTGGCGCGTTGTTCCGCTCCACCAAATTTGAGCAGGAAGACAAGGAGCTGGTAATGATTGTTACCCCACACCTGGTCAAACCCATTGCCAAAAATGCCAAGTTGCCTGAGCTCCCTGGTGAAGTCTACAGCCAATACACTCCCTCATTTTTGGACATGATTTTTGATCCCGATGGTCAGGATAAAGCGAATTCAAAGAGCACTGAATCCCGATCGGCCAATGTTGGCTTTGCAAATTAAGCGAATCTGGAGAGACTCATGAGAATCTTGGAGCGGCGCGAATCCGAAAGTAAAAAAACCGATATGAATGATCACGAAGGTCTCAAAGCAGCAATGCACGCCTTTGTTATTGATCGAATTGAAGACGACAATGTTATCTATGATGACAATCAAAAAAAACTTGAAGAGGCAATTTCCGCCTATATACGTCAGTACTGTCGCATCCATGAAATCAATATTGGCCGCGATCAATTCGCCAAGCTTGAAAAGCAACTGCTAGATGAAATAGTCGGTTATGGCCCTCTACAAACTCTGTTGGACGACCCCACCATTAATGACATTTTAATTAATGGCCCCCGCAATATTTATATTGAACGGGCAGGTGTGTTGTCGCGAGCGGACATGCGTTTTTTGGACAACCGCCATGTGTTGCGAGTTATTCGCAGAATGATCTCCCCGCTGGGTCGTCGTATCGATGAATCCAGCCCGATTGTAGACGGCCGTCTGGGCGACGGCAGCCGAATTAATGCAATCGTACCGCCACTGGCCCTGGATGGTCCTTGCCTGTCAATTCGAAAGTTTCGTAAGGACCCGCTAACCGCAGAGGAACTATTGGCTGGCGGCTCGATTAGCCGTGAGGCGCTAGACTACCTGACCAACGCTGTAAATAATCGCCGTAATATGCTGATCAGTGGTGCCACTGGCTCAGGTAAAACCACACTGTTAAATGTTCTAAGCCAGTATATTCCCACCACCGAACGGATCGTCACTATTGAAGATGCGGCGGAACTACAACTGCGTAATGATCACGTAGTGCGCCTGGAAACACGGCCTGAAAACAACGAAGGCGTCGGCGAGATTAGCGCAAGAGAACTGGTGAAAAACGCCCTGCGGATGCGCCCTGACCGCATCATTGTTGGCGAAAGCCGTGGCGGCGAAGTGCTAGATGTTTTACAGGCCATGAACACGGGCCATAGTGGCTCCATGAGTACTGTTCACGCTAACTCTGCAACCGACGCCATTACTCGTTTAGAAATGATGGTGGGCATGTCGGGCTTCAAGGGTTCCAGCGAGCTGATTCTAAAAATGATTGGTAGTGCTCTGGATCTGATCGTTCATATTGGCCGCAAGTCTGATGGTCATCGGTGCGTACTTCAAATTGCCGAATTACGCTTAGCAAACAAGGGGGTGGAACTTAATACCTTGTTTACCTACGACGACGTCAGCAAAAGTTTGCAAGCCATCGACAGCAATGTGGTACCGCTGCTCGATGAAGAAGTAACGGTTTAACAAGGATTAATTAAATGATTTGGATAGCCTTGTCATTACTGGTTGCCAGCCTGGCCTTTGTTATATTGCTGCTACTGAACAATGACGACAAGCCCCTCGAAGACGAGGCCGCCAAGCTCGATACCGAAGACGACGTGCCGGACTTTATCAAAAACTACCTGGCAGCCAATGGCGTTGAACTGCCAGCAGTGATTATTTACAGCGCCCTGGCGGTAGCGGCCGCTGCGCTGTTGCTAAGTGCGCTGCTGTTGCCCACCAAACTGGCCCTGATGGTGGTGCTACTGATACCCGCCGTACTGGTGATGCTGACAAAGGCCGTGGGCGCCAAACGCCGCGCTAAAATGCTGGCGCAACTGCCCTCTTTTATCAACCAAATTACCCGCCGCCTATCGGCAGGTATTTCTGTGGAAAACGCGTTTAGCGACTCGGTAGAAACCTTAGAGCGTCCTCTGGGAACAGTGATGCGCCGTATTGTCCGTCGCGTTCATCTCGGCGACGAGCTGCACAAGTCCTTTGATCGCGAAGCGAAGGCAAGCAAACTCCAGGAGTTTGGTGTACTCGCCACATCACTACGTATCAACGAACAATACGGTGGCAGCATTCGCGCCATTCTAGACGATATTGTTGCCATTTTAAGACTTGATGACGCAGGCAAACGTGAACTTAGTGCCATGACTGGCGAAACCCGCTTTACTGCCATGGTCTTGGCCCTGCTCCCCCCCGGCATTGCTGGTTATATGTTCTACCAAAACCCCAATATGCTGCTGGATATGTGGGCTACCCCTAGTGGACAGTCCTTATTGTTGCTTGCCATCGGGATGGAGATACTCGGTGTAGTGGTGTTATGGCGCATGGTCAAATCGATCGGCCGCTAAGGAGAGAAACATGGAAGCACATCATATCTACTTTATTATTGGCGCTATCGTGCTATGCACTGCCCCCGTGCTACTACTGGTGGTTGCCCACCTGGAGACCACCAACAATAACGGCACCAAAAGTAAGCAAATGAATTTCAACGCCACAGATATCTGGCGTCAACTACGGGAAGAAAACACTCAGCTTGCCTCCTTATCGCAATTACTGCGCCGGGCAGGCTTGTTTAAAAGCGATCAGCAAATGAGAGCGACTGTCTATACATTAGTCGCCAGCACCACGCTTGCCGTTACCGGTGGTGCCTACGCTTTTTCCCGTAATTTTGAGTTTAGCCAATTGATTTTAAGCGTACTGGGCAGCTTATTGGTAATGTTGCTGATTAGCTACTCGCTACTAAAAAAAGTCGCCGAGGAGCGCCAAAGCAAACTTGAAAGCGAAACCCTAATGCTGATTCAAACCACCCGTATGCTTTGGCGCGTGGGCTTGTCGCTGCCCAAAACACTGGCAATAATCTGCGATGAACTGAGTGACCTTACCCCGAACTGCGCCAAGGAACTGAACCTGGCGGTCAACAAAATTGAATCGGGCCAGAGTCAGGAAGAAGCGCTTTATGAGCTAATCAATAGCACCTCGGCGGAAGGCTTTAAAGAATACCTAATTGTCATCCGCCAACAGTCCATCACCGGCGGAAGCATCGATAAATCGCTGAATGAGCTTTACTCCCTATTACAAAATAGACGGCGCTTGGACCTTCAAGAAACGGTCAACAAGCTATCGGGAAAGATGTCTTTGGTTATGATGGTATTTCTTTTTCCCGCGCTGCTTATTTTTGCGGCAGGCCCCAGCTTTATGTCACTAACAAGCGCGCTTTCTGGCATGGGCAATTAACCACTTGGGTTAACTACTTAGCTTGGTACAAGGATGGAGAATCCTGTGAAAAAAATCACCTTAACAATCGCTATTTGCGCGACCCTTTTGGCAAGTGGTTGTGCCAGCACCGCTAACAAATCCGTTTCAGTAGCGGCCAGCTGCGATAAACCGCTGCAACAGGCCGAAAGCATGAAACTGGATATGGTCTCGCAATTAATTAAAGAGGGGCAGTACTACTCTGCACTAGCCCACCTTGAAAGAGACAACTCCAATAGCGCCCAAGCACTATGGTTGCGAGCAGAAGGCCAACGCAAAACCGGTTTACTGACCGAAGCCTATAACAGTTACCGAGATCTTAGTCTCACCTGCATGACCGCTTATGGTCACGCTGGCATGGCCAAAATACTGGCTACTCGAGGTGACATTCCCCAAGCCCATCAACAAATGCTGACTGCCCGAAAACTGGCCCCCACCAATGCAGATATTCGCAATGATTTTGGTTTTATTCTGTTGGCCCACCGAGAGTTTAAAGACGCCCAACGGGAGTTTATGACCGCCCTACAACTTGCACCTGGGCACCCAGTGGCCATTCGCAATATGGTGATCAGCCTGATTCTGGACGGCGACACCCGCACCGCCGCCCGTATGGCATCGAACAATGGTATCGATAGACACGAATTCAAAGAACTCATTGGCAAAGCAAACACCTTTAAGCAACCCGCCTTAGCCAATTCATCCAGCATCAAAAAAGGAGCACCACTATGAAATACTATATTGCCACCGCTGCCGCCCTGTTGCTGGCCGCCCCTGCTTTTGCCACACCTCCGAACCACAAAAGCGAGCCCCAAACCGCCACCGCAAAACTGATGGCTGCACAACGCTCAGGGGAATTAGCAAGTGGTAATGAGCAGTACCTTAGTGGTAAAGCCCGCAGTGAAATCTATCAGCGCTACGTAAAAAGCTTTAGCCAGCCTATCCCCGACAGTTTTATCGACGAAACGTTTACAAACGACTGAGTATCATCAAGATGATCACCGCAAATAAAACAACACTACGGCAACGGCAACAAGGCGTGGTCGCGGTGATGGCAGCAGTAATGATGATCACACTGATCATGTTTCTAGCAGTGGTTGTCGATACCGGCAGAATCTTTCTTGAAAAGCGCTCACTGCAAAAAAATGCGGATTTAGCGGCATTGGAAACGGCGTTGTTGTACTGCCGAGACCAGACCATGGATGATGCCGGTCGTCGCAGTGTTGCATTGGACGCACTTTCAGCAGACAGAAATGATTTTAAAGGAAATTTTGGTGACGAAGATGAGGATGGCGACATCAAAGTTTCGCTGGGGCGAGTCCAAGGTGGCGGCGCTGGTGGCCGGGTTTTCACACCCAACAGCGCGGGTGAGAATGGCAAAGCCGTAGAAGTTAAATTAACCCGCACCATTCCCGCATCCTTATTCCAACAGCTATGGCCTAGCTCTCCAGGAGACATAGACCTCTACGCGGAAGCCGTCGCCCAGGCTTGTGAGCCTACGGCGCAACTGGCGATTAGCGGTAATATTGTCTCCATAGACAGTACCCAGTCAGAATTGCTAAACGCGATACTGGGGGGACTCCTTGGCACCACCTTGAATCTCAATGTCGCAGATTGGCAAAGTTTGGTGGACACAGACATCAACCTTCTCAATTATATGGATGCACTCGCATCAGAATTAACTCTCGACGCTGGCAGCTACGATAGCGTGCTCTCAAGTGAAGTGAGCGTTAGCGACCTCCTAAACGTTGCAGCGGATGTCTTGCCGACCGGAAATACTGCTACTTTGAGCGCGCTGAATTTACTGTCGGGTGCTATTCCCGGCGCCACACCGTTAGTCAAACTGGGCGATATTCTGGAACTTCAAACGGGTACCGATGAAGCTGGGTTAGATAGTAGGCTAAGTGTTCTGGATTTTGTCCAAAGTACGATTCAACTGGCCAACAGTGAAAGTGGGATCGTCGCAAATTTGCCAACTAATTTGCTTGGCCTAGCCAATGCAACCATCCGGCTCCAAGTGGGAGAGCCTCCCAAACTCTCAGCGATCGGCAACCCGGAATTAGTGAAACTTGATCCTGACGGTCCAAATCAAATTTATGTCAGGTCAGCACAATTAAGAGTTTTTATCTCCCTCGATCTTCCCGCTTTAGATAACGCCTTGGATCCATTGCTTGACAACGCCCTAGTATCATCGGTGGCAGATACCGTGAATGATTTACTCGCGCTCGATCTAATTGGAGTACTGTCTAATCTCCTAGGCTCAAGCGAAGAGCAAGAAATCAGTATTCGAGTCTTGCCCTCCCCCCGACTGGATGTGGTAATTAATGCTGGCCATTCCGAAGCCAGAGTAAGCGACTATAGCTGTGCTGGTGAAGATAAAACATTGGATGTTGAGACTAACTCACAGTTGCTAAGTGCCTCCCTAGGCCAGTTAGGAAACAGTACAGAAGAAGCGAGTACCCAGGCCTTTTCTGACACTGAATTGGAAATGAGCCCTTTCCCCATCTTGGATATTGGCGAGGTTTTGGTGAGAAAGACGTGCCTGGTGGTCTGCTACAAGGAGTATTGGACCGGCAGTAGTTGGTCTTCAAACCCCGCTAACGCCCAACGAACTGCATTTACAGGTGGAGGCATCGGCCTACGCTGGGCCCCATCACCTGACTCCGGCACCGTATCAGGCACCCCTCTGGACTATGAGAACTATCCCGACGAAACCTATCTGCCTGACGTAGATAATGGTATGGGCCAGAACGCCTTCCAGACATTCAGCGAAGAAGATTTACTTGCCAGCCTGACTGATACCATTGGCGGCATCGGCGTTGAGTTTTACGAACCCAATGGCGATGGAAACGGCATTACTGGCTCGGGGTTGGGGCTGGTAACCACATTGGTGGGCAGCACAGCGAATACGTTGGTTTCGACTATCAACTCAACAATAAACAGCGCTTTATCACCGATATTGGACCCCGTCTTGAACCAAGTATTGCAGCTACTGGGTGCTAACATCGCTGCAGCCGAGGTTGGCGGTTCTATGACCTGCGAAAACGACAAAGTCAGATTGGTGATGTAAATGTGCATTAAAACCCTATGGAAAGAAAGCCTAGGAGCTCCTACAACTGCTTCTCCTACACTACCAGCCACTTATATCAATAGGGTTATCAATAGGGTCAGAGTAATTGATTCTTTCACTAAGGCGATTGAAATATATAAAGAAGCTCGTCCATAGCAATCGCGGTCAGCGCCCGCTCCTACCGATCAATGGAGCTAGAGTTTAATACCACTAGAGACCGTTGGCTCAGTGTCATTGATTTTACCGCTCACGAAAAGCTGTTGACTTCCTATCACCACCTCGCTGGCCGCCGTTCTGGAATAGCCTTCAACCTGGACCTTAAAGCGGTTACGGCCCAACACCGATGCTTTATTTATAACCTCCCCTATCGCCGTCAACCCCACCTCTAGCATCCTACAGTGAAACAGCTGATAGTAAGCACTCTGCCGTTCAGAGTCAGTTTTCCCAAGCTGCGTACGCGCTAAATGCGGCGTTAATAGTTCAATGAATTGACCAAAAAAACCCCTTGGTAGCTGAAACCAAGGGGATTTCTATACATAGCTCATCATGTTGGATCGAAAGGAATTTAACTCAATATAGCGATACACTGTTAACAAGTAATTTTCGTTATCTATCAACGTGGATTTGTATAGCCCTACACAGGAAAATTTGGCCATATGACCTTCAACGACTACCTTACCATCCTTGCCAAAAACGCTGGCTCCGACCTGTTCCTCAGCACCGGCGCCCCACCCTGCGCCAAGTTTCACGGCCAGCTTAAGCCGCTGAATAAAGAGCCTTTTTCTAGCGGCGATATTAAAAAGATTGCTTATGAAATTATGGATAGTGAGCAGATTAAGGAGTTTGAGCTAGAGCTGGAAATGAACCTAGCCTATAGCATCGCCAAGGTCGGACGCTTCCGGGTCAACATTTTCAAACAACGCAATGAAATTTCTATTGTGGCTCGTAATATTGTTACTGACATCCCCAAAGTTGATGATTTGGGCTTACCGCCAATACTTAAAGATGTGGTGATGACAAAGCGTGGCTTAGTACTTTTTGTTGGCGCTACCGGATCGGGTAAATCTACTTCTCTTGCTGCTCTGATCGATCATCGCAATACCAGCAGTAGCGGTCATATTATTACTATTGAAGATCCCATTGAATTTATTCACCGCCACAAGAAAAGCATTATCAACCAGCGTGAGATTGGCGTTGATACAAGGAGTTTTCACCAAGCATTGAAAAACACGTTGAGGCAAGCACCGGACGTCATTTTGATCGGTGAAATACGCGATAGAGAGACAATGGAGCATGCAATCGCCTTTGCCGAGACGGGTCACCTTTGTATCTCAACATTGCACGCTAACAATGCTAACCAAGCCTTGGATAGAATTATTAACTTCTTTCCGGAAGAGCGCAGAAATCAATTATTATTAGACTTGTCACTGAATTTAAAATGCTTTGTTTCTCAGCGTTTAGTACCCACTGTAGATGGGAAACGCGCTGCCGCGATTGAAGTTTTACTAGGTACCCCGACAGTCGCTCAAGCGATTCATAAAGGAGAAATCGAAGGCATTAAAGAAATTATGGCCAAGTCTGAAAACTTAGGCATGCAAACCTTTGACGCCGCCTTATTCAAACTTTATGAAGACGGGAAAATCAGTCTTGAAGACGCATTAAAAAATGCCGACTCTGCTAACAATCTCCGCCTTAGAATCAAGCTGCACAGCAGTAGAGGCTTGCCCGTCGGCGCCCACCAAGAAGCTGAATCCGAAGCAACAAATACAGGGTTTAGCTTAACAATAGAAGAACCGGACGATGGCGACGAACAAATTTTCTAAGGATTGAAGACACCGGCTTAAACTTGTCATTCATACGCAGGCGGGAATGACCGAAATTGTAGTTTTAACGTTAAGTCAGTGTTATTCATCTAATGAGTTTAAAAAGTAAGCGGCTTAAAAAAGCCTGAAGGTAGATAACGATTGGCATACACAGCAATAAAAACTAACACTAAAACCAGTAGCTCAAAAAGACTACTGGCTTTAGCTGTTATCACACGATGCTCTATTCGCTTGCTTCAGCCTCTTCTACTTTCTTAGGCGTAGGTTTAGGCAATAACTGCTCGCGGATGGAACCTTCCACTTCTTTTGCAATTTCTGGGTTCTCTGCTAAGAACTTAGCCGCGTTGGCCTTGCCTTGGCCAATTTTATTGCCTTGATAGGCATACCATGCACCTGACTTATCTACTAAACCCAGCTTCACCCCCAGGTCGATAACTTCGCCCAGACGGTAAATACCTCGGCCATAGAGTATTTGAAATTCTGCTTGTTTGAATGGCGGCGAGACTTTGTTTTTCACTACTTTGACGCGGGTTTCGTTGCCGGTGACTTCGTCGCCTTCTTTGACAGAACCGATGCGGCGAATGTCCAAGCGGACTGAGGCATAAAACTTCAGTGCGTTACCGCCCGAGGTGGTTTCTGGGTTGCCGAACATCACACCAATTTTCATCCGAATCTGGTTAATGAAAATAACCAGTGTATTGGTTTGCTTGATGCTACCAGTCAGCTTGCGCAAGGCTTGTGACATAAGACGAGCTTGCAAACCGACGTGAGCGTCGCCCATGTCCCCTTCAATTTCAGCTTTTGGCACCAGTGCCGCTACCGAGTCGATGACGATGACGTCGACTGAACCGGAACGCACCAACATATCGGTAATTTCCAGTGCCTGCTCGCCAGTGTCGGGCTGGGAAACCAGCAAGTCCTCTAAGTTCACACCCAGTTTTTCTGCGTACTGAGGGTCCAGTGCATGCTCGGCATCAACGATGGCGACGGTTTTACCGACTTTTTGCGCTTCGGCCATCACTTGCAAGCAAAGTGTGGTTTTGCCTGATGATTCAGGTCCATAGATTTCGACAATCCTGCCACAGGGAAGACCACCAATACCCAACGCCACATCCAGCCCCAAAGAACCCGTGGAGATTGAGGGCATAACCTCTCTGGAGCTGTCACCCATTTTCATAATCGAGCCTTTACCAAACTGACGTTCGATTTGGCCGAGAGCGGATTCCAGTGCTTTCTGTTTATTGGGGTCCATGATTTCCTACCTTGCCTATTTGCTAGCGATGGGTGATAAACGCGGAATGATCAAAATCCCGCCGGGCAAAACAACTGTATATATACTCAGTATTATTGGCCGTAATGTCAATGCTCTTTTTACATATCGTTATCCGGTAGCACAAGCGCAACGCTTTCCGTAAACTTCCAGCCTTTATATTACTCACTTTGGACGGAATAACCGGATGAATGCAAGCATCGAGCTGAACCAACATACGCCGATGATGCAACAATACCTTGGCATCAAAGCACAGCATCCCAATGAGCTGTTATTTTACCGAATGGGCGACTTTTACGAGCTGTTTTTTGACGACGCCAAGCGCGCTGCCCAGTTGCTGGATATTACCCTGACTGCCCGTGGTAAAGCTGGTGGCAACCCCATTCCCATGTGCGGAATCCCTTACCATTCGGCCGAAAATTACCTCGGCCGCTTGGTAAGACAAGGTTTGTCTATTGCCATTTGTGAGCAATTTGGCGATCCCGCCACCAGCAAAGGACCAGTAGAACGTAAAGTCGCCCGCATTGTTACCCCCGGCACCCTCAGCGATGAAGCACTGCTGGAAGCACGTCAGGACACCCTACTGGTTGCCATTGCGGCCACCCAAGGACGCTTGGGCATCGCTTCTCTCGATATGAGCGGCGGTCGCTTTCAAATTTTTGAAGTGACGGATGAAACGGCCTTGCTGGCAGAAATTCAGCGTCTGCAACCAGCAGAGCTACTTATCGCCGATGAGTTTGAATGTAGCGCGCTGAATAATCGCCCCGGCCTGCGCCGACTTCCCCCCTGGGATTTTGATTTGGATGCCGCCCAACGCAGTCTCTGTCAGCATTTTAAGGTACAAGACCTTAACGGCTTTGGCTGCTCAGGCTTAACCGCCGCCATCGCCGCTGCAGGGTGCCTGTTACAGTATGTCAAAGACACTCAGCGAACCAGCATTCCCCATATCCAGCGTCTTCAGCATGAAGCCAGAGATGAAGCCGTTGCGATGGATGCGGCCACCCGACGCAATCTAGAACTTGATATTAATCTCAGCGGTGGGGTCGAAAACACCCTGGCGTCAGTGATTGATCATTGCCAAACAGCAATGGGGAGTCGCTTGCTTAAGCGCTGGCTGCACCGGCCGCTGCGCAGCAAAGCTCAACTGGAACAGCGCCAGCAGCTGATTGCCGAACTGCAGGCAGAGTTTCTGTATGAATCACTGCAACCCCAGCTCAAAGATATTGGTGATTTAGAGCGCATATTGGCACGAGTCGCTTTGCGTTCTGCCCGGCCACGGGATTTGTCACGACTGGCAAAAGCCTTGGCAAGCCTGCCCCACCTACAATCCCACTTGCGCCAAGCCGAGTCCGAGCTGCTAAAAAGCCTGTCTGAAAGCATCAGCGAATTTCCTGAACTGGCAGAATTACTCGATCGCGCCATTATGGAAAATCCGCCCATGGTGATTCGCGATGGTGGCGTCATCGCTACGGGGTATGACCAAGAGCTGGATGAACTGCGCAGCCTCAGCAGCGATGCCGGGGACTTTCTGCTAAAAATGGAGCAGGAAGAACGACAGCGTACGGGCCTCAGTAGTCTAAAAGTCGGCTACAACCGGGTTCACGGCTATTACATTGAAATCAGCCGTATCCAGGCAGAACAGGCCCCTGCTGAATATATCCGTCGGCAAACCCTTAAAAATGCCGAGCGTTTTATTACCCCGGAACTAAAAGAATTTGAAGACAAAGCCCTAAGCAGCAAAAGCCGCGCGCTGGCTCGAGAAAAAATGCTCTACGAGCAGCTGCTAGAAACCCTCAACGCGCAGTTGCTGCCCTTGCAAGATTCCTCCAACGCCTTGTGCGAGCTGGATGTCATTTGTAATTTAACCGAGCGTGCGCTGGCATTGGATTTCTGCTGCCCGGTTTTATCCGATTCACCCTGCCTGAATATCGAGCAAGGTCGTCACCCGGTGGTTGAGCAGGTACTGGATGAACCCTTTATTGCCAACGACCTGCATCTGGACGAAAACCGCCGCACTTTAATTATTACCGGCCCCAACATGGGCGGTAAATCGACCTATATGCGTCAAACCGCGCTGATTGTTTTGCTGGCTCATATTGGCAGCTATGTTCCGGCAAAATCGGCTGAAATGAGTATTGTTGATCAGATTTTTACCCGTATCGGCTCATCCGACGATTTAGCCGGTGGCCGTTCAACCTTTATGGTCGAGATGACCGAAACCGCCAATATTTTAAATAACGCCACCGACAAAAGCCTGGTACTCATGGATGAAGTGGGTCGAGGCACCAGCACCTTCGATGGCTTGTCATTAGCTTGGGCAAGCGGCATTGATCTGGCCGAGCGCATTAAAGCCTTTACCTTGTTTGCCACCCACTATTTTGAATTAACGGCCTTGCCCGAGACCTATCCTTTGGCGACCAATGTTCACTTAGGTGTCACCGAGTTCCAAGACCACATTGTCTTTCTTCACAAGGTCGAAGAAGGCCCAGCAAACCGTAGCTACGGCTTACAAGTCGCCAAGCTGGCAGGCATTCCCAGCAAAGTCGTGTCGGCGGCGCGGCGAAAGCTAGAAGAGCTGGAAAAACACGCCAGCACTGAGCACATCAGTGCCGCCGATGCCCAGCAGTTTCAGGCCGATTTATTCGCCGCACCGGCGGAGCCATCAAAAGCCCTTGTGCGATTAAGCGACGTGGACCCCGATGAGCTCACGCCTCGTCAAGCTCAAGATTTGCTCTATGAACTTAAGTCCTTACTGTAATCACAGCTGTTCATCTAAAAAAGCGATAAGCCACAGCTAAATTATTGTTAAGACAAAGTCTATACCGATAAATTTAGCCAGTGTTACAATACGCGGCTCGTGGAACTAGACCACATCCGATTTAAGAGGGGCCGAGCCAAAATGACATTTGTAGTGGGTGAAGATTGCATTAAATGCAAACATACAGACTGTGTAGAAGTCTGCCCAGTAGATTGCTTCTATGAGGGTCCTAACTTTTTGGTCATCCACCCAGATGAGTGTATTGACTGTGCATTGTGCGAACCAGAGTGTCCGGTAGAAGCCATTTTTTCAGAAGATGAACTGCCAGAAGATCAGCAAGTGTTTCTGGAGCTTAATGCTGAACTATCAGAAGTATGGCCCAACATTGCTGAAATGAAAGACCCGCCTGCCGACGCCGAAGAGTGGGCAGGTAAGCCCAACAAGCTGCAGTATCTGGAGCGTTAAAACCTAGAACGCATTCTGTATGCTATTGAGAAGACCTGCCTTGAGCAGGTCTTTTTGGTTTCTAGTCTTCGCAATCCGAAAACAACGACGCCGCGCTAAGCCCATTATTTTCGAACATCTGCCGCAAAGTCTTTAACGCCTCTACCTGAATCTGCCTGACACGTTCACGGGTCAAGCCAATTTCTCGGCCCACCTCTTCTAAGGTCGCATTCTCATAGCCCCGGAGCCCAAAACGGCGCAGCACAACTTCTCGCTGTTTACTGCTAAGGGCATCCAGCCAGGTATCGATGCACTTTGTAAGATCTTCACTTTGCAAAATATCGCTGGGGTTTGCCGCATGCTGATCCGCTAAGGTGTCCAGTAGCGACTGGTCGTTACCTTGACCGGCAGGCACATCAATTGACCCCACCCGCTCTTTTAAACCGCACAAGCGCTTGGCATCAGCCACTGGTCTGTCCATCGCCACTGCCATTTCTTCTGGAGATGGCATATGGTCGAGTTGTTGGCTTAACTCGCGCTCGACACGGAGGTAGCCGTTTAACTCTTTGACAACATGGATAGGTAAGCGAATTGTGCGGGACTGGTTCATAATTGCCCGTTCAATGTTCTGACGAATCCACCAGGTGGCATAAGTTGAAAACCGGAATCCCCGTTCGGGATCAAACTTTTCAACCGCCCGAATCAAACCGAGATTGCCCTCTTCCACTAAATCCAGCAAGGTCAAACCACGGTTAAGATAACGTCGGGAAATTTTTACAACCAACCGCAGATTGCTTTCAATCATACGTTTTCGACCAGCGTCATCGCCACTGCGGGCCAGCCGAGAGAAGTGCTTTTCTTCATCAGCACTAAGTAGAGGGGAATACCCTATCTCGGCGAGATAGAGTTGAGTTGCATCAAGCTCGCTGCGCGTTCGTTTGGCATGCAAACGCTGATCCGGCTTATTCGTCAGACGGCGTTTTTCAAGCTTAAAGTCTTCTGTATGAATGGTGTCGACCAAGGCGTCTTGATCAAGCTCCGATTCCAATACCCGCATCGTCAAATCCTTATTGTTGAGAATTTTATTGACTGACTGGGGTGATACTTTAGTCTGCTGCCTTAATTTTGTTTTGGAAGCAGGCGCAAAGGATCAACCGGTTTTCCATTAATCCGTACTTCAAAATGTAGCTTTGCTGAGTCCGTACCACTGTCTCCCAATTCGGCGATAACAGAACCCGCTTTTACCTTCTGTCCCTCCTTTACTAAAACCCGTTTATTATGACCGTAAGCACTCAATTCTTGCTCCGAGTGTTTAAGGATGAGCAAATTGCCGTAACCCACTAAACCGCTGCCCGAATACACCACGACACCACTGCGGCTTGCATGTACAGGCTCGCCTATTTTACCGCCGATATCAATACCTTTATGCGCCTGTCCGGTAGCAACAAAAGCGCGAACTACACGGCCATTTACCGGCCAGCGCCAAGATTCATTTTTATTCGACGACACTTTAGGCGTAGGTTTTTTAACAGGTTTGGCAACATCGCGGCTTGGCGCTTTAACTTCAGGAGACTTGGCAGCGGTTGCTACTGAAGTAGGCCGTTTGACCTGCACAGTATTGCTTTCTTTCAGGTGAATCGCTTGGCCGGGATAAATCGTGAACGGAGGGGGGATCTTATTGGCCGCAGCAAGTCGCTTTACATCAAAGCCATACCGCCAGGCTATTGAGAACAGCGTATCGCCTCGGCTGACAATATACTCTTTAGGTGCACGCTCAGACGGCGAGTAGCGATCTTCAATAGGCGCAGAGCCACCACTACTCACGCAGCCCCCACTAATTAAGGCGATAATAATAGCGAAGGGAATCCAGTGCGCGTTCAACACTGGCACATCAACCTTAGCCGACAACCTATCGGCCAGTATTGGTTTAGCAGTGTGTGTATCGGTGTCGCTCTGTTCATGGTCGGTCTAAAAAACCTCTGCATAACACTGAAATCTCTCAGCGGAGCTACTATTGAATTAAGTTATTGAATTAAGCTAAGACCTTACCTCGCTGAGTGCGGCAATCCGCTCGATGCCGATTACCAGAATAATACCAAAGACTGCCAGAATAGCAGACAGAGGTATATGGGCATTAGCAAGCTCAGCAAACTGCCAAGGCCATACATTCGTCAAATCCACGCCACTTCCCAGCGAAGCAGGCGTGGCTTCAGCATCAAATTTCCAAGGCCAAATAATTCTAAGGGATCCGACCAGCAAACCTGAGAGAAAGGCCAGTAGCGCAGCATGATAATGTTCAAGCAGCCACGATAGCAGCCGCACAAAAAGCATTAAGCCCGTAATACAGCCCAAACCAAACACCCCAATCGCGCCAAAATCCAGCGCCTTTATGGCATCAATAACCGGACCGTACATGCCAATTAACAGCAAAATAAAACTGCCCGATATGCCGGGCAAAATCATGGCACAGATCGCCAGTGCGCCAGACAAAAATAAACTCACCGGTGAGACATCAATACTGGCAGGCCGCATTTCTCCCACGGCCAATGCAGCAATTGCGCCCAGCAATAGCATCAATAACGTGGCATAGCTTCGGGTGGGAATTTCGCGATAGATAAGCACTGCAGACGCTAAGACCAGGCCAAAAAAGAAACCCGCCAACGGCACGGGATAATGCTCTAATGCGTAGGAAATGGCTCGGGCTAAAGAAAGTGCGCTAAAAATAATGCCCAGTATTAGACTAAACAAAAAACTGCCATTGATATGCCGCCAGCAAGCGGGAACCCCTTGGCTGAATAATATTTTAAGAGCATCGATATTGAAAGATTTCAGGCTCTCAATAAGCTGGTCGTAAATACCGGTAATAAATGCAATTGTGCCACCAGAGACGCCAGGCACAATATCCGCCGCGCCCATTGCCATCCCGCGCAAAAAGATAGCTGGTTTAAATCCATTCACAAATGCACATTCCTTTTATGCTGCTGGGAGCAATTTTTTAAAATTGATACGTTACGCAACCACGCCACTGACCAAAGGAACAAACAACACCGGCTCAATTTTCTGCTCGTTTATGCCGTCTTCCGTTTTGTCATAGACACATAAATGTTGTTGTACGCCCTTCTTGCCCACAGGAATCACCAACCTTCCACCAATAGCCAGTTGATCAAGCAACTCTTGGGGAACCACCTCCGGGGCGGCAGCAGAGAGAATACCGTCAAACGGGCCGCGCTGAGGCCAACCCATGCCACCATCGGCATGACGCAAATGCACATTGTACAGACGCAAATGTCGTAAACGCTGTCGGGCTTGTTCCTGCAACGGTCGAATACGCTCCACACTAAACACCCGCTCGACCAACTGGGCAAGAATCGCCGTTTGATATCCTGAACCGGTACCCACCTCCAGCACGCGTTCCCTTGGGCCCGCAGCCAGCAGTAGCTCGGTCATCCGCGCAACAATATAAGGCTGAGAAAGCGTCTGCTGAAAACCAATCGGTAAGGAGCTGTCCTCATAGGCGCGATGTGAAAGCGCTTCGTCTAAAAAAATATGACGAGGCGTCGCGCGCATTATCTTAAGCACGGACTCATCCGTAATGCCTTTCTCACGCACTCTTTCGATGAGGCGGTCTCTTGTGCGCTGGGATGTCATCCCAATACCTTGTAGATTCAGCGTTGCCACCCATTATTGTCTTGAGACTGTTGTAAGCAGTTATTTTGCCCTCTGGCAGTTCAAAAATAACTATCTTAAATCCTGGAGCCTCGTTTTAGTATTCGATCAATTCTCGCACAAGCGCCGTAGCGAAGCAGCCCCTGGGCAAAGAAAAGCTTAGGCAAAACGTTTGCTCATCTGCCCAATGCCAGTGCATATTTTTAGCTAAAACTCGAAGTGAACGCCGCTCCATTTTTAAACCCGACCGCAACAAGCCGTCACACAATTCGGGCTCACGTCCAAATATCTGCGCTTCTAATTTAGCAACATCAGCCATTACACAAGTTTTACCCGCCCCACCAAACAACGGCCCGGTAGGATGAATATCGCCAAGCTCAAGTCTAGAGAATATATCAGCGTTTAAGGGCTCACTAAAAATGCTGCCACTATCCCGCAAAGCAAAAAGCTCGCCATCTAAAGCAGAGCACCAACTATCCGCATCCACACGCGCAGCCAATAACTGATTAAACAGCCAGGCCCGTGCAGACGACAAATACATGCTTTTTTCAAATCGCCCAAGTTGCTTAGCCGACCCGAACCAATCTCGGCAGGCAGTAATATTGCCGCCATCACGCCCAAAGCGCTGTTCACCAAAGTAATTTGGAAATCCCTGTGCCACCGCATCAGCCCGGACTTCAAGCAATGTTTTGTCACCCACAAAATCCCTGAGCGACAGCGTAAAATGATTGCCCCGATGACTTCCTCTTCGCAGCTTTTGACGATGACGGCAGGCTTTAAGCACTCGCCAATTACCACTTATTTTGTCCTGCCACTCCAGTGCCGGTTTACCCGCTCTGTGTACACAAAACCATTGCCGGGTCAGTGCGTGCCGATCTTTAAGGCCCGAGTAAGTTACCGCCTTGGTGGTGACGCCTGCCTCCCGGGCAATGGCCCGAGCAACATAGTCAGTGCTGTCTCCAGATTTCTCTATCCAAAGCCAATCAAACTCGCCGTCATCGCTGGGTTCAAACTCAAACAATTCCTCAACAATAAAATCATCGTTGTTAAATTTAAGCTGCGCCTGGCCCGCAGGGCCGCCCAATGCTCGGGGCCAATCAGGAATCATAAGCTTGCATCAACACCACCGCATCAACAGCGATGCCCTCTTCTCTACCCACAAAACCCAGCTTTTCTGTCGTGGTCGCTTTCACGCTGATCTGAGTCAAAGCAACATCCAATAAAGTGGCAATGCGTTCTCGCATTTCCTTAATAAAAGGCGACAATTTTGGTTTTTGGGCAGCAATGGTCAGGTCGGCATTAGCCAACACAAAGCCCTGCTCTAAAATCAATTGGCGGCAATGCTGCAGTAATTCACCACTATCAGCACCTGCATAACGGGGATCAGTATCGGGAAAATGTTTGCCAATGTCGCCCAAAGCCAAAGCCCCGAGCATTGCATCGCACAAGGCATGAAGGGCCACATCACCATCTGAATGCGCAATTAAGCCTTTATGGTGAGGAATTTCCACGCCGCACAGCATCAGGGGCTTATCACCACCAAAACGATGAACGTCGTAACCATGACCAATGCGCAACGTCATTGCCGGTCCCCTTTTTCTTTGCGTTCATCCAAAACAACCGCGTCCTGTAAATAAAATTCTGCCAAGGCCACATCCTCAGGATAAGTCACTTTGATATTGCAGGCCTGTCCCGGTACCAATAGCGGTTGTTTTCCCAAATGCTCCACCGCAGAGGCTTCATCCGTCACCATTAAATGCTTATTCTGACAATGTTCCAGCGCAGATTTAAGTAGACCATAACGAAACAACTGTGGCGTTAATGCTCGCCACAATTGCTGCCTATCAACGGTTTCGGATATTTCCTGGGTGGCTGCCAGCCCGCGCTTGATGGTGTCCACTACTGGCGCAGCAAGAATGGCCCCCACATCATGGGCACAGCCCGACTCCAGTAATTTGCTTAAGTCGGATTGAGGTAAACAAGGACGCGCCGCATCGTGGACCAATACCCAATCATCTGCCGCCGCATGTTCAGCAAGGGCCTGCAAACCATTAAGCACTGACTCAGCTCGCTCAGCACCGCCCAGCGTGGTTTTTACTCTGGGGTGGTTCGCTATTTCAAGAGCGCTAAAGCCTTGGTCATTTCGGTTAAGCGCTACCACGATCCACTCTATGCGCAACTCATTAAGCAAGCAGCCCAAACTGTGTTCGATAATGGCTTTACCTTGAAGATGGAGATACTGTTTGGGGACAACACCTGGAAGCCGCTGGCCTGCGCCTGCGGCTGGCACAATTGCCCAAAGCTTTTCTTTTTCGGGCATGATCAAAGGCCTATTTATTCTCGATGATCAGATAGAAGTCTTCATCTTTTTTGACCAGACCCATATCATTCCGGGCCCGCTCTTCAATGCTATCCAAGTTTTGTTTCAAGCTATCAACTTCACTATAAAGACGCTGATTGCGCTGCTGCAGATCGTCATTAATCACTCGCTGGGCTTTTATATCGCGCTTTAGTGTCGCGATTTGCTCCCAGCTACCACTACCCGTCCACAACCGAAATTGCAGCACGATTAAAATCAGCAGTAGCAAAACTAGCAGTCTGCGACGGGTCATGACGAGCTCTAATTGGTTAAACGTTCTTGATGCCGCCAAAATAGTAAAGGCCAGCTAAATTAAGGGCGCCAAAGGCGCCCAAACAACAAGCTACGCACGAAACTCTTCGCGGCCTCGGTAGGCAGCGCCCAGCTCGGCTTCAATACGCAGCAAACGGTTATATTTGGCTACCCGGTCTGAGCGACACAGTGAGCCGGTTTTGATCTGGCCCGCAGAGGTCGCCACGGCCAAATCCGCAATTGTCGTGTCTTCAGTCTCACCACTACGATGGGAGATAACAGCGGTATAGCCAGCCTCTTTTGCCATTTGAATGGCATCAAGGGTTTCTGTCAATGTGCCAATTTGATTAAACTTAATCAAAATGGAGTTAGCAATTTTCTCGTCGATGCCGCGCTTTAAAATTTTGGTGTTGGTCACAAATAAATCGTCACCCACCAATTGCACGCGGTCGCCACAGCGTCGAGTCAATGCAGCCCAACCTTCCCAATCGCTTTCATCCATACCGTCTTCAATTGAGATAATAGGGTACTTTTGGCTTAACTCATCTAAATACGCAGCAAAGCCTTCTGCATCAAATACTTTACCTTCACCGGCCAGATCGTATTTACCCTCTTTATAAAACTCAGAGGATGCGCAGTCCAGCGCCAAGGTCACATCTTCACCTAGTTTATAGCCCGCATTGGCAACCGCTTCTGCAATCACTTCCAACGCGGCTTCATTCGACGGCAGGTTAGGCGCAAAACCACCTTCATCGCCCACAGCGGTGTTCAATCCACGACCCACCAAGACCTTCTTCAGCGCATGAAAAATTTCAGCGCCCTGACGCAAGGCCTCGGTAAAGGTTTCAGCGCCGACCGGCTGAATCATAAACTCTTGAATATCGACATTATTATCAGCGTGCTCGCCACCATTGATGATATTCATCATAGGCACCGGCATGGTGTACTGGCCTTCTGTACCATTAATTTGCGCAATGCGCTGATACAGCGGAATCTTCTTCTCAATGGCAACGGCTTTAGCTACTGCCAACGACACTGCCAAAATCGCGTTAGCACCCAACTCACCTTTGTTCTCGGTACCATCCGCTGCAATCATCGCGCCATCAATAGCGCGTTGATCTTCGGCGTCCATCCCCATCAGCAAGTCGCGAATAGTGGTATTGACGTTCGCCACCGCTTTTTGCACGCCTTTGCCTAAATAACGGCCTTTATCGCCATCGCGTAATTCCAATGCCTCGCGCGAACCCGTAGACGCCCCAGAAGGTGCACAGGCACTGCCCACCGCACCAGACGCCAGTACCACATCGGCTTCTATAGTAGGATTGCCTCGGGAATCCAACACTTCAAAGGCTTTGATATCGACGATTTCAGCCATTGTTACAAATCTCCATGTAAAAAGTTAAATTATTGAATATCGAGCTGAGGCAACGCTTTGACCACATCATCTACGGCTTTCATATGCCCCAAAAAAGCTTCTAACGCGGCCAGCGGCAATGCGCTTGGGCCATCGCATTTGGCCTTATCAGGATCGGGATGCGCCTCCAAAAAAAGCCCCCCGATACCCAATGCCATACCGGCACGGCCAAGCTCCGCAACCTGATTGCGGCGACCACCTGAGGCAGCACCCATCGGGTCCCGGCATTGCAAAGAATGCGTCACATCAAAAATAATCGGTGCGCCACCGCTGACGTCTTTCATGACTTTAAAGCCCAGCATATCGACTACTAAGTTGTCGTAGCCAAAATTGCTACCCCGCTCACACAACATGATTTTATCGTTGCCACATTCGGCAAATTTATCAACGATGTTTTTCATTTGCGGAGGGCTGAGAAACTGGGGCTTTTTAATATTGATCACCGCATTGGTCGCTGCCATGGCCTCGACCAAATCGGTTTGCCGGGCCAAAAATGCGGGCAACTGAATCACATCACAAACTTCAGCGACAGGCGCCGCTTGCCAGATTTCGTGAACATCAGTGATCACCGGCACCTTGAAGCGATCTTTAATATCTTGAAAGATCTTCAAACCCGCTTCCATGCCGGGGCCCCGGAAGGAATGAATAGACGAGCGATTGGCCTTGTCGAAAGACGCCTTGAATACGTAGGGAATGCCCAGCTTGCTGCACACGCTGACATAGTGTTCTGCCACTTCCAGCGCCAGCGAATGGGACTCTAAAACGTTCATGCCGCCAAAAAGAACAAAGGGACGGTTGTTGGCTACCTCAATACCGTCTACAGAAATCACTTTATCTTGCATTTAACTCATACCTGTTGGCTTGACGAAACACAGCGTCTAATCAATGAATTTAAGACTTACCGTGTTCAATCGCAGCTTTCACAAACCCAGAGAACAACGGATGGCCATCACGGGGAGTAGAGGTAAACTCCGGGTGAAATTGACAGGCCACAAACCAAGGGTGGTCATTTTGCTCAACCACTTCGACCAAGGTATTTTCTGCCGACCAGCCGCCAATACTCAAACCGGCCTCTTGGAGGCGGTCTATGTAGTGGTTATTCACCTCATAACGATGGCGATGACGTTCATTGACCGTTTCACCGCCATAAATATCCGCCGCCTTAGAGCCCGGCACAAGATGGCAAAGCTGTGAACCCAAGCGCATGGTGCCGCCTAAATCTGACGCGGCATTGCGCAGCTCTACACTGCCATCTTCCGTGACCCATTCCGTAATCAGGCCGACAACCGGATCAGCACACTTCTCATCAAACTCAGTGCTATTAGCGTGTTCCAAGCCCAATACGTTGCGGGCAAACTCAATAACCGCAACTTGCATACCCAAGCAAATGCCAAGATAAGGCACTTTGTTTTCACGGGCATATTTAACGGCAGCGATTTTGCCTTCTACACCCCGATTGCCAAAGCCACCGGGAACAAGAATACCGTGCACACCCGAGAGCACTTCAATGCCATCGGTTTCAATCGTTTCGGAGTCGATATAGCGAATATCAACTTTGGTGCGGCTATGGATACCCGCGTGTTTAAGGGCCTCGTTGAGGGACTTGTAAGCGTCCAACAACTCCATGTATTTACCGACCATGGCAATGGTAACGGTATGATCTTGATGCAAGTCACCTTCAATGACCTCATCCCATTCCGACAGATCGGCCGCCGGACACTCAAGACCAAAACGTTCTACCACTAACTCATCCAAACCTTCTGCAGCCAGCAGTGACGGAATGCGATAGATCGAATCAACGTCCCGCAACGGAATAACCGCGCGAGATTCAACGTTAGTAAACAAGGCGATTTTATGACGGCTGCTTTGGTCCACTTCATGATCTGAGCGGCACAGTAGGATATCGGGCTGCAGGCCAATGGAGCGCAGCTCTTTCACCGAATGCTGGGTAGGCTTGGTTTTAGTCTCACCCGCAGTGGCAATGTAAGGCACCAGCGTCAGGTGCATTAGCATCGCCCGCTTAGCGCCCAGCTCCACCTTTAATTGCCGGGCTGCTTCAAAAAACGGCAGCCCTTCAATATCACCAACGGTACCGCCAATCTCAACGATGGCGATATCCGCATCCCCTGCCCCGGCAATAACCCGCCGTTTTATCTCATCTGTGATATGGGGGATGACTTGCACCGTTCCACCAAGATAGTCGCCCCGGCGCTCTTTTCGCAGCACCGTTTCGTAAACGCGACCTGTGGTGAAATTATTGCGCTTAGCCATTTTGGCGCGAATAAAACGCTCATAATGGCCAAGATCAAGGTCAGTTTCGGCACCGTCTTCGGTGACAAAAACCTCGCCATGTTGGAAGGGGCTCATCGTACCGGGGTCCACATTAATATATGGGTCCAGTTTAAGCATGGTGATGTTGAGACCACGGGCTTCAAGGATCGCGCCCAGAGAAGCTGAAGCAATGCCTTTGCCAAGTGACGATACAACACCGCCAGTGACGAAAATAAATCGCGCCATGTAGAGCCTTTTACATAGAATCAGAAAGGTACAGGGCCGGAAAAAGCGGTGCTTCTTTGCCCCAAAGATGGGACGCCAGTCTAGCAGGAAGCCCCCTACGAAACAATGAAATTAGGACTTATAGAACGCAGACTCTCTGTTATAATGCGCGCCCAATTGCTTGAACATTCAAGGTCTTAGTTATATGCAACCCATGCTAAACATCGCTCTGCGCGCCGCCCGTAAAGCCGGCGATCTAATAGCGCGCGCCTCCGAGCAACTGGACAGAATCCAGGTCGAAGAGAAAGGTCAGAACAATTTTGTGACTGAAATCGACCGCAAAGCCGAAAAAGAAATTATCTATCACCTCCAAAAAGCCTACCCCGATCACGCCTTTCTGGGCGAAGAGTCCGGCGAGTCAGGCAACCCAGACAGTGACTATAAGTGGATAATTGATCCTATCGATGGCACCACTAACTTTGTGCGGGGCATTCCCCATTTCGCCATTTCCATCGCCTGTATTCACAACGGCCAAATCGAGCATGCGGTGATTTTGGACCCCATCCGCCGAGAAGAATTTACTGCCAGCCGTGGCCGTGGCGCCCAACTGAACGGCCGCCGCGTACGAGTTGCCATGGCAGCCACCACCCTGGAAGGCGCATTGATTGGCACCGGCATCCCTTTTAAAGCCCGTTGCGAGCAACATATCCCCGCCTACATGCGCAGCCTCGAAGCCATTGCTGGTGAAACGGCCGGTATTCGCCGAGCGGGTGCCGCATCACTGGATTTAGCCTATGTTGCCGCAGGTCGCCTAGACGGCTTCTGGGAAATTGGCCTAAACAAATGGGATATCGCCGCAGGCATTTTGCTAGTGCGTGAAGCCGGTGGTCTGATCAGCGACTTTAAAGGCGGCGGCAATTACTTTGAAAGCGGCAACATCGTTGCCGGCAACCCCAAGTGCTTAAAAAGTATTCTGCAGGCGGTTCGCCCCCACCTGGAAAACATCTAGTAAGTTATTCCCATCAGTCATTATTCAGACAATAAAAAAGGGCCAACTGGCCCTTTTTTATTGTCTGAATTTTGGTCCTAGCTAACAGTTAAGGCAAATCGTCAACTTCAGCGCCTTCTTTCTGAATTACAATCAAGTCATCCTGACTGATATTCATGCTCAACAATAGGTTGGCCACGATATAGATTGACGAGTAGGTCCCCACACCAATACCAATAATCAATGCCAGTGCAAAACTGTGGATCATTTCGCCACCAAAAAAGGCCAGCGCAAACAACACCATTAACGTGGTTCCAGAGGTTGCCAGCGTCCGGTCTAGTGTTTCAGTCAGGGAGATGTTCACCACGTCATACGGGTTTTGCTTACGAAGTTTGCGAAGATTTTCGCGAATCCGGTCTGCCACAACAATCGTGTCGTTCAAGGAGTAACCAATCACCGCCAAAATAGCCGCCAACACGGTTAAGTCAAAATCCCAGCCGACCAAGGCAAAGGCACCCAAGGTAATAATGACGTCGTGCATCAATGCCGCAACAGCACCCACCGCAAACTTAATCTGGAATCGCATGGCGATATAAATCAGCACCACGATCAATGCCAACAGCACCGCCAAACCACCCTGCTCCCGAAGCTGCTCGCCCACTTGCGGGCCAACAAACTCGATTCGTTTCAGCTCCACTTCACTGTTGGCATCTTCCCGCAGGGTAGCCAAAACTTCTTGCCCCAGTGTTGGACTCATACCCTGGGGAAGACGAACCAACACATCGGTGTCAGAGCCAAAGTTCACGACAATGGCATTTTCATAACCCGCTTCAGACAAGCTGCTGCGCACATTTTGTAGCTCAACCGAGTCCTCATAGAGCACCTCGATGAGGGTACCGCCGGTAAAATCCAAGCCAAAGTTAAGGCCTTTAAACGCCAGAATCCCAACAGAACCCAGCACCAATGCAATAGACAGTATCGAGGCAATACCTCGCAACTTCATAAAATCTAATATTTTCGCTTTAGTAGACATCCATCAACCCCCGTTAAATCGCCAATTTCCGAACACGGCGACCGCCGTAGATCAAATTAATGATCGACCGGGTGCCCATAATGGCTGTAAACATCGACGTTACAATACCGATGGATAACGTAACCGCAAAACCTCGTACCGGACCGGTGCCAACCGCATACAAAATCACCGCAACCAGCAGAGTGGTGATGTTGGCATCCATAATGGTGACGTAGGCACGACCATACCCCGAGTCGATTGCATGCTGGGCCGACAGGCCATTGCGTATCTCCTCCCGTATTCGCGAAAAAATTAACACGTTGGCGTCAACGGCCATACCCACTGTCAATACAATACCGGCAATCCCCGGCAAGGTCAGGGTCGCCCCCAGTATCGACATACAGGCCACCAGCAACACAATATTAAAGGCCAGCGCCGCGACAGCAACGACCCCAAACACCCGGTAATACACCACCATAAACAGTGCCACCAACGCCAAGCCGATTTGCACCGACTTGATACCCAAGGTGATATTTTCGGCACCCAAAGAAGGCCCGACTGTGCGCTCTTCTACAAAGTCGATGGGCGCGGCCAAGGCACCCGCCCGCAGTAACAGGGCTAATTCAGTGGATTCACCCGGCGCATCTAAACCCGTAATCCGAAACTGAACACCCAGAGCGTCTTTAATCGTCGCCAGGCTAATAATCTTCTTTTCATCATAAGGAGTTTTAATAACCTGCTCTTCGCCGCTCTCGTCTTTTTCATAGCGAGTGCGGCTTTTACGTTCGATAAACAGCACACCCAAACGACGATTGATATTGTGGCGGGTCACCCGATGCATCAAGGTACCGCCCTCGCTATCCAGGGTGATGCTTACCTGAGGCATGCCATTTTCATCAAAACTGGCTTGGGCATTTGCCACCCGCTCACCGGTAATGACGACATCTCGCTCTAACCAAGCCGTCGGCTCGCCTGCGCCGGGGTTACGGTATTCAAACTGCTCTCGGTCAGAAACTGGCGCGTCGTATTTGGCTTCAAGTCGAAACTCAAGATTGGCTGTTTTGCCCAAAATCCGTTTGGCTTCAGCGGTATCTTGAATACCCGGTAACTCAACCACAATACGATTGCTGCCCTGACGCTGAACCAACGGCTCAGACACGCCCAGCTCGTTTACACGGTTTCGCAGGGTAGTTAAGTTTTGACCGACTGCATAATCTTCAATTTCTTTACGCTTACCTTCACCCAAGGTAGCCAGGAGGGTGAAATTTTCACCATCGCCGCTCTCACTGCGCTGGGTCGTGAGGTCGGTATATTCCTTACGGATGGTTTGCAGCGCCTTATCTCTTAATTCCTCGCTGCGAAACACGCCACTGATGCTGCCATTGTCTTCCAAGGTCACAAAGCCGCGAATTCGTTCTTCACGCAAGGCCTTTTTGATACCGGTCGTGTACTGCTCAAGACGATTGGTAATGGCTGTATCGGTGTCGACTTCCAAGAGAAAGTGCACACCACCACTCAAGTCCAGGCCCAGTTTCATTGCTTGAGCACCGAGGTTGCTCAGCCAATCAGGGGTAGTCGAAGCCAAGTTGAGGGCAACAATATAGCCATCGCCCAAGGCGCGCTGAATAATACGTTGGGAGCGTAACTGCATAGAACCGTCATACAAGCGGATCAGCCCGCTTTTACCATTCTCATTAGCCAGTTCACCAAAGTGTTCAATGCCTGCCGCATCCAATGCCCGCGAAACGCGCTCCATTGTTGTCTGGTCAATCTGCATGCCACTGCTTTGGCCAGAAACCTGCACCGCCGGGTCGGGTGGGTAAAGATTGGGCATGGCGTAGAGCAAACCGATGCCCAACACTGCCACCAATAGCAGGTTTTTCCAAAGCGGATATTTATTTAGCATTGTTACCCCATAAAAGCCGCCCCGAGGACGGTTCCCTATTTATCAAAACTTGTTTATCAAAACGTGGCAATCAAATCTCGGCTTAAAAAGCGTATTGACCACATTTTTCTTATCAACGCTATGCGTATCGAACCGTCGCATTTTATGCCAATGCTTTACGCGCATTGCGGAATAAGCGCATCCAGCCACTGTCTTCAGTTTGCAGCTCTGGCGTCCATGAGTTCTGAACATTGCGAAACACCCGTTCTGGATGCGGCATCATAATTGTAAAGCGGCCATCGGCGCTGCTTACGCCCGCCAGCCCCATTGGCGATCCATTGGGGTTAGCCGGATACTGCTCGGTAGCAAGACCGTGATTATCAACATAGCGCAAGGCAAATTGATTCGCTTGTTGCAATGCTGCCAATTGCGCCGAGCTGGCAAACTCAGCCCGGCCTTCACCGTGTGCCACCGCCACTGGCAAGCGTGAACCCGCCATCCCCGCCAGTAATATGGAGGGTGATTCGGGTATTTCAACCAACGCGACTCGCGCTTCAAACTGTTCGGAGCGATTGCGGACAAACCGCGGCCAATGTTCCGTACCGGGAATCAAGGGCTTTAGGGTCGACATCATCTGGCAACCGTTGCAAACCCCCAAGGCAAAACTGTCTGCCCGGTTAAAGAAAGCACTAAAATCATCCCGCGCCCGGCTATTAAAAAGGATCGTTTTAGCCCAGCCTTCACCTGCACCGAGTACATCCCCGTAGGAAAAACCGCCACAGGCTGCCAGACCATTAAAGTCAGCCAAGCTCACCCGGCCATCCAAAATATCGCTCATATGTACGTCGACTACCCGAAAGCCTGCACGATCAAACGCGGCAGCCATTTCTGTTTGGCCGTTTACGCCCTGCTCCCGCAAAATTGCCATCGCGGGTTTAGCGCCGGTGGCAATATACGGTGCGGCCACATCATCACGGGCATCAAAACTCAGCGCCACACTCAAACCCGGATCGTCTTCGCGCAAGCTATCAAATTCTTGCTGAGCACATTCGGGGTTATCTCGCAGCGACTGCATGCGATAACTGAGCTCACTCCAACGCCGGTGCAGGGTCAAGCGATCGCCACTAAATACCGGCTCACCGGCGAATTCAAGTTTTATTCCGGCGCCCGCAACAGGGCTGCCGATATTGGTCACAGCTTCGGCGGCTAAACCCTGTTGCGTAAAGACGGCTTTTACCGTGTCCAAATCGCGCTGACGAATTTGAATTACCGCTCCAGCTTCTTCGGCAAAGAGCTCTGCAAGAGCCGAGGGACTATCGGCCATTTTCAGGTCTAAACCACAATGACCAGCAAAAGCCATTTCCAATACGCAGACCAACAAACCGCCGTCGGAGCAGTCGTGGTAGGCCAGTATTTTTTCGTCTTCTAGCAAATACTGAATAGCGTTATAGAAACGCTTCAGGTTTTCTGGTGCGTCAATATCCGGGGCAACATCACCCAATTGACCGCAGACTTGCGCCAAACAACTACCACCCAAACGGCGCTGACCAGGGTTCACATCCACGCGTAATAACACGCTATCGCCAGCATCCAATTTAATTTGCGGCGTTACCGTTTTACGGACATCGCTCACAGGGGCAAAGGCCGAAACAATCAGTGACATGGGCGCGGTGACGGACTTGTCTTCACCATCGTCCTCCCACGCCGTGCGCATCGACATACTGTCTTTGCCCACTGGTACGGTAATACCCAGCGCTGGACAAAATTCCATCCCCACCGCTTTAACCGCTTCATAAAGCCGTGCGTCTTCGTCATTGTGGCCCGCTGCGCACATCCAGTTAGCCGACAATTTAATATCCGCCAAGCTACCAACCCGGGGCGTTTTGCCTTGAGCATAATCTGCCGCCGCCGCTGGATCGGAAATATCTGCAATCCGGGTTGCCGCGATATTGGTAATCGCCTCGGCCACGGCCATCCGCGCCGACGCACCGGCATTTAATAACGCCAGCGGTGTGCGCTCACCCATCGACATCGCTTCACCGGTGTAACCGTGATAGCCAGACGTGGTCACCGCACAATCGGCCACCGGCACCTGCCACGGGCCAACCATCTGATCTCGATGAACCGTACCGGTAATAGAACGATCGCCAATAGTGATCAAAAAGTTTTTCGACGCAATCGCCGGAAGACAGAGCAAACGATCCAATGCGTCTTCAACCGATATATCTACGTTTAAAGGCTGAACGGCCTGATTTAAACGCGTCACTTCTCTGTGCATTTTTGGAGGCTTGCCAAACAACACCGACATGGGCAAATCGACGGGATTGTTTTGAAAATGTCTGTCACCCAGTTTTAAGGTTTTTTCTTCGGTAGACTCCCCCACCACCGCAAAAGGCGCCCGCTCCCGTTCACAAATTGCAGCAAAGGTCGCTAAATTTTCTGGCGCAATTGCCATGACATAGCGCTCTTGGGATTCATTACACCAAATCTCCAATGGCGACATACCGGGCTCGTCATTAGGCACTTCCCGCAACTCAAATTCACCGCCGCAACCGCCGTCTTTGACCAATTCCGGGAAGGCATTGGATAAACCGCCCGCTCCGACATCGTGGATAAACGCAATGGGGTTTTCGTCACCCATCGCCCAACAGCGATCAATTGCTTCCTGACAACGGCGCTCAATTTCGGGGTTTTGACGTTGTACCGAGGCAAAATCTAAATCGGCGCTGGAGGCACCAGAACTCATTGACGACGCCGCGCCACCGCCCAAACCAATCAGCATGGCCGGACCACCCAACACCACAAGTTTTTGACCGGCAGGGAACGGCTCTTTAATGACGTGTTCGCCTTTGATGTTGCCGTAGCCACCGGCAATCATGATGGGTTTGTGATAACCCCGGCGCTCTTCACCTGCGCCGACATCAATATTCTGTTCGTAGCTACGGAAATAACCACAGAGATTGGGGCGGCCAAATTCATTATTAAAGGCCGCACCGCCTATTGGCCCTTCCAACATAATCTCCAAGGCCGACACAATACGGTCTGGCTTACCGTAATCCAGCTCCCAAGCTTGGATAAAATCCGGAATACGCAAGTTAGACACGCTGAAACCTGACAAGCCTGCTTTGGGCTTAGAACCACGCCCTACCGCACCCTCATCACGAATTTCGCCGCCAGCGCCGGTGCCCGCTCCCGAAAATGGCGCAATGGCAGTGGGGTGATTGTGGGTTTCCACCTTCATCAAAATATGAATATTTTCTTCGCTGTATTGATATTCAGCACTACCGGCGCGGGGATAAAAACGATCAGTCTGGGGACCAGCCATAACCGCAGCGTTATCAGAATAAGCGCTTAGCACCCCTTCTCCACCACATTCATAAGTGTTTTTAATCATGCCAAATAAAGAATATGGCTGATCTTCACCATCGATGGTCCAGCTGGCATTAAAGATCTTATGACGACAATGCTCCGAGTTGGCTTGCGCAAACATCATCAGCTCAACATCATTGGGGTTACGCCCCAGTTGCACAAAGCTGTCACAGAGGTAGTCAATTTCGTCATCCGCTAACGCCAGACCCAGCTCCGTATTGGCCAGCGCTAATGCTTCCCGGCCGCCACCCAACACATCTATTGCGGTGAGTGGTTTGGGGCTGTGGTGGCTAAACAACTGCCCAGCCGCTTCAGGACTATCCAATACACTCTCGACCATGCGGTCGTGAATTTCACTCAACACCTGCTGACGCTGCTGAACACTTAAGGCTGCCGTGGTTTGTAGCTGATAAAGCACCCCCCGCTCCAAACGCAGCACTTTATCCAAACCACTATTGCGGGCGATATCTGTCGCTTTGCTCGACCAGGGCGAAATAGTGCCGGGACGAGGCACGACAAAGAAACTGGCACCATTAAAGGCTTGGGCTTCAGCGTTGGGGCCATACTCGAGCAACTTTCCCAAAATCTCGGCTTCGGCCTCGCTCAAAGGCCCTTTGGTTTCGGCCAAATGAACAAATTGGGCACTGATGCCCTCCAGAGCAGGAATTTGCTGTCGCAGCCGACCCAATAACTTGTCAATACGGAATTCAGAAAGCGCAGGAGCACCGGGGAGAATCAACATGCGGAGCGACAACCTCGATCATCAGAATTGAAGCCGGCCATTGTATAGGAAACCACAACAGATTTTTATACGAAATACGTTTTATAGCCCCGATGTATACGGGTCGATACAATAGCCTCCAAGATTTATGGAGATTCACTTTTGCGGCCACGTCCCAACATACTAAAAATACTGCTGATCGCGATTCCCCTGACCGTCGTCGCCGTGGTGTTTAGCTATTGGGATGACAGTGACAACCGCCTTCAAAACATCCGCGAAGCCGGGGTTATCCGGGTGCTTACCCGCAACGCCGCCACCACCTTTTATGAAAACCAAGGCACCCCAGCGGGTTTTGAATACCAGCTTGCCAAGGGTTTTGCCGATCATATTGGCGTTAAACTGAAGATGATACCGGTGGTGGGACTGGAACAAATTTTTTATAAGTTAGAACAAGGCGACGCCGATTTTGCCGCCGCGGGCCTGACCATTACCGAACAACGCCACAAAAGAATGGTGTTTGGCCCCAGCTATATGAAGATCAAACAACTTTTCATTTACAACCGCCGCCTGACTCAAACCATGAATAGCATAGAGTCACTGATCGGCAAACGTATCGGGGTTATGGCCAACAGCTCCCATGCGGAACTCCTGAGCGCACTACAACAGAACTACCCCAAACTAGAATGGAAAGAAAGTCGGGACCTGGAAACCTTCGACTTACTAGAACAACTCGCCGACGGGCAAATTGACGCCACCGTGGTTGACTCCAATGAATTTTATGCCAACCGCGCCTTTTATCCGGATTTTCGCATTGCCTTGAGCGCCGGCAAACCCGTGCCACTGGCTTGGGCTATGTTTCGCGACCCAGCCAACGAGCCTCTGCGGCAAGAAATGGAAGTGTATTTTAAGACAATACAAGAAAACGGCAAATTGGCGCGATTAATTGATCGTTACTTTAGTTTTAGTGAACGGCAATCTTTTTTGAGCACCCACACCTTTATGCTGCGAATGGAAGACCGGCTTCCCGAAGTAAAGGGCATGATCGAGCAGGTTGCCATTGAATACGATATGGACTGGCGCTTTCTGGCGGCAATCAGCTATCAAGAATCCCACTGGGAAGCCACGGCAAAATCCCCCACTGGAGTTCGGGGCATGATGATGCTGACCCGCGCTACCGCTGAAGAACTCGGCGTAGAAGATCGTCTTGACCCGATGGAGAGCTTACGAGGTGGTGCGCGATACTTTAAAAAGCTGCTAGCTCGCATTCCCAGCGGGGTTGAGCAACCCGACCGCGGCTGGTTTGCTCTAGCAGCCTACAACATTGGCTTGGGGCACCTGGAAGACGCTAGAGTCTTAACCGAAAAAAATGGCGGCAACCCCGACTTATGGAAAGACGTCAGAGAAAACTTGCCCCTATTGCGCCAGGCTAAATGGTATAAAACGACCAAATACGGTTTTGCCCGTGGCGATGAGCCAGTGCGCTATGTACAAAACATCCGCCACTATTACTCTTTGCTCACCTGGGACGAGCTGAATCGCTATCGCATCCCACCACCCAAAATTGTCTCTGATTATTTACCGGAGGCCTTGAATCGTAGCTTTCTGGCCTTTTAAGAACATCAAAACAACAGCAACAAACCCTATTCTTGGTGTGGTTTTTTTGCCGCCTGCAGCTTCGCCGCCTTTTTCTCCGACCGGCGGCGACTAAAAAATTGCTGCATAAGCTCGGTGGCTTGGTCTGCCATAAGCCCACTTTGCCATTGCACAAGATGGTTGAGCTGAGCTTGATCAAACAGGGCCAAGTGGCTGCAAACCGCCCCGGCTTTTGGCTCGCTGGCACCAAACACCACCCGCTCGACACGGGCATGAACAATTGCACCGGCACACATGGCGCAGGGTTCAATCGTCACATAAAGACAACTATTCGGCAGGCGGTAGTTGTTTGTCGATTTAGCAGCCGCTCGAAGCGCCAAAATTTCAGCATGGGCGGTGGGGTCATGGCTGGAAATAGGCTGATTAAAGCCCTCTCCTAACACCATGTTGTCACGAATCAGTAAAGCGCCAACCGGCACTTCACCTTGTTCTCCCGCTTGCGCTGCCAAAGCTAAAGCCCGGCCCATCCAGTATTCATCCGTTAAACTCGCCAGCGTTACACCCTCGGTCATGTCAAAATCACATTACAAGGCCGCACAATAGCAAATTTTAAGACGCTGCAGGTAGAGGGGAGCAAAACAGGAACAAAGAATAAACCAAGCCCTATTAGTGAGCTTGGCTTATCGTGCTGCTATTTAATACAACACCTTAATACAACACCTTAATACAACACCACAGATCGGATACTTTCACCGGAGTGCATTAAATCAAAGGCTTTATTGATGTCGTCCAGGGGCATGGTATGGGTAATCAGATCATCAATATTAATCCGTCCTTCCATATACCAATCTACGATTTTTGGCACATCGGTACGCCCCCTGGCGCCACCAAATGCCGTACCTCGCCAGCTGCGACCTGTAACTAGCTGAAACGGCCGAGTTGAAATTTCTTTGCCCGCACCGGCAACACCGACAATACAGCTTTGTCCCCAACCTTTATGACAACACTCCAGGGCTTGACGCATTACATCCACATTGCCAATGCACTCAAAGCTGTAGTCAACACCACCGCCGGTCAGGTCCACAATATAGTCGACAACGTTTTCGACTTCGTTCGCGTTTACAAAATCGGTCATACCAAACTTTTTCGCCAGCGGCACTTTTGACGGATTGATATCCACCCCAATAATCCGGCTGGCACCCACCATTTTGGCACCTTGAATAACGTTCAAGCCAATGCCGCCCAAACCAAATACCGCTACGGTGGCGCCCGCCTCAACTTTCATAGTGAAAGCCACTGCGCCAATACCGGTAGTGACACCGCAGCCGATGTAACAAACCTTATCAAAGGGCGCATCTTCACGAATTTTAGCCAACGCGATTTCTGGTAATACCGTGTAATTAGAGAAGGTAGAACAGCCCATATAATGCAAAATAGGCTGACCATCTAATGAGAAACGACTTGAACCATCGGGCATAAGCCCTTGACCCTGCGTGGAACGGACCGCCTGGCACAAATTGGTTTTGGGGTTTAAGCAGAAGTTACATTCCCGACACTCTGCCGTGTAAAGTGGAATCACGTGGTCACCCGGCTTAAGGCTTTTTACACCGGGGCCAACGTCCACCACCACACCGGCACCTTCATGCCCCAATATGGCGGGAAAGTTGCCCTCGGGGTCATCCCCCGACAAGGTAAAAGCATCGGTATGGCAAACCCCGGAGGCTTTAATTTCCACCAAGACCTCGCCCGCTTTTGGACCTTGCAAATCCACATCGACCACTTCTAATGGCTTGCCAGCGCCAAAGGCCACTGCTGCTCGTGTCTTCATATTGACTCCCGTATTATTCATTCCAGTTTCACTGGAGAACACTACATTGTCTTCAGATTAATGTTAATATCAATTTTTATTACATTACTGTATTTAAATAGAAACAATCCCACTTGGAAAATCACCCAAATGCATAAATGGGAAGGAATAGAGGCCTTTGTCAGCGTAGCGCAACGGCAAAGTTTTTCCAAAGCCGCAACCGAGCTCGGGGTTTCTCGCTCCCATATCAGTAAACAAATCGCCCAGCTTGAGGCCCGGCTCGATGCCCAGTTATTACTGCGCACCACTCGTAGCGTCTCATTGACCGAGGTCGGGCAAGCCTTTTATTTGCGCTGCCAAGACATTCTCAACACCCTTGATGAAGCCGAGCAGGCGGTAGTCGACTTACAGGAACGGCCCCGTGGTCGACTGCGCATCACCCTAGCTGGCGCCTTCGGCGAAGAATTTATCGCCCCTGCCGCGGCTCAGTTTATGTCAGAGAACCCAGGGTTGGCGGTTGAGCTGGATTTCACAAATCGTATCACCGACCTGATCACTGAAGGTTACGACCTGGCGATTCGTGCCGGCACTCTCAAAGACTCGTCGCTGATCGCCAGGCGCATTTGCAACCGCAGCCTTGTCACTTGCGCCTCGCCCCACTATTTAAAACGGTACGGCCAACCCGAAAATATTGCTGCTTTGGTCAATCACAACTGTCTGGTCGGCACGCTGAACAGCTGGCGTTTTCGGGATGGTCAACGCAACTTTGATGTGCGCGTCAGTGGCGACTGGCACAGCAACAATGGCCGGGCGCTGGTCCACGCAAGCATCGCCAACCTTGGCATTGTGCAGTTACCCGACTTTTACGCTAAAGACGCCATTGATCAAGGACTGCTAACGCCCATTCTGGAAGAGTACAAACCCACCGACACTGGTGTGTGGGCGGTGTACCCCCACAATCGTCACCTCTCCGCTAAAGTCCGACTCTTCGTCAACTTTTTAGCAGAGCGTTTTGCAGGATAAGCTACCCTTCGCAAGCCCTTAATGCCTTAAGCAATTGCCTCGCAACATGAAGCAAGCTTTGCCCTAAACCCTTTGCAAGCAATACTTTACGATCATGCGCCTCGCGTGCATTGCTGGTGTGTGGAAGATCACGGCTGTCAATCCCCTCAAAAAATATTCAACAGCAACGGCGTTCCAGCGTAGTAATGGCTACCCACCAAATGCATAATGCGAATCATTGTATTTACCGTTTGCGAAATTAAATGATCCTCAACCATTTACAGAAAGGCCAATTTGCCGTTGTGGCAAAGGTAGATGACGCCTACGAAAACGACCCCATCTCCCATCGTATGCGTGAACTGGGTTTTATCAGTGGCGCCCGTATCAGGCTTGTCACCAAAAGCGTTTGGGGTGGCAATACCTTGGTTATTCAGCTAGGCAACACCCGCTTTGCGCTGCGCAAGCAAGAAGCTCAACGCATTACGCTGACAAGCGATCAATAATGGAAGCCAGCGCCGCCACCAAAACGCCCCGTATTGCCCTTGTTGGCAACCCCAACTGTGGTAAAACAGCCCTATTCAATCTGCTTACCGGTAGTCGACAAAAAGTGGCCAATTACGCCGGGGTGACCGTTGAACGAAAAGAAGGCCTTTGCCAATCACCCAGCGGCAAGCACTTTCCCATTCTTGATTTGCCCGGTGCCTACAGCCTTGATGCCACCAGCCCCGACGAGGCTGTCACCCGAGATGTACTCTGGGGGAATTACCCCGGTGAAACCAGTCCCGATGTTTTGCTCTGCGTGGTCGATGCCAGTAATTTGCAACTACATCTGCGGTTTGTATTGGAGTTAATGCGCGTCAACAAAGCCATGATCGTGGTCGTAAATATGGTGGATGCCGCCGCTCGTCAAGGTATTCACGTCGACTGCCAAGCCCTAGCCGCGCAACTGGGTGTGCCGGTAGTAGAAACCGTCGCCATAAAACGCGGCGGCGGCGCAGCATTAATGCATTTGCTACAGACCCATGCCTGGCAACGGCCCAGCCGTAGCTGGGGCGGTGATGTCGATGCCCGTCATCAACAAGTAAAACAGATTTTAGACCACTGCTTAAGTTACAGCGGCGACCCCGGCAGCGTAGACGACAAGCTCGACACCGTGTTTCTTCACCCCATTGCCGGTATGGCGATTCTCGCAGCCTTACTCTTTATGATGTTTCAAGCTGTATTTGCCTGGGCAACGCCAGCCATGGACATCATCAGCGCAAGCCTTGAAGCAGTCAGCGGCATTGCCAACACGCTCCTGCCCGGCAACTCGCCATTGTCGAGCTTGCTTAACGATGGTGTGATTGCGGGCTTAGGGAATGTGTTGATATTTTTGCCGCAAATTCTCATTTTATTTTTATTTATCTTAATACTCGAAGAGTCTGGCTATCTGCCTAGAGCCGCCTATTTACTTGACCGTCTTATGTTTCGAGCCGGTCTTAGCGGGCGATCTTTTATCCCGCTGTTATCGAGTTTTGCCTGCGCGATTCCCGGCATTATGGCCACTCGCAGTATTCAAGACCCGCGAGATCGGCTGACGACTATTTTAGTCGCGCCGTTAATGACCTGCTCGGCAAGGCTGCCGGTGTACACCATGTTGATTGCCGCATTTATTCCCCAGCAACAGGTCGCGGGCATATTCAACCTGCAGGGGCTGGTGCTATTTAGCCTCTATTTTGGAGGAATTATCAGCGCGCTTATTGTCGCCTATGTCATGAAATGGCTACGCCGGGATAAGCGCGAACACGCGTTGTTAATGGAGCTGCCCTCCTATCGTCTCCCCAATCTCCGGGACTTAGGCATGGGCTTACTGCAACGGGCGAAAATATTTTTACGCCGGGTTGGCGGCATTATCTTTGCTCTGACTATCTTGCTCTGGGCTATGTGCAGCTTTCCCTCACCGCCGATGGGGGCAACGGGTCCAGCCATTGATTACAGCATCGCAGGGCTGCTGGGACACGCCCTTGCCAACGTCTTTGAACCCATCGGTTTTAATTGGCAAATTTCAGTGGCGCTGATCCCCGGTATGGCCGCCAGAGAGGTGGCCGTATCAGCGTTGGGAACGGTTTATGCCATGTCTGGCAGCGAAGAGGCCATCAGCCAGCAATTGGGCCATGTCATTTCGCAACAGTGGTCACTGCCCACTGCGCTCTCTTTGCTTGCGTGGTTTGTGTTTGCGCCCCAATGTTTATCAACCCTGGCGATTATTCGCCGGGAAACGAACTCCTGGAAGGTAATGGGCTTTGCCATGACCTACCTGTTTGCCCTTGCCTATGTCAGCTCACTCATTGTTTATCAAATCGCATCAGCGATATGGCTATAAAGGTGCCACCATGACGACATTCACCCAGAACCTGATTCTTGGGTTCATCATTAGCATGAGTGTGGTAGTGGTAACTCGCCACTTCTTTGGGGAATGGAGCAATCGTCAATTGCTCACCTTCATCACCTTTCTGCGCGCCCAAAAAGCGCCTCTTATCCAATGGTTTGGCAAGGCATTACATCGCTTGCTGACAAAGAAAACAGCGGGGGATTGTAGCGGTGGCTGTACCAGCTGTGGGGCCTGCCCCACATTACAAACAGCATCACAGACAAGATCACCCACAGCTAAAGACGAGCTCTCTCGCGTGGTTACCCTCTACGAATCACCGTCTTCAACACCGGCGAAAAGCCAGTAATAGCGTGTCTATCTAGCACAGAACACGTAATACAGAACACGTAATACAGAACACGTGACACAGAAGCCGTCGCACAGATATAACAGCCACGCTGTGCGGGATATTAAATCTGCAAGAACATCCAGATACCGGCAAAGACCATAAACAGGTTTTCAGTTAACGACACAAACCCCAAAGGCACATTGCTGCCGCCACCCACGCAGGCACATTTCAGCTCTCGCTTATCAATATAGACTGCTTTGATAACGGAGACCGCGCCCACCGCACCAATAAACAGTGAGACCGGTGCAAACATCCAAGGTAAAATGCCACTCAACATTCCCAAGCCAGCGTAGGCTTCAGCAAAGGGATAAATATAAGCATAAGGTACATACCGCATCGACAATAAGTCGTAGGTGACAAACTGATTGGTGAAGGACGTAATATCCTGCAGCTTCTGTACCGCTAGCACCAGCATGCTTAAACCGATGAAGTTCATTAACACGGTAGAAAAAACCAATGCCTCCGCACTAGCCCAACTCAAGGCAAGCGCAGCCAAAAAACAGGACCCAAATATAGCGATAATAGGCTTATAGCTAGTCCCTTCATCACCTTCTTGTTCAAGATTCAAGTAATCGCGCAGCTCGTCGTAACCGCCCACACGCTCACCATTAATAAATATTTGCGGTGTGGTTTTAACATCATGCTTTTCTTTAAACGCGTCAACCTCATCCCGAGAGCGAAGTTTTACATCCTCTACTTCAAAGTTTTTTCGCTTAAGAAGATCGAGAGACTTTATGCCGAAAGGACAAAGGTGTTCGGCTGTTGCCATGCGATATAACGTGGCTTGCGTTGACATATCAAACTCTCCTTTTTTACATAGGTCATTACGTGAGCGACGACATGAACTATTCTAAACACTCTTTCTGCACAAAATAGCTATACCTTCGCGAAGCTGTGTGGAATGCTAAAAATAGCCTAGGTATGGATATAGTTCGGAATTTTTAACATCGCGTTTATCCCATCAGACAAAACAAGGCAACAGAGGTTTCAACAGCCCTTTATCTGTTAAAAAAAGGGCGCATATACCCCAATACGCGGATAAGCACGCCTGAAAAACAAAGCTGATTAATCGTCGCCCCAACGATAAGAAATCAAGAAAGAAGAAACAATCGGATTTAAGTCGAGCTTGCTGTTGCTTTTAGCAAGCTGAGTTCCATCGTTTGAGCTAATCGTGATTTGCGATGTGGTTTTTAATGCTAAATACGATACAGAAAGCGACAGACTCCACCGCTCATCTAATTCTAGCGACAAACCGGCATTAAAAATCGGTGCAATATCCGACTCAGCCTCGGCACTAACATGGGTGTTTGGATTACTATCCGTTGCCAGCGCCAGCACCGAACCAAAATTTTGATTCAGACTCTGCTCAAAGTCTTTATCCGGTTCTATATTATCAAACCACGTATACGTAACTCCCAAACCGAGGTAAGGGCGTATTTTATCGCCAGGATTGCGAAAGTAATATTGACCCAATATTGCCGGACTCCATTGCCTCACGGAAGCCAATGGATTGTTTTGTGACGCCCCAAGATCAACGTTTACCAGCGCACCCGCTGGCCCCGTTGGCCTCACAACGCCTTGACCTGACAAATCAAACTCGGCGGGAACTCCCCCCTCTAACTTCACAACAAAATGGTCCGTCAGAAAATAAGAAAGCGTTAAAGCCGGAGTATTGGAATCACTGACCGATAACGACGTTCCCGGTGAGCTAAAATGCGGGTCTATCCCCAATGCGCTACCCGCAAGACTGGGAGCCAGCTTGGTATTGAGCGGCTCACTGGATTCCTGGGGGGCAATATAAAACCAACCACCCTGAACAATGAGATCACCCGCTTTAAGGGCATGGGCAGCTGGCGCAACCATCACCGCAAAACACAGCCACCATTTTTGCATTTTTATTGCCACCACGGAACACCACCTCATTCGCGCTGATTAACAGACGCCGATCTGGCGCTCGGTATAGCCAAAAGCTATTTAATTGCGAATAACCATAATGTTCGACAACGCAGTAGAAAATCGTTTACTAAAGCATTCTGTTTTTTTAAATCAAACACACCCAAACAGCCCACTACCTGAGACGCCGTAAAGGTAAATTGCGCTTCAGGTTTCTAAGCCCTCAGCTGATTATCGAGGCCTCGGACACGGGAAAGTGACGCCGCCCGCTTAAAGGGCAGAACCATCATCAGCATGGATTTCCTCGGCTGGCAGCCGATCTGCACCCCAACTGCGGCGGATATACCCCATAACCTGCTCAAGATCAGCACGACTGACATTGGCTAACTCACCGTGCTCCAGCGGGTCGTAATGGTAGATATACAAGCGCGACAGAAACTGCTCGAAGGGTAATGAAGCTTCGCCAAAGCGTTCGCCCTGCCCTGCGGTACTCACGGTGACGCCATCTCCCCAGTTCTGGCCGCTGTCATTATTGGGGTTGTAGAAATACACCCGCATCCCGTCCTGAGGATCAAGGGCCACCCGTAATATGGTAATGGCGTGCCAACCAATAAAACGCGCCGCACTGTCAGTCACGGCAACCCCTGCCGGCTGGGGATGTATCAGGGGCTGGTTACCGTTGTAGTAAGGATGGTAGGTGGCGTAGAAGTGACGAATAAAATCGTCCAAATTAATGAGTGCCCCGGTGGCAACATCCACATTGATGCAAAAACCGCGGCCAGACCACCAGCCATGAAACTCAGGATTAACCCAGCGATGCGGATCCCCTTCGCGGCCAATGCAACGTCGCCCCATCTCTGCGTAAATCCGGTCTAGATGGGGTACAACCAATAGCGACAAGGGATCAAGATCAATCGGCGCCAAACTCGCAACCCCAGTTTGACTGTCTTGAGAGGAGATCGGCTGACCCTCGAAGTGCATGATGATTTCATCGTCTCGGGCTGCCCACGCGAGCATTTGTAACAGATAACCCGGGTCGTTATAGGCCCATATTGACAGGGCACGGGCAGACTGACAGGTCGGATTATTGCCCTGCCCCACGCCGAGGGGTAAACCGAGCATGCACAAAACCCCTTCCAACAGTCGAGCTTCAGCACTGACGATATCGCCAAAGGCCAGCTGCAAACGCTCCCGAGCCGCAGGTGCTAATCGCAAACCAAGTTGGCGCCACATGGCTGGCGCAGCCGATGGCTGGTAAAGAATGCCCCGCTCAAGCAATAACGCCAAACCATAAATACCCTGACAAGTAGCTGGGAAAATACTGGCTCGAATAAGCTCATGCACCAGCGACCGATAGCACAGCAGACAGTCACGGCCAGTAGACGACAAACCCAAAGCTTCGGCCAATAGCTGCTCATTGTTATCCAACAGATGGCGCAACAATGTGCCGTGATAAGGCGATACCAAGCCCGTGTCATGCATGGCTCTGGCCATGCCGGTGGCTTCGTTCTGCAGGGCGCTGACATCCATGTAATCCAGCTGTTGCTGGTAAACATCAATACCGGGGTCTTCACGGCAAGCTTGAGTTGGCCCAAACAAGCTACTGACCAAGCGGTCTGCACCCTGACCACTGCTACCCAAATCAATATCAGGGTTGGCCTGACAAATCGCGATCTGGGTAATCATATGCTTCACCGCATCGACCTGAATCGGGCGTTGTTGCAGGATTCGCCAAATTTCACCAATCAATTGGTCGACAATATGTTCATAACCGATGCTGCTGGCCAGGTGCTCAAGCAAGCGGTGCGGAAGTTCAGCCAACCGCCCCATCTGTTCACGCTCGGCTTCACCGGGCGGGCTAAACAGCAAGGCGAGATTAACGGCCAGTACTTGAGTTAAAAAGTGATGAGCCTGCTCGGCAGATAGTTTCGAATGCGGATACTCGCCCTTAGCCACGGCCAAAAAACGCAACTGGCTAATAATTTCCAGTACGAGAGTATCGGCATTGTTTGTGCGCAGGGTGCTAGCGGTCAGAGCCGAAAGCAATATCTGTGGCTCACACCAATCCGTACCCAGAAACAGGCCCGCTTCTTCTATATCGAAGGCCCGAGCCTGTAGTGCCGCACAGCCACCATCCAAACGAATGACCCGGCGGGCCGTATCCATCACCCGTGGTAACTTGCCGGGCTTGGCAAACGCCGGTGCCTGCTGCAAAGCAGCAATGGCAGCGTCGAAGCGCGTCAATAGCAATGCCAGTTTGTCGTTGCTGCTCTCAGGCTGTAACACTTATTCTCCTTGACTGCTCAGGCAATTACGCATTGACAACTATACATAATAATCGAGGTCTTCCTGCCGTTTAAGCAGATCATGCATCTCTTTAGCATTGTCGCCGACAAAATACACCAATCCCCAATGGGTACCAAAGGCGGTACGCTTGGTGACAATTTCTTCCAGTGGCGTGGTGAGTTCGTGAGACTCAAAATAGGGATGCTCTTCAACCTCTTCCGGAACTTCTAACTGGCTAACCACACGGCGGCGAGGGTATACCCCGAAGCAACCCGCATAACCGGTGGCATCTTCCACCGCAGTTGGAAAGTAAGCTTTGACTTCTTCTTCGGTGGTTTTAGGATCAAACACCATAAAGGTCGCATGATAGGCATTAAAACCGGGATAAACCCGCTCCAGCAACTCAAACACCTTGAAACCGGGTGGACGATAAGCCACTTCACCAAAGTACATTTCATCATCGCTGGTAACAAAGTACTCGGGATGAATCATGCCAAATTCAATATCGAAGGTTTTGATCAGTTTATTAATCTGAGCGGTAATCTGCGGGCGGTATTTTTCCAATTCTGGCGACGCAGGGACATGCACCGAGTAACCCAGCGTGACGTATTCAGAAATATTCAGGAAGGCGATTTTGCCATTATGTACCCACGCCTCTACGGCAAACTCCCAGCCGTCGAGATGCGATTCCATTAACGCAGGAAATTCTTCGTCGGGGATACCATCGACATCATCCGGTGTGCGGATAACCCGATGCCCAAGACAACCCGCCTTATCAAAGGCTTTAAAATGGATAGGATCGTTAAGATCACCATCGAGTTTGAGTAGCGTTTGATTGACCCGTTTAAGAAAACGAATAACGTCTTCCCGATCATGGGCTTCCTCAAAAATACCCACACGAATGCCACCCAGCTGGGCACGACGCTTCATCAGGGATTTATCACGCATCAACATAGAGTGGCCAAGCAAGCGCGGGTTATCGAGTAACACCGAGTTAATCGCACCGGCCCATTCCACTGTTTCTTCAAACAACGGAATGGCGACATCCACACCCATCTCTTTCAGGGTTTGCGCAATTTCCATCGAACGATCATTGAGTCTTTCAAAGTTCCACGGCACATAGGGAATATTGTGCTTTTCGCAATACTCCTCTGCCCATTCTGGCGCCACGACGACATAACGACGATCGAAATTTTCCGCAGCTTCTACGGCATTGGGCGCCCAGCCAAGAAGCGCGATGTAACCTTTGTTGAGATCTTTCTCCATGTTTCTGCCTCCAGATGGTGGCGAATTTGATCATGATCGCCACCTTTTAAGGCTAAAACAAAGGCGCTGCCGCAGGACAATACTGGCCGAAACTCCTTGAACTACCAGTGGACCTGTATGCCTCAGGCCTTAAGTCGGGTGACGAAATTTCACTGTAATAACAGCGACATGATCTCGAATTAACACCTACAACATACAGGACAGAAAGCCGCCTGGCTAATGACGGGGCTGTGGTCATGCAATCAGCCACAGCAAAAACCGGCTGAAAAAGTCATTCTAAACCTAAGCAGAAAAGCTGTTGAATTAGAGGTTTTCAACAACCTTTCACTGAAAAGCCAACAACAACTAACTTTTCATTTTAGCGGCAAAATTAAACATTTTTTATGTAGTGCCAACGGCTGAAATCACACGACTACTCCCACTCTATAGTCGCAGGGGGTTTGCTGGAGACATCATAAGTCACCCGAGAAACCTGGGTAATTTCATTTATTATTCGATTAGAAACTGTCTCTAACAATTCATAGGGCAGATGCGCCCAGCGCGCGGTCATAAAGTCGATGGTTTCAACTGCACGTAAAGCAATAACATATTCGTAGCGACGAGCATCCCCCACTACACCAACTGACTTCACCGGCAGAAAAACGGCAAACGCTTGACTGGTCTTGTGATACCAATCGGCGGCGCGCAGTTCTTCAATGAAAATTGCATCAGCTTCACGGAGAATATCCGCATAATCTTTCTTGATCTCGCCAAGAATCCGCACGCCCAAGCCCGGACCGGGAAAAGGATGACGGTAGACCATATCGTAGGGCAGGCCCAGCTCCAGGCCGATCTTGCGAACCTCGTCTTTAAACAGCTCGCGCAGCGGTTCGACCAGCGCCATTTTCATCGTTTCGGGCAGGCCGCCCACATTGTGGTGGGATTTTATGACATGGGCCTTGCCGGTTTTAGCTGCCGCCGATTCGATAACATCGGGATAGATCGTGCCCTGGGCCAAGAAGTTCACGTCTTTCAGCTTTGTGGCTTCGTCATCAAACACGTCGATAAACGTATTGCCAATGATTTTGCGTTTTTTCTCGGGATCGGATTCGCCGCCTAATTTATCAAGAAATAATTCTTCGGCATCCACTCGAATTACTTTAACGCCCATGTTTTTAGCAAACATGTCCATCACCTGGTCGCCTTCGTTTTTACGAAGCAGGCCATTGTCCACAAACACACAGGTAAGCTGATCGCCAATAGCTTTATGCAACAAGGCCGCGACAACAGAGCTGTCGACACCACCGGATAAACCCAGCAATACTTTTTGCGAACCCACTTGCTCCCGGACCTTTTCAATACCATCGTTGATGATATTTTCTGCGGTCCATAAGCCTTCACAACCGCAGAGCTTGTACGCAAAATGTTCAAGAATACGCTTGCCCTGCAGAGTGTGGGTCACCTCTGGGTGAAACTGAACGCCGTAAAACTTGCGATCTTCGCACTGCATTGCCGCAATAGGGCAAGATGGTGTTGAGGCCAAAACTTCAAAGCCTGTTGGCAAGGTAATAACCTTGTCGCCGTGGCTCATCCACACATCCAACAGCGCGGCACCAGTGTCACTGTCGATATGATCAGCAATATCTTCGGTAAGTGAGCTTGGTGTTTCTAAACGAATTTGGGCGTAACCAAACTCATGAATCGGTGACCCCTCTACTTTACCCCCAAGCTGCTCGGCCATTGTTTGCATGCCGTAGCAAATACCCAATACGGGGATATTTGCTGAAAACACTTTTTCAGGTGCCCGTGGTGAACCTAGCTCTGTCACCGACTCGGGGCCACCCGCCAAAATCACGCCGGAGGGCTTAAATTCGTCAAAATCTTCATCGCTAATATCAAACGCACGAATCTCGCAATACACGCCAATTTCCCGAATCCGGCGGGCAATCAGTTGTGTGTATTGGGAGCCAAAATCGAGAATCAGAATACGGTGGGCATGAATATCAGGAATGGACACGGAGCTCTCTCTACAAATAGCAAACCGGCACAAAGGTACCGGTTACAGGAATGAGGTTGATTTAACCAATTAGGCAAATCAGGTTGGGTAGTTTGGCGCTTCTTTGGTGATGCTCACATCGTGAACATGGCTTTCGTTCATGCCCGCGCTGGTTACCCTCACGAATTGAGGTTTGCTGCGCATGGTTTCGATATCAATGCTGCCGGTATACCCCATGGCGCTACGTAAACCACCCATTAACTGGTGAACGATCGCAGCCAACGGTCCTTTGTAAGGCACGCGCCCTTCAATACCTTCTGGCACCAATTTTTCAGCGCCGTCTTCTGCGCTTTGAAAGTAGCGATCACTGGAGCCTTGGGTTTTAGTCATCGCGCCCAAGCTGCCCATACCCCGGTAAGATTTATAGGTCCGGCCCTGGAACAACTCCACTTCACCCGGCGCCTCTTCGGTACCGGCAAACATAGAGCCCATCATTACTGCGTGGGCACCGGCGGCCATGGCCTTGCTTAAATCTCCGCTAAAACGAATACCGCCATCGGCAATCAGCGGCAAACCACTGTCTTTTAAGGCAGCGGCGACATTGGCAATGGCACTGATTTGCGGCACGCCAATACCGGTAACAATTCGGGTGGTACAAATAGAACCGGGACCAATACCGACTTTTACGGCATCTGCGCCCGCTTCCAACAAGGCCAATGCCGCTTCGCCAGTAGCGATATTGCCACCAATGACATCAACCTGAGGGTAATGCTTTTTAATCCAGGCAACGCGATTGATCACGTTCATGGAATGCCCGTGGGCAGTGTCCACGACCAACACATCCACACCGGCTTCTACCAACGCCGCTACCCGCGCATCAGTATCGGCGCTGGTGCCAACCGAAGCCCCTACGCGTAATTGGCCGGAGCTGTCTTTACAAGCCAGTGGATACGTTTGGGCGTTATTCATGTCTTTGACAGTGATCATGCCCACCAAATCAAAGCTGTCGTTTACCACCAGCAGTTTTTCAATACGATGCTTGTGCAGCAGCTCACGGGCCACGGACATGTCATCGCCTTCTTTGACGGTAACCAACTTGTCTTTGGGGGTCATTATGCTAGAAACCGGTACGTCCATACGCTCTTGAAAGCGCACGTCGCGGCTAGTGACGATCCCCACTAGGTCACCATTTTGCATCACCGGCACACCAGAAATTTTATGGCGGCGGCGTAATTCAAACAGCTCGCTAACCGGCGCACTGGCATCGATGGTAATAGGGTCTTTAACCACCCCACTCTCATGCTTTTTGACCGCGCGCACTTCTTGAGCTTGTTGCTCAACCGTCATACTTTTATGAATGATGCCGATACCGCCTTCTTGGGCCAAGGCAATGGCCAGAGAGCTTTCGGTCACCGTGTCCATAGCAGCAGACAGCAGCGGAATATTCAGAGAGATATTGCGAGACAGCTTGGTTTTCAGACTGACGTCTTTGGCGGTGACTTCTGAGTAGCCGGGAAGCAGCAAAACGTCGTCAAAGGTGAGTGCTTCCTGAGAGATGCGTAACATAGATGATTCCAATGCCGGTGGCTGGTGCCCTAACGGGAAGTTTGACGCCTGTCAGGCCACCTGAATCCTCGCAATTTTAAGTGATGCAGACTGCTGAGTAAACCGATACTTTCCCTTTAAAATCAGTAAGCCCCGAGATCGGGGGCGTTGGAGTTTGCAATATCAAAGATGAGCGATAGTGAGTATGGGTGCTACAATGCCGCGATGAACTCAGCCACGCCCCCAGACACCTTATCAGTCAGCCAGCTTAATCGCCTGGCCAAACAGCTATTAGAAGATTGTTTTGCCCAAGTGCAAGTCAGTGGCGAGCTCTCTACCCTCTCCCGCCCCAGTTCTGGCCACTGGTACTTCACTCTCAAAGATCAGCGCGCACAAATTCGCTGCGCGTTTTTTAAAAACCGCAATATGCGGGTGAATTTTCAACCCGAACCCGGCCAACAGGTCACTGTGCGGGGCAAGGTGAGTCTTTATGAGGGCCGGGGCGATTACCAGCTGATTGTCGACTCGATGGACATCGCCGGTGCCGGGGCGCTGGCAGCCGCCTTTGAGCAATTAAAACAAGAGCTGAAAGAAGCGGGGTGGTTTGATGCCGAAAACAAACAGGCACTGCCCAGCCAAATTCAGCATATTGCCGTGGTCACCTCCCCCACTGGCGCCGCCATTCAAGATATTTTAGCGGTGTTACAACGCCGCTGGCCCGCCATGAAGGTGAGTATTTTGCCGGTGATGGTTCAGGGCAAGCAAGCTGCCGGGCAAATAGCCGAGGCCATTGCCACCGCAAACCGCTGGGTGCAATCTGCAGCAAGCGATTTTGATGTTGTGCTGCTTAGCCGGGGTGGCGGTTCGCTGGAAGACTTGTGGCCGTTTAATGAACGCATTGTCGCCCAGGCAATTCGCGCTTCCCACCTACCGGTGATTAGCGCCGTGGGCCACGAGGTCGATTTTAGCATTAGCGATTTTGTCGCTGACGTGAGGGCGCCAACCCCCTCTGCCGCTGCCGAATTGCTAAGTCCCGATCAACAAACCCTGCTATCCAATTTGAATTTATTGGGGGGGCGCTTGATTGCCGCTCAAAACCGTCGACTCTCACAATGGCGCCAACGCTGTTTAGAGCTACGCGCCCGGCTTAAAGATCCTCGCAGCCAGTTGCGCGAACAAAGCCAGCGCCTAGACGATTTGGAATTGCGCTTGCAAGGTCAATGGCGGCAGAGACAGCTGCAACGAAAACAGCAACTAGCGGCACTTGAAAAACAATTGGCACTACTCAGCCCACAACGGCAGCTGGGGCAGAAAAAGCGCGATTTAGTATCATTGCAAAGCAGACTGCTGCAGGCGTGGCCACAAACGCTGCAATCGGCTAAGCGCCGCCATTCGTATTTACAACAGCAATTGCAAACACTGGGACCAGAGCAAACGCTACAACGAGGTTATGCCATTGTGCTGGACTCAGAAGGCCAAGCAGTACGGGATACCAAAACAATAAGCGCGCAGCAAAAAGTCTCCGCCCGTTTTGCCAAAGGCCGTGCCGAATTGGTGGTGCAAAAGATTCAAGACTGAAGCAGTGTGAGATGCGGGCTAGGATAATGAAGGGTCTGCCGTTATCAGCACTCGAAAGTATTATTCCGCAGCATGCTTCTGCCGCCACTCCTCTCGAATGCGGCTCATAAAGCGTGATTCATCCGGCACACTGACTTCCGCAAACAGCTGTTGGCTAAACAGCTTCAAGGTCTCCGCAACCGGATCGCTCTCTAAAACGGTATGCCGGATTTTGACAAACTTATCGCCCTTCACCGCTAAATACACCCGGGAACGGTAGTGGTTATCAAGGGCGTCGGAATAGTCAGCATAAAATGACACCGCCCGGGTAACCGATTCGGCATTAAAGTCAGAAACATCACTAAAACTCAGTTCGGACAGCTCGTCTTTTTTGCTGACCTCAATAATCTCTTGCTTGATATTATCGACTTCGGCACGCATCGCCTCATCGCTGGCAAAATTAGTTGCCGCTCTTATTGGATAAACAAAGACATCGGCGTAATCCTGATATTCAGATTGGCGCAGGTAGCGATATTGCACGCCCAAAAATGGGTGGTGAAATTGCCGCGACGGCCCGCGTTGAAACGGGCCCACCGCGTCAGGCAATGCCAGTGCAGCTTGATAATCGCTGGCCCCCATGGCGCGACCTAAATACTGGGCGGTAAACATATCGTCGTTAGCGAAAAGGTCCTGCCCTAAAGCCTCGGCAATCTGCGCGGCCATCTCCCCTTTAAAATCCTGGTTAAGTGAAAACAACGACACTTTGCGTTTGATGGGTAACTCATAGCTGAAATGTTTAAGATGCTGACCATGCCAAAACAGATCGGCCTCTGCCGCCAGCAATTGATTTTGTACTAACGGCACCAAAAACAGAGTGGCACTTGAAATGGCGGTATTTCCTATTTCGCCAGCGTCTTCTTGATGAAAAACGGCGGTAGAAATAAATAAGCGGTAAGGCTGGGCATCATCGGCGGCCAACACTTGCGTAAAAAATTTCTTTTCGGCCACGCTGTCAGTAATCGTTGATAAGCCTATGGGGTTGAGCTGACAGTGATGAAGCAAAGATTCTTTATCGAAGTTGGTACAGGACTCAAATAAAGATTCCGTTGGTTTTTTCAAAAAAACCGACAGCGTCGGAAAAGCGGGTTCTTGCACCAAGGCACTATCAGCGTCTGGCTGCTTATCTATCGCACTACAGGCCCAAAGCCCAGTTAGGGCGGCAAACAATGTAAACCGGGCTAAACAACGCACTAGTAACTCTCGGGTAGTTTCTTCCGCAAAATAATATGCCGACCTTCTACTTCAACGTATTCGCCAATGGTGAGGTCTTTCAGTATTCTGGCCACCATTTCTCTAGATGAACCAACCCGATCGGCAATTTCTTGCTGGGTCAGTTTTTCTTCAATCCGCATTTGACCTTCATCACCAAAGGGTGACGCCAATCCAGTCAGCACTTTGACCACTCGTCCATAAACGTCTTGCAAAGCCAAACTTTTAACATCGTTGGTCAGCTTACGAATACGCCGTGTCAGGTTTTTATTCAGAATTCGAGTGATATTGGGGTGCAAATCCAAAATCGATTTAAAATCTTCTTTGTAGATAATTCGCACATGGGTAGATTCCATTGCGCGTACAGACGCCGAACGGCGGTCATCATCCAGCAATGCCAGTTCACCAAAATAATCGCCAGACTCAAGAATGTTCAACACAAAGTCCTTGCCGCTTTTATCACTGCAATAAACTTTCACCCGCCCCGTTTCAATAACGTAAAGGGAGTCGGCAGTATCACCCTCATGAATCAGAACTGTGTTTTTGGCAAATTCACGAAGAACGCTGGTGTCCCGAAGAATTTGCAATTCACCGGGCGAGAGACCGTCAAACAAGTCCACATTTTCGATACTCATCAAGCTTTCTCCTGAACAATATTGCTGCTGACACTCGCTACGTTCGCCCCTGCCTTGCAAGATAACTATCGACAAGGTTGGCTCGGCACTATAGTACAGTGACTTAAGTGATTGTCCAGTTTGAGTTTATCGAGATGTGAGAAGTTCAGAAAAGACTATGTCGCAGTACTAAAAAGCAGAGACAAAAAAACCACGTCGCTGCCGACCCAGGTCGGCAGCGACCCGTATTTAGCTTTCTTGAGGACGCATATGCGGGAACAATAAAACATCGCGAATAGACGGCGAATCGGTAAATAACATCACCAAGCGATCAATCCCAATCCCTTCCCCGGCAGTGGGCGGTAAGCCGTATTCCAGCGCAGCGATAAAATCGGCGTCGTAGTGCATGGCTTCATCATCGCCAGCGTCTTTTTCTGCCACTTGGGCCATAAAGCGTTCAGCCTGATCTTCGGCATCATTCAGCTCCGAGAAGCCATTGGCCAATTCGCGACCACCTACAAAAAACTCAAACCGCTCGGTAACAAAAGGGTCGCTATCGCTGCGGCGCGCCAGCGGCGATACTTCGGTTGGGTATTCGGTAATAAACGTGGGCTGATCCAGCTTATGCTCGGCGGTTTCTTCAAAAATCTCGATTTGAACTTTCCCCAAGCCCCAAATGCTTTTTACATCAATCCCCAGCTTTTTCGCAAACGCCGTGGCTTGATCTTTGTCAGACAACTGCTCAGCAGTGAGCTCTGGGTTGTATTTCAAGCAGGCATCAAACACCGATAAGCGCGCAAAAGGCTGACCAAAATCATATTCGCTACCCTGATAGTTGATCGTCGTTGTTCCCAGCACTTCTTGGGCCACACTGCGCAACATGTCCTCGGTTAAATTCATCAGGTCATTGTAATCCGCATAGGCCTGATAAAATTCGATCATGGTGAACTCAGGGTTGTGCCTGGTCGATAAACCTTCATTGCGGAAGTTACGGTTAATTTCAAACACCCGTTCAAAACCGCCCACCACCAAACGCTTGAGATATAACTCGGGCGCAATACGCAAATACATATCCATATTCAGTGCATTGTGATGCGTAACAAACGGCCTGGCCGTGGCACCGCCAGGAATCACCTGCATCATTGGCGTTTCGACTTCGACATAATCGCGCTGCTGAAGATAGTTGCGAATACTGCTGATCATTTTTGAACGGATAGCAAAGGTCCGACGGGATTGCTCGTTCATTATCAGGTCGACATAACGCTGGCGGTAGCGCATTTCTTGATCTTGCAAACCGTGGAATTTATCGGGCAACGGCCGCAGCGATTTGGTCAACAAGCCCGCTTCTTCTATATAGACATAGAGATCACCTTTACCGGACTTATGAACGGGACCAGAGGCAAAAACAATATCGCCAATATCCCAGTGCTTAATTTCTTCTGTTAATTCTGCTGGCAGCTGCTTTTTGTCAACATAGGCTTGGATACGGCCGCTCATGTCCTGCAACACCAAGAATGGCCCCCGTTTCGCCATAATCCGACCCGCCACTTTAGCTTTGCGGTCAAGAACTTCCAGCGCGGGTTTTTCCTTATCACCGAGCTCTTCCTGCAAGTCTTGAGCATAGGCATCCCGACGGAAATCATTGGGAAATGGATTGCGCTTTTCGCGAATGGCAGCCAGCTTACCGCGACGCTCTGCGATGAGACGGTTTTCTTCCTGTGCGGCTTGCGGCTGGTTTTGATTGTCAGACATTGTTGTTCCTTGGGTCGGAGCCAGTGTTGTACTGGACCAGAAATAAAATCAGTGTGTTGTTTATCCGTACGTCAGCTTAAGCGACAAGACCTGACTACAAGCCAAACTTCAGGCTGGCCTCAATAAACATATCTAAATCGCCGTCCAAAACGGTATTACAGTTGCTGGTTTGAACATTGGTGCGCAAATCCTTAATTCGCTGGTCATCCAGTACGTAACTGCGAATTTGACTGCCCCAGCCAATATCAGACTTACTATCTTCCAAGGCTTGGGCGGCACTGCTGCGCTTTTGCATTTCTAATTCATACAGCTTGGCTTTCAGCATTTTCCAAGCGTTGTCTCGGTTTTGGTGCTGAGAGCGCTCGCTCTGACACTGCACCACAATATTAGTCGGCCCGTGGGTCAAACGAACCGCCGAGTCGGTTTTGTTAATATGCTGACCACCCGCACCACTGGCCCGATAAGTGTCGGTGCGCACGTCTGAGGGATCGATATCAATCTCAATATTGTCGTCGATTTCCGGTGAGGCAAAAATCGAACAAAATGAGGTGTGACGGCGATTGCCTGAATCGAAAGGTGATTTGCGTACCAAGCGGTGTACACCCGTTTCTGTTCTCAGCCAACCGTAGGCGTATTCACCTTGAACATGAATGGTGGCACTTTTAATACCCGCAACCTCGCCGTCAGAAACTTCGACCAGATCGGCTTTAAACCCTTTACCCTCGCACCAGCGCAAATACATGCGCAACACCATATTGGCCCAGTCTTGCGCCTCGGTGCCGCCAGAACCGGATTGAATATCGAGGTAGCAGTTATTAGGGTCCATTTCACCCGAGAACATCCGCCGGAATTCAAGCTTGGCCAATACCGCTTCTAGCTTATCGACATCGCCTTGCAAGACCGCAAAGGTTTCTTCATCGTTTTCTTCCGCTGCCATTTGCAATAGCTCGTCGGCATCGGCAACCCCAGCATCCAGCTCGTCAATGGAACCGACCACGGCTTCAAGATTGGCCCGCTCTTTACCCAAGTCTTGAGCGCGAGCGGGATCGTCCCATACTGTTGGGTCGCCTAGCTCTAGCTCTACCTCGGTTAAACGCTCCTTCTTATTGGCGTAGTCAAAGATACCCCCTGAGCGTATTGGTACGCTCGGTCATGTCCTTGAGGGCATTGCGCAGGGCATTGATTTCTAACATGGATGCGATTCCGGGCCTGTCTGTAAAAGGCGGGCATTTTACCTGATGGGAGAGGTGGCGGAAAGCGAGCTGAACAGAGATTGCGTCTTATAACGGTCGCAGATGCTCAACAAGCAACTGCAGTGACAAGCGGTCACGCCAGAGATTGCTATCAAGTTTGTAAACCAACTCCACCAACTCGATGCCATTATCTGGCCAAATTTGCGTATCGACATTAAAAGCAATTGCGTCGATTAAGGGCTGATCGCCCTGCTCTGGCAGCAACAGCATTTTCAGATGCTTCTCCCCCACCACACGCTGCTGCTGAAGGCGGAAGCGGCCATGAAAAAGCGGTTCGGGAAATGCTTGTCCCCAAGGACCCGCATTGCGCAGTAACTCGGCATTGCTTAATGACAACGCATCGCCACTCAGCTCGCCGTCACTGTGCACCACGGCTTCCAGCTGATCATCAGTAAGCTGGGCAGCCACTGACTCGGCAAAGGCCTGCTTAAAGGCCTCAAAGTCCCTTCGAGCAAGGCTTAAGCCCGCCGCCATAGCGTGGCCACCAAATTTGCGCAGCATTTTGGGATATTTCTTGGCGATTAAGTCCAAGGTATCTCGCATATGCAGACCGGGAATGGATCTAGCAGAGCCTTTAATTTCCTCATCGTCAGCTTCGGCAAAGGCAATCACCGGCCGATGAAACTGATCCTTCACCCGCGAGGCCAAAATACCCACCACACCTTGATGCCACGAGGGCTCAAACAAGCAAATACCTGCCGGCAATTCAGCGTCGTCCAGATTCAGGTGCGATAGCGCTCTAAAGGCCTCGTCTTTCATGCTCTGTTCAATACTGCGGCGTTCTTTGTTTAAATCATCCAGCTCCGCCGCCATGCTTAGTGCCAACTGGGGCGAATCTTCCAGCAGGCAACGAATCCCGACGGTCATATCATCCAACCGCCCTGCCGCATTAAGCCTCGGCCCCACAGCAAAGCCCATATCACTGGCAACAAGCCGTGAGGGCTCGCGTCCTGCCACTTTGAGCAACGCCGCAATGCCTGGCCGACATCGCCCCGCGCGAATGCGGCGCAGACCTTGATCCACCAAAATACGATTAGCATGACTCAGGGGTACCACATCGGCCACGGTGCCCAGCGCCACCAAGTCTAAAAATTCCGCCAGATTTGGCGCCGGTTTGCAATCAAACGCGCCCTGCTCTCTCATCAGCTTGCGCAGCGCCAGCAGCAAATAAAACATCACCCCAACGCCTGCCAGGGATTTGTCGGCAAACGGGCAGTCAGGCTGATTAGGATTAACAATAGCCGCCGCTGCTGGCAGTTCATCACCCGGCAGATGATGATCGGTTACCACCACCGGGATGCCTAATGCATTGGCGGCAGCAACCCCTTCAATACTAGAAATACCATTGTCGACCGTAATAATCAGGTCGGGCTGGCGTTGAGCCGCTACCGCGACAATCTCGGGACTCAAGCCGTAACCGTATTCAAAACGATTAGGCACCAGAAAATCGACATGGGATGCGCCCAGCGCGGTCAAGCCAAGCATAGCCAAGCAAGTACTGGTTGCCCCGTCGCAGTCAAAGTCACCGACAATCAATAGTCGCTGTTGCTCAGCAATGGCACTGGCAATAATGGCTGCGGCTTCCGGCAGACCTTTCATTATTGGTGCCGGCAAGGCATCCAGGCTTAAAGCCAGCTCCGCGTTATCGCGCACACCGCGGTTTACATAAAGCTGGGCCAACAACGGCGAGGAAAGATCAAGAGCGGCGGGCATTTCTACAGCTTCGCTGGAAATGCCGCCCTGAGCTTGCAGGCTTCGAGTAGCCTGACTTCGACTAACAATACGAGGAAATCGGGTCACATTAGGCCCGAATGTTTTTCGCCATAAACTGCTGGACGGCAGCAATATCATTATCCAGCACTTCGTAACGCTCATCTAAATCGAAAAGATCAGCCATGTGCAGAGGCAATGTTGGCGCCGACGGATACCCCGCCTTCATCACCGCTTCGGGGAATTTCGCCGGATGGGCTGTCGCCAGTGTCACCATAGGAATACTGCGATCTTGCCAGCATTCTCTCGCGGCCTTTACACCGATAGCAGAATGGGGGTCGAGCAAGTATTCGCTGGCTTCATAGACAGAGGCGATAGTCGATACGGTCTCTTCGTCATTCACACTGTAGCTGGCAAACAACTCCCGCACTTTATCGAAGGCAGAGGCGGGAATAGACGCCGTCTCGGTATTCATGCGCTGCATCAAATCGTCTATAGCAGCACCATCACGATCAAAGCAGTCAAATAACATACGCTCAAAATTACTCGACACCACAATATCCATGCTCGGCGACAAAGTGTGTTGAAGCTCGTGTTTTTCAAACTGATTGCTGCTGATAAAGCGATGCAAAATATCGTTCTGGTTGGTGGCTACAACCAGCTGCTCAATCGGCAAGCCCATACGCTTAGCTAAATAACCTGCATAGATATCACCAAAATTACCGGTGGGCACCGAGAAGCTGACTTTGCGATCTGGTGCGCCCAATGCATACGCCGCGTAAAAATAATAGACGATCTGGGCCATGATCCGCGCCCAGTTAATTGAGTTTACTGCAGCCAGTTGGCGGCCTTCAGGCAAAAAGCTTTGGTCAGCAAAACTCGCCTTGACCATTGCCTGACAGTGATCAAAATGACCTTTAAGGGCAATATTGTGGATATTATCGCCTTTGACCGTGGTCATCTGCCGACGTTGAACTTCTGAGACACGCTGATAGGGATGCAGGATGAAAATATCCACGTTAGCGCAGCGCTTGACACCTTGAATCGCCGCCGAACCGGTATCGCCAGAGGTCGCCCCCATTACCACCACTTTCTGTTGGCGCTTTTCCAATACATAGTCCAGCAAGCGACCTAACATTTGCAGTGCAAAATCTTTAAAGGCCAGGGTTGGCCCTTGAAATAACTCCAACACCCACTCGTTTTTACCCAGCTGCACCAATGGGGCAATGGCAGGATGACGAAAATCCACGTAGCTGTCTTCGATAATCGATTTTAAATCAGCATCGGGGATGCTACCGGCCACAAAAGGCTGAATAATTTCAAAGGCCAAGTCGGTGTACGACAATGACGACCACGCCGCTATCTGCGCTTTGCTGAATTCTGGCAAAGTCTCTGGCACATATAAGCCACCATCTGGAGCCAGCCCAGTCAGCAGAACGTCTTCAAAATTCAATGCGGGCGCTTTGCCCCGGGTGCTGATGTATTTCACTGTTTAACTCGTCTATTAATAAAATACGGGAGCACAGGCTCCCATCAATCCGTTTTTATAAAAAACCCGTTTAGCCCGCGAGCGACTCAACCCGAATTCGGGTGACTTCGCCAACAATGCTCTCGAGTCCTTCAATTTGTGCTACCGCTGCGGACAAACGCCCCTCGATCGTGCGATTAGTGAGAATAATCATCGGCACTAAATTCGCCTCTTCTGGTGGCTCTTTCTGAATAAGGGCTTCAATACTAATCCCCTCATCGCTGAGAATTTGTGCGACCCGAGACAAAACCCCTGGGCGATCGACTGCCGCCATTCGCAGATAATACGCTGTTTCTACCTCATCGATAGGCAAGACCGGATGATTACTTAATGATGACTGGCGAAATGACAGATACGGCACACGACTTTCCTGACTGGCACCCAAGGTGCGGGCGACATCGACAATATCCGCTACAACCGCAGAGGCAGTAGGTTCACTACCAGCACCAGCGCCGTAGTACAGCGTTGGGCCAACCGCATCAGACTGAACCAACACCGCATTCATCACCCCATTAACATTGGCAATCAGGCGCTTTTCTGGGATCAGTGTTGGATGCACCCGCAGTTCAATACCGTTGTCAGTATTCCGGGCAATCCCCAAGTGTTTAATACGATATCCCAACTCTTCCGCGTAGGTCACATCTTCTTGGGAGATACGGCTAATGCCTTCGGTGTAAACCTTATCGAACTGCAAAGGAATACCGAAGGCCAATGACGCCAGAATAACCAGCTTATGCGCGGCATCAATGCCTTCTACATCAAAAGTAGGATCCGCTTCGGCATAACCTAAAGCCTGGGCTTCGGCCAGTACATCGCCAAAGTCACGACCTTTTTCCCGCATTTCAGACAGGATAAAGTTGCCCGTGCCATTGATAATACCGGCCAGCCACTGAATACGGTTACCCGCCAAGCCCTCGCGTAGCGCCTTGATAATGGGGATACCACCGGCTACTGCAGCCTCAAAGGCAACCGACACCCCTTTTTCAGCGGCGGCGGCAAAAATTTCATTACCGTGCTCGGCAATCAAGGCCTTATTGGCTGTCACCACGTGTTTGCCATTGGCAATCGCACGCATAACTAAGTCCATCGCCGCACTGGTGCCACCAATCAGCTCTACAATAATGTCAATTTCTGGATTATCGACTACCGCAAAAACATCGGTATTCACCGCTGTATCACCGATATCACTATCGGGACGACCGCGTCGGGCGCCAATTTCTGTGACGACAATTTCGGCACCCACACGAGCAGCAATTTCTGCTGCGTTACGAGTTAGTACGGCATAGGTGCCGCTACCGACAGTGCCAAAACCACAAATTCCTACTTTGACCGGATCCACGACGGCCGCTCCTTTTATTTCTCTGAGGGGTAAAATGATATCCCGGCGGTGACCAGATGGTCATTGCCGGGAAAAAGCGAACATTTTAGTCAAGCTGGGGCCTTAAAGCCATCACTGCGAGGATCACTCTCGCAGTGAGACACGTATTAAGACTCAGCTTTCAAAACGATTTCTGCGAGTTTATCGGCAGGCATATAACCGGGAATAAGCTGCCCACTCGTAGTCACTATTGCCGGGGTACCGGTGACACCCACCTGGGCACCCAATCTGAATTCTGCCGCAATGGGGTTTTCACAGCTTTTACTGACAACAGGCTTACGATTTTTTAAAGCAGTCATTGCTGCCTTGCGATCATCTGCGCACCAGGCTGACACCATTTTATTAAAGGTTGGCGTGCCTAATCCCGCCCGGGGATAAGCAAGGTAACGCACCTCAATACCCATAGCATTGAGCTCAGGCACTTCCTGATGAAGTTTTTGACAGTAACCGCAATCCACATCGGTAAAGACATAGACAGCACCTTTGGTTTTACCCTCAGGGCTAAAAATAATCATGTCTTTATCGGCGACCTGACTCATTAACGACTGTCGTTCGCTGTTACGGCGATTCTCAGCCAAATTCTCAAAGCCGTTACCGGTCACCGCAAACAGATCGCCTAATAAGAAGTGCTTACCGTCAGCCGAAGCATATACAGCAGGACCGTTTTCTAACTGAACATGGTAAATGCCAGCAATTTCACTGGGCACTACTGACGCAATAGCAACGTCCGGGCGACTGTCTTTAAAACGGGCGCGAATAGCCTCTTCTGCAGATGTCGAATTTTCTGCCGTCGACTTAGGAGCAGTAGCCTCCACCTTCTGGTCACCCTGCTTTTCTGCACAAGCAGAAGAAAGGCCAACCATGACACTGAATGCGACTGCAAGGCTGCGAGATAACAATTTGGTTTTAGGCTTGTTCAAAACTCTCTCCATAACATCATGGTTATTTATCTTGGATATTGCCGCTGTCGACTAGTTTCAGCGCTGTAGAAAAAGACCTATACACGCTTAGCCTTCCCCACCTTACTCATAGCCATGACCGGCTCAGTAAATTCTAGCTACCTTAGCGTAGTGTCCAAGCTGACACCAGAAGCTCGGCGATCATTTTAGCCAGTATAGCTGCAAGCTTATAACCCCCGGAGCGTTCAGCATTGATTCGGCAACACCCTTCCACAAAATATAACCATGAGAAACTCTGCGCCCCTGTCACCGCTAGCCATTCCCTTAAAACTTATACCACTGACTCCGTCCAGCTTGAACTTAACACAACGCAAAAAGGCAGCCCTAGGGCTGCCTTTTCTGGGAGCATTGATGCGGACCGAAGTCCGCAGAAAAACTTAGCTCTTGGTAGCCAGCTTTTCTTTAATACGTGCAGAACGACCGCTACGCTCACGCAAGTAATACAGTTTTGCCTGACGTACATCACCACGTCGCTTAACTTGAATGCTGTCAATCAATGGGCTGTAGGTTTGAAAAGTACGCTCAACACCCACACCATGGGAAATTTTGCGAACAGTGAAAGCCGAGTTAAGAGCGCGATTACGCACACCCAGAACAACACCTTCGAAGGCCTGCAAACGCTCACGAGTACCTTCTTTAACTTTTACCTGAACGACAACAGTGTCGCCGGGGCCGAATTCCGGTAGTTCCTTAGCGGTTTGCTCCGCTTCCAGCTCAGCGATAATTTTGTTGGTGCTGCTCATGGCCTGCTCCTAAATATAAGTCTGTAGCTTCACAGCTAACTTGTCTGTTAATCGTTACACTCGCGGATGTATTCCGCCAGCAATTGTTTTTGCTCTTCACTCAAATCCTGCTTATCCAGCAGGTCTGGGCGTCTTTGCCAGGTTCGACCCAGCGATTGTTTTAAACGCCAGCGTCGTATAGCTTCATGATTGCCACTGGTTAACACCTTTGGCACTGGCAAGTCTCGAAATTGCTCAGGCCGCGTATAGTGCGGGCAATCCAATAATCCATCAGCAAAGGAGTCTTGCTCCGCCGACAAGGGGTGACCTAACACCCCCGGTAACAAACGACTCAAGCCATCTATTACCACCATGGCCGCCAACTCGCCGCCACTTAACACATAATCTCCAATCGACAACTCTTCATCGACCACTTCGGAGATCAGTCGCTCATCAACCCCTTCGTAGCGTCCGGCTAGCATCACTAGCGCTGACTGCTCCGCCAACTGCTCCAGTTTCGACTGGGTTAACGGTTGGCCCTGGGGTGACAAATAAATCACCTTGGCGTTGCCACCTACACTCTCTTTTGCCGAAGCAACCGCTTCTGCCAAAGGGGGTGCCATCATCACCATACCCGGGCCACCGCCATAGGGTCGGTCATCCACGGTCTGATGACGATCAGCAGTAAATTGTCTGGGGTTGCAGCACTGAATACTGAGGGCCCCGTTTTTTACCGCTCTGCCCGTCACGCCATATTTGCTGACGGCGTCAAACATCTCTGGAAACAGCGTCACGACAGCAATATCCATGACCCGCCTCCTAATTAAACCTTTACTACAAATATCAGCTGCAATACTTGAAGCAATTTACTGGGACCGAGCCTTAAAAATCAGGATCCCAGTCAACAATGATCTCGCCTGCGTTCAAATCAATCTGCTCTATAAACTGCTCAGGCAGATAGGGAACCAGTCTTTGTTGGTCATCGATGCTGCCATGACAGGGCTTTACGATCATAACGTCGTTGGCTCCCGTCTCCAGCATATCGCTGACCTCACCCAGCAGCAGTAACTCGTCGCGCTTGCTAAATACTTTCAAGCCGATCAACTGGTGCCAGTAAAACTCACCGCTTTCCAGAGTTGGCAAATCCGCACTTGGAATCGCCAATTCAATACCGCAATAAGCTTGGGCTTTATCCCGGTCATCAACACCATCAATGGCGAGGACAATACCTTTGCCGTGCCGCCGGCTCTGTTCAATATCCAGTGCCAACCAACACTCTCCCCGCTTATAAAAACAGCGGTCAAAATCTAAAAAATTCTCTAAAGGATCAGTAAATGAATGTACTTTTACCCATCCTTTAACCCCGTAAACCGTGGTGATTTTAGCCACCACCACATATTGTTCGGGGGATGCTGTCATCGCTTACGCTGCTGCAGCTGCTTCTTTCTTGTGTTCTTTCAAAAGCTGAGCAACGCGATCAGAAAGCTGAGCACCTTGAGCAAGCCAATGCTCAACACGAGCCTCTTCAACACGCAGACGCTCTTCCTGGCCACGGGCGATAGGGTTAAAGAAGCCTACGCGCTCGATGAAGCGGCCATCACGTGAATTACGGCTATCGGTAACTGTCAGGTGATAAAATGGGCGCTTCTTAGAACCGCCGCGAGACAAACGAATAGTGACCATTCTTGTTTCATTTCCTATGGTTTACGACAAGCCCTTGAGCTTGCTGCTAAAAAATTGGCATGACCACGACTAAATATACGTGGCCGTAAAGGCGCGGCATTATAAGGGAAATACGTGGCGTTTGAAACACTTAGGCGCTTTTTTATTAGCCTTTCGGCGCGGGATTTAAGTCACGAAGGTAGCCGCCAACTCAAAAAAGCTCGTTGAATATTTTTAAGCCTTTAAAATCAAATTCTTGCATCAAGTATGCAGAAATAACTTTAACTTTTCTGCTAAAAAACCGCTTACGATCTAATTGCTTTTTAAGGAAAGCCGACGACTCAAGTCCGCCGACTCCCTACTATCAGCGTGCATTACATGCCGGGAAAACGTCCACCACCCGGAGGCATCATTCCCCCCATGCCTCGCATCATATTGGTCATACCACCCTTTTGGCCCATCTTTTTCATCATTTTGGCCATCTGCTTGTGCTGTTTTAGCAGGCGGTTCAAATCTTGAATTTCAGTACCAGAACCCACTGTAATACGGCGTTTGCGAGAGCCGTTAAGAACATCGGGGTTGCGACGTTCAGCCGGAGTCATGGAGTTAATAATTGCCTCCATACGGGTAAACATTTTGCTATCTAGCTGACCCTGGGCCATTTGCGACATATTACCCATGCCTGGCAATTTATCCATCAAACCGCCAAGCCCACCCATTTGCTGCATTTGTTGCAACTGGTCCCGGAGGTCCTCCAGGTCAAACTTTTTACCTTTCTTGATTTTTTTGGCGAGCTTTTCTGCTTTCTGCTTATCGAGCTTGGCTTCGGCCTCGTCAATCAGAGAAAGAATATCCCCCATCCCTAAAATTCGGGAGGCAATCCTATCGGGATAGAAAGGGTCTAAAGCATCGGTTTTTTCACCGGTACCAATAAACTTAATCGGCTTGCCCGTAATATGGCGAACAGACAGAGCCGCACCACCGCGACTGTCAGCATCAGCTTTGGTCAAAATCACCCCGGTAAGCGGTAATGCCTCATTAAACGCCTTCGCGGTATTCGCTGCATCCTGCCCGGTCATAGCATCGACCACAAACAGGGTTTCTACCGGATTGATCGCCGCGTGCAACTGCTTAATCTCATCCATCATATCCGCGTCGATATGAAGGCGACCGGCCGTATCCACAATCACCACGTCATAAAACTTCAGCTTGGCTTCAGCAATAGCGCCATTGGCAATATCCACCGGCTTTTGCTCAATGGTGCTAGGAAAAAACGCGGCCCCGACCTCATTGGCTACCGTTTCCAGCTGCTTGATCGCAGCAGGTCGATAAATATCGGCAGACACCACCAATACTTTTTTCTTCTGTTTTTCTTTTAGGTATTTGGCGAGCTTTGCCACCGAGGTGGTTTTACCCGCCCCTTGCAGGCCCGCCATTAAAATCACAGCGGGAGGCTGCACAGCAAGATTCAGAGACTCATTGGTTTGGCCCATGATGTTTTCCAGCTCTTGCTGGACAATTTTGACAAACATCTGCCCCGGACTAAGGCTTTTGCTGACCTCCTGCCCCACCGCACGACTGCGCACCGCTTCCACAAAGTCCTTGACCACGGGCAGGGCTACGTCGGCTTCCAACAAGGCCATCCGCACATCTCGCATGGCATCTTTTATATTGTCTTCACTCAATCGCGCCTGACCGGTGACGTGGCGCAAGGTTTGGGAAAGACGTTCCTGCAAGCTATCAAACATGCTTTGCTCTCTTAAATCTCTAAATCAAACTGGATATGGCGCGGGTAATTATGGCTACGAGTCGACAGCTCTGCGCTATCGCGCTTACAATCTGCCTCTGCCTCGTCAGCACCCGACGGACACGCTAATGGGCAGCAGTATAACCGAGTCGGCAGCGGGACCCAATGCGGTTGCGCGTTATGACACCCAAATATCGGCAAGACAACAATACGGCCAGTAAACCTGAATGAATGTATACCTGAGCATCGCGGCTATTACGCTGTATTGCGCCGCAACCGGACTGCAAGTTTTGCAGATCAAGCACCGGAACAACCCTGTCGGGGCAACCCTTGTGGGATTGCTTGCGGTGATCGCTCACTCCCTGGCTGCTATTACTGCTATTCACACGCCCAATGGTATTGACCTTGGCCTACCGCAAACCCTGTCATTAATTAGCTGGGTAATCTGCTTGGTCACACTCAGCACCAGCCTGCGGCGGCCGATTCACAACTTGCTGGTGGCGCTATACCCTCTTGCTACCCTATTTTTGCTGGCCGAAATTACCCTGCCGGTGAATCACGAAATAATGAAACACGTCAGTCCCGGCGTATTCAGTCACATTATCTTCTCTATTTTGGCTTACAGTGTACTGTCCGTTGCGGCGGCCCAGGCGGTGGTGCTGGCCATACAAGACAAACGCTTAAAAGAACATCGCCTACTGGGATTAACCAGCGTACTGCCGCCACTGCAAACCATGGAAGCCATGTTGTTTGAATTAATTTGGGCCGGTTTTGCCTTATTAACCTTGGCTATTGGCAGCGGTGCGCTTTATGTACAAGATTTGTTTGCCCAGCATTTAGTACACAAAACCGTGTTTTCAGTATTAGCTTGGCTGTTGTTTGCCATTCTGCTCTGGGGACGGACCACTTTAGGCTGGCGCAGCCGTACCGCCATCCGCTGGACACTTTGGGCCTTCGCAAGCCTAATGCTGGCTTACATCGGTACCCAAGTCGTGCTGCAATGGATAATTGGCTAAATGCAACCAATCTCATTGCACATCGTGCACCTTCGCGCTTGTCCCCACCTGCCTTTTTATTCAAGATGGGCGTTTTATTTTACTAGGGAGTTATTGGCTTTTTGAACGAAGCACCGCTGGGTCTACTATTTAGTGTATTAGCTGCGCTAATCGTAATGTCGGCTTTTTTCTCGGGTTCTGAAACCGGGATGATGTCTCTCAATCGCTACCGTCTCCGCCACCGGGCCAAATCCGGTCATCGTGGTGCCCGCCGGGCGGCAAAACTTCTTGAACATCCGGACAGCCTGATCAGCACTATTCTGATCGGCAACAATCTGGTCAACAATTTAGCCGCCGCCATTGCGACGGTTATTGCCATTCGGCTATATGGCGACAATGCGGTGGTCCCTGCCTCTATTTTACTGACCCTAGCTTTTTTGATTTTTGCCGAGATCATCCCCAAAACCATCGCTGCCTACAAATCAGAGTTTGTCGCTTACACGGTTAGCCACGTACTGCTGCCATTGCGTAAGTTTTTGACACCGCTAATTTGGCTGGTCAGCCACATCACCCATGCTGTATTGAGGCTGACCGGCGTGGAGCGAGGCGATGGCTCTGATCATATTGGGGTCGAAGAGCTACGCACCATTGTTGGCGACGCCGGACACCTGATTCCCAAACATCACAAAGGCATGCTGCTGAATATCCTCGATCTGGAGCAGATCACCGTTGAGGATATTATGATCCCTCGCAACGAGGTCTTTGGTATCGACGTCGATGCCGAAACCGACATTATCATTGAAAAGCTACGAGATGCCGAATTCACCCGAATTCCGGTGTACCAAGGGGATATCGACAATATTGTCGGCATTCTCCACCAGCGAGATATCATCAACAGCGTCAACAAAATGGGGCAAGTGCAACGAGACGCCCTATTAAATTCTCTGCGCAGCCCCTACTTCATACCAGAGGGCACCCCACTCAATACGCAGCTATTTAACTTTCAACAACAAAAACGCCGCATGGGTATTGTGGTGGACGAATACGGTGTTATGCAGGGTATTGTCACCCTGGAAGATTTGCTGGAGGAAATCGTCGGGGAGTTCACCTCCAACCTCAGCACCGATACGGACGACATTACTCATCAGCAAGATGGCAGCTATATTATTGATGGCACCACGACAATTCGGGATATCAACAAAGCACTAAAATGGGAACTGCCCACCGACGGCCCCAAAACGCTGAACGGCCTGCTACTAGAAAAACTGGAGTCCTTCCCCGAAGCCTCGGTAGGCGTGAGATTTGAGCATTACCGTTTTGAAATTACAGAAGTGAAAGGCAACTTAATTCAAAAAGTGCGCGCCTTTACCGCCCGAAGCCAGAACAACGCTGAGCGACTTTAATTCAACACGAAACAGTCGCTTATCCTGCAGCAAAGCAAGGGCCGAACAACTAAGCCGAACTATCCTAAGCCAAAATCACCAAAACGCTGCTTGCGCCGATCCCGACAAAGCAGCAACACGTCCCGCTTTTGTTCGTTATCCATAGATGACCAGCGGGCGATTTCTTCGAGGTCTCGAAAACACCCGCTGCAAACATCGTTTTCATCCAGTGCGCAAACCGAAATACAGGGCGAGGCAATCTTTTGCTCAACCGTGTCGGGCTCATCCGCTTTATCCATTTAGCTCACCCCTCTTCCGACTGCCATTGCCGTTTTAGCCCCTTCAAATAACGCTGGCCATTCTCGACATAGTGCGCTGCCGAAGCCAGCAAACCCTGCCGCTCTTCATCGCTTAAATTGCGCCGCACCTTGGCTGGCACGCCCATTACCATCGCGCCGTCGGGTATCTCCATGCCTTCAGTCACCAGCGCTCCCGCACCAATAATGCAACCCTTACCAACCTTGGCGCCGTTTAACACCACCGCATTAATACCAATCAAGCTTCCGGCACCAATACTACAGCCATGCAACATGGCCTTATGGCCCACGGTGACATCCTCTGCAATCGTCAACGGAAAACCCGGATCGCTATGCAGCACCGCAGCATCTTGAATATTGGTCCGGGCACCAATTGTCATCAGCTCATTGTCGCCACGAATAACCACGTTAAACCAAATATTCACGCTATCTTGCAGCAGCACATTGCCAATCACCGCCGCGTTTTCGGCCACAAAATGCCCCTGGCCTTCTAACTGAATCTGCAGGTCATCCAGTTGATATAACATGGTTACTCTCCTTTCAAGCTGGCTTCATCAAGCAATGGCAAAATATCAAAGGCGGGTTCTTCGTAGGGATGAGCTTTGCGCAGCGCGCCCACAACCGCCGTCATACAAGCGGGATCACAGATTGTTTCTATCCGCAGCTCTGCCACGGTTTCCAGCTGATCTTGTTGACCAATAAAGGGCTTACTGCCACCCAGCGGTCGAAATTGCCCGCGACCGGAAGACTGCCAACAGCAGCTATCATAATTGCCCTGCCGACCCGCACCTGCCGCAAACACCGCCGCTTTTACCACCTCAGCGTGATCTTCAGGAACAAAAAATACGAGCTTGTACATAACGGACTCCCAATATTTGCCCGGAGTATTTGATTGCAGCTGGCAATGACTGCTGCTGAGCTGGGCGATTTGCCCAAATCACCAGGGCGTCATTATCGAGCTTGTTGACTATCGTAAAATTCTTGGGCAAAAGCTGCCAAACGCTTTTCCTCAATAGCCTTACGGATGCCCGCCATGTGATTTTGATAAAAGCGTAAATTATGAATGGTGTTCAACTGGGCTCCCAAAATCTCCTTACACTTATCCAGATGATGGAGATAGGCCCGAGAAAAATTCTGGCAGGTATAGCAATCGCAATTCGCATCTAAGGGTTGGTCGTTGTGCCGATGAGTGGCGTTGCGAATTTTAATCACCCCCGTGGAGGTGAAAAGGTGACCATTGCGGGCGTTGCGGGTGGGCATTACACAATCAAACATATCCACGCCACGCATGACTGCTTCTAAAATATCGCCGGGAGTGCCCACGCCCATTAAGTAGCGAGGCCGCTCTTTAGGAAGATGATCTGCCAAAGCATCCAGCACCTTAATCATCTCCTCCTTCGGCTCACCAACGGACAAGCCACCAATCGCGTAGCCATCAAAGCCAATATCCGTTAATCCCTGCAAAGACTCTCTACGCAGCTCGGGATACATGCCACCCTGAATAATGCCAAACAACGCCGCATCGTTGCCCTCATGAGCCGCTTTGCTTCGCCCGGCCCAACGCAACGACAAACTCATAGAATCCCGCGCTTCCTTTTCGGTGGCGGGGTACGGCGTGCACTCGTCGAAAATCATCACGATATCAGCACCCAGCTTACGCTGAACGTTCATCGACGCTTCCGGGTCCAGGTAGACCTTGCTGCCATTAACCGGCGACTGGAAAGACACCCCCTCTTCGCTAATTTTACGCAGCTTGCCTAGACTCCACACCTGAAAGCCGCCAGAGTCCGTCAATATCGGCCCTTTCCAGCCGGTAAAATCATGCAGATCGCCGTGGGCTTGGACCACCTCAGTTCCGGGACGAAGCATGAGATGAAAAGTGTTACCCAGAATAATCTCGGCGCCAATTTCCTCAATATCTCGTGGCAACATGCCCTTTACTGTGCCGTAGGTACCCACCGGCATAAACGCGGGAGTTTGCACCTGTCCCCGAGGAAAACTCAGACACCCTCGACGGGCATAGCCGTCTTCACCGGAGCGGCTAAACTCCATCCGACATTCAGTCATGATTCTTCGCTCTTTTCAGCCCCTTGGTGGGGAAATAACAACATGGCATCACCGTAGCTAAAAAAACGGTAACGCGCTTGGACTGCTTCTTTATAAGCATTCAAAATGGCATCTTGCCCAGAAAACGCCGACACCAGCATAATCAAGGTAGATTCTGGAAGATGGAAGTTGGTTACCATCGCATCTACACTGCGGAATTGATAACCGGGATAAATAAAAATCTGACTGTCACCCGTAAAAGGCTGAATCACGCCAGTTTGAGACGCTGATTCCAAGCTCCTCACACTGGTGGTTCCCACCGCAACCACCCGGCCGCCTCTGGCCCGGCAGGCCCGCACTTGTTCGCACACAGCCTCGTTTACATCTATCCACTCAGCGTGCATCTGGTGCTCGCGAATATCGTCGCAGCGCACCGGTTGAAAAGTTCCAGCTCCTACGTGCAAGGTCACAAAGGCAGTTTCAACCCCTCTATCTCGACAAGCTGCCAACAAGGCATCGGTAAAATGCAGCCCCGCCGTTGGCGCCGCCACCGCACCATCGCGGCTGGCATAAACGGTTTGATAACGACTTTTATCTGTCTCGTTATCTTCCCGCTCAATATAGGGCGGCAACGGCATATGTCCCCAAGTAGCGAGTATCTCTAACAAAGGCCTCTGGCTTTGCAGACGAAATAAACTGCCTTCTCGGCCAAGTACTTCCAATTGTTCGTCACCCGGATCGCTGTCTGCATTCATGCAAAGCTGCAACATCGCTCCCGGTTTTGGTGCCTTACTCACTCGAAGCTGAACCAGCGCCTCGTGTTCATTCAGCATGCGCTCAAGCATAATCTCCACTCGACCGCCGGTCTCTTTACACGCAAACACCCGCGCAGGAATCACCCGGGTATTGTTAAACACCAGCAAATCGCCGGGCTGAAGATATTCCAGCAACGCAGGAAACTGACGATGTTCAATATCACCGTGCTCATCAAGTACCAACAAGCGACTGCCATCGCGCTGCGCTGCAGGCTGATTGGCAATCAGCTCGGGGGGAAGGTCAAAATAAAAGTCGCTAAGCCGCATGTACCGGGTCTTCCAAAGTGAGCGCGCAAGAGTAGCGGAAATTGCGCAATGACTCCACCCACCAAGATTTTTCCAACAATCTGCAAACAATCTCACCGGATCAATTGACCCCAGTGAAAAGATTGCTATAATCCCGCCCCACTTAAGGCCAGTGTGGTGAAATTGGTAGACACGCTAGATTCAAAATCTGGTTCCTTTGCGGGAGTGGCGGTTCGAGTCCGCCCACTGGTACCAATACAAAAAAGCCCAGCTCAATCTCATTGAGCTGGGCTTTTTATTTGGCCAACACCCATCCCGCCACTACCTTCAGTCAAGGTAGAAAACCACGCTTCAGGCTATTCGCCATCCATAACGCTATGGATAAATGTCTCGGTATCAACTTAATAATACTTATCTTTGCTGTCACAATATTTACTGACGCGGTAGTCCTCCCGAAACTCAACATCAGAGAAAACACAACTGCCCCCCCAAGGCTAAAAGCCAAAGCAAGTATGACGCAATACTAGGCTTTTTCACTGCTGCCCATTACACTGCCACTCAGGATTTACGCTGGTTGCGTCATACACCACATCGCCTTATGGCACAGGGTAGACGCCACCACTTGCTTTGTCGGCAATCCTTATCATTATGGTATAAGGATTTATCCCGCCAAAATAATCGATAACGAGACTTCAAGCCCACAATGATGAAAACCTTCGCCCGCAAAACCTGCTTATTCCTTAGCTTGCTACCCTCTATCGCGGTTTTGGCTGAAGACAATGACAAGCTGGAATCCGTGTCGGTTACCGCCAGTCGTATTGCCAAGGACGTGAATGAGCAGAGTGTCTCTATCAGCCTGATTTCAGCGCAGGATATCGATACGGTGGGCCACAATCATATTAGCCAATTACTGAATCGTGCAGCAGGAGTCTGGATTAGCCGAGGTAATGGTCAAGAACATTTAACGGCGATTCGCTCATCCGTTTTAACGGGGCCTGGCAGCTGCGGCGCGTTTTACCTTGCTGAAGATGGCATTCCACTGAGAGCCCCCGGCTTCTGTAACGTCAACGCACTATTTGACGTTAACAGCGAACAGGCACAGCGCATTGAAATTATTCGTGGCCCAGGCACCGCCGTGCACGGCAGCAACGCCCTTAATGGCGTGATCAACGTGCTTAGCGCGCCACCCAGCAACGATCATGAAACCCGACTGAGTGTTGAAGGTGGCCCGCACAATTACAGCCGGGTGAAATTCAGCGAAAGTGACACCCACGGCAAACATGGCTATCGCTTGAGTTTACAGGGCAACCATGACGGTGGTTATAAAGATGACTCGGGCTACGACCAGCAAAAACTAAGTTTCCGTCACGACTATCAAGGCGAAACGTGGCAAATTCAATCGCTACTGTCGGCGAGTAACCTAGATCAAGAAACGGCTGGCTATATTCTCGGCAAAGACGCTTACAAAGTTGAAAGCCGCAAGAAAGAAAACCCCAACCCCGAGGCGTTTCGAAATAGTCGTAGCCTGCGCTATTACAGTCGTTTTGAGCGCGAAGGCTTAAAAGACACCCTCTTTGTTGTCACGCCTTATATTCGTTATACCGAAATGGAATTTTTACAACATTTTCTGCCAGGCACGCCGCTAGAGGAAAACGGCGAACGGACCATTGGCGTACAAACCGCGTTTTATCACTCCCTCAACAAATCAGTCACGCTATATAACGGCTTCGACATGGAGCTGACCAAAGCGTATTTACAACAGCATCAAGACACAGCCAGCTTTGCGAGCTTCCCTACTGGGCAGCAATACGATTACGACGTGGACGGCCGCTACGGTGCATGGTTTATAGGCGGCGACTGGGAGTTTAGCGACGATACGCTGGTTAATTTTGGGGCCCGCTACGATATTCAATTTTACGACTATGACAATCAGATCATCGACGGTAACACCGCCGCTGATGGTAGCCCCTGCCCTACGGCCCCCTGCCGTTATTCCCGCCCCAGCGATGACGAAAATCGTTTTCGAAACTGGTCTTTTCATTTAGGCATGGTTCATAAGGCCACCGAGCACACTGACATTATTGTCAACGCTAACCAAGGCTTTCGCGCCCCCCAAGCTAACGAGCTATACCGACTGCAATCCACGCAGCAGCTGGCCAATCTAGACGAAGAATCATTGGCTGCGCTGGAATGGGGTTTGCGCGGCCATTGGCCTGGCTTTAACTACCAGCTTGTTGCGTTTTGGATGCAAAAAGAAGACGTGATTATTCAGGATTCGCTGCGCCGCAATCGAAATGGCGGTCAAACCGAACACAGAGGGCTTGAGCTGGAGCTCAACTGGAATATCACCCCTACTTTAAACTGGGCGCTACAAGCCAGCTACAGCCTGCACCAGTACGGTAACGACGTTGTTGGCAGCGAGGGAGATGATCTGGACACCGCACCCCGTCAGCTTGCCAGTACCCAACTTGGCTGGAGCCCAACGGCGAATAGCCTTATTGAGCTAGAAGTGGTGTTTCAAGGTGAGTACTACCTAGACGCCAGCAATCAGTACCAGTACCCCGGCCACAGCCTCGTCAACTTGCGTTGGCGCCAGCAGCTAAGCCAAAACATCTATGCCGCCATTCGGCTCAACAACCTCACCGATACCGATTACGCTGAACGGGCCGATTATGCCTTTGGCAACTACCGTTATTTCGTCGGAGAGCCTCGGGCTGTGTACCTTGAGCTAGGAATCAAGCTATAAAAGTAGCGCAACATTAAAAAATGGTTAGATTTCGTGACCCATGTCTCAAGAGAGACATTCCACCATTTCACCACTAATTTATAACGTTATATTGGAACCATCAAATAAACACATATTGATGGTTCCCGAAGATGACATATTGCCGCATTGGAATATTTCTAGCTGTTTCGGTCGTTTCCAGCCTTAGCTGGGCAGACAAACCCCTTAACGCATTTAGAGCTTGGCCAAGTAGCGCCTCGGGCGCGGATGCAACCAGCGTCCCCCATCTTTTTCGTCGAATTAACCACTATGCCATTGAGAAACAACGCATTCGACTGTGGGAGTTTCGTTTTACCGAGAAACAAGCCGCCTTATTAAAAAGCGGCTCCTTGGAAGTGGATCTTGAAGGTACGGGTATTTCAGTGAAGGCCCGCTTTTAACTTGCGTTACACAAGGAGCATTACAGCGTTAAGAAAACCGAGATAAGCCTACCGCTTTACGCGCTTTATCCAGCAACGGTGCCGCCTCCGCTCTAGCCTTTTCAGCGCCCTTGCGCAGCTCTTCATCCAAGTAACTACCTGAATCAAGAATCTCTTCGTAGCGCTGGCGCGCATCTTTAATCTGCTCGTTAACTAGTCCAAACAAGTCTTTTTTTGCTTGGCCCCAGGCAATACCTTCAGCAAAACGACGGCGCATATCTTCGGTGTCTGCCGGACTGGCAAAGGCCTTCCAAATTTGAAACACGGTAGAGTCGTCAGGGTCTTTAGGCTCGCCAGGCTCCAACAAATTAGTTTTAATTTTATTGATATGCTTTTGGAGTTTTTTCTCAGGTAAAAACAAGGGAATGGTGTTGCCGTAGCTCTTGCTCATCTTGCGGCCATCCAAGCCTTTTAACACAGCGACATTATCATCCACCACTGCCTCTGGTAGCGCAAACGTCTCGCCGTATAAATGGTTAAAGCGCTGAGCCATGTCTCTGGCCATTTCGATGTGCTGAATCTGGTCACGGCCAACGGGGACTTTCTCGGCGTTAAAGGTCAAAATATCGGCCGCCATTAACACCGGGTAAGCGAACAAGCCCATAGTTATAGCGTAATCCTGGTCTTCGCCTTTTTCTTCGTTGTCTTGAACAGCCGCCTTATAGGCATGGGCGCGATTCATTAATCCCTTGGCGCACACACAGCTTAAAATCCAATTTAACTCCATCACTTCTGGCACATCAGACTGGCGATAAAAAGTACTTTTGTCGGTATCCAAGCCCAACGCCAACCATGTTGCCGCTATTTCACGAGCAGATTGATGTACCAACGTTGGATCTTGGCATTTGATTAACGCGTGATAATCCGCCAAAAAAAAGAAGCTATCAATATCCTCATTCTGACTGTCGGCAACTGCAGGTCGAATGGCACCAACATAATTCCCCAAATGAGGCGTGCCGGTAGTCGTGATGCCAGTCAAGACGCGAGATTTGCTCATAGAAAGTCCTATATGGGGGCCAGCAGCGAGGCCAAATCGACAAAGCCGCCTATAATACTGGCTGTAAAAGCCTGTGTCACCGCCGCAACTCAGCCAGTATCGATTGATAACGAGGCGCGAGCTGTTGCCAATAAAAAGCCTCGACAGAAGGCGGCTGTAATTGAGCAAGTAAAGGGTCCTGCTTTTTCTGCTCAAGCAACTGAATCAGCTTCTCGCAGGCCGCAATGGCTTGCTGGGCAAGCCCCTCACCGCCATAAAGATTATTGGCCGGGTAAAACTCCGGATAGCACAACCGGTTGGGTAACAAAGGCACACAACCCGCAGCAACCGCCTCCATGACGGACAAGCCTTGAAAGTCATGTTCGGCTGTCGACAAAACCACATCACAATCGGCCAATAGCTGCTGATAGTCGCAGGCCTGCTCAACATAGCCCCAGCTGGCCAGCGCCAAGGTTCCGCTTGCCAAAAGTAGTTGGTGAATGGCCGCAAAGGCATTGGGGCAATCCCGAAACTGCTGTCCGACAATGTGAAAATCAATCGCTAGTTGTTGTGCCTCGCAGGCGCGAATAATTTCCAGCAAAAGCTCTGGGCCTTTATCGTATTCCCAACGATGGTTCCAAAGTAGTTGCAAGCGCGGGGCCGCACATTGGCGAGACATCAGCGGCTTGGTAATACCGACGGGTAGCACCTCCGCATCCCGCTGCAGCTTTGCCAACACCTCGGTCCGAGGAGCGTAATCGGGTAGCCGACGCAACAAATCGTCGCAACCCTGGGTGAAACTCCGTCGATTGTAGTCGCTGTTAAATAAAATTTTATCAGCGGCCATGGCGGCATAGAGATTCACCATGCAGGGTTCAATGTTTTGTTGCTGACGACCACTGGCGGGATACGCAAACTGATTCTCGTGGAAATACACCGCGCTAGGAATAGCCGCGATATCAGGCACCATTCCTTTCAAGGCAGACAGGTCGGTCATGGAGGTGGCTAAAATGGCATCGTAGCCCGCACAGAGCAGGTCTTTTTCCAGCATGGCCCAAGACAGACTATTACCGCGAATCCGCCAATTAAAGTGGCGTGGCGGCAACGTCAGAATTGACCATTTGATGCCAACACAGTTTTGCATCAAGCCTTCTGCCCACTGGCGATGGCTTTCGGCATGATAGGCAGACAGTAAAAGAACGTTCATACATTATGCCGCCAATTCCAACGCCGCAGTGCTCGCAAGATTTGCCCTCCAGACTTGGGCAAACTGCTTACGACGTGACGCTTGGCAGTCGATAAAATGCCGACAATATCCGACTGAGAGCCTCGGCGTCACGACTCCCCGCCAACTCTCTTATCGAATGCATAGCAAAGGTTGGCACGCCAATATCGAGTGTTCGAACACCAATACCTGACGCAGTTGCCGGGCCAATAGTGCTGCCACAACCCATATCAGCACGAACCACAAAGCTTTGCACTGGTTCATTAAGGGAGGCGCAGATATTACGAAAAATACCGCTGGTTTCACTACTGGTAGCGTAACGTTGATTCACATTAATTTTAATAACCGGCCCCGCATTAAGCAGCGGGCCGTGATTCGCGTCATGCTTATCACTGTAATTGGGATGGACCCCGTGGGCATTATCAGCTGAAATCATCATTGAATTGGCAATAGCACGCTGAAGGCTAACTTCATCTCCTGAAACACGCTTTAGTACCGACTCCAGCATCGGCCCTTGAGCGCCAATGGCGGACTGACTTCCCACCTCTTCATGATCATTGCAGACCAGCAGTTGGTAGCCATCGTCATCGGCGTTGATCAGGGCTTGCAGGCCAATATAGCAAGACAATAAATTGTCTAAGCGAGCACTGGCAATAAAATCATCGTTCCAGCCAATCATGGCTGCAGACTGGCAATCGTAAAAGCTCAGTTCGTAATCCAGCACCTGATCAACATTCGTCACGCCCTGATCTTCCAGTACCGCCTTTAATAACTGATTAAACTGCAGCTTCTCTTTGGATTGCATGAGTACTACAGGTAAATCCGTTTGCGGATTAACGCTGCGATTGGCGTTGGCGTCTCGATCTAAGTGAATCGCCAAGCTGGGCACGACGCCAATCGGTCGGTCAATATTGACTAGCGCAGACGAAAGGCCACCACTTTGGTCACGATAATTAATCCGTCCCGCCAAGCCCAAATCGCGATCAAACCACGGGTTTAGCAAAGCGCCACCATACACATCAACGCCTAACTGATAATACCCTTGTCGGTGCAAATCGGGATTAGGTTTAACTCGCAGACAAGGGCTGTCAGTATGCGTCCCCACCATTCGCCAACCTTGTTCAGTTAATTTGCCTTTGCCTAAGGTAAACGCCACGATGGATGACGCCTCTCGAAGAACAAAATAGCGGCCACCAGGGCTCAAATCCCAGTCATCGCGCTCATTCAATTCGCTAAATCCCGCATTCAACAGCACGGCTTTCATGCTAGTTACTGCGTGGTATGGCGTGGGGCTCGCATCAAGAAATGCGAGTAAGCCGTTATTGAAATTTTGTTGTTCTGTCATTGCTACATCAACCATTTAAATGTGCTGGCGCTCGCGTTAAATACCATTATCAATATTGAGTCGAGCTAATTGAAGCGTAAACTATTGTTCCAGTTACCAAGCAAGCACCGCAAAAATAATCCCGGCCAGTATTACGCGATAAATGGCAAAGGGCATCATACCAATGCGCTCCACCCAATTCATAAAGACCCGAATACAGAAATAGGCCGTGACTGCCGACACCACAAAGCCAATAGATAAATATGTCCAAGCAATGTGGGTATCGCTTTGGACAAGTTCCAGAAGCTTATAGCTTCCTGCCGCGGCAATAATTGGCATGGATAATAAAAATGAAAATCGTGCCGCATCGCTGCGATTCAACCCTACCAACAAGGCCGCCGTAATAGTGATACCGGAACGGGAGGTACCGGGCACCAATGCCAAAGCTTGACTGAAGCCAATAAACAAGGCGATACCCAAGCCGATGTCGGTAATCTGTCGGCGATGGCTGGCAAAGCGATCTACCGCGCCCAACACTACCCCCCAAACCAAGGTAGTCATGGCGAGCACATAACCACTCCGCAAATGGGTTTCGATTAAGTCATTAAACACGAGTCCCGCAAGTATCGCTGGCAAAGTAGCAATAATCACGTACCAAGCAAGCTTTGAATCTTGGTCATGCCCCTTGCCACAAATACTGCTGCCCCAAGCTAAAAGCAAATTACAGACATCGCGACGAAAAAACCAAAGTACAGCAACTAAAGATCCCACATGCACTGCTACATCAAACGCCAATCCTTGATCTTCCCAACCCAACAAGGTCTGAGGTAAAACCAAATGCCCGGAGCTTGAGATTGGAAGAAACTCGGTGAGCCCTTGAATTGCCGCTAATACCACTGCCTGAAAAGCGTCCATTTATATGCAGGTCCTTTCTTTTGTCATATTCATCTTTACTGTCTTGTTGATAACCAACGTTATGTGGTTCAACTCAACTTTTTTGCCACGCCACACTGTCACGCAGATAAACGGGTTGAGCCTGTTCTGCAGAAACAAAATCAGAATCGGTAAATCGCTTTTCTGCCAAGGGCAGCATTGCAGCCGCCCGGGGATAACACTCTTCAATCACCTTTACTGGCAAAACATCCAAAGAGAACGCCTGCCGATACTGCCAACCGTTACCGACCCCCACGGACTTTTCTGAATTAGAAAGTGAAAAGTTCAATTCAGACGGCGCTGACAGTTGATCATGGCACGCAGCTAAGGCTAGGCCATTGCTCACCCGATAAGCCCCCCAATACACCTCTGACATTCGCGCGTCTAGAACCGGATAGATCTCATCCCCCTCCTCCAGTTCATCCTCTTGTAAAGCAAGCTGGCCCATCGCCTGTAAAGTAGAAATAGGAATAACAGGGATATCGGCAGCGTAAGCCAGGCCTTGCACCACTGCGCAGGCAATTCGCAAACCGGTAAATGATCCGGGGCCGGCGGTAAACGCAATGGCATCAAGATCGTGAAGCCTTCTACCGCTTTCTCGCAATTGTTGATCTACCATGGGTAGCAAAAACTGGGTATGGGTACGCGGCAACATGCGAAAATCTTCTCGCACTTTATCGCCATCTAACAACGCAACCGAACAAGCCTCGGTCGCAGCGTCAATTGCAAGAATACTTGTCATGAAAAGACCGCTAACAGCTATAGGGAATGGTATTCTGGAGCCGGTATCATATCACAGCAAAAAATCAGGTATGAATTAATGTCCGTCAGCACTATCCATAATACCAGCCTCCATTCGCAGCCCTATAGCTTGTTGATATTAGCAGGTGGCGAAGGTCGGCGAATGAGCGGCCAAGATAAAGGCTTAATGCCATGGCATGGCAAAGCGCTTGTAGAGCACCTCATTGCAACGCTACCAAAGAGCTATCAGCAATGTTTAATTAGCTGTAATAGACACCTTGAAGACTACCGCCGCTACGGTGAAACCGTGACTGACGGTAACTTGCAATACCAGGGTCCATTAGCAGGTATTTTAGCCGGAATGGATCAAGCAAATACTGATTTACTGCTTGTATTACCCTGCGACTGTCCACAGCCACCACCACAACTATTTAGTCGATTATTGAAGAGCATGGAAAAGACCGACAAAACCATCTGCTATGCATGGGACGGTCAGCGTGAACAGTACCTGTTCGCACTCATTAAAAAATCCATGCGCAGGTCTTTGCAAAATTATCTCGATCAGGGCCAGCGCAGTGTGAGGCATTGGTATAAACAAGAAGCCGCTATACACGTTGATTTCAGCGATTGCCATGATAGCTTTAAGAATTTTAATACCCAAAAAGAACTGTTGAGTAAATAAGGCAGAAATAAAAACGGGAGCCGAAGCTCCCGTTCTTATCTTTCAGTGACTAGCTGTTTTCGCTTGGGGCTGGCGGTGCCGAAGGCGCCGGAGCCACTTTTTTAGCAGGTGCTTTCTTTGCTGCTACCTTTTTAGCAGCTGGTTTTTTCGCCGCTGTCTTTTTGGGGGCCGCCTTCTTCTTGGCAGCTACCTTCTTAGGTGCAGCTTTCTTTTTAGCGGCAACTTTTTTAGCTGCGGCTTTCTTTGGGGCCGCCTTTTTAGCTGCCGCTTTCTTTTTAGCAGGTGCTTTGCTTACCGAGGCTTTTTTAGCACTGGCTTTAGCTTCAGAAAGTACCTTTGGATCGTCGATCTTCTTGGTCACTTGCTTTACAGCTTGCTTGTGCTTATTGACAAGCTTGCGCTCGATAACCGCCAATTTGGCCTTGTTTTCTGCGGTGCGCTTTTTCATAAAACGCTGTTCAAACAGTTTAACTGCTTTTGCCAGATCCGTTTCCGCTTTGCTAGCCAAGGCTTGTGAACGCTCTTGGAGCTTTTGCTTAACCGCTTCCTCAGAAGCCTTAAGTTTAGCCAGCGCCTTGGCATTGCTATATGACGCTTTGTTACTGGCCAGCTTGGCTCGAGCTGCCTTCAGCTTAGCGTTGGCTTTTTGTGCAGCAGTGGCTGCGCGTTTGGCTGCATTTTTATCTACCGCTTTGGCGCTTTTCTTGGCTGTCGCTTGGGCGCTCGCCAATTTGGCTTTTGCAGCTGCAACGGCTTTTCTTTCAGCGGCGACCATCGCCTCTACTTTCTTCAAACCATCCTCTGCTTTTTTTACCAGAGGGCTTCCAGCAACAGCACTCTGTCTTTTAACAGCGGTTTTCTTGGGCGCAGTTTTTTTAACTGCAGCTTTTGCTCTTTTCTTTGCAGCAGGCATATAGTTCTCCTAAGCGGTGGCCTCGCTAAATTATTATTGTAAAAATAGCATACAAAATAGCCAACGCAAAACTTACGCCACTTCGTAGAGAAATTTTAATGATTTTTTTGGCACTTTCGCGACTTAATGCCAATTTTTCTTCAAAAAATCACGGCTTAACGCCAGCATCAAGTCTTGATGCTGGCTGTTATTATTGAGGCAGGGAATATAATTAAATTGCTCGCCACCATGTTCACGAAACAATTCATTAGCCTCGCCATCAATCTCTTCTAGCGTTTCCAAACATTCAGCAGCAAACGCTGGGCACATTGCATCCAGTTTTTTAATGCCATTCTCTGCCAAAGAAATAACCGTTTTATCGGTATAAGGCTGGAGCCATTCCGCTTTACCAAGTCTAGACTGAAAACTTAACTGCCAGCTTTCTGGCTTCAATCCAAGAGCGTTAACAAGAAGCTGGGCTGTTGTTTCGCAATGCAGCAAGTAGGGATCACCTAAGTCAACATTACGACGTGGGATACCATGAAAAGAAATGAGCAGTTTCTCGGCCTGCCCATTTTCTTGCCAATGCCGTCTTACAGAATCGGCCAACGCTTCTATATACAAAGGATGATCATGATAGTCCCGTACCCAAGACCACTCGGGAATATCTCGGCAACCGGCAAAATATCGGCAAATTTGATCATGTACTGCCGCCGTCGTCGTTGCGGAATATTGAGGAAATAGCGGAATAAAAAGAAAGCGCTGACAGCCATTATCACGCATCCGGCTAATCGTTTTAGCAATACTTGGCTCGCCATAGGTCATTGCTAATGCCGTTTCAACGTCTTGGTCTGGAAATTCGATATTTAGTTTATTTTGAACCCCTGCCACCAAGGCCTCACTAAAATAACGAAGTGGCGAAATTCCTGGCATCCAGATTTGGCGATAAGCTGCAGCCACTTTTGGCGAACGAAACGGCAAGATAATGAGATAGAGAATGACATACCAAATAAGCCGAGGCACCTCTACTACCCGTTTATCTGCAAGAAAACTTCTTAAAAAGGCACGAACGGATTTACTGTCAGGGGCGACTGGGGTCCCCAAGTTGATAAATATTATCGCTGACTTCACAGTGCTCTCCTAAGGCTTTCCCAACATACGCACTATCACCCAATTAAGATGGCAGTGATCAAAATTTAATGCCAGTTTCACTGGTATTATTTAGGCACAAAAAAAGGCACTCAAGGTGCCTTTTGCTTTCGTGCTGGTTACGGCTTACTTTTCTAAGGCCGCAAACACACGAGCGGTAATATCGTCGACCGCGCCAACACCATCAATTTTAGCGTAATCCGGTGCATCATCGCCCTCTAATGCGCTATAAAACGCGACCAGGGGTTTGGTTTGATCATGGTAGACATTCAGACGATTTCTGACAGTCTCTTCTTTATCGTCGTCTCGCTGAATAAGTGCTTCACCGGTAAGATCGTCGATGCCCTCTTCTTTAGGCGGATTATATACCACATGATAAGTCCGGCCAGAGGTTTCGTGCATCCGGCGACCACTCATGCGAGTCACAATTTCTTCGTCAGCCACGGCAATCTCAATGACTTTATCGATTTTTACCCCGGCTTTTTGCAAGGCTTCTGCTTGGGGGATAGTCCGGGGAAAACCGTCAAACAAAAAGCCATTAGCACAATCTGCTTCTTGAATACGTTCTTTTACCAGCGCGATAATAATGTCATCAGAGACCAAGCCGCCAGAGCTCATCACTTCTTTAACTTGTAACCCCAGGGGGCTACCTGCCTTTACTGCCGCACGTAACATATCGCCAGTTGAAATCTGCGGAATAGCGAATTTTTCAGATATAAACTGGGCTTGGGTGCCCTTGCCTGCTCCAGGTGGTCCCAACAGAATGACGCGCATAATACAAAACTCCTCAAAACTATCATTTTTGTCACCGCAAATACCTCTCGCGTGGCCATTTTTGACCATAATCCACTTGAAGCACAGAAACGGCGGTAAATTTGCGAAATATCCACGTCGTAAAAATACAATGACGGATATTTTACCTAGCAGAAACCACTACTTTAGAGTAGCGGGTATCGAGGTCATTAGTACGGTTTAACCGGAAACCACGGCTTATGGGTCGTACAACGCCGACAACAGGGCCTTTTAGGCCCATTACGAAAGCCGACAACAATACACAGATAGGCCCTCTTGCACAAGACTTCGGGCCATGTAGCTTGGGCGCCAAGCTAAGGCCTGCTCACACTAATCCGATTATTACTGTTGTGGCTAAACGGCGCGTCTGGCACCTAGCCGGAGGCAAAAATGACTGCCAGCAGTGACAATCGGATTAGTGTGAGCACGCCCCAGGGAGTTCCCCTGAGTCTTGGGTAAAATAATGACAATCTTAACGCTTACCGGGCTAGCCTAATGGGGGATTATGTCGGTACTATAAATTAAGTGTCAGCAAAATATTGATCAGCTGGCGCTGAAACAGTGACAACACGGTTTGTTTGTACATGATCGATGACAGAACAGGAATCGGCTTATGAATGTGCGAGATTTGTTATCACTCTGGGAAGAAACTGCCGGCGGCACCTTAACCGCAGATTCTTTTTCAGTACGACTTCCCATCAAAGATGCAGCCCGACTCAAAGCGCTGTCTGAACTTTATCCGCGCCGCAGTATAGAAGATCTCATCACGGATCTGCTCACGGCTTCGCTGGATGAATTAGAAAGTGCTATGCCCTACGTCAGGGGCTCAAAAGTCGTTGCCAGAGACGAGTTAGGGGATCCCTTGTATGAAGACATTGGCCCTACGCCTCGGTATCTGTCATTAACTGACAAATACCTGAGTAACTACAAAAAACATCAAGACCATTAGGTCGACAAGCTGATTGACCTATAGACCCGCCGCTTTGGCTTGGTCCCAAAACAGCTCTAACTGAGCACTAGCCTGGCCGGTGCTGTTATCGATTGCAGACTCTTGGCAGCGCTGCTCGACAAACCGAAAGCGGCGCTCAAATTTCTTGCCAGCAGCGCGGGTAACGGCTTCGGGGTCTAAACCTAAATGGCGGCAGACGTTCACTGCCGAAAACAGCACGTCCCCCATTTCGTCAGCAATGGCATTCGCATCACCCTCGACCCTAGCGTCTTCCAGCTCTCTGATTTCGTCGTGAAATGCCGCAATGACCTCGTCGATATCCGACCAGTCAAAGCCAATATTGCGGGCTCGCTTTTGCAGCTTGGCCGCACGGGTTAATGCTGGCAGTGCCTGTGGAATATCGTCCATGACGCTGCCTTGGGATTTTTCGCTGCGTTCAGCCTGTTTTATGTCCTCCCAGCGCTGCTTGATAGCACCATCATTGGGTGCCTCAGTATCGCGTATTGACTGCAAGCTGCCATCGGGAAAGACATGAGGGTGACGCCGCAGCAATTTAGTCGTAATACCATCGACAACATCGTCGAAATTAAATAAACCCTGCTCCTCCCCCAAGCGGCTATAAAAAACCACCTGAAACAGTACATCCCCCAACTCTTGACGCACTTGATTTAAGTCATTCGCTTCTATGGCGTCGACCAGCTCGTAAACCTCTTCAAGACTATGGGGCACGATGGTGTCAAAGCGCTGCTTGAGATCCCAAGGGCAACCGGTGATGGGGTCCCTTAAACGTCCCATTAAGTAGAGCAAGTCCTGTAAGGAGTACGCCATGCTTATCCTTCTCTAATCCGTTCTACCGATATCACATTGGGCAGGCTATTGAGACGGTTGAACAACCCCGACAGCGCAGCCAAATCCGAAATTTCTAATCGGATACTCATATTGGCAAGATGCTTTTCAGCATCGGTTACCGTATTCATAGAGATGACGTTAACCTTCTCTGAAGCAAGTTGCAGAGTGATATCCCGCAACAGCCCCTGCCGATCATAAGCTGTTATAAGAATATCCACGGGATAGGTATCAATGTGATCCCCGGCCCAGTCCACGGTAATAATCCGCTGAGGCTCAACACTCTGTAATTGCAGTAATTTATTACAGTCCTGACGATGAACACTGACGCCACGCCCTATCGTGATATATCCCGCAATACCATCACCGGGCAATGGCTTACAACAGCGAGCAAAATGGGTCATCAAATTACCCACTCCACTAATCCTAACCTGATCACCTTTACGGGCCTGACTCGGCTGCCGCAGGCGTAATATCTCACTCTGGTCAGCTTCATCTTTACCCGCGACTTGGTTAGCCGCCTTGATGATTTGCAAGGTGCTAATTTCACCGGCGCCCACCGACGCGTACATATCGTCAACGCTGGGGCAATGCAAATGCCCGGCAATGTACTTGTAATCAATGCTATTTAAAGCCAAACGGCGAAATTCTTTTTCTAACAACGCGCGACCCGCGGCAATATTGTCTTCTTTCGCCTGCTGCCTGAACCAATGCTGCACTTTTGTGCGAGCTCGAGAGGTTTTTAGGTAGCCCAAATTACCCTGTAGCCAATCTCGCCGAGGTTCACTGTCTTTTCCGGTGAGCACTTCTACCCGCTCACCGGTATTGAGGGTATAGGTTAATGGCACAATGCGACCATTCACTTTAGCCCCCCGGCATCGGTTACCCACCTCAGTATGAATATGATAAGCAAAGTCTAACGGCGTAGCGCCACTTTGTAGGTTGACTACATGTCCTTCTGGGGTAAAGACATAAACCCGATCCTGGGCACGGCTAAACTGCTCTGCGACATCGCTATTACTACCGCTTTCTTCATGCCAGTCTAAAACTTGCCGCAACCAGGCAATTTTCTCGTCATAACTAGAATTGGTTTTGGCGTTTTTATCAGTCCCTTTGTACATCCAGTGAGAGCAAACGCCAAATTCCGCCTCTTCGTGCATGGCTCGAGTGCGAATTTGAATTTCCAGCACCTTGCCTTGAGGACCAATAACGGCGGTATGCAAAGAGCGATAACCATTCTCTTTAGGGTTGGCAATATAATCGTCAAATTCATTGGGGATATTTCGCCACAAACCATGCACAAGCCCCAGCGCTGAATAACAAGACTTTAAATCAGGAACCAATATCCGGACCGCTCGAATATCGTAAACCTGAGAAAAGCCAATGCCCTTGCGCTGCATTTTTCGCCAAATACTATAGATATGTTTAACGCGCCCCGCGATATCCGCATCAATACCATCCGCTTGCAACGCCTTACCCAAGGTATCGATGGCTTCGTCGATATAACGCTGGCGATCCAAGCGTTTTTCGTCCAACAGCTTGGCTATTTTTTTATAGGCGGTAGGTTGCAGGTAACGAAAAGAGAGGTCTTCTAACTCCCATTTAATATGACCAATACCCAAACGGTGGGCCAGCGGCGCATAAATATCAAAAACTTCCCGGGCAACGCGCTGACGTTTATCCGTATTATTTTTCACTGACCGGATAGCGGCAGTCCGTTCCGCCAGCTTAATTAGTGCAACCCTGACATCATCCACCAAAGCCACCAGCATTTTGCGGATGGTTTCACTTTGGGCCTCTGACTGCCCCAAGACAGGCACATCCAACTGTTCATTAACTTTGGAAATAGCCGCCATACCCAGCACGCCATCAATTAACTTGGCAACAGACATGCCAAACTGACTGCTGACATCATTAATTGTCAGGCGATGTTCCCGCACAGCCCTAAACAACGCCGCAGCAATTAAGCTGTCTTGATCAAGGTGTAAATCGGCGAGAATCTCCACCATTTCTAACGCTGTAAAAAAACTAATATGAGCGGCATCTTCTTCGCCAGTAAGCTGAGATGGCCGTGCCGCACACGCTTCTGCCAACTCAAAAGCCTGCTGAAGCTGGTCAATAGAAACGTGGGTAGCGTCGATCGGTAGGCGCGCTATCCAGCGCTCCAAATCAACCCGCCCGTCGTTTAGCTGTGGAAAATCCTCTCTTACCTTTACCATCTTTCCCTACTCGTTCTCTCCACAGTATTTAGCAAAACGTACTACATACTATCGATAAAGTATTAAGCACTATGGAGGTTGGTCGCAAAAAGACCTTAATTCAAAGCCGCATCAAATACGCCTGTCGACAAGTACCGGTCTCCTCGATCGCAAATTATCGCGACGATAAGCGCATTTTCTACCTGCTCACTTAAACGTAGCGCACCGGCAACAGCGCCCCCAGAAGAGACGCCGCAAAAGATTCCCTCTTCTGCAGCCAGCGCTCGCATTGTTCGCTCCGCGGTGTCTTGATCCATATCGATTATCCTGTCCACCCTTGGCGCCTCGTAAATACTCGGCAAATACGCCTCTGGCCACCGGCGAATACCCGGAATACTAGAGCTATCGTCTGGCTGCAAGCCGACAATTTCTATCTCAGGTTGAACCTCTTTTAAATATCGAGACACGCCCATAATGGTGCCCGTTGTTCCCATTGAGCTGACAAAATGGGTAATACGGCCTTCTGTTTCTCGCCAAATTTCCGGGCCAGTGCCCTCATAATGCGCACGAGGATTATCCCCATTAGAAAACTGATCCAGTACTTTGCCTTTTCCCGCAGATTGCATTTCTAATGCCAAGTCGCGCGCCCCTTCCATGCCTTGTTCTTTGGTCACTTCAATCAGCGTTGCGCCGTAGGCTGCCATCGCCAATTTGCGCTCAGTACTCATATGGTTAGGCATGATCAGCACCATACGATAGCCCTTTATGGCCGCAGCCATCGCCAATGCAATTCCGGTATTGCCACTGGTCGCCTCTATTAAAGTATCGCCAGGAGAAATATCGCCCCGGTCTTCTGCTCGCTGTATCATGCTGATTGCGGGTCTGTCTTTAACGGAGCCAGCGGGGTTATTACCTTCCAATTTCACCAAAATGGTGTTGCTGGTACGCCCTGGCAACCGCTGCAAGCGTACCAGCGGGGTGTTGCCTATAAATTGATCAATACTGGGAAACTGTTTCATAACACCTATAAACCTCGGTCGTCGACGCTGCGTCGACCGCAAAAGCCTCCAACAACGGTGATGATGCTGCCCTTGGCAGCCAGAGCAATAGAAGCATCAAGAATTTTAGGTCATCATAATACCACTGCGGATATGAAGGGCTCCACTTGGGAATGCGTAAACGACTGGGTATCAAAAAACTAATCCTGCTGATGGGGTTGCTGCCTACCCTGGGTATCAGTCTGACTTTGGGTAGTTTTCTTGTATTCAATCAGCTTCAAGATGCCAAAACGGCTGTCGTTGAACGGGCCAACCACTCCAGCCAGCAACTCGCTATTTTATCGGCGCAATTCCTCAAGCCCTTAAATAAAGAGGCGCTTCAGAAACTCGTCACCGCAGCGCTGGAAGAGCGAGGGCTGCGCAATGTCGTGATCTTTGATAGTGAAAAACAGCAAATAGTTCAGGCAGGGCCTGCTAGTAGCGGCCTAAAAGATCTCAACTCATCTCCAGCCAGTCTCGACCCACAAATTATTTTTAATGAAGACGGGCTAAAAATCATTACACCCATTAACAGTGCGGCACAGCCGGTAGGCTGGCTTTGCACGAGCTTTAGCTGGCACCACTACGAGGTTAATAAATATCAAACATTTTTAGCAGGGATCATCTTTTTTGTCATTGCACTGCTGCTATCCGTTGCGTTGGTTAGCTATATCACTCAAATATTGCGCAGCGATTTTGATGCGCTGAAGTCAATCCTCAAACAACTGATAAATGGTAACAAAAGTTTTCAAGCCCACCTAAGTGGCGACGATGAATTTAGTGAAATTGCAGACCTCCTCAACCAGCTGAGTACCGCGCAACAACAAGAATTACAGGAACTTCAACGAAATATTGAGCAAAGCAATAGCGACCTAAGAGAAACCTTAGAGACGCTGGAAATTCAAAATATTGAGTTGGATCTAGCCCGGCGTGAAGCCGTGAATGCCAATAGAATTAAGTCAGAATTTCTAGCCAACACCAGTCATGAAATTCGCACTCCCCTCAATGGCATTATTGGATTTACCAAAATTTTGCTTAAGTCCGAACTGGAGCAACAACAATACGATGCTGTGGAGACTATCCGCAAATCGTCCGACGGCTTGCTGACTATCATCAACGATATTCTTGATTTCTCAAAAATGGAGGCCGGAAAACTGGTTTTCGATGAGGCGCCCGTCGATATCAGAGAGATTATCGAAGACACCCTGCAGATACTGGCCCCAACAGCCTTCGATAAGAAGCTGGAGCTGGCGTTATTTTTCGACCCAAGCATTCCTGACATGTTGCTTTCTGATGGCTTGAGATTAAAGCAAATTCTGAGCAATTTACTTAACAATGCCATTAAATTTACGGCATCAGGTTATATTCGTATTGATGCCATTTGCAAAGGCAACGATGGTCAGAATATTTCTTTAAATTTGCAAATCAGCGACACGGGAATTGGTCTTAGTAAAGACCAGCAGCAACAACTTTTTCAAGGTTTTACCCAAGCTGACGCATCGATTACCCGGCAATACGGCGGCACGGGTCTTGGACTCGTCATCGTCAAAGGCCTGGTCGAACAAATGGGCGGCGAGATTGGCGTGATCAGCGAGGCCGGTAAGGGCGCTACGTTTTGGGTCACCCTGCGGCTGCCAGTTGTTAAAAACGCAATTCGAATGAGAAACTTTGCTTCTCTTACCGGTAAAACAGTTGCCATGTATGACAAAAGCGTCTTGCAAACTGCAGCCACACAACAACTGCTACAAAGCTGGGGAATGAACGTTTATCCTTGTGATGACATTCAAAATCTAAGACAAAATTGCGACTATCGCATTTTAAGTGTCGCTATTGACGAAAGTTTGCCGACCCTGCCTATCCCGAAAAACAGCGAACACCCCACAATTGTGTTATCCCCCCAGCCACAAAAGTATGACAACCGTATCAACGCTATTTTTCTACAGAAACCCGTATCGCAAATTAAATTATTTGATGCTTTTAACCTTCAACACTCACAACATATAACCGCGCCCCAACTAAAATTTCCGGATATGCGCGTTTTGGCGGTGGATGACAACCCAGCAAACCTGTTAATGCTAAAAAGCTTTCTAGATGATTTGTCGGTACAAAGCCAAACCGCCCAAAATGGTATTGAAGCCCTACAGCGCTGTAGAGAAAAAGTATTTGATTTGATCCTCATGGATATCCAAATGCCTCAGCTCGACGGCATTCAAGCCAGTAAAGAGATTCGCCACAGTAGTTTGAACAAGCACACGCCGATTATTGCCTTGTCAGCCTATCTTGCGCCAGAAAACCCCAAGCAATTAAGAGAAGCGGGTATCAATGACTTTCTCAGTAAACCGATTGATGACCGGCAACTATTACGTCTTTTTGAGCGAACCGCCAGTAATCCGCCAGCGGTGTCAAAAACACCTCCCAGGCCCGTTGATATTCAAGAATGCCTGCGCTTGGCAAAAGGTAAGAATGGCTTAGCTGAGGAAATGTTACGCATGCTTTTAGAAAGTCTGCCAGACCAAGCTCAATCACTGGCAGAAGCAAAAAACAACGACAACCGGCAACAGATTGCAGCCATAAGTCACGACCTCAAAGGCGCCTGCTGCTATACCGGTGCACCGGCACTCAAGGCCACCAACTTGACCTTAGCTAAGATGCTTGAGTCATCGGAAGTTGATCTAAGCGCCGCGGTGGACGCAGTGCTAACAGAGATTGCCGCACTACTCAGTTGGAAAGACAATCATGATCTATCTGTGATTTTTGCCGCTTGAATCGCTAGCAAAAGTTGCGGCAAATAACTCCCGACTGCGCAGCGGTTTACTCCCCAGCAGCTGCCCTAGCAGTAAACGACTCAATCGGCGCCCCGTTAATTCAGCTTCGGCAGAATAATCGTCTTTAGCCAGCTCTAACAAATGCGTGCCAGAAAATACAATTTCCTCCTGCTGTCTTGCTGGAATAAACCCCTGTTCTGGCAAAAAAACGTAGTTATTATCAGCAATAATACCTTCGCCATTGCCATCTAGGTGTAATGAAAACCCGTATCCAAGATCCGCCAACAGCGAGAACTCAAAGCGACGTAAACAACGCTTTTCATCCTCACCATTAAGCAAACGGTCCAAACTGTATTGATAATGATGAAATAGGTTTTGGTGGGGGTCAAAGCGATGCAACAAACGCTCTAGCAATTCATTTAAATAAAAACCACAAAATAGCGCCCGCCCCTGTAACGAAAAAGCCTTTTGCAGCTGAGCATCCGTCAGTGTTTTTAGCTCCCCCCGTCCCGACCAAGAGAGCGCTAGCAAATTAAAGGGTTGCAGTGCAGAACGCCAAGCCTGTCGACCACGGCTACCGCCTCGCAAGCCTTTAGCAATAACAGAAAAACGGCCATGATCGAGACTAAACACTTCCAATAGTGCGCTGGTCTCGCGATAGGGTCGTTGATGGAGAATAAAGCAGGGCTCACCTTCAACGCGTTTCATTGTTTAATCGAAGTCAGTGTAACCAAGACTGCGTAAGGCCCGTTCATCGTCAGACCAACCTGATTTTATTTTCACCCACAATCGCAGCATAACCTTACTGTCAAAAGCCCTTTCCATATCCTTACGGGCTTCAGTTCCTATTTGCCGCAACCGACTACCGGCATCACCGATAATAATCTTCTTTTGACCCGCTTTCTCGACCAGAATTAAAGCGCTAATTTCTGTCAGTCGAGGGGACGATTTGAACTCTTCTATTTCAACCGCCATCGCATAAGGCACTTCTTCACCTAGCTGACGCATAATTTTTTCACGGACCAATTCAGCCGCGAGAAACCGCTCACTGCGGTTTGTAATCTGATCCTCAGGGAACATATGTGGACTTTCAGGAAGGTATTGCTTGATTAAGTCCTCAAGATCATCCCGATTGTGGCCGCGTAATGCCGATACCGGCACCACCTCTGTAAAATTTCCCCGGGCTTTTAAACTGGCAATGAGTGGTAACAGCTGGCCTTTGTCGTCCATACGGTCAACTTTATTAATAACCAACATGACCGGGCAATCTTGATTTTCTAACCGCGATAAAACCAGCTCGTCTTCATCGGTCCAGCGGTCTCTATCCACGACAAACAACACCAAATCCACACCTTTTAGTGCTGAACTGGCAGCCTTGTTCATATAGCGGTTAATGGCCTTGGCTTCTTTTAAATGAAGACCGGGCGTATCAACGTAAACGGCTTGAATATCGTCCTCAGTTTTAATGCCCAAGACTTGATGACGGGTAGTTTGAGGCTTGCGAGATGTAATGCTTAGCTTCTGTCCAAGAATGTGATTAAGCAGAGTAGACTTACCAACATTAGGCCGCCCTACAATCGCAATATAGCCACAGCGTTGTTCACTCATAAATTTTGGCCCAAATGGCTTAATGTTGATTTTGAAGTTTGTGTAGTACTTTCTCTGCCGCAGCCTGCTCAGCCCGACGACGACTCTGTCCCGAAGCAACTTCTGCACTGCTGAGCATGTCGACTTGGCATGCCACGGTAAAAACTTGCTCGTGTTCTGCGCCAGTGGTCTCAACCAGCTGATAATTGGGTAAAGACTGTTTGCGGGCCTGTAAAAATTCTTGCAACAAGGTTTTAGCGTCTTTGTGACTGGCTTTTGGATTCACCTTGTCCAATCTAGCGCCATACCATTGCAAAACCTTAGTGCGGCAAGATTCAAAACCACTCTCTAAATAAATAGCACCAATCAGTGCCTCTACCGTATCGGCGAGAATAGATTCTCGATAACGGCCACCGGTATTGCTTTCACCGCTTCCGAGACGAAGATAATCGCCCAGCGCAAACTCTTGACCTAAAACCGCCAGCGTCTCACCGTTTACCAAGCCAGCTCGCATTCGACTCAACTCCCCTTCCCGAACACTGGGAAACTTGAGATACAAGGCTTCGGCAATAATCATATTTAACAATGAGTCGCCTAAAAACTCTAAGCGCTCGTTGTTTTCAGCAGCAAAACTGCGGTGAGTTAAAGCAACATCGACCAGTGTGGGGTCTTGAAACTGGTAATCAATACGATCAAAAAGCGACTGCTTATCGGTCACCATTAACTCCGGGGGATCAAATAGGTCATATCTTCAAACTTCACCACTGCATCAATATTGAAGATTAATGGTGTGCGCTTTTCATGGCTGGCATCAATCAACACACCCTCACTATTAGTACTAATTTCGATATCCCGCAAAGAAACAGACTCAATTCGGTTGGTTGTAAAATGGCGGCTTAATGATTGCCGCACTTGTGCAGGGGTAGTCGTTTTGCCGCGATTATCTTCAACCACATCGTCAATAATATTATTTAGGGTCCAACAGTCTAGATAGATAGGCAGCAATCGCGCGGCCGCAGTTCCCAGCACAAGCACTACGCAGATCAAAACCAACGCGGCGAGCATGCTAATACCCTGTTGTTGTTTACGCATAATTGAACCCCTTATAAATGAGGGTGATTAACGAATTTGACCCACTCGATCAAAGCTAGGGAGTTGGCTAATTCCTCGCCAATGCATCCAGATAGCAAACGCTTTACCCACAATATTTTCTTCAGGAACTTCACCCCAGACTCGGCTATCGCTGCTGTTATCGCGATTGTCACCCATCATGAAGTAATGACCGGGGCTTACGGTTGTTTCAAAATCACCACGATAAATGCGTTTGTCGTGGTGAATTAAGTGATCGGCACTGCCGAGTTGCTCACGCAAAACTTGGGTAACCGCTTGCAGTGGTGGCACTTCGGCAACCAAGGTTTGTGGTATCAATTTGCCATTGATATACAGCTTTTTATTAACGTAACGAATCTCGTCACCCGGCAAGCCAACAACCCGCTTAATAAAATAACGTTTGTCATTGGGGGGGAAAAACACCATGACGTCGCCCCGCTGAGGTTCGCCCACTTCGACCAATTTGGTTCCTATCACCGGCAGTCTGATACCGTACTCAAACTTATTGACCAAAATATAATCACCCACTTCTAAACTGGGGACCATTGAGGCCGAAGGGATCTGAAAGGGTTCTACAACAAATGAGCGCAAGACCAACACCACCAGCAGCACCGGGAAAAAAGAACGCGCATTCTCCGCAATGGGTAAAGTGCCCCCAAATTGAGACTTGAGGCCATCCTGGTCTTGTTTTACAAAGTAGGTGATATACACAGCGACATTGCCGGCCCGCACAAAGGCCTGTCGTGCTTTTTCAAATACGAAGCGATCCAAGCCACCAATAATGCCTGCTAAAAACGTTAAAATAACCAACGCCAAGGCAAAATCGCCATCTTTAATCAGTACCACACTGGCGAGCCAAACAAACCAAAGAAAAACGACCAGCCGATAGCTCCATTCAAGCCAGCCCGGCACCACCTGTTGTTTTAGTGACTCCGCATCGCTGGCCGTTTTCTTTTCGGCACACCACTGCAAAGCCTGTTGCATTTGCTTTCGGCCTTTAACTTCTTGCAGCAACCAAATAATCAGCGACACCGCCGCAACAATGACAAGAATAAGATTTACCATGCGGCCCCGCGCCTTTTTTTAACTATCTACTTTTAATACGGCTAAAAACGCTGACTGAGGGATTTCGACATTCCCCACTTGTTTCATGCGTTTTTTGCCCGCTTTTTGTTTTTCCAGCAATTTTCTTTTCCGTGAAACATCTCCGCCATAGCATTTGGCTGTCACATTTTTGCGCAGTGCTTTAACCGTCTGCCTTGCAATAACATGTCCACCAATAGCTGCCTGAATAGCAACGTCAAACATCTGCCTGGGGATTAGCTCGCGCATCTTATCAACCAGCTGTCGTCCTCGGGCATGAGCATGGTCCCGGTGAACGATTAAAGCCAAAGCATCGACCCGATCACCATTAATAAGCACGTCAAGCTTAACCAAGTCCGCAGTCTGAAAACGATCAAAACTGTAATCCAGAGACGCAAACCCCCGGCTGACCGACTTCAATCGATCAAAAAAGTCCAGTACAACTTCGCTCATTGGAATTTCCCAGTTCACCGAGACTTGCTGCCCCAGAAACTGCATATCCTTTTGAACGCCACGTTTGTCAGCGCATAAGCTTAACACATTGCCCAAATGTTCTTGGGGAACCAGTATATTGACGATGGCAATGGGCTCGCGGGTTTCTTCCAGCTCACCGGGATCAGGCATAGACGAGGGGTTGTCCACCTGCACAACTTCGCCATTTTTCTTTAACACCTCGTAAATTACCGTGGGTGCGGTGGTGATCAAGTCTAGATTATATTCTCGCTCTAGACGTTCTTGGATAATTTCCATGTGCAAGGTGCCAAGGAAACCACAGCGAAACCCGAAACCTAGCGCATCTGAGGTTTCTGGTTCATAAAAAAGTGAGGCATCATTCAAAGTTAACTTGCCCAATGCTTCACGAAAATCTTCATAGTCGTCTGTTGAGACCGTAAACAACCCAGCATAAACCTGGGGTTTCACTTTCTGAAAACCCGGCAACGCGGCAGTATCTGGCGTAGATGCGTGGGTAAACGTGTCCCCCACCGGCGCACCTAAAATATCTTTAATCCCGGCGATAACAAAACCCACTTCACCCGCACGCAAGATATTCGTATTGGTTTGTTTGGGGGTGAATACGCCCACATGATCGACAATTTGACCTTTACCAATAGACTTGGTAATGATCTTGTCGCCCTTGCGCAGAACGCCATTTTTCACCCGAACCAGTGATACAACGCCTTGGTAATTATCAAACCAGGAGTCAATGATCAAGGCTTGCAATGGTGCCTCTGCATCACCTTCCGGCGGCGGCACCAATTTAACCAAATACTCCAGCACTTCGGGCACGCCCATGCCCGACTTGGCGCTGACGGGCACCGCCTCAGTGGCATCAACACCAATGATTTCTTCAATTTCTTGCTTCACACGATCAGGGTCAGCTTGGGGAAGGTCCATTTTGTTGAGGACTGGCAACACTTCTAAACCCTGTTCAATTGCGGTGTAGCAGTTGGCAACAGATTGCGCCTCGACGCCCTGGGCTGCATCGACAACCAACAACGCCCCTTCGCAAGCCGCCAAAGAGCGGGATACTTCATAGGAGAAATCCACATGCCCTGGGGTGTCGATAAAGTTGAGCTGATAGGTTTTACCATCATTAGCGGTGTAGTTCAGGGTGACACTCTGAGCTTTAATCGTAATGCCGCGCTCCCGTTCGATATCCATCGAATCGAGAACCTGCTCAGCCATCTCTCTTTCCGTCAAACCGCCGCAAACCTGAATAAAACGGTCTGCCAAGGTGGATTTTCCATGATCGATATGGGCAATAATTGAAAAATTTCGGATCAGCTCAAGACTGTGCACGCTGGCTTAAAACCTCAAAAATAGGTGTGGTAAATTTTAAAGGCGCGATTGTATCGCAAAGCCGGGCAGCTAAGCTATGAGCAGCGGGCTTAGCCCGATACAGAAGTGCCCGATATTGAAGGGATTATGCCCACAGGGGAAGCTCCACTAGGGCGGATAGCGACTACCACAGGCTGGTAGTCGGGCCGATTGGCAACCATCATGCTGTATATACGCACCAGCAGCAGGCCTGCAGAAAAGCCCAAAACGGCACCGATGACGCTGTATAAATCTTGGTTAGAAAACTGCCCCACAATAAGAATACCGGCAATTAAACTACACAGCGGTAGCAAATAGACGACAAACGCCGCGCTTAACAGGGCTTTATTAGACACACTAACGTCCACTTCGTCATTCAACTGAAAATCCGCGGCGGAGAATTTCCCCATATTGACTTGCAAATGATTTCGGCGACCAGACATATAGCGATTCATCACCCCTTGGCCACACCCTTTTTGAGCGCTACAACTCCCGCAGGTCGAACGGCTTATTGTCTCCAGCCAAAGCCGTGACGTCTCTACCCCAACAACTCTGCCACTTTCAATACTCATTTAGTTGACCCATACCAAGGACGTCGCCACCTGTCTTGCGGTTAACAGCGGAATTTCTCCCACCACTGTCACCAAAGCCTGGTGATCCGGAAGCGTCGTAGTATAACTTACCGAAGCCCCTCTGCGTTGTACGCCCTCAGTAGCCAATAGGGTGTCATTATTTGCCGCCATTAAGGAATCGACAAATATCGAGAACACCGCCATTCCGTCAGTATAACTTAAGCCTTCTGGAAACTGACCGTCACTCTGGGCCAAGGTGAAACCTGCTGGCAACCAACTGGGCTGCCAAGGTGGTGGCTCAGCGTCACGGCCATCCGGTGTTTCAAGATGCGGCGCATTTTCTTGGGAAGCGAGCTGAGAGCGAGCTTGAGAGGGCATTAAGCGCTGTGCGGTTAACTCATCAGACGACGATGGCTCCAGGTTCACCATCAAATATTGAAATCGCTCAAGAACTCGCCCCTGCTGGTCGATAATCTCAGATTGCAGCAGTAAACCAGTTTCTTTATCAAGGCTGAGCAAATAACCAAGGCGATAAACGTCTTTAGGCCTGATTTCCAAACGGACAGTATCACGATCCGCAACTCGGCCAGCGCCACCGACATCTACGTCATAATAGCGTTTATAACCACTTTGGGAGGATTGCATTGAGCGTTGAATGAGCTTTGGGCCAGCGTGGACACAATTAACATCGTGGCCCTCGCGAACAATTTCTTGCTCCGGGCCGTCGAGCGTCTCTATATGATCGTACTCAAGGCCGTCTTTAATATAGTGCCTGACCCTAAGGCCATAGACCCTATCAGCTAAGCTATGGGCAGAACCGGCGTATTGATAGCTCAATACGCCTTCGTAGTTCAGACTGCGCTGGCTGGCGTCCATTTTTGCCAACCACTCAGGCACCGAGTCTTGCGCCAGCCCATCGCAACTGGCAAACAACAATAAAAACGAAGCTGTTGTCTGCCTTAGCACCTTACTTTGACTCCGGCGCTACCACACGGCTATATGTCATTACGCCTTGGCCGCTATTTTGGGCCGCATTGTCGGTATGCCGACGCAGGTACATTTCAAAGCGTTTCTGGGCTTCATCATCCAATGCCGGTTGCGGCGCTGGAGCTGTTTGCACCTGGGCGCTGACTGGCACGCCACCAACATTGCTTTGCGCTGCTTGAGCCGGATAAACCCGACCGGTATTTGGACTAGCTGACGCAACCACCGTATCCGAGCTTCCGCCCAACATATCCGTGCCCATTGCCCCAAACACCACGACTGCAGCCACACTCGCAGCAACCGCAACACCAGAAAGAGCCTGCCGCCAGCCATTGGTGTTTTTAGTCACCAAGGTCTCGTCTGCAATTTCTGCCATCACCCGCTGGGAGATGTCCAAATTCGCAAACGGCAACACACCGTCCTGGCGCAACTGCTGGGCACGATTTAGCTCTGCCCAGTGCTCCCGTAGCTCTTTGTCTTCCGAACCCAGCACTCGTCGTAACTCAAGATCATTAGCTTCGCCATCCAGCAGCGCTGATAATGATTCTTTAAGGGTATCGTTCATACTCCCACCTCTTCACCACTCACCTGGGCTTTGACTCGGCTATCCACCGATTCACGAGCCCGAAAAATGCGCGACCGCACTGTTCCCACCGGGCAATCCATAACCGCGGCGATGTCTTCATAACTCAGACCATCAAATTCCCTTAAAGTTAAGGCTGCACGCAAATCTTCTGGCAAAGCCTTAATTGCATCCTGAACCACCTTCTTCAGCTCCTCTCCGTAGAGCTGATTCTCCGGCGTTTCAATGTCTTTTAATGCAGAGGGACCTTCAAAGTACTCCGCATCAGCAACATCGACATCAACACCGGGGGGCCGACGATTTCTGGCCACAAGGTAATTTTTCGCTGTGTTAATTGCTATACGGTATAACCAAGTATAAAAGGCACTATCACCACGAAACTTGGGAAGAGCACGATACGCCTTTACAAAGGCCTCTTGAGCAACGTCCTGAATTTCATCGTTATCTTTTATATACCGCGATATCAACCCAAAAATCTTGTGCTGATATTTAAGGACCAACAAGTCAAAGGCTCGTTTGTCCCCTTTTTTAACCCGTTCAACCAGCTGCTGGTCAGTGTGCTTAGCCTCACTCATAGGGCCTCACTTTCAACCTACTGGCCATACTGGTGCAGTAGACCGCCAGTGCATTTAGAAGTTCTGCCATAATGCCTCTTAATTTCCACTTTTTGTGAATCTAATATTCTCTCAGCAGCGCATGTTGGTATGGCGGCGTGCGCTCAGTATACTTTGCGCCAGTTTCAATTCCGAGCTGCATATTAAAACCGCCTTCTGACAGGAGCAACTTTTCAGCATGAGCGAGTATTTTTCACACGATGTTCTCGTCATTGGCAGCGGTGCTGCCGGCCTGACATTAGCATTACAGTTAGCCGAGCATGGCACCAGGGTCGCCATTGTCAGCAAAGGTCAGCTTAACCAGGGATCCACTTACTGGGCTCAGGGCGGTATCGCTGCGGTACTCGACGACAAGGATTCTGTCGACGCCCACGTTCAAGACACCTTAGATGCCGGGGGCCAACTCTGCCACGAGGACACTGTTCGCTTTACCGTCGAAAACAGTACAGCCTCTATTCAGTGGCTACTTGCTCAGGGCGTTCGTTTTAGTCGCTACGAAACAGACCGGGCAGAATTCCACCTCACTCGGGAGGGAGGACACAGCCATCGCCGAATCATTCACGCTGCAGACGCCACCGGGCGGGCACTATCAGAAACCCTATCCCTCAACGCCCAACAGCACCCTAATATACAGCTCTTTACTCGACACGTCGCAGTCGACCTTATTTCAAAGCGCAAACATACTGGCGACAAATCCGGCGATAAATCCAAAGACAAGCGGTGTCACGGCGCCTACGTGCTGGACAGAGACAGCGGCCACGTAAAATTGTTCCACGCAAAAATTACAGTGCTGGCAACCGGTGGCGCGAACAAAGCCTATTTGTATACCAGCAACCCCGATGGCGCGTCCGGTGACGGTATTGCCATGGCCTGGCGGGCGGGCTGCCGAGTGGCCAATATGGAGTTTAACCAGTTCCACCCCACCTGCCTTTACCACCCTAAAGCCAAATCTTTCTTAATTACTGAAGCTATTCGCGGCGAAGGCGGGATATTACTTAACCCAGATGGCGAGCGATTTATGCCTCGCTACGATGAACGTGGCGAACTTGCGCCCCGGGACGTGGTCGCCAGAGCCATTGACCACGAAATGAAGCGCCTGGGCGTTGACTGCGTATATTTAGACATTAGTCATAAATCACCCGAGTTTTTACTCGAGCACTTTCCCACAATCAAAGCCCGTTGTTTGGAGCTAAGCATTGATATTAGCCGGGAGCCTATTCCCGTCGTACCCGCCGCCCATTACACCTGTGGCGGAGTGATGACCGACAAACATGGCCACACAGACATCCAAAGTCTGTATGCCATTGGTGAGACCGCATTTACAGGGCTGCATGGCGCTAACCGCCTAGCCAGCAACTCATTGCTGGAATGCGTGGTATACGGCAGCGCCGCTGCTGCGGACATCCTACAAATTCTCCCCAATTTTAACCCGCCGCCACAAGCGCCACACTGGGACGAATCCCAGGTAACCGACTCCGACGAGGATGTGGTGATTTCTCACAACTGGGATGAATTAAGACGCTTTATGTGGGACTACGTGGGAATTGTGCGCACGAATAAACGACTGCAACGCGCACTGAATCGAGTCGGGCTATTACAGCAAGAAATTGCGGAATACTACTCAAACTACAAGGTCAGCAACGATCTACTAGAGCTGAGGAATCTCGCCATGGTTTCAGAACTGATTATTCGCTCAGCCATGGACAGAAAAGAAAGCCGAGGTTTGCACTACACCCTCGATTATCCAAACCAGCTACCCACTGCTCACGACACGATTCTCACCCCTGAACACACCGCAAAAACGTAGGTTTATACAGGCTACAATGGATTATCTACGGGGCGCGCATGAATTAGCAGCGCCCTAAGCTTGCGCCATCCAGCGCGACTGAGCTGATCTGAGAATATCGTAAATTGACGGCGACCTTGACCACCAAGGTCGAATTTCGCAACCAGCACACCAGGCCCCAGCTGACACCAGCAAAGGGATCCTGCCACCGCGTCAGCTCCCATACCAAGCAGCCAATGATCACCGCGATAAGCTAATGAACTTAGCTGCCTGGATTGGGTAGCGGCTGGCTTAAAAAAACCTTGCCGGTAAGCCAAAAGGCTCACAGCAATAACCACAAGTGGTAAAATCACAATAGGCCAAGGGAATAAATACGCGCAAAACAATGCCGTCAGAGTATGTACTAAGCACAAATACCTTCTTCGCAGGGTAGATTCTGCTAAAACGAAGCTATTTGGACTTGGCGTAGCTGATGATGTCATTGACGATCAAAGCATGTTCTGGGTCTTCTGGGCTATCCTTACCTAAAAACCACTTGAAGAGCTCAGTATCTTCACATTCCAACAATCGAACAAAACGATGTTGATCCTCCTCCGACAATGTGGCAAACCGGTCTTCAACATAAGGCACCATCATCAGGTCCAACTCCAGCATTCCCCGCCGACAAGCCCATCGAATTCGCTTGAACTCACTTTCTGAAAGCATTATTTTCCACTACTTGGCCCCAGTTAAGACTGCGGCTTCCCGATTAAAAGCGCTATTATAGCCGCAGACCGCCAAACGAAGCATTAGCACCTGCAAACACAAGCCAAATTTCCGTCACTGAGGTGACCGCCTTATCTCAGCTTGGTTTTTTGTATTAGCAGGTCTAACCCACTCTCAAAACTACAGGCAGAAACTTATCCATGCGAGCAGTCTGGCAATTTCTTGACGCACTCCACCCCACCGGAACATGGGACGCCCAGGGATACTGGCACCTCAACCAGCAAGCCCAAACTAACGAAGGCAAGCAAACGTGGTTCGCCCCCCTTTGCCACTATGGTTTTGTCTCTATAGCAGGACCCGATAGCGGCAAGTTTCTACAAGGACAAACCAGTTGCGATTGGAAAAACATCACCCCAAGCAAAGCTAGCCGGGGCAGTTATTGCAATATCAAAGGCCGGGTTCAGAGTAACTTTTTGGGCGGAATGCTAAACGAAAATGATGTATTACTGCGGATGAGCGAGGACCTTTGCGATAACTTCTGCACCGCGCTGGCGAAATACATTGTTTTTTCAAAAGCGAAAATGCACAACGCCAGTGAACAATGGGCGGCGATCGGTGTTGTCGGTCCCAATGCAGCGGCGCTTATCGCAAATCTCTTTGGCACATCTCCTGAACAACCCTTGGAGGCAATTAGCAGCGACAATGGCATGGCCTTACAACTGGATGAGCAGGGCCAGCGCTTTGAATGCTGGATTCCAGCAGCCCATATTGAAACGCTTTGGTCAGACTTGTCTGAAGCTGCAGATTTACGCGACACGAAAGCCTGGGAACAACTCAATATTGATGCGGGCATTGGTGAAGTCTGCGCAGCCACCGCCGATCTCTTCCTGCCACAAATGTTAAATATGCAACTCACCGGGGGTGTCAGCTTCAAAAAAGGATGCTACACCGGGCAAGAAGTCGTAGCGAGAATGGAATACCGCGGCAAGCTAAAAAAACGTATGTACCATGCATCAATTTCTGACTTAAGCGGCCAAGAGACCGAACAAAGTGCAACACTCGGCGCCCCGGTGTACAAACCGGGCGAAGACAAGGCAATCGGCAATATCGTCAGCGCAGTACACAATCAAACATCGCTTCAGATATTGGCCGTTTTAAATAACGAGGCCGCCCAGGCTGGAGAAGTCTGCCTATCTCCAGAATCAAATATATCTCTGACTATCAAACCGCTCCCCTACCCCGTCCCCGAATGACGCAGGAGCGTCTTGAACGTGAGCCTAAGGCTCGACCGGGAGCGTCCAATCAACCGCCCGTTGCCCTAAATAAGCATTAGCTTGAGAAAAATGTCGGCACCCTAAAAAACCTCTATATGCCGATAACGGTGACGGGTGAGGCGCTTTTAACACCAAGTGCTTATCTCGATTAATTTTTGCACCTTTTTTCTGAGCATGGCTGCCCCAAAGCATAAAAACCAAACCACTGCGGTCGCGGTCCAAAGCCGAGATGATTTCGCCCGTGAATTGTTCCCAGCCTCGGCCCTGATGAGCACCAGCTTGACCGTCTTCAACCGTTAGGACGCTGTTTAACAGCAGCACACCCTGGTCTGCCCAGCGTTGTAAATAACCATGAGAGGGAATATCAATACCGAGGTCAGCATGCAGCTCCTTATAAATATTCCGCAATGAAGGCGGCACGGGGCTGCCAGGTAACACTGAAAAGCATAAGCCATGAGCTTGACCCGCACCATGGTAAGGATCCTGCCCCAAGATAACGACTTTAACATCGTCAAATGCAGTGGCATTTAAAGCGGCAAACCAGTTGTCATTAGAAGGATAAATTTCTATGCCATGGCGCTTTTTATCCTTTAAGAACAATCGCAAATCTTGCATGTAAGTTTTTTCAAACTCACTACCAATTTTAGACAACCACGATGCGTTTAGCTGAATGTCAGGCATTCTTTATTATCACCAATATTTAGTTGGACGTTCACAATTTTCTCAGAGGCCATGTATAGCTACTACAAAATCAAACTATTACACACCGCGGACATCAATGTAACAAACGCTGCAAAGACAAACCTATAATTTAATAAAAATTTTTAAAGTCAGCTATATGCCTTTGTTTTAACGATTTTTATTGATAAAACTATCTAGAAAGCTATCATGACAACAGTAGAGACATGATGAAACCACTCTCTAAAAATCTCCCAATTTCACACAAAGTAAAATTTACCAAGGCCAACGTCAGGCAGACATTAACAACGCTTGCCTCAGTATTTACCCGCAGTGACTCATTTTCTGAGTAGGCGTATCCTTAGTCGATTAAGTAGCTTGAACAGAGCAATCAGGGCACTGATTTGATAGATAACCGACCACAATCCGGTTTCGACATTTACAAGCTGGTACTTTCCGCAGTCTCATTCATTATCTGCGGGATCCTTATGCCACAGCTGTTGTACGCTGACGACACCTTCCACGAGGATGTCTCAATAGTAGTAAATCATAATGTAGTAGAAGATCTATCCTTGCTCACCCTCCGTTCTATTTTTTCCAAACGAAAACGCAGCTGGGAAAACGGCCAAACGATCACTGTTGTGGTCTTGCCTGACGACCATACTCTACATAAACAGTTTTGCAGACGTGTTTTAAAAATGTATCCCTATGTTCTTAGAGATCACTGGGACAGGATAACCTTCAGCGGCACCGGAACAGCTCCCATCCTTGCCAAAAGCGAAGAAGACTTAAAGCACATTGTTGCTCACACTCCTGGCGCTATCGGTTATATCCGTTCAATGAATCCTCATAGCAACAGCATTCATATTTTAAACCTTTCTGCACAAGCAGCTCACCCCGAGAAAAGGACCGAGCCATGAGAAGAGTACTGAGCTTCTTGCCCATCCTATGCGCGGGTACATTTGGGCTTCTTAACACGGAAGCAGCGTATGCCAACACAAATGACATTAAAATTAACGGCTTTATCTCCCAAGCATTTTTAAAAAGCCAAGGTAATAACTTCTACGGTAACAGTAGAGATGGTTCTTTTGAATTAATGGAGGCCGGCATTAATGGCAACTGGCAATTCAACAATCGACTTCATTTTGCTGGCCAAATTTTAACTCGTGACGCCGGAAATACCGATAACGGAGACGTCACGATAGACTATTTGTTTGGCGACTATAAATTAACCGAAGATGATCAATCTGGCTTTGGCGCCAGAATCGGCAGAGTCCGCAACAGCTACGGCTTCTACAACGATACCCGAGATGTCATTTTCACCCGTCCCAGCATACTGATGCCACAAGCAATTTACTTTGAAGGTAACGGTTTAAGAGAGTTTCTGTTTTCAAGCGACGGCATACAAATTTACGGTTATTGGGATGAGCCTCAGCACTCCACTTATTTCAGCGCTTCAATAGGGCTAGATAAAGAGTTGTCCCAAGAGTCTCTGAACACCCTATCGGGTGGCTCGGGCATGCTTAAAGAAGCCACAATCAAAAGTCCATTTTATGCTCAAGTGATGCATATTCGTGATGGAGGCAAAACACGTTACGCTATTTCTGCTCTAGATATTGCCCTTAGAGCCGATACCACAACGCCAGAAGGCTTAAGCAGCAGTCTTGAAGCAAGAGGGGTCGTTTTGTCAGCAGAAAAAAACTACCTCAAGTGGTCTTTCAGTGCAGAATATGGTTTGGTGAATCTAGACAGCTACTTAGGCAACACACAAGTTCAAAATGCTGAATCTACCACATTTTATTTACAATCCCGGTATCGATTCAACTCTGAATTCGTGACCACCCTTCGCTATGAACACGGCAATTATGAAGACAACAACAAGGGCAATATCAGCAATAACAAGCACTGGGTATTGGGCTTGCAGTGGTCTCCGAAACCAGCCTGGGTGCTCGCGCTTGATGTGTACTCTATTGAAGGTACCGGCGGAATACCCGCAATAGATAACAAAAACCGTGAGCAGGAAAAATACACAACGCTGGTCGCAGCCATGATCGCATATCGATTTTAGCGTAGGAAACCAACATCATAATGCCCCCTGCCAACACCAAAATAATCAGCCTTCAGCGCAAATTAAGCACTGCAATTTTTATTGTTCTTGTGATCGTTTTATGTGGTTTGGAATATCTTAGTTTTCAACGCAATATGCAAAATCACAGGGAAGCCGTTCTTGAAAACATAGAACGTTCTAAAACCACTTTTTCTGCATTATTACAGGATTCTTATTCTGAAATTTTCCGGATTGCTGACAGCTACAATATTCAGAACCTTCAAGCCAAATCCCTGGCGCGTTTTGCTCAACCCTCACTCTTGGCAGGCATAGAATCAGTTCGCTTTTTTTCAGCCGATGGCAAAAATCTACTAAACCATGATGCAAACGGCAGCCTCATTAGCTCCAGCTTGCCTGAATCGATAACACAGGCCTTACAACAGGTTGCCAAAACCCAGCACCCTACGGGCTTTATTGACTGCAGACAACAATGCTTACAAAAAGTATTTGTCCCTATAATTGCCAATAATGGCAGCGAGCTGATTGTTAATATCAACCGTAATTCAAACTTATTAATTCAAGATTTTTATGACCTCACGCATATCGATATCGCAATACTCACCAAAGAAAATCGTAATAGCCCCACGATAGAGTCCTTACTTTTAACCAGTAATGCCGCCGAAAATCGTAATCGGATCTTGCCTCTTTTAGAAAAAATCACTAACCAAGGCACAAAGAATAATGCGTTTTTTGGCAAACTTCACGACAACTACTACAGTGCCAAACGCTTTTATATTGACAGCCCTCTTACCCCTTCATTGGAAGTACTCGTTTATACTCAAGAGAATGGCACCCAGAAACTTATTAATGGTGAAATTCGTGACACCATGCTAACGCTATGCTTAACACTACTGTTCAGCATGGCTGCCATCACACTCATCCTACGACCACCACTTAAAAAAATACTAGAACTCGCCAATCTCCTTAAGTTATTACCTCAAGGTGATTTTACATCGGCAAAATCACAGTTATCCCATCTAAAACGCAATAAACTGCATCGCGATGAAACAGACGTACTTAAAGAAAGTCTTGGGAACGTGATTAACGACTTAGAACAACTCAATCAACAGAGTGTGAATCACCAAGAAACACTCCAACAAAAAATCACTGAGCTCACCGAGGCAACACAATTTAACGATATGTTGCTAGATTCTTCGCCACTCATCATTTTAATTCACGACAGCTTCGGCAATATTCATAGCATTAACGCATTAGGAAGAGAGCTAATTGGACCGCCTGCTAAAGCAGGCGAACATCGAAATATTAATGAGTGGATTCGCAGCGACTTTCAACAGCGAAGCTTATCCGAAACCTTAGCCGTTTTACTGCATTATAATGGTAAATCCATTCAGGGCGAGATGCCGCTTTTTAATAAAGATGGTTTAAGAATTGAGGTACTTTGGGTTCACCGATCCATTCGCATAAAAGGCCAAACCCGAATATTATCCATGGGAATGGATATTACCGAGCAACACGAAGCCATGCGCAGCCTTCAATGGTTAGGTAGGCACGACCGGGTTACTGGTTTATTAAATCGTTTGAGTTTTATTGAAGAAGTAAAAAACCATATCGCGGAGGCCTCCAAAGAGGCCCAGTTCGATCTTATTCTGATTGATATAGACAACTTCGCCAAATTTAATGATCGCTTTGACTTCTCAACAGGAGACAAACTGCTTCTGGAATTAGCTCGCAACATTAGCCTTGCTTTACCGGACGGCTGCCTCCTTGCTCGCAGTGGTTCAGGCGAGTTTATGGCTTTACTTGATAACAGCGCTACTATCAACACAGCAGATGATAAAGAATCCTTTAATGCCTTAACCCGATATAATATAGAAACAGAATCAGGCACCGAAACAATACAGCTATCGATTGTAGTCAACCATATTTCTCAAGACCGAAACATTGGTGTCGACCAACTTATCTCCGACACCACTGCACTAATGGCTCAAGTAAAGAAAAAATCAAAAGGCCAAGTATTTCTGGCTACAGAAGAGCATATTGATCGTATTTCTCGGCAAGAGAAATACCACATGAAAGACCTGTTACAACGTGCATTAGAAGAAAACCGACTGTTGTTGTTTTATCAGCCTATAGTCAATATTCGCAACAAAAAAGTCAGTCACTGCGAATGCCTTGTTCGCCTATTAGATGAACAAGGCCAATTTATTCCACCCTTCAAGTTCCTCGGCGTGGCCGCAGAATTAGGCTTAATGAGCCAAATTGATTTTGCTGTGATAGAGATGGCCATGCAACAACAAAAACGCTGGCAAGATCAAGGCGTAGATATTGGCCTCAGTATTAATTTAACGGCCCACACAATGGAGCTGCCCGATTTTGAACAACAATTGAAAAGCTTAATAGATAGCACTGAAGCCAATCCCAAAAAATTAATCTTTGAAGTAGTAGAAACCGATGCTCTAGAGAATATCGATGAAGCAAATATTTTGCTGCGAAACTTTAAAAGCATCGGCGCCAAAATCGCATTGGATGATTTTGGCGTCGGCTTTACCTCTTTTGAATATATTCGAGAATTGCCGGTAGATTTTATTAAAATCGATCAATCTTTTGTTCGTTTCATCCATGAACGCCCCAATGATCAAGCATTGGTCCGCTCAATGATTGACATGAGTCACAGCCTCAATAAACAAGTGATTGTTGAAGGGATAGAAACCGCAGAAGCGATGGAAATAATTAAAGAAATGGGCGCTGAGTACGCCCAGGGTTATTACTTATCTCGGCCAATGCCACTGGATGCCCTCAACTTAGAAATGTCGCTAACGCACCTACTCTAAGCCACTTACTCAAAGAATCATCCTATAAATCCGGGCTTATAAACTTAGAACGTATAAACCCAGAATCTATAATTATGTAGATGACCCAGCTGATAAATCGAGGCCACGAAACTAAGATCTGACTCGCTCCACGGCTTTTTTCCAGCCGTGGTAGCGACGCTCTCTATCGCTCTCAGCCATTTTTGAGGCAAAGCGTTTTTCACTTCGCCACATTTCAGCAATCTCTTCTAGGCTTTGGTAAATACCTAATTGAAGACCGGCCATATAAGCCGCGCCCAATGCCGTGGTTTCGGTAATCACAGGTCGCTCGCAATGACAGCCCAGCATGTCGGCCAGTCGCTGCACAAGCCAGTCATTGGCTACCATGCCACCGTCAACCCGAATATCCTTCAGATTGGCGCCATCGCCCCGCATGGCCTCAATCAAATCTCGGGTTTGATAGCACACCGATTCCAATGTCGCTCTGGCAATATGAGCACTATTGGTGTCTCGCGTTAAACCTAAAATGGCGCCCCGGGCTTCGGGGTCCCAATAAGGCGCGCCTAAGCCAGTAAATGCGGGCACCATATACACGCCACCGGAGCTTTTTACACTTTCGGCTAGTTTTTGGGTTTCTGACGCCGCCGCAATGAGTTTCAAGCCATCACGCAACCACTGCACTGCAGCCCCTGCCATAAAAATACTGCCTTCCAAGGCATAACAAACTTCATCATTAATTCGATATGCCACCGTAGTCAGCAAACGGTTGCTTGAACTCATCGCCTTACTGCCGGTATTCAGCACTAAAAAGCAGCCCGTCCCGTAGGTGCTTTTAGCCATGCCCGGTGTAAAACATGCTTGGCCGACAGTAGCCGCTTGCTGGTCACCAATCATCGCAGCTACTGGTAAGGCCTTGCCTAATAGCGATGCTTCGCTATAGCCAAAATCATCGCAGGTGTTTTTGACTTCCGGCAGTATTGCCTCTGGAATTTTCATTAGCTCTAGCAGTTCGCTATCCCACTGCTGCTCATGGATATTAAATAGCAAGGTGCGGGAAGCATTGGTGGCATCTGTAGCGTGGGATTTACCACCGGTTAGGCGCCACAATAAAAACGTATCTACTGTACCAAAGGCCAGCTCACCCGCCTCTGCCCTATCTCTGGCACCGGGGACATTGTCCAGCAACCAAGCGAGTTTACTACCGGTAAAATAAGGATCGAGTAATAAACCCGTTCGCCGAGTCACCATGCTCTCGACGCCCTGTGACTTAAGTTCGGCACAATATTTGGCGGTACGGCGATCTTGCCAAACAATCGCAGGGTAAACCGCCTCTCCTGTTTCGCGGTCCCAGAGCAGGGTTGTTTCACGTTGATTGGTAATACCAATGCCCGCCACCTGCTCAGCGTCGATGCCAGCATCTTTTAACGCCGTTTTACAGCTATTGAGAGTGGTTTGCCAAATTTCTTCCGGGTCGTGCTCTACCCAGCCATCTTGGGGATAATATTGGCGAAACTCTTCTTGACCCACACCGCAAATTTCGCCTTCGCGATTGAAGACAATGGCCCTTGAACTAGTGGTTCCTTGGTCAATTGCCAGCAAAAACTGTCCCATAACATCTTCCTTGCCTGTGGCTGATATTGAAAGACTAAAGTTTGATGGAGGCAGACACAAGTGTTCTGCCCCCTGAAACCAGAAAGGAGTTACAAGCTAAGAATAAAATCTTTGCCGTTTTTGGGGCGCCCAAGAAATTGTTGCAAACTAGTGTGTAGCGCCGAGCTTGGCGGCGGAGTTAATGTCACTCTACCACTGACACGACCATTAAAAGGGATACGTAATTGGCCCCGTACTTTTGCCGGGTTATTTCCATCTATACTGATTTGCAACGCATTACCGCGACACGCAAGCACAGCGGGAATGCTGCCCAACATATCAATGCCATCAACGTCACCTCTTAAACCCGAAACCGTAAATTCACCCACGACGGTTTGGCATCCATTGGGTCCCAAAACAGCAGAATCGATCGTAGCTGAATACTGTCCCTCAAACCCCATGGTGGGCAGACCCGCGGCAATCAACAAGGGGGCGATATCACCATTCGCCTTAAGACGCCTGACTTTCAGCTGCTGATTTTCGGCCAATCCCAACTCAGCCTGTAGTGTTAATGGTTGTTCAACAGAGACCGTTAAGGGCCAGCCACCCAAAAAGCCCAACACCTGTAAATCCCAGTTCAGCGACTGGGCAGTGATACCCTGATAATTTAATGACTGCACATGACCATGCCAAAGACTGCCGTCAACGCCACCAAGCTCTAAACCCGGTACGTTTTTTACCACTTGATCAGACACCAGCCAAACCGGTGCCTTGACCAGCAAAAAAATAACAAATACAACAAGAAGCCCCAGTGGCCACAACACACGCTTCACTCACTGGCTCCCACAGTTAATCGCACCGACACAATACCCGGCACGTCTACACCCGCCATAGTGGCATTTTCAACCACAAGGCCACTGCTTATTAACACATCCACAAAACGCACGGCGGCATTGTAATCTGCCCGAGCAATCCAAACATTAAAACGCCCACCCGATTGGGGCTCAATACGATTGATGCTAATCCCCTGCTCCCGTCCTGCACTGGTGATCAGCTGTGACGGTGAACCCAATGCTCTTTGCGTCCCCCGAGGAGCAAGCGCTTTGATTTGGGCAGCCGCCCCCAGCATCCATTGGTGGGACTTTTGTTTTTGAGCAAGCTTTGTTTCGGCGCTGGCACTCGCGCTCAATAACGGCTGCCATACCAGCAACCAGACAAAAAGAGGGATCGCCACAAGGGCGCCCACCAGCAGTGTCAGACGTTCGCTTTCAGTTCGGCCCGCTAGCAATTTATCCAGCTGCTTCATTGCTCTTCTCCCCGCAGGCTAAGCTGCCCGACAATGCCACCGGACTCTTGATTAAAGGCACCGCGGTCCACAGACAGTCCTTTGGCTGCAATGGCCGCCAGCCATTTATCTAAGCTCTCAAAGCTTTCTGCTTTCACTTGGAGCTTCATTACTGCGGGATCGTCTTCGTAACTAAACTGTTTTAACTGAATAGCTTGTTGTCCCCGACTTACCTCGGCCACGACCTCCAACCAAGGCAGCAACATGGACTGCTGAACCTCTGCGCCCTGTAATGCACTGAGCTGGCTGCGCATTTGAGCTCTTGCATTCACGACCCTCGCGCCGGGAAAACTTTGTCGATATAAATCGTCCATTGCCGCATCCAGTCGGTCAATTTCGGCATTGCTGGTATACACATTTAAGCCCAAACCCGCCCAGTGCAAGGTCACGGCTAACAACAACAAAATAATCGGCCACCGCAATCCACGTAAAGAAGATTGACGCTCGTCTTTAATCGCAAATTCACCCGAAAGTAAATTGACAGGCCAGGGTGAAAAACATTGTCCAAATACCGCCAGTCGGTTTTTAAAATATTGCTGGGGCATTTGCGGTAAAGCCAGATCGCCGGACCAATTTTCTTCCGCATAAACACTCAGTTCTGGACTCTGTTCTTCTCCGGCAGCGATCTGCCACCATACGGGAAAATTAGCGGTATCCATTCCCACAGCCACACTTGCCAAACGGATACTGGTGCAACGTTGATCCAGCACCGCAACGTTTTCAGGTAAAAAAGCATAATCTGGCAGCATGGCTTTAACGGCTAATCCAGAAGCTTTTAGGGTTTCAAAGCAACGCGTCATTAGTTCCCGACCAATAACCAGAACATCAGCTGGCTCATTGGCACGTATTGTTGAATAGGCAAAATGCACGCTATCTAAATCCGTGCATAGGCGTTCTTCTAACTGAAACGGCAGTGCGGACAAGCCCACCCGGCCGCCCTTAGGCAAAACCACCTGATGATGACTAACAGCCTGACCATTGATCAGTGCATAGCAAGGCACAGTGCCATATCTTGTACAGAGTGTGGCCAGCTGATCGACGGCCAAGTCACCACTGTCCAACGCTTGACCCTCTTCCCACAGCAACCACGCCACAGGCTGGTCGGGCTGTATTGGCATATCAAGCAATAAGAGCTTGTTCAAAAAACTTCTCCATATTCACGGGCATAGGCGACGGCTTTGCCACCTTTTATCACAAATCGACTGTAGAGTCGCAGCTGCCTTTGCTGATAAAACACATCTGCCAAGCCTTTAAAATAACTCGATTTTACGGCTAAGCCTTGTATTAATTCTGTAGCAGGCTGCTGCTCTGGCGGCAGCGCCAAATCACTAAACAAAGTGGCCACATCTGGCCAACCGTCTTCAGGTCGTGCCTCCAGTAATTGTTTCACTTGATCCACCGAGACCACATTTCCCAGTGCTGCCGCCAATAACATTGCCTTTTCTGGCGGCAGGGTATTGATATTGATGGGGGTAGAGACTTCTGGCAATGCACATAAATATGGCTGCAATTTTTGCCATTCACCCTCTTCAAACTCGGCGACTAAATTCAACTCCGTGACATTCACCATGATTTGATTTGGCGGCATATAAGGAAAATCTTTATCCGAGTAATATAAATCTTCAGCACCATAAATCCCCTCAGGCGCAAAATCTTCATCAATCCAATCATTCACCCGCTCGGCGATAAATTCTCCTCGCTGGGGAGGTATACCCAAGTTGAGCAACAAATTAGTAAACACTTCTGCCGGCGCAAAGTTGCTGTTCGCTGGCTGGCTGGCATCTGTCGCACCCGCTCGATACAAATTATTAATATTAAAACAAGCTTGTTCGTCTCTGATCAAACCGGCAATCGATCCGCCTTCTATCGGGAATACAATATCTTCTCTGGCCCAGTTTTGGGCCAAATGGATTGTCGACTCACTACTAATATCTTGAAGCGCAAACTTGGCAATTTGCTCACCACCCAGCGCATACCAATAGGCCTGATCCATAATGCGCTGGTTGAGTAATCGCTGACTGTTATAGCGAACCGAATCCACCAGGGTCACTGCCAACACCGTCATAATGGCAACCATCAAGATCACCATCATTAATGCCGCACCGCGCTGTTGTGACGGCACGGTCATTGGTTGATCTCGGGTAATAAAACATTCATCCGGATATCGGGCCAAATTTCGGTATCGACAATGATCTGTACGCCTGCAGGTTGTGGTGCGGAAATCTGGGTGCTGGGTGGCCAGAATGGCGACCAACGATCGCCGTCATAAAAATTGACAATGAATCGTTTAATATCCCGAATCAGCACTCTTTTCTGCCAGTCCGTATTACTTGCCGGATCTGCAACTGCGACGCTAAACCGCAGTAAATCACCGTTTTCAACCCGGTAGCGCACGCGTTCCAAACTGCTGACAATACGCTGCCCCGGCAAAATACGGCGACCATCGTGAACAAATTCAACTTCGCTACTTTCGCCAATTTGTTCACCCAGCAATCTAGCGGATAATGGGTCTCCTTGAACGTCTCTTGGAATTCGCGGTGCCAACTGCTCCAGATCACGACGTATTGTCAGCAAGCCCAGCGCCAGCTCTTCCAACGCCTGTTGTCGCTGTTGAATCGCATCTTGATTATTCAGGGCGGAGTTCAACATCACACTGGCGGCTGCGCCCAGTAAGGCCATAATGCCAATAGCGATCAACAACTCAACCAAAGTAAAGCCGAGCGGTTTTGTGGCAGGATAGTGGTTCATCGATTTAAAAAGGCCGAGCGGCTTGCCAGGACATCGCTCTGATCTTGAAGAAGAATTTTAATATCCACTCGGCGCATATCTGGATGCGGGGTATCGGAAATTTCACGCTCCCAACGATAATCGTAGCCCGCTAAGGTTTCGGCACCACTGGTTTTATTTCCGGTGCCTTCTCGTAAAAAATCAATAAGCAGATTATTGGCAAGCAAATCGGCAAATTGACGCTCTTCCAAGGCAGACGTGCTGCTCGCACTTTGAGTAACGCTATTGGTTAGCGCCACCGCTGCAGTAGCAAAAATCATTAAGGCAACCAGTATTTCCAGCAAGGTAAAGCCAAACTGGTGAGCCCGCTGATGTGAATGACCTTGCGCTATCACTGATCATCCTCCAAACGCAGGGATTGATCTATCATCACAGATTCAGCCCCATCAGTTAGCAGTCGCCACTCAAAAGGAGACACTTGACCATCACCTAAAAACAGAATTTGCGGGGTGGTATTTTTTTCGTCGTCGCTGTCTGCAGATTGCGCTTCCGGCTGTTTCAGCGGCTCGCCAGCAACGGTAATTTCAGACTGCACTGCGCTATCCATCTTAAGCGGTTTAGCCAACACCCCGTCTTGAATGGGTAGCCACCCTTCTTGGGTCAATACATGAAAGGAACCCTGTGCGCCCTTCCAGACCAAACCCAAGCTACGGCCACTAAATACGGCTTCTGCTCGGGCACTACGCAAGCCTGCCAACAGTGAATAACGCTGTTCATTGAGTAGCGCCGCGCCATCTTTGCCCGGCAAAGTCAGTACCGCCACTCCGCTGAGTAAGCCAATGATAAAAATAACCACCAGCAACTCAAGCAGAGAAAAACCGCGATTACTCCTCCCAGTTAACGATGTCGCTGGCCAAATCTTCGCCACCTTCCTCTCCATCAGCGCCAGTGGAATACAGGTCATAACGACCATGCTCACCCGGCTGAATATAAACATAGGGGTTGCCCCAAGGATCGTCGGGAAGACGTTTGATATAGCCATCACTGCGGTAATTTTTGGGTTCTGGGCTACGCTCAGGACGCTTCACCAGTGACGACAAGCCCTGGTCAGTGGTGGGATAAACATGATTATCCAACTTGTACATATCTAGAGACTGTTCTAGCACGGAGATATCCGCCCGGGCTTTTTCGACCATAGCACGATCTTGATTTTGCAATACATTGGGCGCTACGACGGCCACCAACAAACCCAAAATAACGATAACCACCATAATTTCGAGCAGGGTGAAGCCGCTCTGTAACTTGGCCATATTCTTTAGCTTAGTCACGCTATATCTCCTAAAACTGGGTCAAATTATTTAACTGCAGCATTGGCAACAAGATTGCCAATACTATCGATAACACTACCAATCCGAGTACAACAATCAACAAAGGCTCAAATAAGCTGACAAACATTTGCACACGGGCCTGTAACTCACGCTCCAAATTAGCCGCAGCGCGTTGAGTCATGTCGTCCATTTCACCACTCGCTTCGCCATTGGCAATCATATAAATCGCCATGGGCGGCAGCAGGTCTTCGTCCTGCAAACAGCGGCTAAAACTATTCCCTTCCCGGACCTGCTCTCGAACACGATCCATACTTTGTTTTATATGACTATTGCTCAAGGTGCTGCAAGCCACCTTTAAGGTTTCTAAAAAAGGCACGCCAGACGACATTAAGATTGCCAACGTGCGTAGCATTCTTGCTGCATCCAGCTCTAACAATAAGCTCCCCCAAAGCGGAACTTTCAATACCAGCCGGTCTGCTTTCAAGCGTCGCTGGGGATCTCGCAACCACCATTTTATGGCAAAAATAGCGGCCACAATCACTGCGACAATATATATCCAATAGGCCGATAAGCCATCACTAACAGAAATAAGGATACGGGTCAGCAGCGGTAATGCCTCACCGTAATGATCAAACTGGGACGTTACCTTCGGCACCACATAAATCATCAAAGCCGCAATAACGCATACAGCGACCAGGCACAAAACAACCGGATACAACGCGGCCTGTACAATCACACCACGTAGTTTTTGACTGTCTTCGGTGTACTCGGCAAGCTGATTTAACACTAATGCCAGATCGCCAGATTTTTCACCTGAGCTAACCAAGGCCCGGAACACCGAATTAAACACATGCGGGTGATCGTTGAGCCCTTCGGCCAACGAATGCCCTTCTAATACTCTAGAACGAAGGTCGAGAATAATGCGTTTGAGGGAGTTTTTTCGGCTGTGCTTAGCCGTTGCGCCCAAGGCTTCTTCAACTGGGATACCAGACTGAACCAACGTAGCAAGATGCCGAACAAAGAGCGCCAGATCGGCAACCCCCACCCGACCGCGGCCAAAGCTGCGACGATTTCCCGAGTTTTTCTCACGGGTCTGGCGAACATCGACGGGGAAAAGCTTTTTTTCTCGCAACAACTGCCGGGCTTGGCGGCTGGAGTCAGCTTCAATCATGCCCTTACGTGTTGCGCCTGCCGCGTCTAGGGCACGGTACTCATACGCCGGCATCAGTGCCCTCACGTACGCTACGCAGCAATTCATCGATGCTGGTTTTGCCTTCTAGGACCAAGCGGCGGCCTTCAGACATGAGCGAGTGCATATTATTGCCCATATAGCGGATAATCTCATTCTCACCCGCTTTGTTATGTACTAGATCTGCGACCTCCCGATCCACCACCAGCAGCTCATAAACCCCCTGACGTCCCCGGTAGCCTGTTTGCTGACAACTGTCACAACCCTTAGCGGCAAACGCAGGCTGGCCTTCCAAATCGGCGTCACCCAATAACCGCGCCTCGGCGCGATCCAGTTCTATCGGCTCTCGACATTCACCACAAAGCCGCCGGACCAAACGCTGAGCCAATACGCCTTTTAAACTAGAAGCAATCAGATAAGGCTCAACCCCAATATCAACCAAGCGGGTTATGGCCCCCACCGCTGTATTCGTGTGCAAAGTAGAGAGCACCAAGTGCCCCGTCAATGAGGCTTGTACGGCAATTTCAGCGGTTTCTTGATCGCGTATTTCACCGAGCATTACCACGTCGGGGTCTTGGCGGAGAATAGCTCGCAAGCCCCGGGCAAAGGTCATCCCCACCTTGGCATGAACCTGGGTTTGACCAATACCTTCAATATCGTATTCGACCGGGTCTTCCACAGTGAGAATATTACGGCGGCGATCATTTAACGCCATCAATCCCGCATAAAGCGTAGTGGTTTTACCCGACCCCGTTGGACCGGTCACCAAAATAATGCCATTGGGTTGATGGAGTAAGTCTTTCAGTGTCGCCAACTGGCTGGCAGGCATGCCCAGGTGATTAAGGTCAATTCGCGCCGCTTGTTTGTCCAGCAAGCGCATAACCACCCGCTCGCCGTAATTGGAGGGAATCGTCGACACCCGTATATCGACCGAACGCCCGGCAATGCGCAACGAGACCCGGCCATCCTGAGGCACACGTTTCTCAGCAATATCGAGCCTGGACATCACTTTGATTCGGGAAACCAGCAGCGGTGCCAAGCGTCGGCTCGGGGTTAAGACTTCTTGTAGAATGCCATCAACGCGCAACCGCACCGACATGGTTCTTTCATAGGTTTCGATGTGGATATCTGAAGCATCACGTTTTAATGCTTCACCGAACAAGGCATTAATCAGCCGGATAACTGGTGCATCGTCTTGGGCATCGAGCAAGTCTTGAGACTCGGGAATTTCCTCCGCCAAACGATCAAGATCAACCTCATCAGAGATATCGCCAATCGCCGACATTGCATCGCCTTGCTTGCGCTGATAGCTGTCATTGATTTGATCTTGCAATGCGTCTTCTTCGCAAAGCACCAAGCGTACTTCTATTGGCACCAGGCTTCGCTTTACTTCGGCAATCGCAGCTGGCGTCGTAGTCTTGCAACACAGCAGCTGCAAGCCACCCTCGTCACCGTCAACAACCAGAACACGATGGGTTCTGGCAAAGGCATACGTTAAACCCAAGGACATATTAATTCGCCGTCTCAGGCAGAGTCGACGCGGGAATAACACCGTCGTCCTCGCCTTCTGTTTTACCTTGGCGCTTTAATTCCTGTTGTTTTTTCATCACCGTATCTTCGGCAGGTGATAGCGGGTTAGGAATTTTCTTAAGCGGTACCTGGTTTGGATCTGTAGGCTCAAGCCCTGTCCAAGCCGGTAAAACTGCCATCTCAGAGAATGGAAACAAGTTAATACCCGAGTCTTTCTTGGAGAGTTGTTCGGCCCGAATATAGTTATATTTTCTGCTACTGAGCTCGGAAAGCGTCGCTTGATCTCTAACAATCGTTGGACGAATAAACACCATCAGGTTGCGTTTCACAATATTGGTGTTGTCCGCCCGAAACAAGCGCCCAAGTAAGGGAATGTCACCTAAAAGCGGGACTCTTGCCGAGCTTTCATCTACCTGATCATCAATCAAGCCACCCAGTACAATAGTGGCGCCATCGTTAACCAATACCGCTGTTTTGATGGTGCGCTTATTGGTAATAACATCCGCCGCCTGATTACTGGTAGACAATGAGGAAACCTCTTGCTCAATCGCCAGCTGGACCGCATCACCTTCATTAATCTGGGGCGTGACAAGCAGTTTTACCCCTATTTCTTGGCGGCTAATGGTTTGGAAGGGATTAGTATTTGTCGAGCTAGCGGTAGAGCCGGTCACCACCGGCACTTCTTGCCCCACCAAAATTGACGCCTCTTCATTATCCAGAGTCAGCAAGCTCGGTGTAGACAGGATGTTGGACTGAGAGTCACTGGAGAGTGCCGTTAGCAGTGCGGCAAAACTAAATGCGCCATCTGCAACTTTGCCCACGCCCAATGCCGCCCCTCGCAGGCCGCTGGCCGCCGAGGCCGCCGCTTCTTCGCCAGCAAGCAGACTGACAATACCCGGTGTGCTGGAGGTACCAGAACCGCCACCGCCAAAGTTGATGCCGCCGATAGGACGACTACCATCATCGGCACCGCGAAATAACCATTGCACACCCAGCTCTTTAGCACGGTTATCCGACACCTCGATAATAATCGCTTCGACTAAAACTTGTGCCCGGCGAATATCGAGGTCACGAATCACCTGCTGTAAATTAGAAATAATATGAGGGCTGCCTGACAACACCACCGCATTGGTTTGCTCGTGGGCTTCTATATTAATATTAGAAGGTGCACTTCCCCCAGCTGTCCGGCCGGTTGTCTCATCTTCTTTTACGATGGTGTCACTAATACTCTGTAAAACCGGTACAAGATCTTTGGCTTTGGCGTATTTCAAATACACCACTTTGATATTAGATTGGGAGCCAACCTCGCTATCCAAATCATCGACCAGCTCACGTAAATAACTACGCGCCTCCTCATCACCAAACAAAATTAAGGTATTGGTTCTTGGATCTGCCGCCACAACGGGCTTAGATGCACCCCGCCGGCGAGTCTGCTGAGATAGCACTTTTGAAAGAATGCGTTCCACTTCTTCGGCAGAGGAATTCTTTAACGCGACGGTTTCCATCAATTGGGAATCTACCGAATTGACCGAATCGATAATCGACATTAAACGGCGAACATTCGACTCCCTATCAGTAATCAACACAATATTGGAATCGGCGTAGCTGGTAATGACCCCAACTTTGTTATCCACCAAAGGACGCAATGATTTAACCAGTTCATCGGCATCGGCATTTTCCACATGGGCAATCCGCGTCACGATAGATTCGCTGCGCCCCATTACCGTGCTATTACCCTGAACCTCAACACCTTCAATTTTGGCTGCCTGGTTAGGAATGACTTTTAATAAACCATTGCCCACTTCAACAACTGAATAGCCCTCTACGCCAAGCTGGAGTAGAAACACTTGATACAACTCATCGGCATCCAGTTTACGATGACTCTGTATCGTAATTTTGCCCTTTACCCGGCTGTCCACAACAATGGTTTTGCCCGTTTGCTTAGCCACCGTATCGATAAAATCGGCAATATCGACATTTTGCATATCCAGCTCATAGCGCTCCTGAGCATAGCCATAAAGCGGCATAGACAGCAGGCTGATCAGACTAAACGCCCAGAGAAGTTGTTTCATAATTCAAGTCTTTTGGTCAGTATCGCGTCGCCGCGTTTCACCAACAGCTCAAAGCTGCTGGTATCTTCCATCATTCGTAGTAATTCAGGTGTAGACACATCGGCCAAGGCTTGGCCGTTGACAGAGAGCAGAACATCGCCAGATTTTATATCCAGCAACTCAAATAAGCGTTTATCTCTGCCCGGCGCCAATGAATAACCCACTAATTGGCCACCCTCGTTAACCGGTGATACCGCAAAAAACCGCGCCAATTTCAAAGGGCTGTTCTGAACGGTTTCTCTAGGGTCTCCAATCAACGCCTGTATTTCAGGAGTATGTATATCCACAACGTCGCTATGTTGCTCAGCCACAGAACTGCTAACCCCGCTTACTGCAGGACGCTTATCCAGCTCAATCTTTTCACGGCGGCGGTTGTTTTCTATTAAGACGTGATCCGCTTTTACTGCCAGCAAACGAACGTCGCCGGGCACTTCGATCTTTTCGCCCACCGCGTAGGCGCGGGTTTTGCTCCCGTATTGGAGTACGGCAATACCCGCTTCATCATTACCCGCGACCAGGCCCATTACTTTAATTTTTAGCGCAGAGACTTTGACATTTTCTGAAGACAGCGGATCTTGCTCTACAGCCGAACTCGGCTTTACACCAAACAGCGGCACCGCCAATAGGGCCTGCACATTGTAATTGGTTGTTTCGCGGGTAACAGACTGGGTACGGCTTTCCGTTATTGCTGTGGACAATGGTGCTTCCCGGCCCAGTTCAACAAACTGCCAGATCAAGCCTGCAAGCAAATAAAGGACGAGTATCGCCAGCAGCACCGACAAAGGGCGTAACACCCCAGGTTTTAATAATTTAGTCAGTACGATAGCGCTATCCACAATAGTTCCGTTTTATCTCCTCAAACAGGAGCGTTGTCAGAGGCATTTCTGAGCTTAACCGGCCAATAATGTGACCGCAAAAGTGGCAAATATCAGGATATTTGACCGTTGCGGCCGCAAGCAGGCAACCGCGCGAATACTAGTTAAGGTGTATGACAGTCTTGTTACACCAGCTGGGCAAACAAGCCCCACACAGATGTAGCCGCGCCACCACATTGTGGCTTAGCACATTGCCCGTGTCGTTATTTAAAAACGCAATGCTTAGTGTAATCACCCGCCTCATTGGCTGACCAATCCCCTTTGGGCTTTTCTTTCATTGCCGCACACCACGCTTCACTGCCAACTTCCGGTGCGCAGGCTGACAGGGTCAACAACGCCAGCAACACACTCCCAAGCGGTATTATTTTCATGATTGTCTACTCAATTATGTACATCAACCCCCAAAGTGTAACAGAGCTCTAGCCTCGGGGGCAGCTAATGACGACGGTGTTTTACCTGAAAAATCAGCGAGCTACTACGCAGACCTCCATCAAATTACCGACAGCATCTAAAATACTTTAAAAGCCCAACAGCACCACCAGCTCACGACGCCCCCGGAGCAGCGTCACGGTCAAGTTGTCTGCCTCATTAAGCTGTCCATATATATCACTGATCGACTCTTTCCCTGCCATCGGCGTACCGTTAATGGCAACAACCTGATCCCCTGCTTCCAGCGGTAATGCGGTAAATAGACGCATATCCTTACCTGGAGAGATAAAATAACGCCGCAGACCGCGATTATCTTTACGAACGTCCACCTCAAGCTGACCCCGCAATGACAGCGGCTTGTTATAAAGCTTTTGGCGATATTCTGCCACCAAGGCCACAACATCATTATTGCCGCGCATATCTACAATTTTAGGTGACGTAGATTTGGATTGAGGATCAACATCAACGTCGGTGGGCAGGGTAATCAATACCCCCTTGCCACTGCGCAATAAAGAGTAGCTGCCACACTGATCAAGCACTACTGCATCAGCTAAAACCTCAGTCAGGAGCAAGCAAGGGGGTAACAATGTTGCCCCGACAGCGACCTTTTTTCTTTGTCCCGCCACCGTAACCACCGCAAAAGAAGCATCTTCCGCAATATTTTCAAGCTTTACCGATATACCAAAATCCGGATCTTCACCAAACCACTGAGCATCGTCAGAATTAAATATTCGTGCTTCTTCCAGTTCTGCCTGAGTCGGTGGTCTCTGCAAAAAATCTAGCTGGGCTAGACCATACAGCGTCAATGTGACAATGCAGGCACAAATCGCGCCTTGTACTAACTTCACTTTCACCGACAACTCGCCTTAATCCATGTATATCGTTGGCATTTTATCCATATTCCCTCAGCTGAGATATACTCGCGCTTTTTGAGAAACGACACGTTACCACGCAATGCGAATTCATTTAGCCCCCATGGAGGGGGTAGTCAATGCCAGAATGCGGGCACTGCTGACAGGTATCGGCGGGATAGACCGCTGCGTCACGGAGTTTGTTCGGGTATCAGACCAACTTCTGCCGCCCCGGGTATTTTATCGCCTCTGTCCAGAACTAAACCACCACGGGCTCACTCCCAGCGGGATACCCGTTTACCTGCAGCTACTGGGCAGCGACCCTGTGTTGATGGCCGAAAATGCCCAGCGTGCCGCCGAGCTTGGTGCTCCCGGCATTGATACCAACTTTGGTTGCCCTGCAAAATGTGTTAATCGCCATCGCGGTGGCTCAATATTGCTGGAAGAGCCCCAGTTACTGCATGACATTGTCGCCAGCATGCGTCACGCCGTACCCAAGCACATCCCTGTCACCGCTAAAATCCGCTTGGGTTACCAAGATGCCAGTTTACTAACCGACATTAGTGATGCATTGGTTTCCGCAGGAGCCGATGAAATCACCATTCACGCCCGTACCCGTGAAGACGGCTATAAACCCCCAGCCTACTGGCAACATATTGCACCGCTACGGCAACGCCACAAGCTCTCTATTGTGGCTAATGGTGAGGTCTGGAATGCCGACGATTATCGGCAATGTCGTATTCAGAGTAACTGTGATGACGTCATGATTGGCCGTGGCTTACTGGCCCGCCCAGACTTGGCTCGGCAGATCAAATCACGTCATCAAGGCGATGATTACCAAGCCTTGGCGTGGTTTGAGGTATTAGCGCTACTGCAAATTATGTTTGAAGACAGTGTGGCAACCTGCCAAGCCCGCCACGTTGGCGGCCCGATCAAACAATGGTTGGGATATCTTCGCCGGCACTACCCTGAAGCTGAGCAATTGTTCACTCAGATTAAGCGCCTTACGGGCATAGCGGAATTGCGGCTTGCCCTGGCAAACCAACTCGAAACTCAAAAACTGAGAACGACCGCCCGGATTCAAGCGGCCTAGCTTACAAGCTCAGAGTGCAAATACTGTAACTCGGCCTCTGCACCGCCATCCGTTTGGGCACAAACATATTTCTCGACCTTTCCGCCAATCAGCGGAATTTTGGCGTTACAGCGATGCTCAATCTGATATCGACAACCCTTGGCGGTCGGCATCAAACTGAAATCCCCCTTCACTGTCGCCGGTTGGCTTCGAATATCCATTTTCAAACTGCCCTGCCAGCCATCCCCCACAGGCCACCAGCGCTCCTCAAAATCCAAGGTCTGTACAGAGCTAAAGACTTTTGCCAACACCGACGGCAACTCTCGTCGAACATTACGGCTCATGGTAACAACAAAACCATCACCCTCTTCTGCAATCGCAAAACTCAGCATGTCTTCATGCAGGGCCGCGCATCGCTGTCGACGAAAAGACTCGTCTTTGAGTTTGCTTAAGACCGCATCAAGATCTTGTGAAAAGTCACAGCTTACTGTCATATGCATCTACTCTTTTTGTTATTGCTGTTATTCAGTGTATTCCAGAACGACAGAAAAGCGAGACCGCCGCTAGCAAATCATTCGCGCTCAAACACAACATAATGCATCAACATTCCAGCAGCCATCGCGGCGGCAAACAATAAAAACATTGCCCCACCTGATAGCAACACAACCAACGCTGGCGCGGGACATAAACCGCTCAAGCCCCAGCCGACGCCAAACATCGCGGCTCCGGCAAGCAATTTGCCATCCAGGTCTTGTTTTGTAGGCAGTGAAAAAACATCGGCGAATAAAGGGCGCTCACGTTTAAGTAACCACATAAATCCAGGCGTGGTCACCAACAAGCCGCCCCCCATCACAAACGCTAAACTGGGGTCCCACTGCCCCGCCAAATCCAAAAAATTCTGCACTTTTGCAGGGTCACCCATACCAGACAAAGCAATACCTGCCCCGAACAAGATTCCAGATATTAATATCAATAATAGTGACATCATTTAGGCTCCAATCACGTGGCGAAGCACAAAAACGGTAACAAACCCACTCGCCATAAAAGTCACCGTTGCCCACAAAGAACGCTTAGAAAACCGGGATAAACCACAAATACCATGACCAGAGGTGCATCCCGACCCCATCCGCGTACCAAACCCCACCAACAAGCCTGCAAGCAACAAAACAGGCCAGGCACTCACAGGCTGAACACCCTCTAATGCGCCACTAAAGTAGGCGGCGAGAAAACCTCCGAGAAAAAGACCTGCGATAAAAACCAATCGCCAGGAGCGTTCGCTGCCTTTTTGTGTCAATGCGCCGCCAACAATACCGGAGATTCCGGCAATACGACCCACAGACCACATTAGCAACAACGCTGAGGCCCCAATCAAAACACCACCAATAACCGATATTAGTGGCGTGAACTCGGTTGCCGGAACCATATTTAACCCCAAACCAAAAAGTAATATTTATTAAAATTTAAGCACAAAGTAAGCTGCCGCTCAAATATACCCCCGCAGTATATTTATAGCATTCAAAAAAAACCAGCTCAAATTACAAGCTGGTTTACGCGACGTTATAATTTAACAATTACAATCAGGCAGAAAGATGGTTTCTCGGCATTTCAGCACCGAGGGCATGATGACTTTTACCCAAGCGGTTTAACTCTTCAGCTTCATAGACTTCTAAAATTTCTGTCAATTTACGGCTGATTTTGGTGCTAATTCGAATCATCTCTATTTTAGGCCAAGTGGCATGCTCCCCCTCACGGATAAACTCGAGAAGCTCCTTTTCATTCACCTCAGTCAGTAGGCTTCTGGGGTCAAAAAATCGGTAGCGGGGAATAATATTAATATCGCCTGTGTATTCCTGGTTAATAACCGAATAAACCAGATTAGCCATTCGCCTGACTCGAGGTGAATTTTTAAAGTAACGACGGGTCAAGCTGCTACCAACCTTAGACCACTCTTTAACACTGCGGGCCCCCAGCTGCCTCACGGCACCAAGCATACTGCTGCTGCTTTTTGCATCGTGTACCGCCCACAGCACCAGGGGATTGGTCTGACTAACGATAAAATGATTGACGCCGTAAAGCCGAGCTAAGCGCTTGGCGGGCAAATCATCACTCAGGGAACCATCAATCCACCGCCGGGTCGCCAAGTAAGGCTGGGGGTGACCGTGTACATTTTTAGCCTCTAACATCACCGGCGGGTAAATACCGGGAATGGCACAAGACGCCAATACCGCCTTACGAATATAAACATTGGGCGACGCGATGGCATTTAAAAGCCGCGAGGTTTGATGCACGTCCGAAGGTGAAATAGAAATATTGATATGCCGACCCGTTTTCTCGAACGCCTCCTGAAAGGTCAAGTCAGGAATGAGCTTGGCGATCTTTTCTTTTAAAACTTGGTGATTGATACGTGGAGACGCGCTGTTTTGCTGATTAACCAATTGGGTCTCCTCATGGAGGAGGTCCTTCAACAGGTTTTTGGTTTCGAGAAAATGGCTTAATTCTTCCTCAGTACGAGTACCAAGCACCGCCGCCAGAAGCGATCCCGCACTGGAACCGGAGATCACATCGGGGAGTAAATTTTGACCAAGCAACTCTTTAACTACGCCCACATGAAAATTACCCAGGACAGCACCACCACTCAGCATCAGTGCAGACTTACCAAAACATTTACTGGCTCGGCGAAAGAAATCAAGCCGCTCTAAAAAACTGGGGCAATCGCCGTCCAGCCGTGCCAAATGGTCTAGTGCACTGGTAATTTCGTCGACATAATCTTGAATGAGTTGTTTAGTACCAAACTTGGCCCGGGCGTATAACACCGGCTTACCCATGCCGCCCATATTGCCGTGAATACCTTCGTTTAAGGTAAACAACAAACCGATATTGTCACCGTTATCACGAAAATACCGAAGGCGCTCCAATCGCGAACGAATAGATGCATAGTCGTAAAGGCTGGTTTTATCTATTTTTTTCCAATGCTCACGACCCGAACATCGATCATGCTCTAGGGCCAACGTTTTCCACTCTTCGTAACTGGCCGCCTGCCCCAGCTTTCTTTCAAGTTTCTTCACACTTCACCCTTTTTAATCTTCGAGACCACAATGCCTTAGCAAACTCTATGCTTAACTCTATCGAATTGGCTGCCTGGTTACTACTTAGAATTGTAAGAAAACTCTTACAAATATTAGAAACAAGACTCTAAATGCAGCGAAAAAGACACAAATAGGTACAATCCACAGCCAACACAGACTTGCATCAGCAACCCGGCCCTCCTAGAAAAAACCGGTAGCGGATGGTTTTAATTGAGGAAAAAATCCACCCGATCATCCTGAAAAATATCTGCCCCCGGGGCCAGCATTTCCATATAGCGATCAAAATACAAAAACTGTTTCAACAGCATTGTAAAAGCACGAGGAAAGCGAATGCCGTAGTTTCGCGCTATCCCGCCTAAATCGGCCATCATTTTATTGATATTGTCTCCACCGCTATTGTTCAACACTTTGGCAGGATCCATCGCATTAAGCCCCTCAAACAAATCGCGAATATCATTGCTCAGGGCATCAAGATCAATTTTGTCCCGGGTTATCCCCACCGTGAGCATCGACTCAGCAATCTGACGGTAGTCTTGCGCGCTAACGCCAGCAAATAACGAAAACATTGCCTGCCATGCTTCCGGTTGAATCCGCCCCACCATACCAAAATCAATAAACCCGACCCGGCCATCATCCAATAACAACAGATTGCCACTGTGTAAATCAGCGTGGAAAAAAGTGCACTGGGTCAAACTGGCAAACCACGTATTCAAGGCATTAAAAAGTCCCTGAGCGGGGTCAATATTGCGTTTTTCCAGAGTTTCAGGATCAGTTAACGCTGTGCCGTATAATCGTTCCATTGTCAGCACTCGACTGCCAGAGGCTTGGCTATACGGTTTTGGTGCAACCACCGTATCGATATTGCTGTCCTGGAGAAACTGGCGGAACTGGCGCAGGTTGTCTGCCTCTTTGTAAAAGTCGCATTCATCTATCATCGACTGATACATTTCACTCACCAAACCGGCCACCGCATCCTTATCGGTATTGGGCAGAATCAACTCAAAAATACGAGTAAATAAATACACCGCATTCATATCTGTCGTTAGCACCGCCTGCACACCCGGCTTTTGCACCTTCACCACAACATCTTCGCCACTGAGCAATTTTGCGGCGTGAACCTGTGCAATGGAGGCTGAAGCTAAGGCCTTTGTATCGATATGAGAAAACACCTGAGAAATGGGTTTACCCAAGTCCTGTTCAATAATCTGTTTAATTTTGTCAAAAGGCAGGGACGGTGTTTGATCAAGACAGCGTTGAAATTCCTCAACATAGGCTGCTGGAAAAATAGACGGTGAGCTGGCAATAAATTGCCCCAACTTTATATATGTGGCCCCTAGCGCCTCAAATAACTCCCGTACATCTTTGGGCGTAGGTTTGCGCCATTCGATTAACCACTTCAATGCCCGAGGGTAGACCGCCACAAGCGTCTGAGCCATGCGCCACGAACCGCGAACCCCAAGCTCGGCAACACCAATTTTGGGAGCGGCGCTCCCTTTTATAACAGACTGACGATTGAGATTGTTCAAGCAAATACTCCTTTGACCCTATGGCTAAAGTAGAACCAAGATACACCGGTAAGCAGCAGCCGACTATGGCTGTATGTCTGACCGAATTTTAAAACAACGGCAGGAGAAAAAGACAAGCCTAGCAGGCTTTGGTGATTTTTAGACTACACAGGCAAGAGGGCAAGCGCAAAATAACACCCTACTGTTTAGGGCAACTCTGCTTAATTCAATGTACCTGACAGCAAGCCGCTCTGGGCAATACCATCAAACAAAAACTGTACCGCGAGGGCGCACAATAAGACACCAAACACGCGACTAATCATGTGCATACCGGTGACACCCAGACGATCTTGCAGCTGGCTTGCCAACAGTAATGACAATAGAGTCATGGCCATGACCAAAATTAAACTCACTACAACAGCTGACTGCTCTAAAAAATTGCCCTCGGCATGGGCCATTAACAATATCACCGCACCAATCGCGCCTGGGCCAGCAATTAAGGGGGTCGCTAATGGAAACACACTAATGTCTTCCCGTTGCTCTGCCTCTTGATCTTCTTCCAAGGTCGTCGTCGTGGCGCCAGACGCTCGCGCAGAAACCAACTCGATGCCAATCAACAATAATAAAACGCCGCCGGCCGTTCTCAATGCTGCCAGTGAAATCCCCATAATATTGAGCACCCACTCGCCCACAAGAGCAAATGCCAACAAAATACCACTGGCAATCAAAACACCCCGGACTGCGGCACGACGCCGCTCCCGCTCGGTAAGCCCAGCTGATAAGGCCGCAAACATAGCGGCCACATCAATAGGTCCTATCATGGCAAAAAAGGTGGTTAAGGAAAGAGTAAAACTTTCTAGCACACCGGTTAAGGCCATCTATCGCGCCTCTAGTTCAGCAATGGCTGCAACAGATTCCCCGATCAACGATGGTCCCTTATAAATAAACCCGGTGTAAATCTGGACCAACGACGCCCCCGCCGTTATTTTCTCTGCAGCACTCTCACCGTCATCAATGCCACCCACGCCAATAATGGGCATGCTGCCCGCCAAAGCATCGGCTAACACCCGTATAACCGCTGTCGACTTGTCTTTTACGGGCAAGCCACTCAAGCCACCCGTTTCGTGACAATGAGCAAGCCCCTGCACAGCGCCTTTATCAATGGTGGTATTGGTGGCGATAACACCATCAACCCCCTGTTCGACAAAAACCTTGGCCACTTGGCGAATATCGTCATCGGCCATGTCTGGGGCAATTTTCACCGCCAATGGCACATAACGGCCATATTTATCAGCTAACGCTAGCTGTGCAGCTTTGAGTTTAGATAAGAGATCAATTAACGGCTGACCAAACTGTAAATCACGCAGGCCCGGGGTGTTTGGTGAAGAAAGGTTTACGGTAACATAGCTGGCATAGGGATAAACTTCGGTTAAACAATACAGATAATCGTCCACTGCTTGCTCTGCAGGGGTATCTTTGTTTTTACCAATATTAATACCCAGTACACCTTGATAACCACTGGCTTTAACTGCCGCAATAAGCTCATCAACACCCTGATTATTAAAGCCCATCCGGTTGATGATTGCCCCTGCCTCTGGCAAGCGAAATAAACGGGGCTGGGGATTGCCCGGCTGCGGTTTTGGCGTGACGGTACCCACCTCAATAAAGCCAAACCCCAAAGCCGCAAGCCCATTAATGTGGCGTGCGTTTTTATCCAGTCCTGCTGCCAAACCCACCGGGTTCGGGAATTGAATCCCCATCACCTCCCGGGGCTGAGGCGGCAAAGTGGTGGCAATAAGATGACTCAGCCCAAGCTTTTCGAGCACAGAAAGCAGTCTTAGGGAAACGGTGTGAGCGGTTTCCGTAGGGAGGCAAAAAAGCACGCGGCGCAAAATGCTGTACATGAAAAACAACCTTCTGAAGGGAGCGGGAAGGATACCGAAAAGCCGCGCCGCAACAAAGCGCAACGGCAGCGGTTTTCACACTAGGCTGATGTGTGCAAGCCGCACTCACGATTTTCTGCGACTTTTGTCGGATCAAAATAGTGTTTACAGCTGGGTAACTGATGATCGCTCATATAGTCGAGCACATCCTGCTCAGACCAATAAAAAATCGGCGCCACCTTGAGAATACCGCGACCATCCCAAGACAAAACGTCTAATCCCTGACGAAAAGCCGTTTCTTCTTTACGAATACCCGTTACCCAAATTTTGGGGTTAATCTCTTGAAACGCGCGATCAAAAGGCTCCAACTTGACCTGCCGAGTAAACTCTTTGTGCAGCTCGGGGTTATCATCGGGATGGGGAATGCCGCCCATAATGGCATTGCGGCGCTCCGCCGTCATTTCAGGCGTATACACCTTAAGATTAGGTTTAAGCAGCTTGATGAGCTGTTCGGCCACCCGATAAGTATCTGGCACATTGTAGCCGCTATCCGCCCACACAATTGGCATTTCTGGCGCAGCGTCCGTCACCAGCTTTAACATCACCGCAGAATTCTGGGAGAAGCTAGTAGAAGACATAATTGGCTCACCCAAGCCCGCTGCCCAGCGGATGATTTCTTGGGCAGACTTGTCTCGCAATTGGGTGTTAAGTGCGTCCAGGTCGAGTTGCATGATAATCGGCTTACTTGAATAACAGGGTCGCCACTTTACCACAAACATCGAAAATTGGAATATTTTTCTATATAAATCAGCTAGTTATAACATTAAAGCATATAGTTATAACAAACTGAATTTATATACCCTCGCCCCTGAGTGAGCATTTCTACCCGCAAGGCCCAAGCAACATCCCCCTATTCGGCGAGGCTTTTGGACACCACTTCGTAAACGTCATTGGACAAATCCGGCTCAGCCATAATTCTTTGCAATTGCTCGCGCATCCGCTCTTGTACCGTGGGTAAGTACTTGGCCCACTTGGTTAAAGGCACCAGCAAGCGCGAGGCGATTTGCGGATTACTGCGATTTAGCGAGATTACCTGATCGGCTAAAAAGCCATACCCAGCGCCGTCTTTACGGTGAAAATTCACCGTATTCTGACCACAGAAGGCACCAATCAGCGCCCTTACTTTATTGGGATTGCGAATATCAAAGGCCGGATGCCCCATCAGGCTTTGGACTTTTTCCAAGGTCCCCGGAAGCTGACACATTGCCTGCACTTGAAACCATTGATTAATTACTAGGGGCTCGTGCTGCCAGTCTTGATAAAAGCGCTGCAAGGCTTGGGCTTTATAGCTATTGTCACTATTCACCAACTGGCTCAACGCGGCCAAACGATCAGTCATATTACGACTTTGTTCAAACTGGCTGACGGCAGCGGCAATGGCCTGATCACTACCCGTACACACTACATAAGACAGTGCACAATTTTTCAGGCTGCGGCGGGCAATTTGCCCGGCACTAGGTTCGTAGTCTTCGTCGCTTTGGCAACGCTGATACACTGCCCAGAAGGTATCACTCAGCGCAACAGCAATGGCTTTACGAAGCGCATCCCGGGCATCGTGCAGCGCATGTACGTCCACGGGCCGATAAAGCTCAGCCAAATATGCCTCTGACGGCAGCTGCATCATTAGCGCTACCATGGCTTGATCCAGCGACTCATCTGCCAGAACCGCCCTGCAGGCTTCAATAAAGTCATCGTCCGCAACCACCGCCTTACCGGCTTTTAGTGCTTCAACAGCCGCGTCTATTTCCATCAACGCCAATTGTTGGCCCGCATCCCAACGGCTAAAGCCATCGCTGTCGTTGCGCATTAAACGCAATAATTGCTCACGGCTATAGGAGAAATGCAATTTCACCGGCGCAGAAAAACCTCGCAACAAACTCGGCACGGGCTCTTCGGGCAAATCAGTAAACACAAATTCTTGCTCTGGCGCCCTAACATCCAATACGCACTGAGTATTGTCTGCGGTTTCTGGGTCGGCCTCCACACCTGCCAAATTCAAGCGCAGTGCACCCGCTTCACCAATCAGCGCCATGGCTAAGGGAATATGATACGGCGCTTTCTCGCTTTGCCCCGGCGTTGCCGGGCAAGACTGTTTCACCGTTAAGGTATAACTGCCAGCATCGGCGTCATAGCGTCCGGTCACATTCAGCTCGGGCGTGCCAGCTTGAGAATACCAGTTGCGAAACTGACCAAGATCCACCCCGCTGGCATCTTCCATCGCTTTGACAAAATCTTCGCAGGTTACCGCTTGGCCATCGTGGCGATCAAAATACAGATCACTCCCCTGCCGGAACCGCTCTGGCCCCAACAAGGTATGAATCATCCGCACCACTTCCGCACCTTTTTCATAGATGGTCACGGTGTAAAAATTGGAGATTTCGATAAACGAATCTGGGCGAATCGGGTGGGCCATCGGTCCCGCGTCTTCAGCAAATTGCGCGGTCCGCAACAGTGACACATCCTCGACGCGCTTCACCGTCGGGGAGCCCATGTCAGCAGAAAACTCAGAGTCCCGAAAGACCGTAAAACCTTCTTTTAAACTGAGCTGAAACCAGTCCCGGCAGGTAACGCGGTTACCAGACCAGTTATGAAAATATTCGTGGGCGACAACGCCTTCTACTCGCTGAAATCCCATATCCGTGGTGGTTTCTGGCTTAGCCAACACGCAGGAGGTGTTAAAAATATTGAGGCTTTTGTTTTCCATCGCCCCCATATTGAAGTCATCCACCGCAACAATATTGAAGATATCCAGATCGTATTCCCGGCCATACACTTCTTCGTCCCAGCGCATGGATTTTTTCAGGGAAGTCATGGCGTGATCGCACTTATCCCGGTCTTTTTCTTCAACATAAATATTGAGGTCAACCTTGCGGCCGCTGCGAGTAGTAAAGCTGTCGTTGACGCAGGCCAAATCTCCCGCCACCAAGGCAAAGAGATACGCAGGCTTTGGAAAAGGGTCGTGCCACACCGCACGCTGACGGCCATCGGCTAAGGTTTCTAAAGACTGTAAATTACCGTTGGACAGCAATACCGGATAAAGCGATTTTTCAGCGATGATTTCAACGGTAAACACCGACATCACATCGGGCCGGTCCAGGTAATAGCTTATCTTGCGAAAGCCTTCAGCTTCGCATTGGGTGCAAAACATACCAGAGGACTTATACAGCCCTTCAAGAGAGGTATTGTTCTGGGGGAAGATCCGCGTTTCGCATTCCAGCACAAAATCGTCTGGCACATTATTTAAACTCAGCTGCTCGCCGTTTTGCTGCCAGTCTGATGGCGACAATGCCGTCCCATCAATCGCCAGTGATAGCAGCTCCAGCTCACAACCATGGAGCACTAATGCCGTGCCGCTGACCGCCGCCGGGTTGCGTCGCAAGTGTAATCGGCTTTGCACCAAGGTTTCGCTTTCTTGCAGGTCAAAACGCAGTTCTGTCTTGTCAATAAGAAACGCCGGGGGCTGGTAATCTTTAAGATATATGGTACTTGGCTGCGCATCGCGCATTAAAAACTCTCCCGTCCTACTCAGGACTCACTACTGACGGCCAATTGATAACCGGCATATTTGCGCATATTAATAACGCCGGTATCAAAAATCAGATACTGGCCTTTTATGCCCATCAAGGTTCCCTCTACCAACGGCAGCTTGTCTAAATTAAAGGACTTAACTTTGATGGGGTACTCGTCAACCGGGTATGAAATATCAAGCCGTTCAGCATCGTTGATCGGCTGAATAGCCTGTAAACCAAATTTGTCCTGCAGCTGGGCAATCTCGGGCTCACATTCAGCGGCCAGTTCTAGCGCCCGAGCAGCTAAATCTGCGGGAGCAGGCTCGCCTTTTAACATGGCTTGCCAGCTGGTTTTGTCAGCCACGTGATTTTTAAAAACAGTTTCAAGCAACCCCGACTGCAGGCGATTACTCACTCTAAAAATAGGTAGCGCTGCCACCGCGCCCTGATCAATCCAGCGCGTGGGGACTTGGGTATTGCGGGTAATGCCCACCTTTACCCCCGAGGAATTGGCCAGATAGACAATATGGTCAATCATGCAATGTTCCTCACCCCACTCGGGCTCGCGGCATGTACCTTCAAAGTAATGGCATTTTTCAGGGCTCACGATACAGCTATCGCATTGGGCAAGGCGCTGCAAGCACGGGTAGCAGTAACCTTGGTTAAAACTCTTTTTAGTCAATCTTCCGCAATGAACACAATGAATTTTCTGCAGATAATTAAGGCTTACACGCTTGCCTATCAAGCCATTCATCGGCAACAGTTGGTCGCCAACAGGAAGTTGATATTGGGCAACGCCCTCCTGCAAAGAAGTGCGCATTTTTCGAATGCCGCCCTGTAACTCGGTCATCGCCATGGGCTATTTAGCCCACTTCAGCGTTTGCTCGGCATTTTGGTCATGGGAGTGATCATCACCGCAGACCTCACCTTCTGTTTTCGGCCCCCGGTCAATGTAGCCAACCCGTTGCTCTTCTTGCTGAGATTGCAAATCGTAGGCAATCACCGCCGACATACAGTGCTCACGTTGCTCTGACGTTAGCGCTCGACCATCTGGCCACTTGCCAATTTCAATAGCACGCTTTAAGGCTTCGTATACCGTTGGATTGATATTGTCGATTAAATCTTGAAAAGTCATTGTCGCTCTTGTCTAAATAAAACTTGTCTAAAAAAGACGCCGCGCCCAAAAGAGGAATGGGCATCGCATTTTGCGATAGGCCAGCCAGCCGCGCATTATAGCAAATTCATTCCGTTGTCGTTCAGAAGGCAGGCCGCTTATCCAACAGCGCCGCAGCGCCACCAAGTAGTAGCCCCAACAGTAAACCACTCACATGGGCCGTATTCGCAATATCGCCAAAGCCCAGCAAACTAGAAAAGCCGAAAATACACAGCAGCAACCATATAATCATCACCACCGCTACGCCGGGCACCAGCGGGAAGCGTTGGCTTGGTCGCAATTTATTCCAAGCCAGAACATACCCCAACAAGCCGTAAATTACCCCAGACAAACCGCCGAATAACGACATCCCCGCCATCGCTTGGGCGATATTTGATCCCGCTCCCACCAGCAACGTCACCCCCAAAATCCGAACGTGGCCCTGACGACGCTCGATCATGCCGCCAAGTTCCCACAACCAGAGTCCATTGAAAGCGATATGCAACAAACTAAAATGCAGAAAAATCGGGCTGACTAAACGCCACAACTGACCGGCAGGCCACTCGCCCACCAGCTGGCGATCGACGATGCTCAACTGATAAAAGCTCAGCCAAGGTAAAATCGTAAAATCAGTATCTACCCACGCAATCAAGGCGCCGACAATACTGAGCCCCAGTATTACCATAACCATGGGAACTGACTTGAGGGGATACCGGAAAAAAGCCCGGCTTTTTTCTGACGCGTTGCTTGCAGGCATAGGGGACGCTAAAAACTCATCCAGCTCGCCCGTCTCCAACTTCGAAAAAACCGCCTGCACTCGCAAAGCATCCTCTTCAGAGGCGACCCAAACCAGCTGTTCCCCGCGCTGCTCGACAATTCGGTGGGGCAAACCGCCCCGACGCAGTAATTGTGATAATGGCTTAAGGTCCGTGCTTAATGGCTGGCGCAGCGCAATATGCTCAGTCATCACTGTCCTCTAATGGCAAATGCGCTCCCCAACCCAATTTATCCCGGCAGCTCGCGTAAAAACTGTGATCGATAGGATGAACCAAGCGCAATTTGTGGGGCTTTTTGCGCACATAAATAATGTCGCCGGGCTGGGTAGTAATTTTCACTTGGCCATCACAGGTCACCGGCGGATTAACAACATTGCTGTCACAAACCACCATTTTCACTTCGCTATTGCCACCAATCACAATCGGCCGGCTACTTAAGGTGTGCGGAAACATGGGCACAATCGCAATGGCATCCAAGCGGGGATGCATAATCGGCCCCCCGGCAGAAAGAGAATACGCAGTGGAGCCGGTTGGCGTGCACACAATCAGCCCATCGGAGCGTTGCCGGTAGACAAACTCGCCATCCACGTAAAGCTCAAACTCCATCATATGGCCCGAGGTACCCGAATTAAGAACCACGTCATTCAGGGCGTCGCCGCGACCAATGCGCTCCCCTCCACGCAGCACTTCTACGTCTAGTAAAAAGCGCTTCTCCAGTACGTACTCACCATCCAGTACTGCACCTACCTGCGTTTCAATCTCACCGGGAGATATATCAGTAAGAAAACCGAGTCGACCGCGGTTTACCCCCAACACCGGCGCATTGTGACGGGTCAAACTCCGAGCAGCGCCCAACAAGCTACCGTCACCGCCGACCACGATAATCAAATCGCAGGTCTCACCCATCATGCGTCGAGGAGACACCCGTAGCCCATGGTCAGGCAATAACGCAGAGACGCTATCATCCAGCACAACAGTGAGCTGACGGGACTCAAGCAGCGTTAACAATCGGTTGAGGGTTTCTACCACACCGTTGCCTTCGCGGCCTATCACCCCTATATTGCGAAATTGTTCCATATAAGCTGCAGCCGAAAAACGGGGGGCTATTATACCCTGTTGATAACAAAAGAACGCCCCCGGCAGTGTGTAGGCAAAGAACGGCATCCGCAAGCCAAACAGGCCAAGCTATCGCTCACCCAAAAGGATTTCCCCATCCCTATCACCACACCATCGCAATTTAATTCCAGTCTTGTCAGATCACTGGCTTGGAGCTGTTTTGGCTCTACACTTTTGCCAGGCCTGAGCAGCACTGAAAACAATGTCGAGAGCATTTCGCGGCCTCAGCTACCGCTCACCGAGGAAAGACTCCAGTGGTTACAGCGCCTTAATCACGACGACACACCACTGCGCGAATACCTTGCCGCGCACTGCTCCAGCCCACGATTAGGTTTGGTATTTGAAAGCCTGTGGCACTTCTTTTTAATTAACGACCCCCAAACCGAGCTGCTCGCCCACAATTTACCCGTGCGAGACAAAGGCCGCACCTTGGGCGAATACGACGTGATTTATCGCTGCAAACAGCTGGACGAAATCATTCATCTGGAATTGGCGGTAAAGTTTTATCTCTTTGTCGGAGAACTTCACGGCGACAACGCGTATAGCGGCTGGCTAGGACCAAACCAAGCAGATCGACTAGACCGCAAGCTCAACCGGCTTCGCAGCCATCAACTCGCCCTATCATTAAGCCCAGCCGGGCAACAGTGCTTGCAAGAGCAAGGGATTCCAGTAACTCGGCGACAAGTGCAGATCAGTGGCCGGGTTTTTACATCACTTGGTATAGAAGCACCAGATAACAGTGCCTTTGTCAGCAACTACCCTCGAGGACACTGGCTAAGCATATCGCAATTTCTGGCACGCCCGGATAAAGCGGATTGGCGATACTTAGCTAAACCAAACTGGCTGGACAGCCACTACAGTTGTGCTGAAGCCCTGACCGCAAAGGTCTTTCAACTCGCGGAAAATCGCCCGCTTATGCTAATTAACCCGCGCCAGGAATGTATTTTCCTCACCCCAAACGAATGGCCCAAGCTAACTTAGCCACCATTGTATAAATCGGAGTACAAGTCGGGGTACAAATCGGGAAAACCACGCCTGCCTTGCAATCCACCGGTATGAATCAATAACAGTTTCTCCTCAGGCGCAAACTCCCCCGCCCGGATTCGCTGTTGCGCGGCATAAAACACTTTTGCGGTATACACCGGCTCCAATGGAATGCTCTGCTTAGACTCAAATTGTTGGATAAAGCACCGTAAATAATCAGGCAGCTTTGCATAGCCGCCGCAGTGAAAACGATGATCTAAGCGCCACTGGCAAGAAGAGACCGGCAGCTGAGCCAGTAGTTTATTAACTTCCGCCGCCATAAATTTCTCGGCCTTTAATACGGGCACCCCGGTAATACAGCCCCGCCCCTGATAAGCGGCGACCAGCCCAGCCAAGGTGGTACCCGTGCCGCAGGCCAGCATAATCTCGTCGTAATCGGCACCCGCGTTTGGCAGCAGTTTTAAAATATCACCGCAACCCTGCACACCAGCAAGATTACCGCCACCTTCAGGAATATAAAACGGCGCATCAATATCGCCAAGCAGCTCCGCGACAAAACCAGGGTCATGACGCCGCCGGTATTCACTACGACTGAGAAACACCAACTGCATACCCGCCTGCTGTGCATCTTGCAGCATGGCAGTTTCTAGCCCATCAGCTCTAACCCAGCCCACACTGGCAAAACCTGTCTCTGCAGCGATTATTGCCAGGGCGTGCAAGTGATTTGACCAAGCACCGCCAAAGCTGGCCAGCGTGCGGGCAGACAGCTGACGCGCGTCACCAAGATTATGATTTAACTTAAACCATTTATTGCCGGGAGCTTGGCCGTGATGACGATCCAGGCGCAACACATCCACACTGCGCCCCTCAATTTGAATCGTTTCAAGTAAAGCGTGTGAAACGGCGGTAGTCTTATTCATCCGGGACGTGAATATGGCGCTGACAGCGGTCGCTTTCTCCGCTACGAAACAGGCGTGGTCGAATAACTTTATCAATAGGTTGACCGCAGTAGTGACCCTCTTCCAGTGCCCGACAAATAGGCAGACGATAATGTGCCAGCCATGTTTTGTAATGAGCTTCAGATACCTCACAACGCGCGGCTGCAAAGGCGGTAGGATCACCGAGGTACTGGGGCATTTCCTCCTTGGCAATCAACAAATGTTCAATTCCGGGATGATAGGCCACAAAAACAATGCCCTTCTTCACCATTTCATCAAGAACATGGTCATCACTGCTCAACATCAGACCACTATTTTGCTCCCGCAACGTACTTAGCTGGGCACGAAGTTCTACGATTTCGGTCGACCGGGCGTAAAGTTCCTGCTCACGTTTTTTCACCAGCTCTTCATAATGAGCGGTGATGTCGGTCACGCGCTGCTCAGAATCACCTTGATATTGCTGGCGAAGAGCCTCCAATTGAGACCGATATTCTTGACCGCTGTCAGCCAGCGACTGTTCCAGCTCTGTGGCTTTATCAGCCAACTGCCTGCGCAGTTGTTGCAACTGAGATTCCGCTTGTTTCCGTTGTTTTTGCTCACTGTCCCAGTTAGCTTGCAGTTGCTCAACAAGAGCATCTCGGTCAGCCAACTTTTCAACATGTTCATTTTCTAAAGCTTCTACCCGCTGCCGCCATTCCCGAGTTTGGGTGGCCAGGGCCAAACGCTGCTGGGCCAACAAAGCCCGACGCTTTTGTCGATAACGTCGATGAAATACCGGTTGTGGTGTATTTTCAGTCGAGCTTTGATCTCGATTCGATGAAACCTTAGCGAACGGCTGAAACACTGTACCGTGAGAGGCTGCCTGTTCGGGGCTTGGCTCCGTCAAAATACCCAAGCGGTTCCGCTCGGCTGCAGCACTGATCTGTCGAAAAGTTTTATCCTCCTCCATATCAGGATCCCAAAGCTGTTTTTGATACCACTCTTCAGGACAGGCGCTATAACAGGCAACCTTAATTGGCCCGGCGCCCAAATCCGGGCCAAGGGTCGCATAATCCATCAAATGTCGAAGTGGGATATTCCAATGCCCTGTTACCCGACCTTGGGCATCAAAACGAATCAGAAAAAAAACGGCAGCGGTCACTTTAAGCTGAGAAGTGATGGGTAAAAAAACGGATTGAATTTCACTGTCTGCAAAATCAGGAATGCCAACCACCTCATCCAATACCGCTTCAAACTCTGTGAAATACATCTCTTTGACGATTTCACCGTCTTGAAAAAACATCACGGCCTCAGTGATTGCACTCAAGAAATTACCCCTCTGTATTCGACCACAGCTCAATGAAAACGGATTGAAACTATCGTTTTAAGGCCATGGATTATAGAAGCGTCTGGTCGCCAGGCACAATGTCTGTCATTGCAGCAAACAACGCCGCCAACACCCGACCCATAAAAACCTGACTCATAAAAAAGCCCCGGCTAAAAAGCCGGGGCCAATACGGAGAGACAAACCTTCAGTGCCGAGGTGTGTGATGAGGGGGGAGACATGACTCAGCACCGAAGACTTGCTAGTAATGATAATTATTATCATTACTAATTGCAAGCACTGTCGCTAAGTTTTTATTCCCCGCCAACCATGGCGGCTAAGAAGCCTCGATTTCTATCAACACCTCACCCGGTGTTACTCGATCACCCTTGCTGACATGGATACCGATCACGGTCCCAGAAATAGGAGCCTGAACCTCAGCCTCCATCTTCATGGCTTCGGTGACCAAGACCGCCTGTCCTTCTGACACGCTATCTCCTTGCGCCACTAAGACCTCGACGATATTACCCGGCATATTTGTTGTTACATGACCGGGTTTGCTGGCTTGTTTGCGACCGCTTCCGCCTTCAGCTTGATATTCATTGAGGGCTTCGAACACCACTTCTTCGGGCATACCATCCAGCGTCAAATAAACATGACGCTTTCCTGCCCCTTTAATTCCCACGCCAGTGATCGCCACTTGATAGCTCTCACCATGCACATCAATAACAAACTCGGTGGGGACCCCGCCCTCACTCACCGGACGCTGGCCGCCATCTGCTGCCTCTAAGATTTCGGGCTGCAAGCTGCCATCTCGGCGCTGCTGAAGAAAATCCTTCGCCAAATCCGGGAACATGGCATAGGTCAAAACATCTTCTTCGCTGTCAGCCAGCTCGGCAATTTCACCCCGCAGCTTTTCTAACTCCGGGAGGATCAAGTCTGCGGGGCGCACATCAATCACATCCTCACTGCCAATAGCGCGCGCACGCAGCTCGGCATTTACCTCAGCGGGCGCCGCCCCGTAATGACCTTGCAGATAACGCTTCACTTCATTGGTAATGGTGGTATAGCGTTTATCGGCCAGAATATTCATCACTGCTTGAGTGCCGACTATTTGCGAGCTGGGTGTCACTAATGGCGGGTAGCCTAAATCTTTACGCACGGCGGGAATTTCCGCAAAAACCTCGTCAATCCGATTAAGCGCCCCCTGCTCTTTTAACTGATTCGCCAAATTGGACATCATGCCGCCCGGTACCTGACTAATCTGTACACCGACATCTTCTTTAGTAAATTCACTTTCAAACTGGTGATATTTTTTGCGCACAGCCCAGAGCTTTTTGCCAATACTCTGTAGTTTTTCCAAATCCAAACCGGTATCTCGCGCTGTGCCTTTTAAACCTGCCACCATGGTTTCAGTCGCCGGATGACTGGTGCCATTGGCAAAGGCTGAGATAGCGGTATCAATAATATCTACCCCTTCATCGATAGCCCGCTGCTGACACAAACCCGCCAAACCAGACGTCATATGACTGTGGAGCGCAATCGGGACCTCAAACTTGTCTTTCAACGCGGCCACCAACTCTGCTGTGGCCGAAGGCGTCAGCAATCCTGCCATATCCTTTATTGCAATGGAGTCCACGCCCATCGCCACCATTGCCTCGGCCTGCTTCATAAACACCTTTGTGTTATGGACCGGACTGGTGGTGTAACACAATGTGCCTTGGGCATGTTTACCAGCGTCTTTAACCGCAACGATGGCCGTTTCCAAATTTCTGACATCGTTCATCGCATCAAAAATCCGGAAAATATCCATGCCATTTTCGGCAGATTTTTTGACAAAGGCCTTCACCACGTCATCGGAATAATGGCGATAACCCAGCAGGTTTTGGCCCCGCAACAGCATTTGCAATTGCGTGTTAGGCAATGCCGCCCGAAGCTGACGCAATCGCTCCCAGGGATCTTCTTTCAAAAACCGTACGCAGGCGTCAAAGGTCGCCCCGCCCCACACTTCCATCGACCAAAATCCCACCTCGTCCATTTCTGGGCAAACGGGCAACATATCCTCTGTACGCAGCCGGGTGGCAATCAGCGACTGATGACCATCTCGAAGAGCAACATCGGTAATTTTTACAGCTTTGGCTTTACTCATCATCAATTCCTTTCGCGTTACAGGCCAGCGTAAGCAGCAATGGCGGCAGCTACCGCCAGGGCCACTTCTTCTGGACGACTTTTATCAGAGTACTGAATCAATTCCGGGTGACTTTCAACAAAACTGGTATCAAAATTCGCGGCCCGAAAATCAGGGTGCTTGAGAATTTGCTGGTAATAAGAGGCGGTGGTTTTTACCCCCTGCAAGCGCATGTCGTTCAAGGCTCGCTCGCCTCGATTAAGCACTTCCTCCCAAGTCAGGCCCCACACAATGAGTTTGAGACACATTGAGTCAAAATACGGCGGAATGTTATAGCCGGTGTAAATCGCGGTATCGGTGCGCACCCCCGGCCCACCCGGCGCATAGTAGCGGCTGATTTTGCCGAAGCTTGGCAGAAAATCATTTTTAGGGTCTTCTGCATTCACCCTAAATTGCATGGCATATCCCCGATAAGAAATGTCCTCTTGTCGATACGCCAAAGGCAAACCCGAAGCAATGCGTATTTGCTCCCGAACGATATCCACCCCCGTAATCTGCTCGGTGATGGTGTGCTCCACCTGTACCCGGGTATTCATTTCCATAAAGTAAATTTGATTATCTGCCAGCAAAAATTCCACCGTGCCGGCATTTTCATAGCCCACCGCTTCGGCGGCGCGAACTGACAGATCACCAATATAAGCGCGCTGCTCGGGGGTAAGCTGGGGAGACGGTGCGATTTCAATCAGCTTTTGATTGCGGCGCTGAATGGAGCAGTCCCGCTCAAATAAATGAATCACATTGCCCTGGCTATCGGCCAAAATCTGCGATTCGATATGACGGGGATTCACAATGCATTTTTCTAAAAACACATCGGCACGGCCAAAGGCTTTGGTTGCCTCTGACACCACGCGGCTAAACTGACGACGCAAATCCTCTTCGCTATCGCAGCGCCGGATACCCCGGCCGCCACCGCCAGAAGTGGCTTTCAGCATCACGGGGTAGCCAATATCCGCGGCCACGGCAACAGCCTCATCAACATCGGCAAGATTGTCTTCGGTGCCGGGGGTCACCGGCACTCCAGCCGCTGTCATCGCCCGCCGGGCTTCGGTCTTGTCACCCATTCGGCGAATGACTTCAGCGCTGGGGCCAATAAACCGAACGCCACGCTGAGCGCAAATCTCAGCCAACTCGTCGTTCTCGGATAGAAAACCATAACCGGGGTGCAAGCCATCGCAACCGGTTTCGACAGCCAACGCCACCAGTTTTCGAGGGTTCAGATAACCTTCAAGGGGATCTTCACCGACGTTATAAGCCTCGTCTGCGCGCTTTACATGCAGCGAAAACCGGTCCGGTTCGGTGTATATGGCCGCCGAGCGAATCCCCATTTCTGCGCAAGCACGCACAATACGCACTGCAATCTCGCCGCGATTGGCGATGAGAATTTTCTTCAACATCTTAGGGCTCCCTCTAAGCGCATTGACTTCACCGTGATCATCTCCCTGTTGCTAATGTTTAGAACCCTAACCAAAAGAGCACAATATAAAAAATTAATAATTGTTTTAACACGCATAAGTAATTACTTATACTCAAATAACCCTCTGGCTCCAAACACTCTGGCCCCCTATGAAACTCAGCTTTCTAAATCGCCTGACACTAAGACAAATCGATATTTTTTTGTCGGTTTGCCAGCACCGCAGCTACTCAAAGGCTGCCAACCAACTGGCCCTCACCCAACCGGCAGTAAGCAGCCAAATCAAAAGCCTGGAAGAATTAACAAAACAGCCTCTGTTTGACTACATTGGTAAACAGCTCTACCTCACCGCCGCAGGCGAGCTGATGGAACGGGCCGCAAGGGATTTAAAGCAAAGATTGGTCCATTTAGAAATTGAGCTCACCGAAATGCACGGCCGCCTCTCGGGCACATTGAACATCGCCATTGAAAGCAGCGCCGAATATCTATTACCCCAATACATTCTGCCTTTCTGCGATCAACACAGTGATGCCGAGATTGTTCTCCACGTCGAAAACCATCAACGCTTATTAGCAAGGCTGCAAGACAATCTAGACGACCTGGCCATCATGACCCAAGTCCCGGGCGACCGCAGTCTTAACTACACGCCCTTTGCCGAGCACCAATTGATTGCCGTCGCTAAACCTGAACACCCTTTAGCGGCAAGTTCGCAGCTGAGCCTGCTCGATTTAACAAATTATCGCTTGCTGCAACGAGAAGCAGGATCGGGAAGTCGCCAAATTTTTGAAAACTTTTGCCGGGAACACAGCCTGACCCTCCGCAATAGCCGTCAACTCGGCAGCCACCAAAGCATCCTGATGGCACTGCTTTCACAAAGAAACACGCAACTCAGCGATTACGCGGTTATTCCCAAAGAAACCGCCAACAAATACCTGACCAGCGGCGAATTGGTTCAACTACCCGTCAACAGTTTTCCCATTCGCCGCTCTTGGTGTAGTGCCCACCCCAGAGGCAAACACCTGAACCCCCTTGCCAACGCCTTTCTAGAAGCCCTACATATACCGAAATAATGCTATTTGAGAACAAAAAATTGATAGCGCACTAACACGCCCATTGCTGTTGCATCAAACACCCATGGGAACCGGGGTCATTTCTCGCAGTCTCATCAGCGGCAAATAACACAGCTGGAGAAACAAATGGGGTCAAAAACCCGACTGATTTTTATGACTGCCGTCATGCTTTTTCAAGCCAACATCAGCTTGGCAGACTACCGTTATAGCGACAGTCATTTGCATATTGTGGATTTTTTTCAAGAAGGTGAATCGCTCAAATCGCTGATTAGCCAAATGGATAAAGACAAGGTCGAACACGCCATGATTGCGGGCATCCCGCTGATGAAAAAATGGCATGAAAACGAGCCCAAAAAACCGCGCTACTACAGCGGTGATAATGGCGCACTGTATTGGTATAGCGCCACTGACAATTATGTTATGCAGGCCTACCAAGCACTTCCCAAAGACAGTCAAAAGCGTCTTCACCCCTTTATTGCGGGCTTTAATCCCACCGACAAAAATGCCAGCGCCCAGTTAGAAAAACTCATAGAGACCTACCCCGGCGTTTGGCAAGGCATTGGAGAGGTATTAACCCGGCATGACGACCTCACCACCCTCACCCAGGACGAGCCGCCCAGAGCCAACAGCGAAGCCATGCAGAAGATATACAAGTTGGCGGCCAAATATAATCTGCCGGTATTACTGCACTCCAACATCACCTCAAAACGGGAGAAAAACCCTCTCTACTTAGGTGAGCTAGAGGAGGCACTTAAGAGTCATCCCGAGGTGCGTTTCATCTGGGCCCACGCAGGCACCAGTAAAACCCTGCACCGCTACCAAGGTAAGATGGATTTTCTGCTGCCCAGTATCAAAAAATTGCTGTCAGAGCATGACAATGTCTTTATCGATTTATCTTGGACCGTCCTTACACCCTACCTCTTAAACAAGCAAGGCAAACCCAATGCAGACTGGGTGGCACTGGTAGAACAGTATCCAACACGATTTCTCATCGGCTCAGATTTGTTGGGTAAGTTTGATAACTTAGGTAAAAACCTGCAGGATTTTTCCACATTTTTAGACGCCCTCCCCAAAGACGTGGCTCAAGGACTGGCTGGGCAAAACTTTTTAGATTTGCTGCCAACCCCTGCCAAGCCTCAATAGCAAACTGTCGACCGCCTCAACTTTTTTAGGGTGACTCACCCCAGTACAGGTTGATATGCGAAAAAGCCTCGCACTCAGCCAGGTCAGGCACAGTGGTCGCGCGCTGGCGGCCAATATGTCGATACCCTTGCACCTGAAAGTCTTTCACCCGGGAGTCGGCGAGCAACACGCCCTTAGCTCTTGCCAAAATCGCATCCAACAAGGGCAGATTGGCTCGGTCATATAACACATCGGCCACCAAAATCAGCTCATAAACCTGCTGATCGGCAAAAAAGTCGGGGCTATAAATCAACTCAACGTCATTTAAGGCTGCATTGATCTGGCTCGCTAAAATCGCATCCCCATCAATATCACACGCCGTTACCTGACTTGCGCCTGCCATCGCCGCCGCAATCGCGGCCACCCCAGAACCACAACCAAAATCCAGTACCCGTTTACCGGCCACCAGCTCTGGCTGGTCAAGAATATGTCTAGCCAACGCCTGGCCACTGCCCCAGCAAAAACTCCAGTACGCGGGATAATTCATAATCTGTTGAATTTGTTCTGACGACAGCAGTTGCTGGGGATAGTCTTGGTTAATCAACAGCAGTTTAATCTCGGGCACCAACGGCAACGACTGGGCCGAGAGCGTAGCATTTGGAATATTGCTGGCCAGGTGCCTCGATAATTTTTGTTCTGTCTTTAGTATTGCGTAAGACATTGCCACCCTTTTTGATATAGCCTTTACATAGGCCAGTTGAAGGCCCCTAGTGTTATTTGGAAATCGTCCTATGAGTCAACACGCTATTGCTAACCTGCTGGATGAGCTGAGTGAACCCAGTGAGTTTAACGACAAGGAGCTATTGCATTGCCGATGTTGCCAGCGAGCAATAACCGCAGAAAACTTTCGAATCAGAGTCAATGGCGGTCATCAGCATCGTTATCAGAACCCCAGCAAACAAGTATACGACGTCTGCTGCTTTCAGTGGGCGCCCGGCGCCACCATTATCGGTCAAGCTACTCATGAGCACAGCTGGTTTCAGGGCTACTGCTGGCAATACGCCCATTGCGAAGAGTGTGATACCCACCTTGGCTGGTACTACGAAGACGGCAGCGATGCTTTTTTCGGCTTGATTCCCGACAGCCTACAGGGAGTGGGATAACACCCAAACAATGTCAGACGTCCCTTTTATTGTTCCGGCCTGCACCGAGGACTATCAACTTCTGCACCAAGATACCGACCTGCTAGTCGTCAATAAGCCACCGGGGTTATTGTCCGTGCCAGGGCGTTTGGCAGAAAACCAAGACTGCCTTATTACCCGAGTACAACAAGACTTTAACGACGCATTAATCGTTCACCGTTTAGACATGGCCACCTCAGGGTTAATGGTGCTGGCAAGAGGTAAAGACAATCACCGCGGCCTCAGCAAACTCTTTCAGCAACGGCAGGTCGAGAAGGAATATCAAGCTACCGTATACGGGAACCTTATGGCTGACCACGGTCTTGTGGATTTGCCACTGGCCTGCGATTGGCCCAACCGCCCTCGTCAGCATGTGAATTTTGATTACGGTAAACCATCTCAAACCTGGTATGAAAAACAGCGTCTCACCGCCGACGGCCATACGCAATTACTGCTCAAACCCATTACCGGCCGCTCCCATCAACTCAGGGTCCATATGGCCAGCCTTGGCCACCCCATACTTGGCTGCGAGTTTTACGCCCACAGCCACGCTAAACAGCTGTCACCACGGTTATTACTGCATGCGAGCCGCCTACGTTTTCGCCACCCCCAGACCCAAGAGTGGCTCAACGTCAGCAGCAGCGCCGACTTTATTTAGAGCCTGTTCACACTAATCCAATTGTCACTGCTGGAAGTCATTTTTGCTTTCCGGTTAGGCCCCAGCCCTAGCCAAAACTCAAAAGCTTAGGCTGCTTGAACTGCTGGCAAAGTCATTAGCATCGTCTTCATCTTCCACCACGACTTCTTGTTCGATGCTGACATTATTGTTGCTGAGATATTCAATCTCGGTACCGTCCATTTCATCACTGCTCACAAACTCAGTGGCTGACAAATACACTTCTACCGCCTGATAGGCTTCAAAGTCATCTATTGGCTCACCGTCGGCATCCGTGTCTTGGGCAACCAGTGTATTCACACTGACATACTGCGGGCTGCTTTCATCACCCACATCACTAAATACCGTGATAATTTCAGAACGCGGAATAATACTACCTGGCTGGACCGATTCACCTAAGGCATGAACAAAACACGGTACTGCTGCGCCACTGGCCATAACATTTTCATCACCCAGTTGAACCTCAAGGTCCGTGGCACCAAACTGCAAACTGGTGTCCTCGGTTAGTTTGCGGGCACTAACCGCACTGCGCGCCACCGTATATTGACCAATCAAACCATCTGACTGGTGCTCGCCCTCAAGGTGCAAGGCATCCACAACATCTAATAAAATTGTCGCCCCGGTCATAGGATCCGTTAGCTCAATTTGCTCGGCATCATTCTCAGCACTGGAAATAATAATTTGCGAAGGCGAAGAGCTTAACCCCGGGCAAGACGTAATGGTCAACTCTCCCGACTCCCCCTCATCAATCCTAAACCCCATACGTAGCTGACCTTCAAAAGAGGGCTGCAACAAGCTACTGACCTGATAGTCTGCTACCAGCATCCATAAACCGCTGATTCCACCCTCTTCATCACCACAGGCATGGTAACTATTGATGTCATAAGCGCCTGTGCTGGTGGGGGTATCACTGCAATTGGCCTCAACACGCTGCTCAGCAATTGTTGAGCCTGCTGACGGCGTTGGCGAAGGGCTGCCACTCCCACCACTACTGCTGCTACCACCGCAGCCAAACAAAACTGCAGAAAAACCCAAAACTGTTCCAAAGACAACCGCGCCTTTTAACATAGCGTCCATACCCCTTTACAAAATCGTGTATTTATAAATTCAGCAAGGCTAACCAACCTCAAACCGAAAAGCTTATTACTAGATACCATTTTCTCCAAAAAGTGTCGCGATTTGGGCATTTTCTCATTGCCACTGCTAAACTTCATCCAGGGAGGCTCTTTGATCAGGCTAAAAGCGTCTCAGGCATCGAGGATTCGCATTATGGTGAACGTCGAATACCAACAGCAACAGGCTCAAATTACCCTGCGCCCCAACTGCTCTGCGAGCTGGCAAAGTAATCAACGTATTCTGGCCGCTGTATTAATGGTGAATGTATTTTTTGCCAGCGGCTTTGTCGCGATGGGGGCGTGGTTAGTATTGCCCTTTATGGGACTTGAGCTATTGCTGATCTGGCATGTGCTTCGCAAAGTCTTCAGCAAACTCCAACTTCAACAAATTGTTCGCCTCGACAGCCAAAAGCTACTTATTGAAAGTGGCCACCGCTACCTGGAACAACGCTGGCAATGGCCCCGCCAGACTTGCAGCGTCTTAGTCACCGTCCTTCCCCACCCATGGGATCCCCTGCACATCAGTCTTAGCCACTGCGGAGAACAAATAGCACTCGGTCGTTTTTTAAATAAAGATGATAGCGGTCGCCTGCTGGAAGAACTGCGCAAACTGGGGCTACCAATAAGGCAGTTTGGCATTGAAGGCTGCATAAAGGCCTAGCCCGTTTTTGTAGGGTTTTCATAGTATCGCCCCGCCGTACCGGGTATAGCCGCCCCCAACCCCAAAACAGGGTTAGCACGTTTCTGCCAAGGCAGGTGCAACCTGAGTGCTTTTAACGGGATGGCTTAGTCAGAAAGATAATATTCAACCGTCGAAACCACCCTCACTTTCTTGATATGGGGGTTATTTCGGTCTCTATCTTGAATACTAAACTGGCCCTGTGAAGCCCGACGAATTTTACCCAAGGTGCTGTTGCTATCTTCCGCAAATTTCGTTGCCACTTCCCTGGCTTTGCGGGTCGCTTCCTCAATCATTGCGGGCTTAATGTCATTCAAGCGGGTAAATAAATACTCGGTTTGTGCCTGATAATTACCGCCGGTAAATACAATGCCCTCTTTCCCTAAAGCAGACAGCGAACTCATTACCTTGCGGGTATTATCAATGTTATTGGAATACACCGTTACATTTTGCGTGGCCGTATAACGGAATTCCGCCCGGCCATTATTACCATATTGCTGGGCGGACTTATCGGTAATTGCGGGGGTCGACACCGACACTTCATCTTCAGTCACGCCATTTTTCAATAAAAAGCCGCGGATTTTATCCGTGCTTGTTTCAATATTACGGTACAAGCCCGCCAAATCATTACTGGCCTCGGTAAACTGAATCGGCCAAATCACTACATCTGCCGCAAACTCCCGCTCAGACAAGCCCTTGACCGTAACACTGCGCTCATATTCTTTAACATCTACCGCAGCCTTGCCCAGCAAGTAGCCCAGTGATGCCAGACCCAACACCAGCGCCAAGCCTAAAATAACGGCACTGAGAGAACTTGATTCCTGTTTTTGCATTCCAGTCACCTTCTTTTATTCATTCGCTATTATCACAGATGCTCACGGCGTTAGAACAATCGTCCACCGGCTTGGTTCAGCTACTCCAGCAATTAATTACTCGGCTATCTTTGCACATAATAAAGCCCCTCTACTGCGATGCATCCCAGAAAGACAGCTCGATCTTCAGACCTCTGCGACCAGCACTCACAAAAATACCTAACTGCCATTGTCGAAATATTGATCACAATACGCAACGGCATTTTTGCGCTAGCAGGCTCCCTCGGAAACGGCTTATTTTATCTGCCAAATCATTAGCCCCTCACGCATGAGGAACATGACGCCTAAAAGGGGGGTAAAAATTTTCGCGCAAACCGCTTAACCGGCCTCTAACACTTCAAGACTGGGCTGCTTGCACCTGATAATGATAATGACTATCATTATCTAAAATATCGTTCACCTGCGCAGATGCAATCCTGATGTCACAGCTCCCGCCCGACATAACGCCACCCGGATATGCCATCCCGGCCACCCGGGATCTGGACAAGCTGTACCGCGAGCATCAACCCTGGTTGCTCAATTGGCTGCGGGCCAAGCTCAGCTGCCCTTTTGACGCAGGGGATATGAGTCAGGACACGTTTCTGCGTCTGTTGTCTGTTGATCTCGCCAGCCTCAGAGAACCCCGAGCTTATCTGCTGGTGATAGCCAACCGGCTGATGATCAACCGCTACCGCCGTAAAAAAGTAGAAGCCGATGTTCTCCAGCAGGTGGCTTATCTGCTGGACACCAGTAACGACAAAGGCCCAGCAGAGATCATTGCCGCCAGAGATCTGCTCCACCGGGTGCTACTGATGTTGACCGAGGAACTGCCGAAAAAGCCCCGCCAGGCCTTCCTGATGGCGCGAGTTGGCGGCATGGCCTACCGACAAATTGCAAAACGTTTGGACGTATCCGAAAGCAGCGTCAAGCAGTACATCGCCAAAGCGTTAATGCATTGCCACAAGAGCTTGTACAACGAGTTTGCGGAGGCCGATTGATGACGGTCATCGACCCCAGTATCACCGATGCCATGCGGGAAGAAGCGGCGAACTGGCTAATACAGCTGGACGAGGAAACCAGCTCTGAGCAGCAGGATGCGTTTCAACACTGGCTGAACCAAGATCAGCGCCATAATCTAGTGTTCTCACAAATGCAAAACCTTTGGAGCGCTGCCCAGGCGCCGAAAAAAACCAACCGACTCAGCCAGCATCTGGCAATAACAGGCTTATTTCTGGTCGCCACCCTACTCAGCCTGCAACTGCCCTGGCAATACTGGCAGGCCGACTACCGCACCGAGATTGGCAAAGTCCAAGCCATCACCCTGCCCGATGGCAGTGTTGCCACTCTTAATACCAACAGCGCCATCGACGTAGACTTCAGCCACAACCAACGGCGCATCAACTTGATTCGCGGCGAAGTCTTATTGGATGTCAGCAAAGACCCGCGCCGCCCCTTTGTCCTTGCTACAAACAAAGTTAACGCCAAAGCCCTGGGTACGATTTACAGCGTTGCCCAACACGACAACACCAGTCTCGTAACCGTGTATGAATCCCAAGTCCGGGTCAGCTCCACAAGCAGCCAGCACAGCACTTTGCTAAACGCTGGCCAACAGGCCGTAGTAGATGACAGCGGCATCGTTAAACGCGACCTTAAGCTAGCCAGCAACCCCGATTGGGCTCGACAAAGACTGATCTTTCAGAACGCGCCGCTGAAGGAAGTGATTGCCCGTCTACAACCCTATCATTCAGGCATGATCAAACTCAGCAGCGATACCACAGCACATCAACGGCGCTTCACCGGCGTACTGCCCAGCGATGACACCGAGGCCGCCATCAAGCTGCTAAGCAGCAGCATGGGCCTGGATGTTCACAGCATGACGTCTTGGTTAACGTATCTAAAGCCTTCGGCAAAGCCATGATGAAAGAATAATTCCATCATTCGAAGCGACAACAAAAATTTTTTCAAAACCTCTGCCCGATTTCGCTCCTGCTTTGTCATTAACGGTAAAGCAGCAACTAGGGCCTGTTCACACTACTTGGCTTATCACTGTTGTGACTAAAAATGCGTCAATCAAGGCGCGAGGAACGTGGTTTGGTGGTTCCCAATGAGAGACGAGCAACGAAGAGTGGCGCATTTTTAGCCACAACCCCTTTCTTTGTAGAGAACGGGGCTGGGGCCATTTTTGCCCCCAGCGTTGTTGGAGCTCATTTATTTGGAACCACCAAACTTCATTCGCTCCGCCTAGCTGGAGGCAAAAATGACCGCCAGCAGTGGCAAGCCAATTAGTGTGGACAGACCCTAAAACTACCTTCAGGAGCACTTCACATGAGCAAGACCGTTCAACGCAGTCCACTGTACGCAGCCATCCTTTCACTGGGTTTGGGCCTGGCAACACCAATAGTTTCGCTGGCGGACAGCGCGGTTACCATCAATATGCCCGCCCAGGACTTGGATCAGGCGGTGCTGGACCTGGCAGAGCAAACCGGTTTGATAATTGGCGGTGACGCCGCCCTCTTACGAGGGAAACAGGCGCCAGCCATTTCCGGGCAACTCACCCCGGAGCAAGCACTGCGACAACTGCTACAAGGGTCTGGCGTAGACTTCCAGTTCACTGGGAAAGCTCAGGTCAAACTCGTCGCCGTGCCAGATAGCGCTGGCCCCACTACCCTTCCCCCCGTCAAAATCAGCGCAGCTGCGATAAACTCGCCCCAAACATCGCTGGATTACGGACGGGACGATATCGATGCGGTGCAACCGCGAGACATCAAGGAGCTGTTCAAGAAAGATGCCGCTGTGGCCGTCGGCGGCTCCATTCCCGTTAACCAGAAGGTGTATGTACGGGGTGTTGAAGAAACCGCTATGGCCGTCACCATTGACGGTGGTCGCCAGAACAACAAGGTCTTCCACCACAATGCCACCAACCTGATTGATCCTTCATTGCTGAAAGCCGTACGTGCTTCCGCCGGGGTTGCCCCTGCCGACGATGGCCCCGGCGCCATTGGCGGCAGCCTGGTGTACGAAACCGTTGACGTGGCGGACCTGCTCGACCCCGAAGATAATTTTGGCGGCTTTGTTGACGGCCGTTACGGCTCCAATGGTGATCAACTCACTACCGGTGGCTCGGTATATGGCCGCAACGGCGGCTTTGAAGCCCTAGCCTACCTGAACCACAGTAACGGCGATGACTACGAAGATGGCGAAGGCGACACCGTACGCTTTACCGAGCCAGGCTTGCTCAGCCGATTGATGAAGGTCGCCTATGAAAATGATCAATCCGACCGTTTTGAACTGACCATGGAAAACGTCAATGACGAATCCCAGCGTCCCTACCGCGCCAACTTCGTCGGCCTGAGTGCAGGTCGCCCGGTGCCAGAATCTCGGATTTACGATTTAAGCCGCGAAAATCTAACTTTTAATTACAGCCGCGATACTGCCCAAGGCCTGTGGAACCCTAGCGTAACGATTGCCAAGGGCGAAACCGAGCTGGAAACCCGTGAGGTGCCACTGGCCGACCCCACCGCCCTGATCGTTTATACCGGCATCACCGACAGTCAGTCCGCGACATTCAAGAACACTTTTTACACCGGTTTCGGCGAAGTTGTGGCCGGGCTGGACCATTATGACGACAGCGCCGTATTCCAGTATGAAGGCGACCCCGACTTGGAAGAACAAGCCGAAAACATTGGGGCCTTCATTCAGTTTCGGCAAACCATTGGCGAAAAACTGGATTTATCCTACGGCCTGCGCCACGACCGTCAGGAATTCACCGGCACCGACGGCTCCAGCCACGATGACAGCGGCACCAGCGGCAATATTGCTGCCGACTATTACATCAACGACGTCCTCACCGCCAAAGCCGCCTACGCCCATGTGTGGGGCGGTGTCGCGCTGGCAGAAAACTTTATTCTCAACGGCGCCTGGACTTACGACGACGTCAAAGCAGTGGAAGCCGATAATTACAGTGTTGGCCTTCGCACTCAGCTCGAACAGGTTTTCGCTGAAGCCACAATGTATAAAACCGACATCGAAAACGGTCGCACACCTTCCTACGATGGGGGCGCCAATTTAACATCGGATTTTAAAATTGATGGCTACGATCTGGTGCTGGGCTATCTTGGTGAGCGTAGTGAATTCACCATCAAATACGCCAATATAGAATCAGAAATGGATGGCGTAGTCGCCAGCTCCTACGACGGCAACTACTTCACCATTCCGCTAGGAGAAATCATCACTGTCAGCGGCAGCTACCATTTTGACAAGGTTCCGGTAACGCTTGGGGCAGATGCCGAACATGCTCTGGAAAACGATGATCTGGAAAGCAACGGTGCCAAACAGGACAGCTACACTGTCGTTAATGCTTACCTTAATTACGCGGTGTCTGAGGCCTTAAACCTGCGCCTGTCCATCGACAACCTGACCAACGAAGGCTACACCGACCGGGCCAGTTACGGGCAGGAATTCACCACGGTAAAAACCCTGCTGGAGCCGGGCCGGTCGATAATGGTCAGCGCGCGCTATAGTTTCTAAAAAAGCACCAACTTAAAGGTAAACCCCCCGACTTCTGTCATTCCCCCACAGGGAATGACAGGCTTAAGTCAATGCCATTAGCGACTCAGATAAAGCTACGTTCACAGGACCGACGCCAGCACAATCATCCTTTATGGCGGGATTGCTCACACAACTCGTCTCCACAAGATTGCCAAACCAGTAATTTAAAGTGCCCACAAGCTAAGTACCAGCCCCTTCATCCTTACACACATCATGGCGATTTTAAGGAGGGAAAACTGCTCCCTGTCGCAGTAAATAGAAGATTATTAACCTCACCCAAAAGATGATAGTAATTATCATTTGCATCAAATTTAAAAGCAGCGTATTTTGGGATTGAACAAAAAAAGATTGGAGAACCCAATGAGCTTACATCCCAATTTTGACGCCGAAACAGCCGGTAGACCGCTGCGCGAACTGCCGTCAACCGACAACTTTCTTGTGATCTGTATTCGGCTGTGGGCCCAGGAACACTGCCACGACGCTCGAACAGAGTCAGCGCCCGACTGGCGCAGTGGCTTCGCCGCCGTCGGTTTGAGTTCGTCAGCCCAACAACATTTCAATACCTTGCTTGCTGTGATATTTACAGCGAGCAGGCCCGCGCCCATGGTGAAATATTACGCCTGTCCTGTTGCGAGCCCGGACGAGCACTGGCTGCTTGCCTGCGTCACTCTCGCTCAACATGACAACGAGACAAGACTGAACCTCGCCCTTGCAGAGCGACTGTCGGAAAGCAATCAACAATTAGTGGTCACCTTACTCCGCAACCTCAGCCAGGCCATGCTGGACGCAGGACTGCATTTATCCCGAGCCAATACTGCCGCGCTCTACCCACGACTTCATATCTACCGAAGTGCCAGCGTAGCGTCCACGTCGCAAACGCTGCATTAGTGTTCATGTCCTATAAACTGATATTGCGCGGCAGTATTGCCAGCATGGCCGTCTATGCGACCATTATCGCCACCGCTGAACTCAGCTTGCGCCTACCACTGGATAACACAGAGCGCGACCTAACCGTCTTTCATATCGGCGCAATTACCTCTCTGGTCGCCTTGTTTTGGTCCGTTACCCCGCGCCAATCGTTTTTATTACATGGCGTGCTGTTTATCCTTTCCGCCACAGTGCCAACCTGGCTAATGATTCTGTGGCATTAGCCAGGTTGGTCGGCGCTTCATCATGAGCTCTTCATCATTAACGGGGCACAGCGATGGTAGCTAGAGGGAAAATTTAGCCTTCATTGAAACGGTTATTATCGAATGTCACAGGGGAATTTCAGGCATAAAAAACCCAGCACCAAGGCTGGGTTTTTTTATGCTGATGAACAGCTTAATAATGGCGCGCTCGGGAGGATTCGAACCTCCGACCGCCTGGTTCGTAGCCAGGTACTCTATCCAGCTGAGCTACGAGCGCGTCGAGGGGGCGTACTATATTGAAGGTGCCGGATGCTGTCAACGCTACAGCTATGAAAATCTCATAAAAATTTCTAAGCGGTCAAAAAATCCCCAAAACCTTGATTTAACTGACCCTTTTTTACACACCCGCTATCCAAGCACAATATCGCAATTCTCACTATAGCTAAAGATTGAGTCGCCAATGCCGATATAAGATTAAGGAACCGGAGCGTTATATTGATGGTGATTATCAACCCAACAAGCCAGACCCAACCAGCTGCCTTTAATCGGCCAGCTGGTCCTGCGCCTATCATCCCCACGGATAAAGTATTAATCGCAACCGTACTAAGCCAACGGGCCAACCATCTTTATGAACTCGCCTCCGGTAATTTGCGTTTAATGGCAGAAAGCCAAACCGCCCTGCGCAATGGTGAACAACTAACGCTGCAATTTCATGGCCGGGATGCCCAGCATAGAATACGCATGAAGGTGCTGCCCCCCGCTCAAACTGCCATTACCCAGCAGCTGGGTATCGCGATGCCAAAGCAGCGCCCTATAACTCAAGCACTGGCCAGTTTAGTGACCTTAGCCCAAAGTAACTCTACAAGCCCGGTAAACGATGCCGCCAAAGAATTTTTATCCCGACTGCCAGATCGGGAGCAGGTCAGCCACCCCCAAACATTACTGGCGGCATTAAAAAATAGCGGGATGTTTCTGGAAAGCCAATTACTGGCAGGCAATGTCGCCCAAGGCGATTTAAAAACCGCCTTATTACGACTTGCCCGCCAGCTGGAGCAACACAGCAAAACACCCGCTTCTACATCACAGGATAAAGTCCTGTTTCAACGCACTGAGAATAACGATCTTAAACCTGGCCAGCAGCTGCTCAACAAACCCCTACCATCAACTAGCCTGCAGCTGCGCATCGACAATACCTATACCGCTCCAACACGTAACACGCTGACAACAACGTTCTCTTCTGGCGAACAACAACCATTGGCAAAGGCGTATCCAGTGACGACTGGAAACCCAGATTTACCAGGCACATTACAATCGCTGCCTCGGCAAGCCCAGGCGGTAAACAGCCTCGCTATAACAGCAAACCCTGCCCGCTTATTGCAGGACATCAATGGTGCCCTGGCCAGAATTGAGTCCCATCAATTGCTGCACCTGCAAAACCGTGAGTCACAACACAGCCCCTTATTGATTGAGCTGCCCGTCAGAGACAAAGATGGCATCGATCTCTGGCAGCTTCGCTTGCAAAACTTTGAGCAGCCACATCCCAAACCCGATAAAGACCACCCACATGACCCCGCCAAAAAAAATAGCGAGCGACATTGGCAATTCACTTTAAATGTCGATTTGCCCGGTCTAGGCGCAATAAGGGCTCAGCTGCAAATGCGTGGAGAAGCCTTAACGCTGAACGTTAATATCGCCAACCCCAACACCCATGCCTTGTTCTCCAGTAACCGCAATGAGCTAATAGATCGACTGGTGGCGCAAGGGCTGGAAGCGCCTGAGCTGGAAATTAATTTGGGAAGCCTGCCTAGTGAACCACCGCAAGGTTTGCAAAATCTAAGTTTTGTAAAGGTTACAGCCTGATGGAAAAACCAACTACCTGCGGCGAGCTTGCCGTATCACTGCACTACGACGGGGTCAGTGCTCCCCAGTTAAGCGCCAAAGGGCAAGGAGAAATTGCCCAGCAAATACTGGCCTTGGCCACCGAGCATGATGTGCCTATTTACCAGAACTCCGAATTACTCAGCTTATTAATGCGTCTGGAGTTGGATGAGGAAATTCCCCAAGGTTTGTATATCGCGGTAGCGGAAGTTTTATCCTTTGCCTATAAATTGAAAGATAAGCTTCCCCCCGGTTATACCCCCGACGAAACCTTCTAAGACGTTTACATATTAAAGAGGAAGCCGTTATAGAAAACGACCAAACAAGAGCAATATAAAGAAGCTCAGCTAATGCCAAGCTTTTTCATTTTTTCCGCTAAGGTCGTTCGTTGTAAACCCAGCAGTTGAGCTGCCCGGGTTATCACCCCATCTTCCTTGCGCAAAGCCTCACTGATAAACCACTGCTCTAAGTCTTGAAGATAATTTTTCAAATTAAGACCCGAATCCGGTAGTACAGGCTGACCATCATGTACCTGGGGCGTAGTCAGCTCATCTTCCTCACCACGATCACGGGTTAGGGCATTGAGCAGTGCCGCTTGATCTGCGCCATCAACGGTATCGTCTTCATCATCCAGGTCTACAACATCCAAAACTCGGTACTGCTTGGGAAGATCACTGGATCGCACCACTTGCTCGGCATGGGTAATGGCCATACGCTCCATCAGGTTTTCCAACTCCCTGACATTACCAGGCCAGCTATAAAGCTGCAGTGATCGCATAGCAGAACTTGAAAAACGCGGGGTTCTCATCCCCTTCGCCTCAAGCTTTGCCATGAACTTGCCCATCAATACTGCAACATCTTCTGGGTGTTCTCGTAAGGGTGGTACTTCAATTGGAAAAACTTCTAAACGATAAAACAGGTCCTGCCGAAAACTCCCTTCGGTAACCATTTCTTCTAAATTGCGATGAGTGGCTGCCAGAATACGCACATTACATGCCTGGGTTACATTGCTGCCGACACGTTCAAAACACTTTTCTTGAAGCACTCGCAGCAGTTTTACTTGCATAGGCAAGCTCATATCGCCAATTTCGTCCAAAAACAGTGTACCGCCCTCAGCCATTTCAAAACGGCCTTTCCGAGTGGCTACCGCACCGGTAAAGGCCCCTTTTTCATGGCCAAAAAGCTCACTTTCTAATAAGTCAGCGGGAATGGCACCACAGTTAACGGGAATAAATGGCTTGCCTGCTCGTGGAGAGTATTCGTGAACCCGGCGAGCAATCACTTCTTTACCAGCACCAGACTCACCGCGAATTAAAACTAGCGTATCAAACTCGGCAACTTGCTTGACCAAACGATCCAAGTTCTTCATAGCGTTAGAGACCAAGCCACTAGATTGCGAGAATGAATTCTGAAGTTTTTTCTGCATCGGATTCGTTACCACTCCATCGCCACCTAAACAATATCCCATAAGCGAATTCAGTCTTCAGCGTTGATCCAGAAGATTCATCACAGCGTTTGCAGGTTTTAACACTCATACTAAACAGAGCAGGAAGATCTCTATATACGTAGAACTTCTTAACGCTAATTATTGTTTTTTTAAATCGGCGTTGCCAAAGGTGTTAACAAACCCTTTAGGAAGTGTGCCAACACCAACACCATCAGCAAATAAGCGCTTCCACGTAGACGAAAGACTCAAGCAAGCAAAACTAATGCGCTAATACCCTTTATCTAGCGAAAAACCGTGCTAGCGTTACATCACATCAGACTTTCCACCTTGACGGTGAGCTCTCATAACTTCACTGATAAGATTAAATTTTGTACAAAGTTATCGTACAAAAATATTATTAAGTAGCTGGGTTACAAGCTATTAGAAATATAGTTATCCAGCTGGCGAATATTTCTGGAGGCCAGGCCTGACTCCTGCACGAGCTTATTCCTATAGCCGTACAACACATCGGAGACCTGCTGATCAATATCCAAAATATACTTGATTACTGACGCCACTTGTTCACTCTCACCAGCTGAACAACCCTGTGCAAAAAACTCTTCCATACTCGCCCGGCGATGCCGCTGCAGTTTGACTGCAGACCCCCAATCGCCCAGCTCTGCAAAGCTCAATACTTGTTCACTAAGGTCAAGCAGTGACTTCAGCTCACGTTGTCTTGGGCTCATCACATCTTGATATCTAAAGTTCATAATCGACACGATGACCTCCTTAAACCGCAGCAGTATCAGACTCGCCCATAAAGTGAGTAGCGTCAGGGATAGCATCCCAAGCTTCTTTCAATTCTTTTAGTAACGACGTGACCTCATCCAGCGCAAGCACATCATTGTTAATATTTGAGATTAATAATCGACGGTTCATATAGTCATACAAATTTTCAAGATTTTCGCTCATTTCAGTATCAACATCGTGGTCTAAACTAACGCGCAAGCCATCAATAATAGAAATTACTTTACCAATAGTCGACGCTTTATTAACCGTTTCACTGCGCTGAATTTGACCTTTAGCGGTAGCAAGACGATCAAGAGCCCCCTCCATCAGTAATTGAATCAAACGATGCGGGCTCGCCCCGGCTACTTGGGTCTGTGCTCCAATACTGTTGTACGCTCGACTGGCCATGCCTGCAGAGTAAGTCATTTTAGTGCCTCGTGTTTACCCATGTTATATAGCGTATCGGCAAACTTGCTGGCTTCTTTACCCCAAATTAACCCCGTACTTTTACGGATGCCACATGTTGAAAAAAGCATGATTGAAAATAAATGATCTGACATCCAAAAACTTACTGGCGATACCGTAAGGTAATTCAATAATCACACGACATAACACGATAATCTCGGCACTAGACCTGATTACGAATTCTTTTGCGTGATACCTGGCAAATTAGCTAGCTGCTGGGTCAAAAATTCACCCGTACTGCTCAACTGACCAATCAGGCTATCCAAGGCCGAGAACTGAGCCGTATAACGAGCTTCAATGGTCGCTATACGCCGCTCTAATGCATCACGCTGATCGCCAATTCTTTCAATTTGACTCTCAAGGCCACCAGTACGGGTCGATAGCAGACCATTATTTTCTGTTAAGTTAGCTACCAAGCCATCAAGGCGTGTTGCATAACCACTGTCACCCGCAAAAATACTTGGAACGCTGTCAAAGTCTGTATCTAAAATTTGGTTTAGCTTGCCCGGGTCAATTTCTAAGCTGCCATTATCCGTAGTGGTGATACCCAGCTCCGCCAAGCTATCTACCTCTGAATCTGCACCAACGGTTACCGCGCTAATTTCTTGGCGCAGACGATTAGCTATATTTCGGGTGGTGGTATCACCCTGAAGTAAGCCTGCTGTGTTTGCTTCAGGGTCATAGGCAGTGAGGTCTTTAACAGTAGAGATCAAGGTATTGTAGTTTTCCACAAAGCTTTCTATCGCTTTACGTACACTACTGACATCTTTGCTTACCACCAGGTCAATTTTTTCGCCCGGTTTAGCTTCATTAAGATTAAGGGTAATACCTTGAATCATGCCGGTAATTTGATCGTTGGCGCTGGTTTGTGTGAAACCATCAACAATGACAATAGTATCTGTCGCCGCCGCTTTTTCTGTCATTGGGCTAGTTAAAGACTGAGGATCGAAAGCCAGTTGGCTCAGATCACCAGTATCTAAGGCATCAGGAAAAGCTGTCACAGTAAGCTGGTTTTCTAAGCCTGTTTTATCGGCGCTAAGCACCAGATGACTACCATCCTCGCCATTAACAATACTGGCAGTTACGCCAAAATTATCTTCGCTGTTATTGATCGCATCGCGGATTGCCGATAATGAATCTTCTCCTGATACAACAGCCACAGAGAAAGACTGGCCATTGGCTGCTATCTCTACGTTGCCGGTTCCCACAACAGAATCAGCATTGGCATAAGCTTGAGTAGCAATTTTGTGGCGGCTAGCTAACTGCTCCACCGATACAGCGTAATTTCCTGGTACAGCACTGGAATCGGCACTGGCAGTAAACACACTAGAATCCGACACCGTCGCGCTGCGTTTGGCAAAGGTCTCACTCTCTTTAAGCGTCGCCAGACTACCTTGAAATTCAGTGAGCGCAGATTTTAAAGTACCGTAGGCTGACATCCTTGCCTGAATCAGCGCTTCCTTGGCATCCAGGCGGTTTTGCTGTGGCGCTCGCTCGGCAGAAACCAACTGAGAAACAATACTGTTGATGTCTAGCCCAGAGCCAATACCTGACGCGGTTAATGATGCCATGATGTCTCCAGAAATTTACAACTCTTTCAAACAGTACTGCTTAGCAGCAATATTTACATTTCGTAAAAACCCGTACTCCCACACTGAGTCATCCATGTAGGGATAACATATTTCCAATCAAGCTTGTTCATCAATGAGGCTTCCAGTGCCTTCGATAAAGGTACGGATTACATTTAACAGTTCTTCAGGGGGAATCTGACGAATAACCTCGCCACTTTCCGCATGAATTACCTTAAGAATCGTTCGCCCAGTCGCATCATCAACAGAAAACTCCAGCTCTCGCTCTCTGTCCTTGAGAAATTCATTCAGCTTGGCTACCGCCTGTTCTGTTTTTTCAATGGAGTCTGCACGGCCAAATTCTGCAAGCAAAGCCAGCGCCATTCGACTATGGTCTGCGCTTTTAGTCTGTTGTTTTGGCAATTCAAGCTGGCTGGTAGCACTTAACTGCTGCGGTTTAATAAGATCATGCTTTGCTGCGGCCACCCCGACCGTATTGGCTGTAGTATTTGTGATATTGACATTACTGTTCATTTTTTCACCGCCTTGTCGGTATGGTTTTAGCTACCGACATACGCAAACAGCGGTAAGAGCTATAAGCCCCTACCGCCAGTTTCAAAACAGTTTGTTGAAGCTAATCAGTCTCGCAGCCCTGAGGGCTGCGAGACTTGTGTCAGCTTATTGCAGCAGACTGAGAACACTTTGCGGCAGGGAGTTAGCCTGAGCAAGAATCGCAGTACCCGCTTGTTGCAGGATTTGCGCCTTGGTCAGATTAGCTGTCTCAGCCGCGAAATCTGCATCCAAGATCCGTCCCCGTGAAGCTGACAGGTTTTCGGAAATGGTCTGCAAGTTAGTGATGGTTGACTCAAAGCGATTTTGAACCGCACCAAAGTCACTACGCAGATTACTGACCGAGGTCAAAGCAGCATCAACACGCTGAATAGCGTCGTTTGCGCTATCTACATCGCCAACACTTGCAGAAGCCAAGGTATCGCTACCCAGCGCAACGGTACCCGCAGAGAAGCCCGTGGTGCCTGGCGCAGTACCGCCAACAGTGATGGCCTCAGAAGCAGATAAGGTGATTTCACCGTAGTTAGTCGAGTCGCTAACACCACCTGCTGTGTCACCCGCCAGAGTCTCATCAATCTGAATGGTACGGCCATCTTCAGCAGTCAACACAATGTCGCTGCCGCTTACTTCAGCGGTCACACCCAGCTCGGCTGACTTGGCATTAATGGCCGCGGCAACAGTTCCGATATCCAGAGTTGAACCGACAACTGCGGTGTCATAAATATCTGTGTCGTTAATTTTTAAGCTGTAGGTACCTGCACCACCCGCACTGGTCACATCAGTAAAAGCGATAGTAGCTTCAGTACTAGCCAGTGCAGACAAACCTGAAATACCGGCAGCATTAATCGCTTCAGCCTTGGCATAAGCACTGGAAGCGGCTTGTCCGCCTTCAGTCAGAGTTGCATCAATCCCTTTTGAGCCCGCTGCTGAGGCGCCCACGGTGACAGCGGCTGCGTCACCCACTGCCAAAGTCAGACCGCCAGAAACCAATGCGCCAGCTGTGACGGTGTTAGTTTGGCTGGCCACCTGACCAATCTGGCTGGATTTAACCCCGCTGTTTAAGTTAACAGAGATGGTTTCACCCACGTTTGCGCCAACCTGGAAGGTCGCTGTACCAAAGCTGCCGTCGAGAATCTTGGTGCCGTTGAATGAGGTTTGACCTCCGATACGATCAATCTCAGCCAGGCGTTGTTGAACTTCTGCGTCCAAAGCGGCGCGATCAGATGCAGAGTAAGTAGAGTTAGCAGACTGCACCGCTAGTTCACGAATACGTTGCAGGTTATTGGTAATTTCATCCAGAGCGGCTTCACCTGTTTGTGCCAGCGAGATACCGTCGTTGGCATTACGCACAGCTTGGTTCAAACCGTTGATCTGGGTAGTGAAGCGTGTAGAAATTGCCAGACCCGCTGCATCGTCTTTCGCACTGTTAATGCGCAAACCGGTGGACAGGCGCTGTAGTGAGGTATTTAACGTTTCTTGTGAGCGCGACAGGTTACGCTGTGCGTTCAAAGAAGCGACGTTGGTGTTAATGCTAAGTGCCATGGTGTTTCTCCTAATCTCTTTGAGATAAAGACTATCGTCTTCTAGTTAAGCATCAGCCGTTTGGCCTTATTGCGCTTTCAAACTATGTATCGGAGTCTTAGGAAAAACCTTTAAAACTTTTTCGTTAGTAGATGTACCTATCAAGGTAGTTGTTATTCTTCAAAGCCGCCAGGCATGCTATTTTAACAAGGAATTAAGAGGCTTTAACCGCATTGCGCCGCTTTGCATCCAGCTTTTTTAAGATACGGCGCGAGCCAAAATTAACCAGTGGCAATAGTATGCGGTCATAGGAGCCCGGAAACAGCCGTTGGATCAAGTCCAATAATTTCGCATCACTGCCAATTAACAAACGACGCTTATTTTTACTGATGCTACGGAGAATTGCTTTTGCCGCCTGCTGCGGGCTGGTCTTGGCAATGGCATTAAACAGCTCTGCTGTACGCTCAACATCACCACTACTGCTGGTCATAGCATCAAAGTGGCGACCATTATTGGCAATATTGGTTTGGATGCCACCAGGATGAACCGTCAGTACCTTAACATGGCTGTCCCTAAGATCTTGACGCAGAGACTCTGAATAGCCTCTTACCGCAAATTTGGCCGCGTTATAAGCCGACTGCGATGGCACCGATAGCAAACCAAATAAGCTGGAGATATTCACGATATAGGCTTCAGGGCGTGCCATTAAGCTCGGCAGAAATGCTTCCGTACCATTAATGACGCCCCAGTAATTAATATTAAAAAGCCACTCCATTTGCTCCCGAGCTTGTCGTGCAGCATGACTGCTCAAGGCAACCCCGGCATTATTGATAATAATATCTACGCCACCAAAATAATGCTCGGCCTCCATTTGCCATGCTGTTACTGCCTGCTGGTCTGCCACATCAACTATGGACAGTAACAAGCGAGCCTCTGGTGCCTTGCCACGTAAATATTCTAAGCCCTGCTTATCGACATCTGACGCTGCCACAGAAGCACCCATTAACAACAACTCTTCCACCAAAGCGCGACCAATTCCTGACCCAGCCCCGGTAACTGCAACAATTTTATTGTTTACTTTCATTTCATTCGCCTCAGGACGCCAACACTTGTTCGTCTGATGTTTCCAATTGATCCGGCTCGACCTTGAACGCATAGTAATCGGCAAAGGTGAATTTCTTGGTCATCAGGCGATAACGCCAAGAAAAACTGGGCCACAGCGTTGTATTCTTACCACTTGGGGTGAGATACCAGCTGTTGCAGCCAGAGGTCCAAGTCGTCCCCTCCATTTTAGCTTGCAAGTCATCATTAAAGCGGCGCTGCACATCTTTGCGCAGATCTAAGTAATGCTCAGGCTGTCGCCGTAAACGTTTCAGATATTTCAGCGCGTAATGTATTTGTGACTCAATATAATAAATCACCGAGGTATTTCCCGGACCAGTATTCGGCCCCATCATATACAGCATATTTGGATAGCCACTGACGGTCATACCTTTATAAGCTTCGGAGCCTTCAGCCCAATCGTCATTGAGATTTCGCCCCGCCATGCCATAAACCGGCATTGGCGACCCTGCTACCGGCACTTTAAAGCCCGTTGCCAAGACGATGGCATCCAACTCATGATGCTGGCCATTGGCATCGACAACACCGGTTTCATCTATGTGGCTGATGCCACTGTCTATAAGACTCACATTCGGCTTTTGCAGGGCCGGATAGTAGTCGTCTGACAGCAAGACCCGCTTACACCCCATAGAATAACTGGGCGTCAGCTTCTCTCTCAAAACAGGGTCTTTAATTACCTTACGCAAATGCGAACGACCGACTTTTTCAAAAATCCGGGTTAAAAAACTGTCCCATAAAAATCCGAGTACTACCGACTCGGCAATACTATATTGCACCCCGCGGGAAAGACGCTGAAGAAAGGGAAAACGACGAAAGCGACGTGCTTCAGATGGTTTAATTTTCTTATCAAACTTGGGCATAACCCAAGGGGGGGTACGCTGGAACACCGCCAACGAGTCAGCCGTTTTTTGCAGCTCGGGAATGGCCTGAATCGCACTTGCCCCAGTACCAATAACGGCAATTCGCTTGCCGTTTGGCTTGAACTCTGCATCCCATTCAGCGGTATGCATTAAGCGGCCTTTAAAGTCTTGCAAGCCTTTAATATTAGGATACTGAGGGATATTTAATGCGCCTATGGCCATCACCACACTCCGAGCTAGCTGGCGGCGACCCTCGGTAAACTCAATAATCCATAATCCTCTTTCCTCATCAAAGCGCATGCTGTTTAACTCATGGCCATAACAGAGTTTATCTTTCAGATTATGTTTACGTGTGCAATATTGTAAATAGCTGTAAATCTCTTGCTGAGGACTAAATCGCCGCCCCCAGTCAGGATTCGGTTCAAAAGAAAATGAGTACAAGTGAGACGGCACATCACAGGCCGCACCTGGGTAAATATTATCTCGCCAGACTCCACCAACATCGTCGGCTTTTTCAAAAATCAGAAAATCCTGCAAACCCTGTTGCTGCATCCGAATAGCGAGGCCAATCCCGCCAAAGCCCGCGCCAATAATAGCTGTTTCTATAATATCGGTGTTATCGACTGCTTCAGCCGGGGGAGTATGTTTTTTATCAACTGCGCTATTCATGTCCATCTCGCTTAATTATTTGAGACTTTGCCAGAATTCTTTCAGTATTTTCGCTGTCAATCCCGGAGACTCCAGCATAGGCAAATGGCCAATATTGGCTAAAATCCGAGACCGAGCATGGGGAATTTGCTGGCGAAAAGCCCCGACACAGCTAACATCTAATACCCGGTCTTCACTACCCCATAAAATAAGGGTGGGAACGGAAACATTCTTTAAGTTATTGAAAACATGCTGCTGGGAGACAATTAATAAACTGAATAAATAATCATTGACGGGTTTACGGTGACTCATCTCCCCCGCCAACACCCAACTAAGAAAAGCCGCCAAAGCCCGGTGGCCCTTATATAAACAAATCGCAAAAACCATGGCCGCGTCTTTTCGGCTCCCAGGTGCTAAGGGATTAACGCCATCAAGCAGACTGCTTTCCAGTAAGCTACTGCGCTCGGCAGACACCCCCGCCGCATTCATTAAGGTAAGACTGGCAATTTTTTCCGGCTGATTGACTGCAAGCAAGGCGGCTATTGCCCCTCCCATTGAGCTACCAACCACATGACATTTTTTTATATCTTGCTGCTCTATAAAATCCGCCAAACGCTCAGCCTGAGCCGCAAGAGAATAGTCGGCCCCAAAATGGAAATCACTGCAGCCAAAACCGGGGAGATCGGGGATCACAATCCGGCAGTGAGCAAATTTGCTTGCCACAAAAGCCCAATTCTCTTTGCTTGAGCCAAAACCATGCAATAACAACACAGTTTCTTCGGCACTGCCTGCTTGCCAAAAACAAATTCGATGATCATCCAGCTGGGCATACTCTGTACGACACGCCGCTTGAAACCCCATAATTGGCTGCATGTAGCGCCATAAAGAGCGTCGTAAAGGCCGCCAAGCGTTTAACACCCCATCATCAAATTGAGACAACGCGGATTGAGAAAACAAGGCATTCATTTCCTCAAAGTTGACAGTCTTACTCGCTTGCAGAGGCATGTTCACGCCCCTGCCTCGGCAGTAGAATAACTCCGAACGGTCTCTGCAAGTCCATCCAGCTCTTGCAGATATTGGCTATTGTCATGGTCCCAGGGGTGAAACCCCGGCTTAAAATAATCAAGCCAGTCGGGAATGGTTTTTCGTAACGAGCCCACAGGTCCCCAAAGAAACTTCATGGCCTTCCACCAGCCTTTAATGCTGAAAAGCTCGCCTTCCCGCCGCACCATATCAATATGCATAGGCAGCACCATCGCCCAAAATACTGTCGTCACTGAAATCAGTGCAAAGCAGCGATGAAGATACGCACCCAACCCCTTGCCAACGGTTGCCTGATACACATCATAAGCCACCGCTTTATGCTCGGTTTCTTCCAGCGCATGCCAACGCCAGATCGCCGCAAAACGCGGGTCGGATTCTTCCAGCATTTTAGGCTCGGTTAATAACTGGTGGGCCAAAATAGCCGTGAGATGCTCTAGCGCAATAGTCGTCGCCAGTTGCATTTTTTTGGGTAGAAAACGTCGCATGGTGTTAAGTAGGCCCAAAATAATAGCGCTATATCGCTTAACTGGAATCCCGCGGTCTTCAAGTGCTTCGTTGTAATCTTCATGCTCGCGACCATGCATTGCTTCCTGACCAATAAACCCCCGCACTGCCAACTTCAACTCAGGGTCTTCAATTTGATCACGATAATTGCGGACGCTATCAATAAAAAACCGCTCGCCATCAGGAAAGAATACCGATAGCGCATTGTAAAAATGACTGACATGCACACCTTCCACATGCCAATCATGAATACGGTGAGCAGGTAAATGGAATGTTAGATTTCGATGAACTGGACGAATCGCAGTAGACATTGAGCGCCTCCCAAATAAACCACTTATTTATGTAACATCATTTAATGTCAAATACTAAATACAACATCATTTGATGTAAAGTTAATTTTTGTAAATATTTTGACTTAGGCAAAATTTACTAAGAGTATTTATTTTTATTTTAAATAACAGTGACTTAAAAATTTTCGTGCGACTCAAAAGGGATCAAAATGACGATATTCTGGCCGCAAAACCTGTTTTTGTAAGCCCTGCAATGTTTCAAAAGGATTATCAACAATTAAAGAATTTACCAAGCTGGCGGGTAATCTCCCGGCAGGGTCCATGTGCAGCTGAAAGCGCACTTTGCTTTTAGCATTAGAAATTGGCGTTAATTCAAAAAAACCCTGTAAGCGTTCAATGCGTCGCAAATCATCGTTGTTGGGTACAGCCACTTGCTGAGCATCGGGCAGTTCACTTAATGGCACCGCTGTCAGCGCAACGGTGACCACCCCAGTTACCGGATCTTGTGAAATATCATTGCGCAGTAGCATATCTCTGTCACTCGCAGGCCACGGAAAATCATTTACGAGATATTGATAACGCTCTAACAGGCTGGGTTTGTATATTAATTTGGCCACACTGCAATTATGCATCCACTTGCAAAACCCTTCCGTATCGTCCAACACGGCCATGAGCGAATTTAACCCGGCGGCTATTTCGATATCACCGCGGAATTCACGAATATCGGAACCTGGTACCTCACGGGTATATACCGAGATACCCGAGGCTTGCTTTTTAAGCTCCCAGTTTTCGTTCGCTGAAATGATGCTTGCATATTGCATCAGCACAAACACCGCAAGTAATCGACCAGCAACCCTGACTATCAGATTCATCGTTAACCTCCCCTTCTCCAGCTCAAAGCCGATAATTAAACTGCAATGCAATCGTGCGGGGCGGCTCAACAAACGCCGTATGGCTGGTCACACCAAATAAGGTTTTTGACAACGGTGTATCCGCAACATACACAATCACCGCTTCATCGGTCAGGTTTTTGCCTACCAGCGACAACTCCCAGCTGCGATCAATAGCGCCAATTCCCAAACGGCCATTGAGTTTTGCAAAGCCATCTTGCTCTACCCGGGGATCTAAGTTTGACGAGGGGTTGTAGTTATCAGAGAAGACCACATCCAACTGCGCACCAAAACCCAAGCTCTCGGTAAGGGGGGCTTTTAAGCCCATCAAAAATGTGCCTGACCAGTCCGAAACATATTGGTTGGTTTTACCGGTGTAATCACAGTCCCGGCCATTAGCGGCATCGGGGATTTGATCTTGAATACATTGACCGTTACTAAAATCAGTAAATTCAAAATCCAATAAGGCTAGAGCACCACCAAGCATAAAGTAGTCCGTAATCTGCCAGCGACCATCCAGTTCAATACCTTGAGTCACCGCTTCTTTGGCATTACCAACTTTAAAGCCCACGGTGCCGTCAAAAAGGCTGACCTGCAGATCTTCATAAATGGTGTAAAAATAGGCGAGATTCAATTCGGCAGCACCGTCTAGCAAACCGGTTTTAAATCCTGCCTCAAAACTGGTGGCCACTTCTTCGTCGTATTCAAAAGTACCAATCAGGGCAATTTGGTTGGCCACTGTGGCGCCGGGGTTTCTTACCACCAGCTCATCACTGGGAGACGCGTTTGAACGAGCATCGAAGCCGCCGGCTTTTACCCCCTGCGTGGCGGTAAAATAAGCCATGCCATCGGCGGAATAATCCCATTGAATATTGATTAAAGGTGAAAAGTGGGTCTCACTACGAGACCCCTGCAAATCGTGACGTTCGGCTGCAAACGTAATCGCGGCAACAGTATCCACCTCACCTACGGGCAGTACATTACCGTCTAAATCTGCGTAATCCAGCTTGCGGCGTCCGGTTTTCTTTTCGTACGTAAGGCGACCACCCAGGGTCAACCGAAAATCATCTCGCAGGTTAAAGGTAGACTGAAGAAAGGCCGAAGCAATATCGGATTCACTGTAGAAATCTCGGGGGGCGGTAATATCAGCAATCGCATTACCGGCATCACCCACGCCAAGCACCTCTTCTGGTGATAAGCCACCGGCTAGCGGATCGAGGTCGCCACGCATACCCAGCTCGAGATAATCAAGAGCATTTATCAACTGAACCACGACATCAGAGTCTTGAATTAAAACATCTTCAAAGTGCAGCTCATTATGTTGAAGATAGATACCGCCAATATATTCAACGGCTTCCCCGCCAGGAGAAACCCAACGAAGCTCCTGGCTAAATTGATCGTAATTCTCTTTTAAGCCAAATTTGAAAAGCTCAGCCGCAGTGGCATCACAATCGCAGAGATCATCGTATTTGTAGTGCAAGTAACCACTAATTGAAGTAATTGTGTGGCCACTATCGCTTTCCCAAACGGCGTTTACCGTAAGGTTTTGGGTATCGTTATTGCTGTAGTTGCCGTTAGTCGAATGCACATAATCTTGGGTGGTATTAGTAACCGAGTCGTCAGTGTCCAAGTTCACAAAGGGAGGCAAAAAGGTTCTATCCAAAATTTCCGCCTGGGTTCGACCCGCCAGTACGGGGTTACTCGAAGTAGACGGTTCATTGTTGATAATTTCCGCTTGGCGACCCAAGGAGTCAAAGGAACCCAACTCCAGTTTTACGTTAATGGTGGTTTGATCATTGGCCAGCCACTGCAGCTTGCCTCTAAACGTCGCTTGATCATACTGGGGCACATCCAAACTCAAAAATGGATCTTCCACATAGCCCCCGGTATCCCTAACCCGGCCCGCAAAACGAAACCCCACCGTATCTGTCACCGGCCCAGATAACATCAAATCAAAAACACGCTCATCGTATTCTGGCTCGTACAAGGCAGAAATCAGTCCTTCAAACTCATCAGATGGACTTGCGGTAACAATATTAACGGCCCCGGCAATGCTGTTTTTACCGTGAAGAATATTCTGCGGTCCTCGCAACACTTCTACCCGAGCCAAATCCAGAAAAGGTGCCCGGGCAAGCTGCGCCCGACCGTAGTAAATACCATCAACATACATCCCTACTGACTGCTCAAAACCTTGGTTCATACCAGTACCAATGCCGCGGATAAAAATATCTGTACTGATACCACTTTCGGTTACCGTCAAATTTGGGACATAGGCTTGAAGGTCCTCCATGCGGTTAATGCCCGCTTCCATCATTTTCTCACCCGACATGGCGCTGACAGATACCGGCACATCTTGCAGGTTCTGCTCACGAACTTGGGCGGTTACTACCACCTCCTCAAGCTTTGCAGCATTTGCTAAAGTTGCAGCCAAGGACGAAGATACCAATAGCACTGCCGGAAATAAGGTGGACTTTCTCATACGAACACATCTCAACTATCGTGTTATTATTATCTGACACTGTACGATGTAACATAAACGCCTGACGTGTTCATTGTCAACATGATAGAAGCAATTTAGTAGATCAGCACTCAAAAATCTTTTTATAGTCAGGTATAGGACGTAAGCAATATGAAGTTTCCAGAGGACACTATCTCTAACATGGCCCAATATCTGCCAAATTCGACAGAACTTGGCTCTGATGAGAGCAGTGATACCGGCAAGGAATACAGTGTTGAAGAATTGGCCTTGGCCGCCAATACCACGGTAAGAAATATTCGTGCCTATCAGGATCGGGGCGTCCTCCCCCCTCCAAGCCTGAGAGGCCGCAAAGGTATCTACAACAATAGCCACTTATCGCGGCTAACCCTTATCTCAAATTTACTGGATCGAGGCTACACCCTGACCAGCATCCGAGAATTGCTGTCGGCCATCGAAAAAGGGGTTGGCCTAAGCGAAGTCTTGGGCATGGAGACGGCATTGAGCTCACCTTGGACCAATGAGCAACCCATCACCGTTCCCATGACCCAACTGATCTCAATGTTTGGCACCCGGCTCACCCCCAGTGCCATTAAAACGGCATCGGACCTGGGGCTATTTTCCCTGAGTGGCACCAAAGTGCGAGTCTCCAGCATGAGCACCCTCAACGTTGCCGCTGAACTTTGTAAAACAGGCATTCCCCTGGAAGAGCTGCTAAGTATCTTACGAATGATGCGAGGCAATGTAGAGCGAGTAGCAAATGAGTTTGTGAAGTTAATCTCTCACCACGTGCTAGAACCTTACGGCGATCAAACGCTACCGCCGAAAGAAGAATTTCCAAAAATCGCCGAGCTGGTTTGGCGTATGCGGCCGATGGCAGAGATAGTGGTAGACGCAGAGTTAGGACGGGCAATGGAGATTGCCGCCAGCCGTTTTCTTGCCGATCGCCTAGAAAACATCATGGAGCACATGGCACCGCCAGAGAAATAGTGCATAGGCTTTGAAAACTCAAGGCTTTATAGATAACTGAATAACGACAAGCCCTGCACCTTGGCAAAAGCCTGCTGAGCCGCCTGCAAACCCAACAACTGCTGGTTCATACGGCTAATGCCCTCGGCGTAATCCAGTGCGGTGAGATCACTGAGACTTTGTTGTAGCTGAATTTCAGCGCCGGCGTTGGTGTCCATTTGTTGTTCCAGCGACTGCATTCTTGCCCCGACCCCGGCCTGCTTGTCCACCATGTGATCAATAGAACGATCCAACCAAGCTATAGCCGTGTCTATTTTTGCTTTTAGAGCTTCCCGCTCTTCTGCCGCATTAATAGGTTGAGACAGCGTTGCCGCTAACGATGACAAAGAAGCAAACACATCCACTGGCTGCCGACTGTTAAGGGTTATTTCGGTGCCACTTAACGGCGTACCCAGCAGCGTCACGTCTACGCCACCGATCTGGATGCTGTCGCCGTTTTGATAGCTATTGGTAGACAATACATTACCGGCAGCATCAACAACTTGATATTCATCTGCCTGGGTAAACGCGATGGTGACGGTGTCACCAGCAAACTGATTTAACTGGGCTAAGGTCGTTGCGGACAAGGCAACGCCATTACTCTCACCTTGAGCCAGACGATAACTACTGGCGTTACTTGCCACTTGCATAAACACCTTGGAGCCAGGGTCGCCATCGGCGATCTTTGCCGCTGGACCAATTTGCAGTGCTCGCTGGCCATCGTCACCCCGGTACACAACCTCACCATTCACAAGGTCAAAGGGTCTATCCCCTTGAGAATGACCTCCAAAAATATAATTACCCGAAGGGTCTTGGGTATTGGCATAACCCAGCAACATATCCAGCTGTTGTGACACTTCACTGGCAATCGCTGCCCGAGACTCATTGCTTTGGGTCGCATTATTGGCCTGCAAAGCAAGCTCTCTGACCCGCTGCAAAATATCCACACTGTTGGCCAACATCCCCTCTTCTAAGCTCAGGCGGCTGTCCAAAATATTGGCATTGCGTTGAAACTGTTGGGTGCGCTCCAAGGAGCGGTTCAGTTCCAGCCCACGCACGCTGCCCACCGGGTCATCTGATGGCGATAGAATTTTATTTCCGGTCGCCACTTGCTCCTGGGTTTTTGCCAGCTTCGCTTGCTGCTCCAGCATGCTGCTGAGGCCATTCGCAAAAATCTGTCCGGTGGAAATTCTCATAGTCAGTTACTCTTCATTTCGCTACGTCATCACGTCGTAGATCGCCTTAGCGAAAGGCCGACATCAAAGCCTGAAACATATCATTGGCAGTACTGGTAGCTTTAGCTGCGGCTTGATAGGCCTGTTGATATTTGAGTAGATTGGCCGCCTCTTCATCCAGGTTCACCCCAGAAACTTCTTGCTGACGAGCCTGGGTTTGGCTCAGCAAATTCTCTTGCGACTGTCTATTCACCTCAGCACTGCGGGTCGCTACCGCCACATCGCCAACCAAACCGCTGAGAGCATCTTGAATGCTTGTTGTGCCGCCATTAAGAATGGCTTGGGATTCTGTCGTGGCCAGTTTCAGAGCATTGCGATTATCGGCAACACCACCGTAATTGGCCTCAATATAAAAGCGGTCCCCAGACGCCGGATTGCCAGAAATAACAACGCGACTGCCGTTAAGCTCAATGGCTTCACCCGCCGTATAAGTAAAATTACCCGTGCCGTTAATTTGGTAGCTGCCGGTTGATGTAAAGCTAATCTCCACATTGCTCAGCAAGTTAGGATCTGTCGCATCGACAATGTCAGTTTCAGAGATACTGCCACCACCAAGATTGTTGCCATCGGTGCGACTGCGGCTTGCCGCTGCGGCAGCCACCAGTGCTGGGTCAGTTAACGCCACTCGTAAGCCCGTTGCTGCATCGGCAGTGGGGCGAAGTAAAAATTCATCCCCCGCCTGCGGACTGCCATTAACCACCACATTCACGCCATTAATAACAAAGGGATTAGACGCACTGCCCATGCCATTAATACCACTGATGGGAACGCTGCTACCTTGGGAATAAAACTGCCAATCACTGCCATCAAACCGCAGCCGAACATTATCGCCGCCAAGTTGAGACACATCACTGATTTGCGCATCTAAGCTTGCGCTGCCCTGATTACTGCTGGACCGGTATACCTGAGGGTCTGCTAACTGGAAGATGTCTTGTCCCAGATTGCCATTTAAATCTAAACCCGCACGATTTTGTTGGTTGAGGGTATCCGCAACAGAAATGGTAATCCGGCCCAACTCCCCCTGAGCCTCAGCCAAAATACCATCTCGAAAAGACAGCACACCGCCCAATACCCCGCCGCCAACAATGTCAGAAATAATCGGACTGCTATTGCTTTTTTGCATTGCTAATTCGATGCGACCCGGCTCAAACTGACTGGCAACCGCCGTCAGTTTGGTGGTTTTTTCCCCGAGCACCAGCGATTCACCATTAGAAATAAAAACATTCACCGCGCCATCGTCTTGGGCCACGGTTTTAATACCAATCAGCTCATTCAGTTTCAGCAGGGTTTGATCCCGTTGATCCATTAAGTCGTTGGCTGCGGTGCCAAACTGACCCTGACCTTCTACAATCAAACGATTAAGTTCTGCAAGCTGCCCGGTCAAATCATTCACCTCGGCCACCGAGCTGGAGATTCGCAGATTGACTTCTTTATTCAAGGTTGCCATTTGTGAATCTAAACCGGCAATCCGCCCAGTCAAGCTATTGGCCTCGGCCAACATCAACTGTCGAGACGACATTGAACCGGGATCATCGGCCACATCTTGAATACTGTTATAAAAACGTGACAATGACGCGCTGAGGCCAATATCCGGGTCGGCAATCACATTATCCAGTTGTACCGAGAGCTGATAATAACTGTCGAGCTGATTAAAACCGGCGGTGGCATCACGCAATTGACTGGCAGCAAATTCATCATAAACCCGCCGTACTGAAGACACATTGACCCCTGAGCCAATTGTCAGGCTGCCGAGTTGCTCCGGGCTGCGGGTGGCAAAATCCACCCGTTGACGGCTATAGCCCTCAGTATCGGCATTGGCAATATTGTGGCTGGTTGTTGCCATGGCTCGCTGATACGAAACCAGCGCCGACAACGCATTACCTAACATATCACCCATAACAAACCTCTTACTTTAGTGCCGACATATCGGCAGATTGGGTGTATTCCTGAATACGGGATTGTCGCAGTTGCATTCGCAGCGCTTCGGCACTGGCGTCAGCCGTGGTCGAATCATTGCCGCCATCTTGCTGGGCAATCTGGCTGGCAATCACCTCTGCCAAACCAATACCGCCCCCATCAGCCACCGACACCGACAACTGGCTGTCCAACATATCCATGTACATTTTTTGACTGGAATCAGAAAACAAACCACCTTCTGGCACAGCAGCGCGCATGCTCTTTAACATCATTTGCACAAACAGTGCTTCAAACTGACGGGCTACCGGTAACGCGGCCTCCTCAGGGCTTTGACCTGCCTCTTTTTTAAGGGCTGTTAAACCAGAGAAGTCGTGATAGTTACTGGGCTTTACGTCCATGATCAGATCACCACCAGCTCGGCGCGCAAGGCACCCGCCTGATCCAGCGCTTCTAATATCGCCACTAAATCGCCAGGAGCTGCCCCCACCGAATTAATGGCTTTAACAATTTCTTCTAAGGTGACGCCGGCATCCAACAGAAACATGCGCGATCCCGTTTCAGTCACATCAATGCGCGATTCTGGCGTCACTACCGTCTGGCCACCACGATTAAATGCACCAGGCTGACTGACATTGACACTCTCGGAGATCGACACCGTCAGCGAGCCATGGGTGACAGCCGCAGGCATAACCCGAACATTGCCACCAATCACAATGGTGCCAGTGCGGGAGTTAACCACCACCCGGGCACCCGCTTCTGCAGGTGTAATCTCTAGGCTTTCGAGCATAGAAATAAACGTCACACTGCGGTCAGCATTGCTCGGCCCCAACACTTTTACGCTGGCAGCATCCATTGCGCTGGCAGTGCCAGGACCAAACGTAGTATTAATTTGTTCGGCAAGGCGCCGAGCCGTGGTGAAATCAGGCTTATTTAAGTTCAGCATAACTTCACCGTTAGACGCCATAACACTCGGCGCAGCACGCTCAACCGTGGCACCATTGGGAATACGTCCTGCGCTGGGAATATTTACCGTTACCCGAGAACCATCATTACCTGAAGCACCCAGCCCCCCCACTAGCAAGCTACCCTGAGCAATGGCGTACACTTGACCATCGGCCCCCATCAACGGTGCCATTAACAAGCTGCCGCCTCTTAAGCTCGCCGCATTACCAATGGATGACACCGTAACGTCAATCGTTTGTCCGGGTTTAGAGAAAGCTGGTAAATCGGCATGTATCGTCACCGCCGCCACGTTTTTCAGCTGGGGATTAACGTTATCTGGCACCCGAATACCAAAGCCGGTGAGCATGTTCCGAATACTTTGAATAGTAAATGGCGCTTGGCTGGTTTGGTCACCCGTACCACTCAAGCCCACGACCAAGCCGTAGCCTACCAACTGATTGTCACGCACGCCGGCAACACTCACCAGGTCTTTAACCCGCTCTGCCCTTGCGGGCTGATTAACCGCGATAAGCAACATCGAAACCATCAGGGCCGACAACATCGTTTTGCAAATGGCCTGTGAACGCTTCATCAACATATCCAGCCCCTTTAAAATGGTGATAACACAGATTGGAATAAGCGCCCTAGCCAACCCATTGAATTAGCGTCGGCCAGAGCACCCTTGCCGCTATAGGCAATTCTGGCATCGGCCACTTTGTATGACGGCAAGGTATTGTCGGCACCAATATCTTCCGGCCGGACAATACCTTGCAAGCGGATAAACTCCTCACCCTGATTAATAGTGACCCACTTTTCACCCCGTACCCGCAAACTGCCATTGGCCAACACTTCTGACACGGTTACGGTAATGCTGCCGGTAAGGCTATTACTTTGGGAACTGGTACCCTGCCCCGAGAAATCCTGATCGGAATTGACCCCGGTCGTTAAAATCGGAACCCCCTCATGGGTAACTCCCCGCCCGAGTACCGTAACCCCAGGAATCGCAATATTGCTCTCTTTGGCGGTAGCCGTACTGGAAGATTTACTGGCGTCGGTTTTCTCTTGCAGGGTCACAGTAATGATGTCGCCAACCTGCCGGGCCCGACGATCAAGAAACAGGCTCATGCCATAATTCGGCCGATACACCGCACCTGCCGTTGCTGCAGGCATAGGCTCCACAGGAACCGCCGCCGACTCCCACTGGGGGCCACCTTTCGCGGCAGGGTTTTGAGCACATGCACCCAGTAATGCCATTAGCATTAACACGGTCAGACTTTTTCGCTTCATTACATTCATTACTCGTGTCCCATGCCAAGACGCTGTTACATATTGTTATTCACGTACTGCATCATTTGATCGCTGGTGGCGATGGCTTTGGAATTCATCTCATACGCCCGCTGGGTTTCGATCATATTGACCAGCTCTTCCACCACATTCACGTTTGACCCTTCCAGCGCGCCCTGAGCAATACTGCCCATGCCTGTCAGTCCCGGTGTCCCGGTTTGGGGAGAGCCACTCGAGGCTGATTCCAGATAAAGATTCTCACCCCGCGCCTGAAGACCCGCCGGATTAACAAAATCGGCAAGCTGAATACTGCCTACCTGAATGGGAGACGGGTCACCAGGCAACTGCGCACTCACCACCCCATCACTGCCCACTGTGACACTCAAGGTTCCCTGGGGAACAGAAATACCCGGCTCAACAATATTGCCGCTATTGGTGACCAGTTGACCCTGATCATCTAATTGAAACGCGCCATCACGGGTATACGCCATGGTGCCGTCGGGCATACGAATTTGGAAAAAACCCCGTCCTTGAACCGCCATATCCAGTGAATTTCCGGTTTGATTCATGCTGCCCTGCTGATGGATTTTTTCAGTGGACACCACCCTGACCCCGGTACCAACGTTCATACCACTGGGGGAGCGCGTTTGTTGCGATGTTTGGCCGCCGACCTGACGCTGGTTTTGATATAACAGGTCTTCGAAAGAGGCTCGGTCACGCTTAAATCCAGTGGTATTGGCGTTGGCCAAGTTGTTACTGGTCACCTGCATGCGGGTCTGTTGTGCATCCAAACCGGTTTTAGCTACCCAAAGAGATGAGTTCATTGTTTAAATCCTCTTATTCAATTCGCATCAGGCGGCCGCCTGCTTCATCAAGTTTCTCAGCGGTGTTCATGACCTTAACCTGCATTTCAAACTGTCTGGCCAGCGCGATCATATTCACCATCGCGTCCACCGAGTTCACATTTGATGACTCCAAATTACCGGAACTAATCCGGACATCTGCCGAGGTTTCGGCCTGACCGCCGTCTTTCAATCGCAGCAAGCCATCGTCACCTTTTTGCAGCTGAGCGGGGTCGGCATTGACCAATCGAATGCGGTCAACAATCACCTGGGATTCTGGACCTTGTCCCAACGGCACAATTGACACCGTGCCGTCATCGCCAATGCTAAGACTTTGATGCTCGGGAATAGCAACCGGGCCGCCATCGCCAAGCACCGCTAATCCTGCACCGTTAATCAACATACCGTCGCTGGTCAGACTGAAATCGCCGCGCCGACTATAGGCCTCGCTACCATCGGCAGCCTGCACCGCAAACCAGCCTTCACCACGAATCGCCACATCTAAATCGCGGCCAGTGCTCATTACTGCGCCAGGGCTGAAGTCGGTTTGGGTGCCCGCGGATACCACATTGGCCCGGGTTTCCATGCCCGGTCCACTGATGGTTTCGGCGATCAGACTTTGAAAATCACCGCGAAATCCTGCCGTGCTCATATTGGCAAGATTATTGGCGTTGTTGGTCTGGGCCATCTGCGTGTGTTTAGCACCCGTCATGCCAAGAAAAACCAGTCTGTCCATAATGCAACCTCAGCCTTTATTGATTAGCGAATATTAATAATCGCTTGGGTGAGCTGATCAGAAGTGGAGATCATTTGGGTATTGGCCTGGAAGTTACGCTGAGCGGTAATCATCTCGACTAACTGTGCAGTCAGATCCACATTCGAGCCTTCGAGGGCGCCCGCCTGCAGCAAGCCAAAATTAGAACTTCCAGCTTCACCCAAACGCGGGCCGCCGGAAGCAGTGGTTTCCGCCCAGGAAGTATCCCCCTTTTGCTGCAAACCATTGGGGTTTGCAAAAATCGCCATGGCAACTTTTCCCAGCTGGCTAGACTGGCCATTGGAAAACCGGGCAGACACAACCCCGTTATCACTGACAGCAACTCCCGTCATCCGTCCAGTGGTATAACCATCTTGCTGCAAACTATTGATACCAAACTCCTGGCCATATTGGGTGGTCTTGCTGTAATCAAAACTCAAGTTCAAATCAGCCGCGCCAGTACCGGGATCATAGGCCGGATAAGTTACTAAACCCAACTCGGGAGACATCAGCTCACCAGCACTGTTAAAGCTCAAAGAGTTAGCTTCCCCCACCGGGTTATCGTTCACATACAGGTATTGATTCCAGTTATTGGCCGACGCATCTTTAACAAAATACATTGTTGCGGTATGCGAGGTGCCAAGGGAGTCATAAATCGTCATGGAGGTCGCATGGTTATAACTCGATGACAAAGAGGGGTCGAAATCCGCCGTCGAGGGTACTGGAGCATTAGCAGGCAAGTTCAAACCAATTTCGGTGCTGCTGGTTTGCTGGGGAGGGTTTTCGGTGATTTGCAATTTCAGATCTGCCAGCGAACCTGCGGCAAAAGTGCCGTCGGCAGAAGCCGGAAATACCTGTAATTTCTCCAGGTTGTTATTCACCACATAGCCTTCACGGTCCACACTAAACGAGCCCGCTCGGGTATACGTTGTTCCTTTGGGGCCCTCCATAGTGAAAAATCCTTCGCCACTAATCGCTAAATCGAGGTTATTGCCAGTGAAATTAACTCCGCCTTGAGAAAAGGTCTGGTTAATCGCATCCAATCGCACCCCTGTTCCAGGGGTGGTCGCGGCAATATCATTGTTTGAGCTTGCGTACACATCGGCAAAAGATGCGCGGGAGCTCTTAAACCCGGTGGTATTTACGTTAGCAATATTCTGAGCGGTAATATCCAAGCGGCTGGACGCCGCGTTTAATCCACTCAGTGCGATACGAAAGCTCATAAGGTAACTCCTGCTACTAAACTAAGCGATCCCACCGGGATCATCGAATTTCCACAACTTGAGACAGCGCCACGCTGCCCAAGCCATCGAGTTGTAATTGTGCGCTGCCGCCATGGCTGGGCACGCTCACACTATCTACCGACGCATTCACCTGCGTGGCCACTGCCTCAACGGTATTGCCGTTGCGGTAAGAAGCTTGCAAAGTGTATTTACCGGGGGGCAGGCGGTCACCACTCAGGCCAACGCCATTCCAATCAAAGTTCACTTCTCCAGCGCGCTGTGGCCCCAGGGACATTTTGCCTACCACTTCACCGCTGGGCGCCAGCACCTCAACATTCACCGCCGTGCTACTGACTGGTAACGATAACTGACCACTGACATTGCCAGACGTGGGCAAGGCAATTTGATCTGAGTTGATCAGCACTTCTTTGCCTATTAGTGAAGACGCCTCCAACAACTGTGCGGAATAAAGAGACTCGGTTAGTGTCGCAAGATTGGCGTTCATTTCGCTGATCCCACTCACTGAGGTCAACTGAGCCATCTGGCTGATAAACTCGGTGTTATCGGTAGGTTTAAAAGGGTCCTGACTTTTTAGCTGCTGGAGCATCAGCTTCATAAAATCCTGCTGATCCAGCGAGCTGGCATCTTTTTTTGCCGGCGTGGCCGTGGCTTGCTGTAAATCACTAATCGTTCGCAATTCCATCACTCAGCTCCTAGTTTTGACCGAGCTGCAGCGTGCGCAGCATTAATGTTTTGGTTGTAGAAAACACATCTGCATTATTCTGATAGGCCCGTGAAGCAGAAATCATATTGGCCATTTCTTCAACCGTGTTCACATTAGAACCGTAGACGTAGCCCTGCTCATCGGCCATCGGGTTACCGGGTTCATAGCGTTTTGGAATGGGGGCATCGCTTTCGACTACACCGCTTACCGCAACGGCCGTCATCGCTTGTTGCTGGTCCATTACCGCTGAAAAAACCGGTTGTTTAGCCCGGTAGGCTTCAGCCTCGCTACTGCTCAAACTGTCGGCATTCGCCAAGTTACTGGCGGTGGTATTCAGCCGCAGCATTTGCGCGCTCATTGCCGAAGCGGCAACATCAAGAGGATTTGCCATGGCTTAACGCCCTCCCTGTAAAATGGACTTCAAACTGCTAAAACGGCTTCCTAAAAACTGTAAGGTGCTTTGGTAGCGCAAGGCGTTGTCGGCAAACTCGGCTTGCTCGACATGCGCTTCCACCGTATTGCCATCAAGTGAAGACTGTTTAGGTATGCGGTACATCAATTGCTCGTCTGCCATATTCGGATTCAAACCACCTACCGGACCGAGCTGCTGATGACCAGCGTGGGTCTGCTGCACAGAAAGTTGAGCTGGCGGAGTAGCCGCGGCCTGTCCCAGTACAGCGCGAAAATCGATATCCCTGGCCTTGTATCCCGGCGTCTCTGCATTGGCAATATTGCTTGCCAAAACCTCGTTGCGCCGCTCCCTGACATATAAAGCCTGTTCGTGTATGCCTAGAGCTTTGTCAAAATTTATTGCCATTGAAATACCATTAAAGTTTTACCCGTTGCTGTCGATATACCTTGTAAGGTCGATTTATTATCACAGCGTCTTGCTTTATCTAATGCGAGGCAAAGGCCGTGCCATATTTTTTAGTTGTTATTTTTCAATAACTTAAACAACAACACACTTCGTAGTGCCAAAAAAACGGCAGACCTTTTCCGCTTGAGCGGCAATCCTTCGTCGCAGCTAATTTGTATCGTTTTTATCTGTAAAAAATAAATTTCTTGCTATGGCATAGCTATTGCTACTTCTACCATAGAGAGCATTCAGTGACGGTTTTTTGGCGCAGCTTGGTAAGTAACGATGAGGCTTAAGAAAATTTATTTATGGTTAATCGCCGCAGCTATCGCAACGAGCATCGCGGGGCCTGCACAAGCAGAGCGTGAAAGCACTGCCCGTATCGTCGCGACGGCGAAAGCGTATATAGCCGCTCGTCACCCATGGCGTGATATGGAAACCAGCGTCACAACTAAAAAACTTGATCCACGCAGTCGCCTGGAAAAATGCCAGGGGCCACTAGAAGCCTTTTTGCCACCGGGCGGTCGCATTAAACAAAGAACCACCGTGGGCGTACGCTGTAGCAGCGGCAAACCCTGGAAAATTTATGTGCCGGTTAATATCGCCGCCTACGCCAAGGTTATGGTGAGCCGGCACCCCATTGCACCGGGACGCCCTATCAGCGCCGCTGATATCAGCTGGAGCAAACGGGATATTGCCACCTTAGGTTATGGCTATTTACGTTCACTGGAAGGTGCCGGCGGTTATCGAGCCCGTTACAGCATCGCTCAAGGGGCGGTTATTACCCCAAATATGGTAGAAGCCGACAGCGTTATTCAAAAAGGCCAGCAAGTGCATCTCAGTAGCTTGGCCGGGAGTGTCAAAGTCAGCATGGCGGGTATTGCTCTGCAAAATGGCGCGCTGGGTGGCCGTATTCGAGTGAAGAATCTCAGCTCAGGAAAGCAGTTAGAAGGCATTGTAGAATCGGATCACAGTGTGCTGATTCAATAGGTACAAACACGCAGAAAAAACCTAAAGTTTTCGGCCCCGGAGTCGATAATAAAGGCAAAGCGATACGCTTAAAGGACAAAAATCATGATCTATCGTGTTGATGGGCCCTCGCAAGGCCAAACTAACAGCTTAGGCAGCAGCCGCAGTACGGACAAATCCCCGTCAAGCAAGGCTACGACTGAGGTCACAAACAGCCCAACCAAATCCACAGTGGATACACCATTGTTGGCCAGCGCCCAAACTGCAGTTAATGCCAGTGACGGTGTTGATCGGCAAAAAGTCGACGCCATTAAAAACGCTATTCGCAATGGCGAATTTACGGTGGATGCCAATCGCGTGGCAGCAGCCTTTGTCGATTTAGAAATGTTGACAGGAAGTTAATATGAAGCTTCAAGACTGCCTACAGTCCATTGCCGAATGCAGCGCCGCACTGGAACTGATCTTGATTGACGAAGGTGAACTTGTTGCCAACGCTCCCGACCATGAACTACTGCATGAGTTTGCCGAAAAGAAAACCGAGCTAAGTCAGAAAATTAACGACCTGGCATTATGGCGGAAGCGGTATTTGGCAGAACAAAACCTTGAAGACCCAGGTTTACCTGAAGATATAGAACGCTGCTTACAACGCTGCCAAAAACTCAACCAGCAAGCGGGCGCCTCTATTAATACCCAACTGCGTTATACCAAACGCGCACTAGAGGTATTGGGTATGGGTGACGACAATCCCGTCTACAATGCCCGGGGCGACAGCCACAGCACGGCCTCAACCCACGCGATAGCCAAAGCCTAACGCGCGACCTTCTATAAACGCTCAGTTCTCAAGCAGCGCTTTTAAGCTGGCCAAATCAGCTGCTACGGCCTGCCTGTCTTCTGCAAATTCTTTATCCGACAGCCCCGCCTTTCACACAAACGTATACCGAGTTGGTCGATTCACAGTTTTGGAAAGGGTTATAAAACGACACCACATGTGAATCAACCTTGGCAAACACCGTTTTCAGCAAGGCTTCAAACCCCTCATCCGGTAGGTTTTGTGACCACATCGCAAACACACCATTGGGTTTAAGTTGCTGTGCCATCAAAGCCAAGTTATCAGTGCTATAAAAACAGGCATTGGCGGCGTTTAAAAATTCTGTGGGCGAATGGTCAATATCCAACAAAATGGCATCCACTTTTTTGCCGTTGCTGTCAGGATCAAAGCCCCTATCCGGAGCCGTGGCCAAATCAAAGAAACTGCCAAGCACATAGCGATTACGCTCATCCGCGTTAAGTATTTTTCCCAGCGGTACTAACTCATCTTTATGCCAACCGATAACCGCATCCAAGGCATCAACCACCAGCAATTCGTTAATGCGCGGATCGTTTAATGCCGCCACAGCGGTATACCCCAAACCTAAGCCACCGACCACTACACTGAGATGCTCGCCCTGCACTGCTGCCAGGCCCAAGGTAGCCAAGGCCTCTTCCGCCTCGACAAACATGCTCGACATTAAAAACTCGTCGCCCAGCTTTACCTCATAAATATCTCTGTCGCCAAGTATTGGCATGCGCCGCTTGCGCAACGATATCTCCCCTAAAGATGAGGACTGGCTATCTATTTCTTCAAATAACAACGACATAAAATGTGTCCTATCGGTATTACAAATACCGTTAACGATGCCAAGCTCCAGTGTAAACCCAAGCAAAGCGTTTTCTCATAATCCAGCGGTTTCTGGATACCGGCTCAAGGCCGGTATGACGGTTTAGATACATCATCGTCACCCCTGACCCAGTCAAACCTCCAACCCTACCGTCATCCCGGACGCGATTAGCGATCCGGGATCCAGCTCCCCAACACCAAACTCACTCAAAGCCTTTATTCACAGCACGGCGGTCTCTGAATACCGGCTCAAGGCCGGTATGACGGCTTAGATATATCATCGTCATTCCTGACCCAGTCAAACCCCCAACCCTACCGTCATCCCGGACGCGTTTAGCGAGCCGGGATCCAGCTCCCCAACACAAACTTACTCAAGGCCTTTATTCATAGCACGGCGGTCTCTGGATACCGGCTCAGGGCCGGTATGACGGTTTAGATACATCATCGTCACCCCTGACCCAGTCAAACCTCCAACCCTACCGTCATCCCGGACGCGATTAGCGATCCGGGATCCAGCTCCCCAACACCAAACTCACTCAAAGCCTTTATTCACAGCACGGCGGTCTCTGAATACCGGCTCAAGGCCGGTATGACGGTTTAGATACATCATCGTCACCCCTGACCCAGTCAACCCCCCAACCCTATCGTCATCCCGGACGCGATTAGCGATCCGGGATCCAGCTCCCAAATACAAAATCACCCAAGGCCTTTATTCATAGCACGGCGGTCTCTGGATACCGGCTCAAGGCCGGTATGACAGCTTATCAATATTTATAAGCATCGCACTGTTATGCCTAGCGCAATAAAACGTCAAACCATCACCTCTCCATTCAGCACCCCAAACCTGACGTGACCCCTGACCCAGTCAAACCCCCAACCCTACCGTCATCCCGGACGCGGTTAGCGAGCCGGGATCCAGCTCCCCAGCACAAACTCACACAAGGCCTTTTCATAGCACGGCGGTTGCTGGATACCGGCTCAAGGCCGGCATGACGGCTTAGATACATCATCGTCATCCCTCACCCAGTCAAACCTCCAACCCTACCGTCATCCCGGACGCGATCAGCGAGCCGGGATCCAGCTCCCCAGCACGAACTCACTCAAGGCCTTTATTCATAGCACGGCGGTTGCTGGATACCGGCTCAGGGCCGGTATGACGGCTTAGATACATCATCGTCATTCCTGACCTTGCCAAAACCACCACCCTACCGTCATCCCGGACGCGATGAGCGATCCGGGATCCAGCTCCCACAACACGAACTCACTCAAGGCCTTTATTCATAGCACGGTGGTCTCTGGACACCCGCTCAGGGCCGGTATGACGAGTTATAAATATTCAAAGCATCTATGAGTTAATCAAGCTCAAAGCCCAACTCGCTATCAGTCAGTGGTCGGCTTTCCCCCACTTCAAGCCCGCCAAGGGAAATAAGCCCGACGGAGACACGGTGTAGCGCCAACACCTCATTTTGAAAAAAGCCAAACATTCGCTTCACTTGATGATACTTGCCTTCCACCAGGGTAAGCCTGGCGGTGTATTCAGACAGTATGTCTAATTTAGCGGGCTGGGTACGAATACCTTCGTAATCAAAATAAATACCCTCATTAAAAACACTGATATATTTATCACTCAGCGGTTTAGAAAGGGTAACCTCATACACTTTGGCTAACTTCGTTTCTGGCAGGCTGACCTTCCGGGACCACGCCCCATCGTTGCTTAATAACAGCAAGCCTGTGGTATTAAAATCCAAACGACCAACAATATGCAGCTCATTTTTTTGGGGATGTTCAATCAGATCCAACACGGTAGTGTGTTTACGGTCTTTAGTCGCACTCACAACCCCAGGTGGTTTATTTAGCATGATGTATACGGGATTGTTATCTTGCAGACAGACCTTATCCAACACCACATGAGTGAATTCTGTCACTTTCTGTTGAATAGAATCCGCCGCTTGCCCATCCAAAAAAATCCGTTTTTGCGCAATCAACAGCCGCGTATCAGATAAAGAAAAAGCGCTATATTTGCTGATAAAACGATCTAAACGGTAACTTTTAGACTTCATGGAATTATTTTAATCACAACAGGAGATAGAAGGATGACCCCGTAACGCTCTCAAAGGCGCGCCAAGGTAGAGGTAAACAAACAGCGTTTATTAAACCTGACCTTCAAATTTTACAGGCTCTTTTGTCAAGCTTCTGACCACCACAGTGCCTGCCAACTTGTCATGCCAGCCTTGTTTTCGTCTATCGATCCCCACCCAGATAATCCCAAGGAAAAAAGGCAGGATGGATATGTAATAAGCAAAATATCGACCAATAAGCTGTCCATTCGAGGGCTTAGCTCCTGTTTTGGCATCGACAATACTTAGCTTGAAGGCCATCTTTCCTGGCGTTGCAGATTTATAGATCCAGAACAAAATGACCACGAGCGCAGGCAGCAGATAATTAAAGGCAATATCCCAAAAGCCAACAAAAACCGACTCGCTTATCCAATACGCTTGGCCATAAATAAGCGTCAACATCGGCACAATAATGATGAATATCAAAATTGTATCAATGACTGCGGCAGCGGTTCTTACCCAAAAACCCGCATATTCCATGTCGTTCATATTCACCTCTTAAGTAGTTGGCCGTCGACTACTCTACTGTAAAAACCAGCCATTTTATTAAGGGAGCCTTTGATTAATTCGGTGATGCCTCAGGCTATGCCCCGAAGGGCGGGCCTCTGGCGCACACTGGGCAGCGTTGCGACCCTCATTAAGGACAGAGCCAACCTTAATCTCGGCAACTGCTCCTGCGTTGCGCTACCTCCTGCATCCATGCAGTCGTTCGTGCCGCGCCTTGCCAGCGTACGCCAGAGGCTCCGCTGAGACATTAGCGAATGAATCAGAGGTGCCTAAGATATATGAACTGGGAAGCATTAAAGCAGGACAATACCGGTTTAATCAGCAGGGAGTAAAGTCGGAGTACAAAGGTCAGGCGTAATCATCAACGCCGCTGGCAGGCCCTAAAATGACACTGCGCAAGGGGTCGATCAAGGGAGCGTCAGCTTCAGTTGAGCCAGACAGATCGCATTCGTGCGACTTGCCCTGTTCATCGGCGGTCTGAGCAAAACCTTCGCCACCACTTTGGCTGCTATTGGTATTGGCGTTGCCATTTGGGTTGTTCATCACACTGACTTTCACTTCATCCAAACGCAGGCCCTGCTGCTCAAAGCCTTGCGTCAGCCGTGGCAGCATTTTTTCTATCAGCTCACCGGTTTCAGCTTGCTGAGCTTGAAATTGCACTCGGGAGTGATCACCGTCCAGTTTCACCTGTACTTGAATACTCCCCAGTTCTTCTGGATGTAAATGGATGGTGGCGTTTTGTACACCGCTGCCTATCATCCACGACACTCTAGCAGTCATGGCCTGGCCCCAGGCAGGATCGGTATAGGCATTTTGGCTAACATTGAGGCTAACCGGCGCTTTGCTTTGGACCGGTGCCTGCGCACTGCGAATTTCACGCAACAAGCTGGACAACTCCAAATCACTCTCGACTTTATCGCCCACGTTTCCCAGCCGCTCACCAGTGGCATCCTGACTATTTACATTGGCGGCTTGTCTTAAACCTTCACTAAAAAAGTTTGCCGAGGCTTTTGGGTCTTTATCTGCGGAAGCAGTCTGGGAGGCCAAACTTGAAAGATCAGTGTTAAACGACTCGGTATTTTGAGAAGAATTAACGAATACGCCCTTCTGCACATTGTCCGGGTTTAAGCTGTCACTTGCTTTGGCTGAGGCATGGCCACGGGCATTTAGCATCATTGCTAAAGATTGACTGTCGCTACTGGCATGTTGTCCCGCGCTGGTGGCCTCCCCGGTTAAAGTGACTGCGGCAACGCTTGGCGTGGTGGGCGGCAAAGCATTGCCGCCGCCAGCTAACAGCTCAGAACCCGCTAGCCCCACTTCTGTCAACAGAGACGCTGCCGACATTTGTTCACCCTGTTCTTCACTAAAACGCGCTAAGGCTTGAGCCTGAATAGCGGCGAAAGCTTCGGGTTGTCCCCCCAGCAAACTGAGCTGCTGGGCGGCAAACAGTTGATTAAACGGCGCATCAGCTGTTGTTCCAACCGTATCAGCGTTGTTGCTGGCAGGTCGAGACTCGGCAGTTTTAACAGCAGGAATGAAGGAGGTTTGCATAGTACATCGGCCCTGAATTCATAGTAACCTTTGCAGAAATCGACGTTAAAAAGCGGCAATTCACTGCAGTTTATTGATAACTATCTAACACAGAGCAAGTCTTATGCCATAGATTCGGCAGTGCGAGCAGCCCAAAAAAATCGCTGCGCACTCATATCGTCAGAAACAAACTGTTCCCGGCGATTTTCTTCACAGCGTTCATCATCCTGATAGCGCTCTTTAAGCTTTTCCATGCTCATGCTGCGCTGCCGAGATGACAACCACTGACCACGTTCCTTTGACATATTGCTTTCGGCTTGGCGCAACTGGTCTTTTTGGAGGCTAATAGCATGAGCCAGTTTGCTCATGAAGTGACGTGTTTCTTGCAACCGCTGCAAGTCCATACTGGACCCGGGAGCGGCGGCACTGGCGTTATACTCTTGATAATATTGCTGCAACTCTTCTAACTTACGGCGCTGGTTGTCGCAGTACTGCTGACTTTTTGAGAAACGTTCTGCCTGTTGCCGCTCGGCCTTATCGGCAAGCTGTACAACACTGTTCATGCGCTGGGACTTCTTCATTATGATCCACTCACCAGTATGCTCAGTTCATCCAGGCTACGATCAAAGCTTTCTGACTCGTCGTAGGCTTGCTGTAAAAATCCGCTTAGCTGAGGCCATAACGTTACCGCCTCATCCAGTCTGGGATCGCTGCCCCGCTGGTACGCGCCAATCGTAATCAGATCGCGATTTTGCTGATACAGCGAATAGAGCTGCCGAAAATAACGTACCGTATCTTGATGGCCTTTTTCGGTAATATCATTCATCGCTCGACTGACGGATTTTTCGATATCGATAGCCGGAAAATGTCCGGCGTCGGCTAGTTGGCGCGACAACACGATGTGCCCATCAAGTATCGCTCTAGCCGAGTCCACAATCGGATCATTCTGATCGTCGCCCTCGGCCAACACAGTATAAAACGCGGTGATTGAGCCCCCTCCTGCCTCGCCGTTACCTGCCCGTTCAACCAAAGCGGGCAACCGGGCAAACACCGACGGCGGATAACCCTTGGTTGCTGGCGGCTCGCCAACGGCCAAGGCTATCTCTCGTTGAGCTTGGGCGAATCGGGTTAACGAATCCATAAGTAGTAACACTTGCTTACCCTGATCCCGAAAGTGTTCGGCAATGGAGGTCGCCAACCAAGCCGCCCGCATTCGCATCAACGGTGGATGATCTGCAGGGGTAGCAACCACCACCGCCCGGCGCATTTCATCAGGACCAAGAATACTGTCGATAAATTCTTTTACTTCACGACCCCGCTCACCGATAAGAGCAACCACCACCACATCGGCACTGGTAAACCGGGTCATCATGCCTAGCAATACGCTTTTACCCACCCCGCTGCCGGCAAACAAGCCCAGCCGCTGGCCACGGCCTACCGTCAACAAGGCATTTATCGCGCGCACACCCACATCGAGGGGCTGTCTGATGGGCTGACGAGACAATGGATTGATTGGCTCACCCGATAAAGGCCGCGACTCGCTGCAATGTAAGCTGCCTCGCCCATCCAGCGGCCGTCCGGCACCATCGAGCACCCGCCCCAGCAAGCCATCACCCACGGGCACATCAGAGCCTTTTTCGATAGGAATCACTCTAGCGTTGGGCATCACTCCCCGCAGCTCACCCGTAGGCATGAGCAATAAGCGATCTGCAGAAAAACCCACCACTTCGGTTTCTAACCAAGAACCATCAACGGTTTCGACTAAACAGTATCCGCCCACCGCCGATTTGCAGCCCACCGCCTCTAGCATGGTGCCCACAACCCGCTTAAGCTTGCCCTCAATGACGGGTGAATCGTAGTCAGCCAAGCGCTGGCGATAAAAAGCCAACCGCTCCGTCAATGCACTTTTGGCTACAGCGGCATTACTCACTGTGCTCACCGCCGCCAATAAATGCGCTACCCGCAAACGCTTGCCGCACAATTTTAGCGAGCCGGGTTTCAAGGGTTTCATCGATTCTGGAGCTATCATCACTGAGTTTGAAACCACCGGCAGTAATACTGGGGTCCTCAATCAGTTGCCAGTTGGGCTCAAGCTCTTGACCAGTGTCAGCAACATGGCCTTCCAGCGTTGCCATATCATCAGGATTTAAATACACCTCCAGCTTGCCATTTAAGCCGGTCAAGGTGGTCGCGGCAGCGTGGATATGTTCAAGAAAATTACCCGGAAGCTGTGTTAACTCCCGTCGCAAAAGCTGACAGGCCAGCCCCACACTCAAGGCCGCAATTTCAGACTCCAGCGCATCATCCAGCTGATGACTGAGCTTACTTAGCGCGGCAATCGCGTTTTGCAACTGCTGACTTTGCTGGCCCAGCAACTGATGAGATTCAGCCTCGGCTAACCGTAGCCCTTCTTGATAGCCTTCTTGCTTAGCCAATTCACGCTGATTGTCCAGCTCCTGAGCAGCAAGGTTATTATTACTGGCCTTAGCTGCCAACGATTGTGGGCTAACCGCAAGCGGCGCCGTCATATCGGGTGGTGACCAGGGGCTAATATCTTCTGGCAAACATTGGGCCGTGGGTGCCGGCGCAGCGGCCTCTACCGCCTCATCAATCCGCCGAGGCGCCCAGCTTTGAAATGCCTCAGACATAGGCCGATCTCATCAAGCCCTGCATGCCAATACCCGCACGCGGGCCTGTAAACATCACTTTAAACATATTAAACATAGTCATCGCCGCCCCGGCCCAAATCAATCTGGCCACTTTCGGCAAGCTTGCGGGCAATGGCTAAAATGTCTTTTTGAGCGGCTTCGACATCACTGAGTTTAATGGGGCCCCGGGCCTCCATGTCCTCTATCACCATTTCTTTGGCGCGCTTGGACATGTTGTTCAGAATTTTGTCTCGTACTTTTTCTTCTGCGCCCTTAAGGGCCGTAGGTAACACATCAGAGGCCACTTCACGCAACAACAGCTGCACACTCTTGTCAGCCAGATCAGCCAGATTGCTAAAGACAAACATCAGATCTTGAATACGTTCAGACAGGCTCTCGTCAGACTTGGTCAAGGCTTCCAACACTCTGGCTTCAGAGTCGGAATCCAAGGAATTAATAATACTCGCCGCCGTCATTGCGCCATCAACGGTGCTGGTTTTAAACGAGGCCGACACAGACAGTTTTTTCTTTAAGACATTTTGTAACTGCTTCATTGCCGCTTGGGGAATTGTCTGCATGGTCGCAATACGCATCACTACGTTTTCTTGCAAATCGCTGCGCAGCGACTTTAACACCTTCGCCGCCTGCTCCTTTTCCAGGTGGGCCAACGTAATGGCGATAATCTGGGGATGCTCATCTTTTAGCATCTGTACCAGCGCCTCGGTGTCTAACCAGCGCAGCGAATCTATTTCCAGCGCTTGCTCGTCACCTAATACGCGGTTAGCCAAGCTGCCGCCTTTCTGCTCGCCCAAGGTATTGGTCAACACCTTGCGAACATAACCGGGCACGCCCACACCTAATGCGGTTTCTGACGACAAGGCCCGATGAAATTCATTAACCACCGACTCGGCTTTTTTATTGTCGACATTGCGAATAGCGGCCATTGCCGACCCGATTTTTTCCACGTCCATGGCATCAACGTGTTGCAATACTTTGGCAGCTTGATCTTCGCCCAGCATTAACAGAAGCAGTGCTGCTTTCTCGCTACCGGCTACGGTCATTGCATTAAGACTCGCCATTTTCGGACACCCATTTTTTCACCACTTGCGCCACCCGCCGCGGATCTTGCTCTGCAGCAGCCCGGACATCACCCATTTTTTGTTCAAACCCTGCACTACCTGGCCCAGCTAAAGCCGCCATTGCCGGTTGCATGTATTCGCCCTGAAGCCCCTCTTCGCCACCCGGCAATGCCGGAACTGATCGAGGCTGATTTGCCGCCATCAAGCTGCGCATACCGGGACGCAAAATGGCAAACACAATAAACAACACCGCCAAACCTGCCAGCCCTTGCTTTACCAAACTCGCAAACCAGGGTTGCTCCCAGAATCCAGGGCCGGAAACCGTCTCCTCGACGCTAAGATCATCCCGGAAATCCGCAGACATAACCGTGACTCTGTCACCCCGGCCGTCTTCAAAACCTACTGCGTCTTTTACCAACTGGCTAAGCTGATTAATCTCAGCTTCGCTAATGGGGTCAGAGACTAATTCACCGGCGTCATTCAGTACCCGACGGTTATCCACTACCACCGCAACCGACAAACGTCGGATCATGCCGCTGGGATTAACGGTGTGGTTTAACACCCGTTCAATCTCATAGTTGCGTACCACCGAGCGACTACCGTTGGCGTCCTTGTCTGTTTTAGCCGACTCCGTACCCGCCAAAGGCGGTTGGTTGCTAAGCGCACCGGGGACACCACTGGCGGTATTTGCGTTGCCCTCACCCGGTACTTGCTCGTTTATCTGCTCACTGCGAACCACCTGTTTATCGGGATTCCAGCTTTCGCGGCTTTCTTGTACAGTCGAAAAGTCCACATCGGCAGCGACCTGTACCCGCACCCGCCCCGAACCGGCAAAAGGCCGAATCAGTTCAGCAACCCGATCTTCGTAGGCTTTTTCAATACGCCGCTGATAATCAAACTGCCGGGCACTATGACTGAGCTGGTCGCTGTTATCTTCTTTCTGAGACAACTGTTTACCTAGCTGATCTACCACGGTCACGTCTTCGGCACTCATGCCGCTAATACTTGTTGCCACCAAATTGACGATGGCATCAACACTATTTCTTTGAATGCGACTGCCCGGATAGACATCCAGCATAATCGACGCACTTGGGGGCTTGCGATCCCGGACAAATACGGATTGTTTAGGAATGGCTAAATGCACTCGGGCCTTGCGAACCTGCTGAATGCTCTCAATGGTTTTGGCCAGCTCCTGCTCCAACGCGTAGTGATATTTTTTAGACTGCATAAATTCGCTAACGCCAAAACCCTGCTCCTGTTCCAGCATGGCCATACCGCTGCCATCGCGCATCACGCCTTGGCCAGCCAATTTAAGACGGGCATCGTGAAGCTGTTCTGCCGGCACTTTAATTGCGCCAGTACCATCAGATACTTGATATGGAATATTCGCCGCACTGAGAACGTCAACCACCGCCGCAGCCCGGTCAGGTGCCAAGCCCGTGTAGAGGCTGCGATAATCTGGCCCCTGGGACCACAGCACGGCAGCCACACCCAAGGCCACACTGGCAGCGATGCCCACCAGAATTAAGAGTTGGCGCATCACTGCGTTGCCCGCCAACTGATTAAGCAGCGCCGTTGCTGCCTTGCCCTGTGATTCAGCCATAGTGATTTCTCAGCCCCAGACCTATACCGACATGCGCATAACTTCTTGGTAGGCATCCACAAACTTGTTGCGCACTTCTACCAAGGCTTTAAAAGACACATCCGCTTTTTGCAAATTCACCATAACCTCGGTGAGGCTGACATCGTCGGCGCCGCGTTCATAAGCTGCAGCCAATGCCCCTGCGTTTTTCTGAGTTTGGTTTACCGCATCAATTGACTGACTAAGCAATTGCGAAAAACCAGCACGCTCTACACCGTTAACACCTAGCCCACCAACACCTAGCCCCTTAACATCAAGGCGGCCATCCAGGCCTTTGACATCCAGACCCGATTCATTGAATTTTGGCGGTGCCATAGAAGTCTGTTCGCGAATGCTGCGAATTTGTCCTAACAACTGATTAACACTCATGCTATCGCTCATAGCGTATTACCTATTTGCTTATGGCCTATGTGGCCGTGTGCTCGCGGAGACGAGCCATCTTGTAACGGAGGGTGCGGGGACTAATACCCAAAATTTCGGCAGCTTCTTTTTTAGACTTCCCGCGTTTCAGGGCATCATTAATTACCAGTCGTTCTTGATCCCGTATTAAACCGCTCAGCGGTACGTCATCGGCTGGGGCGGTACTGGAGTCAATATCGATGTCGTTATGCTCCAAGGCCCCTGCAGACATAAAACTCAAGCCAATCTCAAACTGAATGTCGTCTTCATGAAGAATAGAGTCTTGACGCAAAATCATCGCCCGCTGAATGACGTTATCCAGCTCTCGTACATTGCCGGGCCAACTGTAATTACAGAGTTTGTGTTTAGCGCCATCACTCAGCATGGCATCGGGATGACGAACGCCGGGCTGGCGCGACAAAAAGTATTCAGCCAAGGGCAGAATGTCGCCAGGACGCTCGGCTAAACGGGGCACATACAAGGGGAATACATTCAGGCGGTAGAATAAATCTTCTCGAAACAAACCCGCTTTTACTGCCGCTTTTAAATCCCGGTTAGTGGTAGCAATCACTCGTACATCTAAATTGATGGTCTTACGACTGCCCAAGCGCTCGACTTCTCGCTCCTGCAACACCCGCAGCAACTTTGCCTGCAAACCCAAGTCCATTTCAGACACTTCGTCCAATAGCAAGGTGCCGCTCTGGGCTTGTTCAAATTTTCCCGAGTGGCTATTCACCGCGCCCGTAAAAGCCCCCTTCTCATGACCAAACAGCATGGCTTCCAACATATTGTCGGGAATCGCCGCACAGTTCACCGCCACAAAAGGCGCATCACTACGAGCCGACTGGCTGTGAATATACTTTGCGTAAATTTCCTTACCTGCACCACTGGACCCACAGAGCAGCACCGTGGCATCGGTCATTGCGACCCGGCGCGCGAGGCCTTTCACTGTTTTAGAGGCCAGATCAGCCGCGATAAGATCAGCCATGATGAGGCACCACACGTAATGCTGGCTTAGCTTGCGTGGTTAACGACGCCAGAAATTGCAACATGCGCTCATTAGCAATATTCAGCTCTTGCTGACAGTGCTCCATTGCCAACATGTCTTCTGCACTAATCGGAGATTTGATCGGGTTCGGTTGTACTATCTTCATCATACTAACGCCTACCAAAAGTCGCTTTGTTCTTGGTAAAGCAATCAGCATGCCATCAATATTTTATTATTATTTTCAATAACTTAAAAAAAACAGGCAGTACTTTGCCATTTTTTTGGCGGGCGGTTCAAGCAGGTTTTTTGGCGCAGGGCTTGTTCGTATTAATCCTCGCGTGGAAAATTTCAGTGACAGGCGAATGCGAAACGCTCACCGTAGTTAGTAGATTTCATACTTATCAATGGCGGGCTTGAAAAGCAGCCAAGTTTCTGGAGTGTTCTACAGTTTCAACGTCGCAAACATCGGTGACAAAACCAAAGTGAAGCGGAGATTTTGAGATCCGCGTGATTTACCTTATTAAGCTTGTGACGCAAATTCATACGGGCGAACTTGCAATATAGATTGATGTTGGCGAACTGACCAAAGATCATAAGCATTTTGCAATCGAAGCCAATGATCTGCAGATGGCTTTTTAAATGCCAGCTCAAGACGTAAAGCCATTTCAGGAGTGATAGAACCCCTACCATTTAAAACTTTTGATAGTGTTTTTCGGCTTATATTAAGGTGTTCAGAAACATCAGTAATTGTTACGCCGGTTGGCTCAATTACTAACTCTTTGAGAATTTCGCCCGGATGCGCCGGATTGTGCATACTCATTAGTGATAATCCTCGTAGTTAACTATTTCAGCGTCCTTTCCTGTAAAGCGAAAAGTAACCCTCCAATTACCACTTACAGATACTGACCATATACCTTTACGGTTTCCTTTCAGCTCGTGTAAGCGGAGGCCTGGCAAATCCATATCATCGGGGTTTTCAGCTTGGTCCAAGTTGGTAAGAATTAGCCTCAAACGTTTAACATGCTTCGATTGAATACCCGAAGTTGTGCCTGAACGGTAGAACCGCTCAAGCCCTTTATGTACGAAGCTAATAATCATCGACCAATTGTAACCTATTGGGTTACGCCGTCAAGTGCTGATTTGAAGCTTAACGAATGATAGGGGCTCCTCCTACCAGAACATCATCACAATATGCCAAAGTGAAATTGCGGAACAAGCACTTAAAGATAGGAGGAATCGCAACAGTCGCATTAAACTCAGCTTATTAGATGAATTCAGCTAAACAACCAACGCTGCACCAGCCGGGTATAACGAGGCATAATGATATACACCATTAAAAAGACGATGACCCCAGTAACCACCAGCGTGGACAATGGCGGGATGGGCGGCACACCCAGCGCTTGTAACATCGGCACAATCAGCAGCGGCACGCCAAGTACCAACGGATAAATTACCGACCATGTCAGTAAAAACTGCTTCCAGCGTACAGGGATAGTCGCCTTAGCCTCCGTGGGGGCAAACCAGAAATCCAGCCCGCTGCGAATAAAAAAGTCGTCGCCGGTAACAAATAAGGGCTGGGGCTTTTCAATCAGTCTGGCTCGATCCTCCGACTCTATCCACTGTTTTAAATGCGCCCTGGAATCAAAGCGAATCACCACCGTGTAGGTATCTGTTAAGCCAGCTACCGGACGAATAATATGCAAATCCAAAAAACCAGCTGCGGTCTTACAAACCGGGGCAATGTCTTTCAACCACTCCTCGTACTCGGCATGCTTGTCAGAACGTAGCCGATGGGTAACAACAACTGTCGCCCCATAGTTTGGATCATCGATAGCGGATTGCTTTGTCATAACATCGAGCCTGTACATTATGTAATCTACAAATACGAAGCCGTCAGACTACCTCGCCTTTCCAGAAGCTTAGCGCGATTATCCCGCCCTCAGCAAAGCCGTAAGTTTATCTAAAATCAATGGGCAAGAAAGGGCTGGCTAGTATGAATACAAGCAAAGAGTTTTAGCAACGTGCATTACTGAGGGAAGCATGCGAACGGTTTACTAGCAAAAATAGAATCGGGCTGGGATAAATCAACTTTTTAAGTGGCGCAAGTAATGGGTGCTGTATTGTTGAACGCATGGGGAAAGGCTTTATTTGGTGAATGCGCCTTCGGCTTCAACATCCCCCTAATTTACCAATTGAAACACAGCATAAGAGACTCAAAAAATGACCTTGTTACGCGGCATTTAAATCAAGGGGGAGTACATTGGAGAGCTTTAACTGTTTTTTTGCAACAGACAAATCGTAATTGTCTTGCATGGTAAGCCAGCTTTCTGGGCTTCGACCTAAAACCTTAGCCAACCTTAAAGCCATTTCAGGACTGATTCCACTCTGCCCTTTTATAAGCCTATTAAGAGTTGAAGCTGCTACATCAAGATGCTTGGCAAGATTGCGACAGCTAATATCAAAGGGCTCCATATATGTTGCCTGAATAAACTCACCAGGATGAGGGGGGTTATACATAGTCATTAATGATAATCCTCATAGTTGACGATAAAAACATGGCCTTCATGAAACTCAAAAGTAACTCGCCAGTTACCACTGACAGTAATCGACCACAGACCTTTTCGGCTACCTTTTAATGAGTGCAGTCGGTAACCCGGGATATCCAAATCGTCAATACAATAGGCAGTATCCAAGGCTGTAAGTTGCATTCTTAGCTTGCTAGCGTGATTGGCATGTATAGCTATAACAGCTTATTAACCAGAACAGTAGCTTACGATGCTATCACGTAGATAAGAGGTGGTTTCAACGTGACGGCGATTAAACATTAAGGCACCTCTGATTAATTCGGTGATATCTCAAGCTTAGCCAAAAGCGGCTCAACAAGGCGCCGACATGAAGGAATGCTGGTTGCCTTTCAAGTGGCGGCAACGCAGTTGAGCCGTGTTTGGCTAAGCCCCGAGGGGCGGGCCTCTGGCGCACACTGGACTGCGTTGCCATGCTCATTAAGGACAACCAGCCTTAATCTTCGCATCGCGCCTTGCCAGTGCGCGCCAGAGACTCCGTTGAAACATTACCGAATTAATCAGAGGTGCCTTAGCGTTTAAACCGCTTTTTTATTCATCGCCGTCAGCAATGACGCTTCTGAAACGGATATACCAAAGCGGCGGGAAAGTTCAGCGGCATTCATACCTTTGTCGGCAAGATTACGCAAATGGGCATAAAACGCGGGGCCTTTTTTATCGGCTGCCAGTTTCTGCTGTTTCACCCCTAGCATCTCCAAGTAATCTTCTAATGCCAATACTCGGTCACCCACCATGTCTAAAGCACTGCTTTGAGCAGCGACGGTTTGCTCCAGACTGGCAATGCGGGCATCTTTTTCGGCGTTGACTGCGGCTAGCGCTTCCGCCGCTCGCTGCTCGCGTAGGTTACGACGCAATCGTGAAACGTAGATTAACAAGCCTACACCGAGCAGGGTAAAGATGGCGCCGATAATTTGTGCGGCAGACATGTTCATTAAGCCATTCAGCATGGGGGCAACGGCGTCTAATAAATTACGAATGGCTTCATTCATCAGTTTTATTCTCCAGCGGGCACACTCGGCCCGGCTTTAACTTTTGGTTTTAAAGCTAATCGCCGGTCCAGTCCCGTAAGCGGCTTTTAAGCCGAACAATGGCTTGGCTGTGTATTTGGCAAACTCTGGATTCGCTAATTTCCAACACTTCGCCGATTTCTTTCAGGTTTAAACCTTGATCGTAGTACAGAGCCAATACCAGTTTTTCGCGTTCTGGCAGGCCGTCAATCTGGGTCGCTAGCGAGGATTGAAAGTTGGCTTCCAAGACGCTTTCCATTGGCGCGTAACGATCATCGCCAGCAAAGCTATCCTGCTCGCCTGCATCTTCTTGAATTTGATCCAGACTAAACAAGCGCACAGAACTAGTGTCTCGAAGCAGCTGGTGATAGTCGTCTAAGCTTATTTGCATTTCTGTTGCTATCTCTGCCGCAGACGCTTCTCGGCCTAATCGCGCCTCGACCTTAGCCACCGCTACGCCCATTTCTCTTAACTGCTTAGAAATAGACCGAGGAGCCCAACCGCTCTGTCGGAGCTGGTCTAACATGGCGCCGCGAATACGAATACCAGCATAGGTCTCAAAGCTCGCGCCCTTGTCCCCTTGAAAATGACTGCCCGCTTCCAACAGACCAATCATGCCCGCCTGGATCAAGTCATCGACATCAACGCTGGCCGGCATGCGGCTGATAAGATGGTAGGCAATACGCTTAACCAAGGGTGCATGGCGAGTTACCAGCTCATCACGACTGCCCCGCTGCACGTCAAGGTAGGCGTTATGCACACTCACAATATTACACCCTCGCCCTCACCCTCCCTTGTGTCTATTAAGCGCTCGCCAAAAAATTGGATATGACCACTGGGGGAAACCGGCAGCTCCCATTTTTCCACCGTTTCGGCCAAACGCTTAAATGCCAGCGAGGAATCAGCACCGGGATACAACTCGCTCACCGCTTGTTGACGAGAATCCGCTTTAACCAAATAGGGGTCACGAGGCACATAGCCACTGTATTCAAGATGCACATCAAGAAATCGCCGGGTGACTTCATCCAGGCGATTAAAACCGTCTCGCGCTTGTTGCTGACTATCCACCATATTGCGCAAAATTTTAAAACGCCGAATGCCCGCATCCCGGTTTAACACTTTCATTAAAGCGTAGGCATCTGCCATGGATGTCAGCTCGTCGGTTACCACGACCAACACGTGTTGGCTGGCCTGACTAAAGGTGACAACGCTATCGGAAATGCCCGCAGCGGTATCCACAATTAAAACCTCGTATTGATCTTGAAGCGCACTCAACGAACGAACAATGGCGCCATGTTGATCGGCGCCCAGCTCAGACATTTTCTTAATGCCCGATGCTGCTGGAACAATATCGATACCATTGGGGCCCTTCACGATAACGTCTTGAATATCGCATTGACCGTTCAAAACATGGGACAGGTTCCACTTGGGCCGCAGTCCCAACATAATGTCGACATTAGCAAGCCCCAAGTCGGCATCCATCAACAGAACCTTGCGGCCCATTTTTGCCAGCTGACAGGCCAGATTGACCGACACATTGGTTTTGCCCACGCCGCCCTTACCACTGGCTACCGCAATGACTTTTACCGGATTCATATTCTGGCGTTCTCCATTTTTCTTATCCCAGGGCGCTAACGCGTTGACGATCAGCGTCTGTCGCCGGTGTCGCTTGCGTGTTTCGCTCAAAGAAGGTACTCATTCGCACCGCCATTTTGACCAGCTTCCCAGCGTCCGCTTTAGAGAGATTTCGAGGAACGTTGGGACCATTAGAAAACCAGGCCGCCGGTAATTTCGAGTCAATCAAATTAGAAATAACGCCACCCAAGCGAGTCGCTTCATCGATACGGCTTACCACCGCTGCCTGAATATTTAAGGGCTGATAAGCCTGAATAATTTCTTTTTGAACATGACTCTGGCCGTCGGCGGGAATATTTAAATACACCGACACATCGGGCATAACACTCAATAGAGCCTCTAACTGCTGCAAACCCTGACGGTCTCGAAATGACACCCCTGCGGTATCGACCAGCAACAAGGTTTTTTTACGCAACACCCGGTATATTTTTGCAGCCTCATCGGGACTATCGGCACAGTGAACCGGCACCTGCAAAATACTGCCATAGGCCCGCAACTGCTCTTGCGCACCAACCCGTGCATTGTCGGTGCTCAAAATGGCAACACTGTCTTTTCCATGGGTAAGCACATGCTGAGCGGCGAGCTTGGCAATGGTGGTGGTTTTACCTGAACCCTGGGGTCCGACTAAAGCGATAGCACCAGAACTTGGCGGCGCGATAACCGGCAAGTTGCGACTGAGCAGCATTTTAAAAATTTCTCGCTGAATACTGTCTTCTTCATCGCTGGGGATCTGCTCGGCAAGCTTACGCCCCAGTTCGGGATCAATATCCATTGCAGCCATAAACTGATTTAACTGACATTGCTCAGGGACTTGATGATCTGCATCTTTCCAACTGTGGCCTTTTAACTGGGCCATCAGCAAAGTCTTCATGGATGCCAACTCTTTCTTCATCGTCAGCAGTTCGTCATCCTGAGACCAGACCACTTTAGGCCCAGCGCCAGAACCTTGGCTTGGGCCCGTTTCAGTTTGCGGCTTCGTCGGAGCCTGCTTTGCCGCTTCTTGTCTAGCACGCAGCACATCTACCGCACTGAGCTCACTTGTGACTGCCGCTTGGCTAAGCTCTGCGTCTTCCCAGCTGACAACCATTTCGACACCACCGTCAATGCTATAGCAATCCAGCACCACTGCATCAGGTCCGTGGGCGGCTTTCACCATTTTCATGGCTTGGCGGGTATCCGCTGCGCGGTATTTTTTCACGTTCATGGCCTAACCTCTTTTGCGGGCTAATCCCGCTAGCCACTCGCCATTGGCAATAGCGATTAATTATTTAAGCGTGGCTGCTGTCCTATAGTAGAAAGCAACTTAACTTGTTTGCTGTCTGGCACTTCGTTGTAGGACAGCACGTTTAAACCGGGCACGCTGCGACGGGTAAACCGCGACAACCAAGACCGGATAGAGGGCGATACCAATACCACTGCTGGCTTGCCTCCCAATTCCTGTCCTTGCGCAAACTCGGCTAGCTGGTTTTGCAATCGCTCTGCTATACCAGGCTCCAAGCCCGCCGCTCCATTGGCGCCTCGGGTTAGATCTTGCAACAACTGTTCCAAATCAGGATCTAGCGCAACAACATCTAACTCTTCGTATAAGCCATTGATTTCTTGGATAATCATTCGACCTAATGCAATACGCACCCCTTCCAAAAGTTCGTCGGGGTTCTTGGTTCTTGGCGCTTGCTCCGCCAAAGATTCGGCGATGATGCGGATACTACGTATAGAGACGTTCTCTTTAAGCAAGCTTTGCAAAACCCTAACTACCACACTAAGAGGCAGCTGCTTAGGCACTAAATTCTCAACAAGCTTTGGATCTGTTTTAGCCAGGCGATCAAACAATTGCTGCACTTCTTCATGACCCAATAACTCATGGGCATGCTGTTTAAGCAATTGGCTGAGGTGGGTAGCGATAACCGTGCAAGGGTCAACAACGGTATAACCCATGGTTTGAGCCTGCTCCCGTTGGCTGCCATCAATCCACACTGCATCCATACCAAAGGCCGGATCCTTAGTGGCCATGCCTCTTAACGAACCTTGAGCACCACCGGGGTTAATGGCCAACTCCATCCCCGGTTGAATATCCCCCTGGGCAATGGTGTCACCTAAAAACTGAATGCGGTAAGCACCCGGAGCCAGCTCTAAGTTGTCGCGGATATGCACGGGCTGAATCAAAAACCCTAAATCCTTAGAGAGCTTTTTGCGCACGCCGGTAATGCGGTTAATTAATTCGCCGCCTTGATTACGATCGACCAAGGGGATCAAGCGATAGCCTACTTCCAAGCTGATAATATCCAGCTGGGTAACTTCTTCCCAATTCAATTCTGCAGGTTCATTCGTGGCGACAGGGGCCTCGACGGGGGACTCTTCATCGACAAGCTCTACTTGCTGCTTGCGCTTTTGCGCCGACCAATACGCAGCACCACCGCAAACCGAGGCCAAGAGCAAAAACACCAAATTAGGCATGCCGGGGATAATCCCCATCAGCCCCAGCAGCGCCGCTGCCAGATACAAGACATTGGGATTGGCAAACATTTGCTCGCCAATTTGTTCGCCCATGTTTTGCGGGCGAGAAATACGGGTAACGATGATGGCCACGGCAACACTCAGCAGCAGCGAGGGCAGTTGCGCCACCAAACCGTCGCCAATGGTCAGCAAGGTGTAGTTGTGCATGGCTTGAGAAAAGCTCAAGCCATGCTGGCTCATACCCACACCCAAGCCACCGATAACGTTGATAAACAAAATCATAATACCGGCAATGGCATCGCCGCGAACAAACTTGCTGGCACCGTCCATGCTGCCGTAAAAGTCCGCTTCTGTACGCACTTCTTCTCGGCGGCGGCTGGCCTCTTCTTGGGTGAGAATACCTGCATTCAAATCGGAGTCGATGGCCATTTGCTTGCCGGGCATGGCGTCCAGGGTAAACCGCGCGGTAACTTCAGAGACTCGGCCAGCGCCTTTGGTCACCACCACAAAATTGATGACCACCAAAATGATGAACACCACAATACCCACGACATAATTGCCGCCAATAACAAACTCACCAAAAGACTCAATTACCTTACCCGCAGCACCGGGACCACTGTGTCCCTCTAACAACACAACCCGCGTAGAGGCAACATTCAAGGCAAGACGAAGCAAGGTGGCCAGCAGCAATACGGTGGGAAACACACTGAAATCAATGGGCCGCTGAACATAGATTACCGCCAGAATAATCACCAGCGACAAAGTAATATTGAAGGTAAATAACAAATCCAACAAAAACGGAGGCATGGGTAACACCAGCATGCCAAGGCAGGCCACCAACAAGGCCAGTACACCCAGGCCACTGCCTGCTACGTGGTGCATCCAGTTGGGCATTGTAATTGTTTGAGTTGCCATGCTTTGCCTCGTTAATCTGCCGTGCGGTGTTTACAACCAATTTGTACAAGCAATCTTTACAACAAGTCTTTCAAAAATGCGTCATCAATCTCAGGATGGGGCACATCGGGTTTGTCACCACCCATGCCCTCCCAACTTCGCAGCTGGTAGACGTACGTCAAAATTTGCGCCACCGCCAAATACAAGCCACCGGGGATCTCGCCGTCTAAGTCCACACTGGCAAATACCGCCCGCGCCAAGCGGGGAGACTCAACAATGGGAATATCATTTTCACCGGCTAGCTCCCGAATCCGGGCGGCAATATTGTCGGCGCCTTTGGCGATAAGGATGGGCGCAGTCATCCGCGCCTCGTCATATTTCAGCGCGACGGAGAAGTGAGTGGGGTTGGTGATAACCACATCTGCAGTGGGCACTTTTTCCATCATGCGTTGACGAGCGGCGGCTTGCTGCATTTCTCTCAGTTTGGCTTTAACCTCTGGGCGACCATCGGATTCTTTGTGTTCGTCCCGCACTTCTTGCCGGGTCATTTTCAGTTCTTTTTTGTGATTCCACATTTGCCACGGCACGTCGATGGCGGCAATCAATATTAATGGCAGGCTGACGAGTAAAAAGAACCACGCCAACAACAGGCTGCTACTGGCAATGGCCGATTCCGGCGGCTGCAGGCCCAGCAGTAAAATATCCGCCTCGGTACTGCGAAGCAGAATGTACGCAGCGACGCCAATCACTGACATTTTTAAAATAGATTTAGCCAATTCGCCTAAACTGCGCAGCGAGAATAACTTGCCAATACCTTTGATGGGATCGAGCCGTTCAGGCTTAAAGCTCAAGCTGAATGTCCAGCCTCCCAGCGCAATAGACGAGACCAAGGTGGCAATAATCGCCACCAACAGCAGCGGCCAAATTGACAGCAGTCCGGTGATAAGGCTTTGCATAAATTCGCCGCCCATTTCCTGCTGTGGACGCAGCAACGCTTGGGGTGACAAACCTCGGCTCATTAAGCCACTCATGGCCGCAGCCAGTTGCTCGCCAGTGGTAATTAAAGTGGCGGCTCCCGCCACAGTGACCATCATGGTAGAGAGTTCTTTAGAGCGGGGAACCTGACCTTTTTTCTTTGCGTCGGTCAGCTTCTTGGCCGACGCGTCTTCGGTACGTTCTTGTCCGTCCTGATTCTCTGCCATGTCTAAGCCCCCAAAAACTCAGCAATAACAGCGTAAGTGCTATCAACAAGACTGCTCAGCTGGGGCAGCAGATTAGGCATAATACGGTCCAGCAACAAAAAGCCGACTAGCATGGCCAGTGGAAAGCCCACTGCAAACAAGTTAAGGGTGGGAGCTGCCCGGCTGATAACGCCGACCGCAATCTGTACCAGCAACAAAGCAATAACAGCGGGAATCGCAATTTGAATCGCGCCGGCAAACATGGCCGAGCCTTGGGAAAAAACCAGCTGAAGCTGATCAACATTCATCGCCGGACCATTGACCGGCCACAATTGAAAGCTTCTTGCCAGCATCGCCAAAAAAGCTAAGTGCCCATCCATGGCGACAAACAGCAACATGGTAATGACCAAGAGATATTGCGATAACACAGGCACCTGAACGCCGCGCTGGGGGTCAACCATCATCGCAAAGCCCAAGCCCATGCCGTTGGCAATAAGATGACCGCCCACCACTACCGCCTCAAAAACCAATTGCAAAAAAAAGCCCAGACAAATGCCGATAAGCAATTCTTTGGCGGCCAGTACAATGCCCTCTACTCCAATGAGATTAATCGCCGGGCTGATTGGGCCCTGACTATTAATCATTGGCAGCAATGCCGCGCTCACAAACACCGCCAGCATTAAGCGAATACGCATAGGCACATAGGCCGCACTGAACAGCGGCGCGGTCATAACGGCGCCGCCAATGCGCACAAATGGCAGCCAGGCAGCGCTTAACCAGCCCATGAGTTGCGCCCCGGTAAAGGCTTCGGTAAACATCAACGGACGAGACCCGGAATCATTTCAAATAACTGACGGGTGTAATCAACGAGTTGAGTGAGCATCCACGGCCCGGTTAAACCCAGCGCCACCACCAAGGCAATGAGTTTGGGAATAAAGCTCAGGGTCATATCCTGAATTTGGGTGGCGGCCTGAAACATACCAATAAACAAACCCGCTGCCAGTGCCACCAATAACAAGGGCGCTGCCAGCAATACAGTGATGTTCATACCTTGGCGGCCCAGTTCAATAACGGTATCGGCGTTCATTTGCGCGCTCCTACTGGTAAAAGCTGGCCGCCAGTGAGCCCATAATCAGCCCCCAGCCATCCACCAGAACAAACAACATAATTTTGAAAGGCAGCGAGATCATCATGGGCGACAACATCATCATCCCCATCGACATCAACACGCTGGCAACCACCAGATCAATCACCACAAAGGGAATAAACAATAAGAAACCAATCTGGAATGCCGTTTTCAGTTCACTGGTTAAAAACGATGCCATTAATATGGAAAACGGCACGTCTTCGGGTTTATCAAAGCCTTGATAACCGGCAATTTCGCCAAAGCGGGCAATGTCTTCTTCTCGGGTTTGGCGGAGCATAAATTCTCTGAACGGTGCCGCGCCCTTTTCAATGGCCTGCTGAAAGGGGATTTCTTCGGCGATATAAGGCTGTACCGCCTCGCGATAAGCAATTTCGCCAACCGGGTACATAACAAACAAACTCAAAAACAAACCCAAGGTCAGTAACACTTGGTTAGATGGGGTCTGCCCGGTACCCAGCGCCTGACGCAAAATAGACAGCACAATCATAATTCGGGTAAAAGCCGTCATACCCAACAGCAAGGCTGGCAACAGAGTTAAGGCTGTCATCACCGCCAACAGTTGTAGCGATACGCTGTACTCTTGACCGCCGGAGGCATTGGCCACCGAGCTGACGGCAGGCATTGATAAACCTTGGGCGGCTGCACCTAAAGGCAACAGCAATGCCAGCAAGATCAGCACCCGCTTCATGATATTGACGCCTTATTCTCATCGCCCTTGGCTTTTAGCTTGGCCAGCTTGCTTCCCAAAACGCTGCCCCCTAACACACTGGCAAAACTTTCTTGTGCTGCTGGTGGCGGTAACGCATCAGCCTTCCAACTGTGCAGAGTGCGAATGCAACCGGGAGTGGCCCCCAGTAATAAGCGTTCTTCGCCTACCTGTACTACCAAGAGTTTTTCTTTCATATTCAGCGGCAACTGAGCAATCACATTCACGCCAGCCTGATTGGGCGCAGACACCAAACGGCTGCGACGCAAAAACCAACTGACCACAAACAAACAGCCCAGTACCAAAACAAAGGCGCCTAACATGCCGCTAATATCAACCCCAGCATAAGCTGCTGTTGGAGTTTTAACCGCGCTGGGCTCCGGGCTTTGGGCCATAACCATGCCAGAAAAACTGAACAGAATAACGCTTAGCAGCTGTCGCATATCTTAGTCCTGACGCCGAGGCCGTTCGTCTTGGCTGACAACCTCGGTAAGCATAATGCCGTACTTTTCTTTGACGACAACAATCTCACCCTTGGCCACCAAGGTGCCGTTTACCCGCACGTCCAGCGGGGTGCCCGCAGCCCGGTCTAACTCAATAATGGCGCCCTGCTTCATCTCCCGCAGGTCACGAATGCTCATCCGGCTACGCCCCACTTCCACAGAAACGTTAACGTTGACATCCATAATCATGTCCAGGCTCATATCACCCATTTCTACACCTTTTTGCTGTTTACTTTGCTGGTTGGCCGATGCGGCGGCTGGCGCTGGCGACGATTCGCCAAATTCATTTATGTTTGCTTTTTGAGGTGGTTCATTCGAAGGCATAATTGGATCGTTCACCGGGCCTCTCCTATTCTTCTTCTGGGGCACAATGGCCCTCAATACGAACAGCAAAATTGCCCTGCTGGGCACCTAGGCGACCAAACATCAGTCTTTGGCCGTCCAGGCATACGGTGACGGCGTCGGCAGCGGGAATATCAATAATGTCGCCGGGTTTAAAACCCAACACTCGCTTTAGACTGATTTCGGTTTCGGCCAAAATCGCCGTCATTTCAATTGGCGTCAGTTCCAGACGTTTGCTTAAACGCTGCTGCCACTGCACATCGGCATCGCCATGACTGGGCCGAGGTGTATCGTCAAGCCGCTCTCTAAAGTCATCCAATGCCGTCCACGGCAAAGCCAACCACAAGCCAACGTTGTCGCTGCCACCGCCAAAATCCAATACAAAACGACAAGCAACCATCGAGTCCTGGTCGCCAAACGCTTCTATTGTGCGGATATCCGATGTTTGTTGAACAAGGCTGGGCGTCTGGACCAACAGCGTCTTCCACGCCTTGGCGATATCAGCCTTCAGTAGTTCATTGGCTTGTTCACTAAAGCTTTCTTCCGTCACCGAGAACTTTTCCCGAATGGGGACCGCACCGCCAAAGCCGCCGTAATAACGGTCTACCATCTGAAAAATAAGCTCTGACTCCATTGCCATCAGCATGCTCGCGCCATCGGCCAGGCCGTTATACAAAGCAATATTGCAAGGTGCAGGCAAACGGCGACGCAGCTCGTCAAACCGCATTGCACTGGTGTTATCAATCGAGATAGACGTAAGGGTGGGCAGCAGCGTACGCAGTGATTCTTTTCCGCTCTCGGCAAACTGAAGCTGCAATTGGTTTAAGGCAGGCAATAAGCGCTGCAAAGCGTAATCCTGACGCGCAAAGTCGTACTTACCATTGCCGTCACGGGCAGATTCCGCCGAGTCCATAAACGCCTCTAGCTCTTCTGGTTCGAGAACACCGGTCACTATTTATGCCCTCACTGCATCACAAACTTAGAGAAGTACACGGCTTCAACACCGCCGCGACCCGCTTCAGCCTTTAATACCGCATTAACGGTGTTCAACGCCTCTTGCTGAATCTTTATGCGTGCAGCTTCGCCTTCAATCGCCTCCCGATTCAGTTTTGAGAATTGCATAATTAAGTCATTGCGAATTCGGGGCAGGTATTTCTCCAATAACTCAGCCACTTCTTCGTCCCGGGTCATCAGGTCCACTTGAATTTGCACAAAGCGGATAGAACGGCTGTCCATCAGATTCACAACAAAAGAAGGATCGATGCTGTAATAGATTGGCTCTTTCAAGGCCTGCTCAACCGCCGCAGCCTCTTCGCCCTCAACCAGCACCGGATCGGGTTTGGTAAACCACCAAACGCCACCAGCAACCGCTGCCAGAAGAACAATTTGAGCAACAATTAATATAATTTTGAACTTCATTTCTTCACCTAAGCTGGCCTCTTGCCGTGAGAAACAAGAGCTTGAAAACACGCGTCTGCTTAGATTTAGCAATCCCTGTGCCAATGAATTATATTTATATTTATCAAAGGCTTATGGGTTTTTATAGCGGTTTGACAAAACTTTGGCGGCGTTCCAATTTGCAGATAAGCCAAGTCTTTGGCGGTAGGTTTTGACGGCAGTGGAGAATTTTAGTGAGCCTGCGGCTATGTCTAATATTTACAGTTGCAGGCCAATAGATTGGCTAAATTGGGAGTGGGTATCGCTTGGCAGTTTTAAAACATAGTCGCCTATAGGCTTGATTTTGGATCACAGTCGCTTGTTAGGTGGCAGCTGCACGACCTACACCAATGGTTTTTAGGTATGCCGAATACTGTGTTGAGAAGTATTGTGGCGCGCCGTTTTTAGATGTTTGCAGATGACACAAAAGTCCTGCGGAAGTACTTAGATCTAGCTTCCCATACAGGCAGATTGGAATTTCCTTGTTGTCCTTGAAACGACGATCTGGGCCGCCACGCTTATTGGCATATTTCCACGTGGTATCGACTACGTCGGAATCCGGCGGAACCGGCCCGTCTTCGATGAAGCGCTCTGCACTTGTGGAAAAAGAGAGTGATGCGTGTTCGACGCAACCAACCCCAGAGCTATCATAAACGAGTATGCAATCGGGCATAAAATACGCAGTAACGCCCCTTGCCTTCAGCGTAGGAATAGTCACGTTGGTTTCGACCCAAGGCGGTGTTCCGGTGCCCACCGCAGCGGCCTCTCTGTTTACGAGGCTAGAAGCGCCTGCATTGACTTTCGACTCATGAGCAGACGTTAAATCGCGCGAATCAACGTAGGCCCAAAGTCGCTTACATTCAGCGAGGTGGTTTACTGCCTGTACGAGCTTCGAAAACGAGGACGTATCATCTGCCTCGAAGTCGTAGAAAATCTTTACCGTTCGACGACGTGATTCGAATACTGACGCGGCTATACCAAGGACGATACCGACTCCACCAGCGATGGCCATTCCAAGCTGACTTTCGTTAAGCCAAGCGGCTCCGAAGGCTACGACTGCAGCCACGAAAACAAGATAGTCGAGCCTGAAATCCTTGTATGACTTGTTAAGGCGATCAATAAGCTGCTTTCTCTCAGGGCTCGTTAAATCGCGCGTACTTACTGCATCAAACTTTTGGGTCGGAGGCAGTTCTTCAGGTTGAGAATAGACCGGCTGGCTCCCACCACCTCGACGCCCACCAAGCTCCTCACGCATATACAAGCCATGCCGACCTGCATGCACATATGATGATCCATCCGGCCGCATGCCGATGCGAAATCCTGTGATTCCCACCGAGGCACCAACACCACTCTTGGATAGGTTGAACCTGATCGGTCCAACTGAAACCGACTTTCGCAGATACCAAGCCATTCTATTTGTCCCCTCCCTTTATTCTTGGCACTTAACTTACCTCAGCCACCTAACGCCCGCAGCAACCGCGGCTTTGTAGTGTAGCCGCAGGCGGAACGAAAAAGCCGTCGGATTGCCTGCGATTGTTATGCATTATTGGCACCCAAGGTTGGGACTACAGCAATAAGACCCGATGATAACTGCCGAACGCCTGACAAATGGAATACACATTTATTGTCTTTCTCCCACGCGTACCGAGCTTTGATGAAGTAGCCATCACACTCAGCTAGCAAGGGCTGTAGCGAAACACCAACAGTTGAATAAAATTCCGCAGCTAATTGCTGCTGAGTGTCGCTTGCCAAGGTATCGAATAATTTTGAGAGTTTGTGCCCCCAGATCGTCGAATTTATTTCTGCCGTGGGCAACAGCGCACCCTCAGGTACTAGCGCGGACGAAGTAGTGCTTTCACAGGCCTTAAGCGCAAGCTCACATGCAAGAGCGTAGTTCACGATAACTGGGTAGACGTAGCTCCCAACTGCACCGTTCGTTTTCTGCCAGATAAGCTCTGCCGCATCATAGAACTGCTTTGCTGATATAAAGATGTGTCCACTTGGCTCAATCCTTGTCATTACTTCCTCCTTAATGCATAACAGCTAATTCAACATTAAAATGACGTGTTTAAACACGTCAATCTGACATATATCCACGAAAGTTTTTTTAAATTCATTGGCTATCTCTTTGTTTATTCATTGAACTCCTTTCTTGACCTGCACCAGCCACCTGGCCAAAAACGTCAATGTGACACCTATTCCGTGCACAAACCGCAGAATCGGCTAATGCTGCAAAAAGGGGACAGATTTATTTTCATGCGGTCTCAAATCCGAAGTGCATCATGGTTTAAACAAAAATAAATCTGTCCCCTTTTCCTTATACTAGGCTTCATTAGTGGTACTTTCTTCGACCTTAGAATTCCATAACTCCAAGACGGAATCTGCAGTTTCGTAGCATTTCATAGCTGCTTGACCTGTAACTTTCTCTACGAAAGGAACAATAATTCGTTTTGGTTCCTGCATAAAATCTATACAAGTAAACTTTTGATCATCACCGGTTTCCGTGTGCTCCAATGGCGGATAAATATACTTCATTGCTGTATCAGTAAGCTTGTAATGCACTAGATTATTTCTTAGGTCGACTAGATCATCGATAGATTCTGTTAGCTCATTAGCGGGAGATACATTGAACGCAATATCGAAAATCAGTTTAACCTTCTTTGACAAAGATGAACCTTTTCCCCTGCGTTTAAACTCATTCTTCATGAACGAAAAATCATTTAGTTGTTCTTTATTCAACACATTTTCCGCGGATTCGTTAACGAAGGCTTCGATACACATTGCTGAAAATACTATCGCTGATATTGAGTCAGACTGAAGGATGCTGTCATCATGGTTTTCTAAAGCAAGTTTGGCGTGACGCCTCGCATTGCTGAGGTAGAAAACGACTAGTGAAAAGTGTTTGTAACGAACACAATCCTTATCTGAACTAGCTTCATAAACTATGGGCATGAGTAAAGCCTAATGAGGCTGTAGAATTTCTCCAGCCGATCCATTTCTTATAGAATTTCGCGGCACTACGTGAAATTTCCGCAAGTAATCGCAGCTCAATTCTCTCGGATTTCAAAAAATCAGGCTATTTATAGATCAAAAATCAACCAGAGCCGCGCTTTGAAAATCCGCGCTAGTAATTCTACAGCCTCAACGCCCGGCGTTGGGGCAGACAAAATAAGAGCAGCGTTTTTGGCTGTCCCAGCCCCGCAGGGGCAACAACCGCCGCTTGTTAAAGGTTGCCAACTGTAATACCTGCTATCACTAAAATTGCTAAACATAAAATAAACCAGTTTCCAAACTTGCGATTGGCAACTGACTCCTGCTCAGTGATGGACTGCATTGGGAGCAAAGCAAGCTCTCCAAAACGACCTGCAAACCACAATATTGGCGCAAACAGCAATGCATAAATATTGTTACTGACAAAGAAAATATAAATACACAGCGCGATGGCCAGCCACGAAACCAAGAATGGCCACGCTGACTGGCAACCAATACGGTACTTAGAATGAACATAGCTTAGTTCACCACAGTTCCTACATCTGGCGGGCGTATCAGAGCCGCACCAAAACTTGGCCCAGACTCCTATTCCTTTTTCCTTGCAGTGTGGGCACTGAAACATGAAGGACCTTTAACAGCTAATTCAACATCAGATTGCCGTGTTTAAACACGGCAATCTGACATATATCCACGAAAGGTTTTTTAAATTCATTGACTATCCCTTTGTTTATTCATCGAATTCCTTTCTTGACCTGCACCAGCCACCTGGCCAAAAACGTCAATGTGACACCCATTCTTGCACAAACCGCAGAATCGGCTAATGCTGTATAAAACCCCTTTTCCTTGAAAATAAACCTGTCCCCTTTTCCCTGCAGAATTTTTTGAAAAAACGAGGGAATTCAAAGAGCTGCCTGACACGCCATCAGCGCAATACCGGCAAATGAAGACGCATTCCCTGTATCTCTAACAATCATTCCTTTCCCCTGATCATATACTCACTCATATATTAATCAACGGCTTACCATGTGATTTTAAAATTAGTGAGCCATAGGTTACTGAACGCGAAATTCTTTAGCGCCCAGACAAGAGTACAACCCGAATTAATCAGAGTGTTCTGATTGAATGAACCGGTCATGGGATATGCGAATTGCTAATCTGCGGGGTTAACGGCCCAGAGACTACGGAAAACGCTTTAAGTGAAAATATGGGATATTTTCGCAACGCCTGCGACTCTTAAGCGTGAGCAAGGATATGACTTAGGTTTAAAAGGAAGGGCTATAAGCAGAAACAGCAGATAAAAAAATCCGGCCTTTCGGCCGGATCAGATAAGTATTACTTTTTGCCTTTGCCTTCATCGGCATCGACGCTGACTGAGGTGCTACCACCGCCATCGTCATTTTTGTAAGAGAATGAACCGTCACCGGTATCAATACTCAATGCGGTGGAATTCTCGCCACCGCCACCACCACTGGCGGCTTTATCGTCTGAACACGCTACCAGGGCCAGTGAGCTCAGTAACAATGCGGTAAGGAGTGTGTATTTCCCTTTCATGATGTTTCCTCCATAGGGTTTATGTCGCCGTTGATATATAACGGCTTCTATTTGTCTCTCTTATGTGACCGGGAAAACCCATTCACATTCAGTGTAAATACTGCACATTCACCCAACAATGCCTATTCAATCTGCCAATTGCCCCGGTGTCAGCAAGTAGTGCCCCACAAACCACTCTTGGCCACCGTGGTAAGCAAACAGCTCTGAGCAGGCCAGTAAAAAAATACGCCAGCGTTGCAATTGGACTTTGGGGGACGGTGCGTCTTTCAGGATTTTCAGGGCTTGGGTTTTGTTGTCATCCAGCTTATCTAACCAGGCTTCCAGAGTTTTGGAGTAATGCACGCCATTGACCCGCCAGCTGTCGACGATGCGCATGTGCTCAGAGAAGTGCATCAGGGTATCGAAGGCTGGCATCTGGCCGCCGCTGAAGAAGTTGTCAGTCATCCAGCCGCCATCAAAGGGATAATGCAAAAAGGCATGGCAGAAGATATGCACAAACATCAGCCCTTCTGGCTCCAGCCAACGCGAGACATTGGCCAACAGCTCCCGGTAGTTGCGCACATGCTCCATCATTTCGATGGTCACCACCCGGTCAAAACGCTCGTTCAGTTCCAGCTCGGCAATATCACAGGTAATCACCTTGATATTAGTCAACCCCTTGGCTGCCGCCTGGCCTTCAATATATTCGCGCTGACCGTGGGAGTTGGAGATGGCCGTCAGCTGTGAGTTGGGATAATGCTCTGCTGCCCATAAGGTGAAGCTGCCCCAGCCGCAACCCATGTCTAATATGCGCTGACCATCGGCCAACTGAGCCCGCTCGGCATACAGCCTCAGCATGGCTTCTTCCGATTCTTCCAGGTTTTTGCAGTTATCGTCCCACCAGCAGCTGCTGTATTTCAGCCGGGGGCCCAACATGAGTTCAAACAGGGCGGCAGGTACTTCGTAGTGCTGCTCATTGGCGTCGACGGTATTAATGGTAATGGCAGACTCACGCAGCTCTTCTCTAAACTGTCTGCGACGGTTTTCACTGCTCTGCAAATCGCCGTGGTGCTCCTGAGCCAGTCGCTCTGCCAACTGCTTGCGAATACCACGACGTAATAAGGGATCGGGCACCAAGCCACGCTCGGCAAGAATAATGGGGTCCATGTAGCCTTCCTTTCATATATTGTTATCCGACGTTTCTACGCCGACAACGTATATTCGGAGCACTACAGCAAGCACTAAAAAGTAAAAGCAACTTAACGGGGTGTCTTGACCAGTAACGTCAGCAGCATCTGGGTGATGCGCCTTGCATCATCGTTGGGGGCATGAGAAATACTTGCACTGCGGTCAAACACCTCACCTACCGCACCGTGCATGGCCGTACCCAACACAATGGCGGCGAAATCCGCCTCCTGTTCGGTACTGTCCTTCCCCTTGTGTGAAAATAGCCCTCGTCGCGCCAGTGATGCCGCCACAGCTTGGTTTAGCGTTAACGGACCAAACTGCAATATTCTGTGTAAATCGGTGTTTTTCTTCAATAACGTCGCTGCCAAAGGCATCACCTCTAAATAGCTGGCTCTCGCACTGAGATACACCTCAGCCAGCCATGTTTCTATGGGCATGACGTCATCCTCGATGACTTTAACCAGCTGCTGCACCACCACTAAGCGCTCATTGATGAGCGCCCGGAACAAACCGGACTTATCCGTAAAGTTATTGAACACGCTGGCTTCCGTGGTGCCGGCCTCCAATGCAATATTGCGTGTTGTCAGGGCTGCTGTGCGTTCCTGATTAAGCAAACGATGCGCGGCATCCAATATTTTTTCGCGAACACGAGGCCGGGCCATATCACTCTCCTGAGTACGAGCCCACAGGGCTCTAACAATTCCATGTACATTTAGGTATCAACACCACAAATCAACGCGGTTTAGGCACCCTAACAGCCAGTAATCAAGCTGAGGGGGAATGGTCAGCCAGTACAAGGTACCAGGCACCAGAGACCAGGTACTCGGCACCAAGCCTAAAAGCCAGCGCCACCACTCGCTCATTGGGACAACGCACAAAACAAGAAGTGCTCCCATGCGCAGCTGTTTGCCATCCGTTGTTCTAGCGAAAGCTTATAGCCTGTAAGCTCAAGGCTTGTTCGCTCATTAACGTGTCTGCCAATTAGCTTGTCCGCCAGTTAAATAGCGTCGACAAAACCATGCAAGGCTGAAGCAGACTGCAAGTTTCGTGCTCAACCGCCAGTACCTTGCGCTATCAGGGACATCCAAGCTACCCAGAGTTATCGTACAAAGTATCTATGTAAACAATAAGTAACCACGCTAAACAATGAACGATTTACCCACGAGTGCTTCTAAGACCTCAAGTTAGCTTCATTCAAAACAGTCAGACTCATAACAACGGCAAATAGCGGGTGATGGATGCAAGGAAGGTCCGATACAAAATCAAGGCGTGTAAGCAAAGAAGGGCCCTGGGGCTATGTCTGTCGGGGTTTAATCATTGCGCTGTTACTGAGCCTCAGTGCCTGCGCCAGTACTGGCGAACAGGAAAAAACCGAAGAGAGCTACCAGCAGGCCAACGTTCTTCCTGCCGAAGAAGCCACCGTCGTTGCCTACAAAGAGCAAGAGTTTGACGACCCGCTAATGGGGTTTAATCGGGCTATTTTTGGTTTTAATGATGTGACCTATCGCTACCTGATGATCCCGGTGTCCAATGCCTATCAAGGTTATGTTCCTGCGCCGGTACGCACCGGGGTGGCTAATGTTTTTGCCAATATCAAATCGCCTATCTCCATTATCAATCACCTGCTGCAGGGCGAGGCCAGTAAGGCTGGCACCACAACTTTGCGTTTTTTGGTGAACACCACACTGGGAATTGCCGGCATCTTCGACCCAGCCGAGGGATGGTGGGATATCAAAGAAGAAACCACCGGATTTAAAGACACCTTAACCGACTACGGGACTGGCTCTGGCGTGTATATCGTCCTGCCCTTTTTAGGGCCTGCAGATTTACGCAGTGGCACCGGTCTGGTGGCGGATTACTTCCTCAACCCCATCCCCTATCTCACTGAGCAGCCTGACACCACCATTATCATGGCCACCGACGCCATGCAGGGATTTTCTGGTAAGGCTAATACTTACAAAACACTACGGGAAAAAAGCGACGATCCTTATATTTTCTTTCGCAATTTATATTTACAGGGTCAGCTAAGAGATCAGCAATTTCCCAAACAAGCCCAACCCGCTGACGACGCCGAGGAATAAGCATGGCATTTTTGATAAAGCGCCCCTTCATCATTATTGCTGTTTTTCTGGTGGCGGTTATCGCTTTGGGCTTACAAAGCAAAAATTTTGAGATTAATGCTTCTGCCGATACGCTGATTTCTGAAGGCAACCGGGATTTCATTCGCAGCCAAAAAATCAATCAGGAATTCGCTCCCGAAGAATTTTTGATTCTGGCGTATAAACCCGACAGCGGCGATATTTTTTCGCCAAAAAGCCAGCAGGATGTGGCCGCCATCAGTCAACGCCTGCAAAGCTTTAAACGGGTTGAGGCGGTGCGGTCTATTCTCAGTGTACCCTTGTTACAAGCAGGCGCCGACACATTAAGCGCCGACACTGACCCCAGCAAACTTACCCAAGCTAAACTCAAGCTAAGCCCTGCAGAGCTTAAAAAGATTTTTAAAAACCACCCTATTTACGAAGGGCTATTGGTTAATCCTGAGCAGACGGTCAGTGGCATTCAAGTCCTGTTTAAAGAACACCCCGAGCTAGCCCGGCTAGAGCGAGAGCAACTCGCGCTTCAAGAAAAACAGCTGGACGCGCCTCTCAGCGAAGCGCAAAGCCAGCAACTGGTATCGCTGAAAGAAAAAAGTGAGGGCATTAAAAAAACCTTACGAGAGCAGCGCAGCCGCGAAATTGATTTAATTCGTAAAATCACCAATGACTATGCCGACCATACCACCATCTATTTAGGTGGCGTGCACGTGCTGGCCTATCAGCTTATTAATATTATTCAGAGTGACTTGCTCATTTTTGGTAGCGCTATTGCCGCCACGATTGCCCTGCTGATGCTGCTGATTTTTCGCAGCTTTCGCTGGCTCTTCATCACCGCTTGCTGCTGTGCCAGTACCTTGTTTATCACCCTGGGCAGCTTTGCATTGCTGGGCTTAAAAGCCACCGTCATCTCCGCTAACTTTATTGCATTGCTGTTGATACTGAGCCTGGCCATTGTCATTCATTTGATTGTGCAATACCGGGAAGAAAGCCAGGCCGACCCCGACGCTGACAAGCAAACCTTGGTTGAAAAAACCCTGGCCAATAAGCTCGCCCCCTGTTTTTTTGCCGGCCTGACCACCTCGGTAGGGTTTGCCTCATTGATGCTGAGTAATATCGAACCTGTCTCGGCATTTGGCTTAATGATGATGCTGGCGATGGGCATTACCCTGGTGAGCACGCTGCTGCTGTTTCCTGCGCTATTATTGCTCTTCCCTAAAGAAGCCCCTCGCAAACCGTCCACGCTGTTTCAAAAACCCTTAAAAGCCTGCAGTGATCTCAGCTTAAACAAAGGCTATCTGGTTATTTTTGCGGGTGCAGGAATACTGGTACTGAGCGTGATTGGAGCAATGAAACTGAATGTTGAAAACAGCTTTATTAATTATTTTCGCGAAGGCGCCCAAATCCATAAAGAACTGCAATTTATCGATCAGGATTTTGGTGGCTCCACCCCGCTAGACCTTATTTATACTCCCGAGACAGCGCAAAACACCGCTTCGTCCAAGCTCCCCCTCAGCGCCAAGCAAGTGCAAAACACCCACCGCATTCAAGATATGCTCGATCAACAAACGGCGATGGGCACGACCCTGTCGGTGGTGAACTTCACCCAATTGGCCAAGAATATTAACGGTGGCAGACCTCTTACCGAATATGAGCTGGCCGCCGTGTATTGGACTTTAGATGAGTCGATTCGCGAAGACTTGCTAGGCAGTTTTTTTATCGATTCGCCACCTCGACTGAGAATCAGCGCCCGAATTCAAGACAGCACCGAAGGCTTAAATCGTCAGCAATTATTGCAAGACATTAAAAATGGCATGGCGGAGTTAGGTATCCCCGAAGACCAGTACCAGCTTAGCAACCTCTTTGTGCTATATCAGGCCATGCTACAACAGCTGTTTGACTCGCAAATACTCACCTTGGGCGCCGTTTTTGCCGCGCTGACCTTAGTCTTCTGGGTCGTATTTCGGTCATTGCGAGTCGCGGTATTATCGATGGTTCCCAATATTTTGGCGGCCATGAGTATTTTGGGCTTAATGGGTTGGCTGGGCATTCCCCTGGACTTTATGACCATGACTATTGCCGCTATTGCGATGGGGATTGCCGTAGACGACACCATTCATTACACCCATCGCTATTTGGCTGAGCTAAAGTCCCAAACCCCAGAACAGGCAGCCAGAAACACCCAGCACAGCGTTGGTTTTGCCCTCATTTACACCACGACCATCATCGCGTTGGGCTTTGCCCTGATGATGGGCTCCGACTTTTTACCCAGCGTGATGTTTGGTGGGCTCACTGCCGCAGCAGTTATTATCGCTCTGCTCGCTGACTTAACATTGCTGCCTGCTCTGTTGCGCCACTGGGGCCCCAAAGGCAATAAAGCGCGTGCTTAGACAGCGTCGAGCAAACGTGTTTAAAATTACCGAGACAATCTTTGTCCACGCTTGCTGTAAAGAGGAAATGATTTAGTGTCTTTACTCGTCATGCTGCCGCCCATCGTGGTGGTGCTGCACTTTATTGCGGCGCTCTTGCTGCGTAAAACCCGGCCGGGAAAACGTTTACTGATGGCGCTGTTACTGATCGCGCTGGCTTACCCCCTGCAATTTTTAGGGGTCATCGTCGGTTTGGGTGCCGATCCCGGACTAAACTGGCTGGCTAGACTCTGTTTATTTGCGCCGCCGCTAATGGCGATATTGAGCTTTATTGTGTATGTGCCACTGCTTACTTCAAACAGCCATGCCAGCACTACTGAGACACCGGCAACGGAATAACCGCATCCCCCACGGTTATCGTGCCGCCCTCTAAAACCCTGGCACATAGGCCTCCAAGCCCCATCATTGCGGCAAATCCCCCTTTCCCCAATGCCGATTCCATGCGCGAACAGGGGTGGCACAATGCTGTTGCCTCAAATATCGCGCCGCCGATGCGAAATTGCCGATAGCGCAATGCATTTAAATTAATCCCTGACACCATTAAATTCCGTCGCAGTAACGCTGGCTCTAACCCATCGAGCTGCATATGCTGGCGAATGCAATTGACAAACTCGGCACTGATTATGGTGACCTGCCGAGCCGATCCGCTACGCCCTGCCATTCTACGGTCGCCTTCCAAGCCCAAGCCCGCTACCGCCTCAACCTGCCGCGTTTCGATCATAGCTTGCTTGCGCTGAGGTCGCAGCCCGATCCACTCCAAGTTGCCGTTGCCGAGATTGGCAAGGTGCTTATCCATTAATCGATTGGGGCTACGCATTGTTGTCTTCACACCCTTCAAATTGTTTATAGATTGCTCAGCTTGTCGACTACATCACGTACAAAGGCCGCAAAATCGGCATATTTGCCTCGTTATTACGACAACTTCTCTTTACCATATTATTGCTACTTAAGGGGTGGGCTCAAGCAGCTCAACTAATTTAGACAATCGTCTTTTTAAACAGAAAATCAGTCCGCAGCATGAACCAAAGATCGCCAAAACCCATTCCATTTATAGATGCTTGGCAGCCCGCTGGCTTAGCGACAGGCCCGCGTGATATCTATCATCACCGCTTTGTTGTGTCGATACTACTCAGCACACTGTTCTATCTGCTTGTGGTTATCAGCTTAAATTACAGCTTTCTGAACCTACAACCGGCCGGCAGCAGGCTGGTTTTACAGTTTGGCGTATGGATGACATTGGGTATCGTTGCATCGTTGGCGATCATCCGTAAAACAGGCCAGCGGAATTTAGCACTACAGCTATTTTTAAGCAGCATGCTGCTGGGGTTTATGTATGTCACCCTGCACACAGGCGGCATTAACTCACCTGCCATTGTCTGCACACTTATTTTACCGCCACTGGCCACACTCAGTATCAGTGTCTGGGCTGGAGTGGCTTGGAGTGTATTGCTGGCCACAATGACAATTCCTTACGTACTCGCAGACCGCGCGGGCTTATTGCCCCAAAATGTCATGAATGCAGATAATCGGCAGCTGGCTATCTACCTGAGTCTGATTACCAGTAATCTTTTTTTGACTGTAATCGCCATTTATTATGAGCTGTTGTCCAAGCGTCTGCGCAATCAAGTAGAAAAAGAACATGATATGTACCTGCATCTTGCCAACCACGATAGCCTGACAGAGCTAGCAAATCGCCGTCATTTTATCACCGCAATAGAAGCCGCTATTGCCGAGGCCAAAAACAAAAATGGTGCTTTCTGTATCTTGTATTTCGATCTGAACTATTTCAAATCGGCCAATGACCAACACGGTCATCATTTTGGCGATCAAATACTCAGCCAATTCTCACAACGCCTGCAGGAACACACACGTCAATATGACCTTGTCGCCAGACTAGGTGGCGACGAATTCAGCATTTTGCTGAAAGAAATGAATGACGAAAAAGTCATTGCCAAAAAGCTCACCGACTTTAGTCACATTCTTGCCCAAGCAATGGATATCGACGGCATTAGCTATCAACCCAGTGCCAGCATTGGTTACGCAATTTATCCTAAGCATGGTCATGACTATGAAAGCTTATTAAAAGCCGCTGATCAAAGTATGTATCGAGTTAAACGCCAGCAGCCCGCCCAAAACAACACGCGCTAATCCCAAAACACGGCGCGATGCCTGGGCACTATGTGAATGCTTTCCTCACATCAATGGGGCGTGATTTATCGTCTCTATTTAGCCACTGGTTTTATTAGCTAATTCAGTTTATAACTAACGGGCAAGCACTGTGCTGCAGGAAGCAGCTAACACCCACTGGTTGATAGCAGCGCCTGCAACAATCATGTCACTGACGATCTATGGAAGGAAACAATATGTCAGAACTGCAAGAAACATCTAAGGAACCTCTGCACAACCTCGAAAATTTGAGATAATTTCGTGATGACCCATTTCAACCGGAATATAGCATGAGCCAACTGACTTTCGCCGAAGCCGAATACCAAAACAAGAAGCGCAAGACGCGGCGGGAGCTGTTCCTCGAGAAAATGGATGGCTTGATTCCCTGGGCCAAGCTGGAGAAGAAGCTCCGCAAGCACTATCCCAAGGGTGAGAACGGGAATCCGCCGTACCCGCTGGCGATAATGCTTCGGGTTCACTGCCTGCAGCTGTTCTACAACCTCAGTGATCCGGCGATGGAGGATGCCCTGTACGAGATCGAGTCGATGCGCCGCTTTGCCGGGCTCCGTTTGTCTGATCGGCTACCGGATGAAAGCACCATTCTCCGCTTCCGTCATTTTTTAGAACGCTACAAATTGGGCAAAGTGATCTTCGATACCGTGAGCGCCCAGCTGCGCCAGCAGGGTCTGATGATGCGTGAAGGCACCATTGTTGATGCCACGATTATCGCCGCGCCCAGCTCAACCAAGAATCAGGACGGGGAGCGGGATCCGGAGATGCACCAGACAAAGAAAGGCAATGAATGGCACTTTGGCATGAAGATGCATATTGGCGTGGATGACCGGGACGGCTTGATTCACAGCATCGAGACCACAGCCGCGAATGTGCATGATCTCACTGCGGCAGATCAGCTTCTTCACGGAGAAGAGCAGCGGGTCTGGGGTGATGCGGGTTATACCGGCATCCATAAGCGAGATGAGTTTAAAGATCGGGATGTCGATTGGCGTATCGCGCTACGCCCCGGCACCCGGCGCAAGCTGGCTGACCAGCTACAGGAAATGCTGGAGGGAATAAAGGCCAGCGTGCGTGCGAAAGTCGAGCATCCGTTCCGGACGATCAAACAGCAGTTTGGTTATGGGAAGGTTCGCTACCGTGGACTGGCGAAAAACACCAATCGCCTGTATGTCCTCTCGGCGTTTACCAACCTGCTGAGAGCGGAGAAATATCTGCCTTCGTAGGGAAGGTGCGCCTGTAATCAGCCAAATGGCTGGTTACAGGCCGGGAAAAGCTGAGAATCACCGCGGCCCAAGAAACTAACGCGTATTTTTAGCGGTATTTTTATGAACGAGGGAGGTTGTGCAGACCTTCCCTAATCCAATAAACTCCGCCTTAACAAGCGCTGATGACGCCGCAAAGACCCATGCCCTAATCGCCTACGGGCTGATGCTTGCGGGCATACTGACTGGCATTTTGTGGCTGGTTGGCGCTATCTGGGCCATGGTTAAAAAAGGTGACGCAGCCGGAACCCGCTTTGAAGATCACTACAGCAATATTATTTCCACTTTTTGGTGGTCGCTGCTCTTCACCATCATCGGGGTGGTACTGACATTCATTGTTATCGGGTATTTTGTACTGCTTGGCGTCTGGATCTGGTCGATTTATAAAGTGATTAAAGGTTTGGCCAGAATTACTTCTAACAAACCCTATCACTAGAAAATTAAAGCACAAAGGAATGGCCATTGCGGCCATTCCAGCTTAAACACATCCCGCTACTTCGCACCAGGGCCTGGCCAGCCTTCTCAAGCCACATCTCGCTGCAAAGCTTCTATTTTAATTGAGGTGCCATTGAGTTTGGGCACTCCCGTGAGAGGATCGCGATCATCGTTGGCCACCAACAGATTGCGGTTGACTCCCCCAGAAGGGGTCACGTCTCCTTTTTTGTTGGGGTTATAGGTGTTGTTGCCCCAACCATGGCTCATAACCGCAACGCCGGGACGAATTTTATCACTAACCAGCAATTGCGCCTGTACAGCCCCCACCCTGGAGCTTACCGACACCCACTCGCCATCTTGCAATTGCCAGCGTGCGGCGTCCTCCTGATTCACTTCAATAATATCTGACTCAGGTCTCTTCATTTGCTGCATCGAACCCTCGGTAAGCCAAGAATTCATCATATGCTTGCGCCGACGACTAATCAGCTGCAAAGGGTACTCGGCTTTATCTGGCCGCACCGATGGGCTGGCTAACAAGGCATTAAGACGTGCATACAAATCCACAGGCAATGTACGCACTTTGCCCGACTCGGTCGGGAGGTTATCGGTGAGATACTCGTAATCTATCGTTGGATCAAGATTATAACCATGGGGGCTATTTTCAATTTGCTTATAGCTTACCTGGCCGCCAGTTTTATACATCTGCTTGGCGACCTGCTTGGGGCTAAAACCGTCGTAAGGATTGCCAGTTATCTTGGCAATGAGCGAGTAGCCTTTTACCAACCAGTTTAAGGCCGGTTTTCCCAACAAAAGAGGCTTGTTCATCGCCAGCGTAAGATCCCGGAAAAACTCCCACTCATACGGTACGCCATCGGGTTTTTTTACCGCTGAACGAAGCATCTGCAGCGAAGGTGCATTGGCAATTTCCTGCAATAAGATCGAGACCTCGTCCAACTCTAAGTAAGAAGGCGCAGGAATCAGCCAGTCGGCGTGACGGTGGCTCTCTCGCTGAAAGCTGTCAACGGCAATAAGCAAATCAAGATCAGCCATAGCGGCATTCAGCTTCTCACCTTCTGGGCCAGTAATAACGGGGTTGCCACCGTGAATAATAAAAGCGCGGATTTGCCCTTCACCTGGCGTTAGCATTTCGGTCACGGCTTCCGCAAACGGCAAAAAGCCACCCACAGAGGAAGCCTGATTCACTCGGCTTGTACGATGCACCTTCGGAAAAAACTCGCCGCCGGTTTTCACCATATCGAGGCCGCCTTTATTATGATAAAGACCGCCTTTTCCCCGCATATTCCCCGTAATCAAGTTCAGTAAGTGTGACAGCCACAAGCTCACCGACCCCGTGCTGGTTTGACCAACCCCAGTTTGGGCCAGGCAAATACCACTACCTTTAGAAAAAGTTCTCGCCACTTCCTCAATGGTCGCCACCGGAACCTCACAGCGAGCACTTAAGGCCTCAACATCCTGAGCTTTCAGCATGGCAATTAATTCGTCGAAGTTTTCACAATACTCTGCTACAGCCGGGTCATGCCAGGCGTTGCTGGCAATAACATGCAAAATCGCCAATAGCAGCGCCCAGTCCGTCTCTGGGAGTGGGCTAATATGACAATCCGCTTTCGCGGCGGATTCGGTACGACGTGGGTCCACGACATAGACTGTGCCACCCCTGGCACGCATCGCCTGCGCTTTTTTCCAACCTTCACTCACAGAAAACACCCAACCCAACTCACTAACCGCTGGGTTAGCACCGACCAGTAACAGGCAGTCAGTATTTTCAACATCTGGTTGCAGAAATGCCCAGGGTAGCTCGTACATTTCCTCGCACACATAGTGGTGCGAATTTTGATCTAAGGAGCCAACGAAATATCGGTTATCGGTACCAATTGCATCAAGAAACAAACTGAAAAACGAAAACGCACCAAAGTTACTGGTGGCAGGGTTGCCGGTGTACGACCCCAGTGCATGGGGGCCGTGACGTTGAACAATGTCACCAAGCTGCTGCGCAATCTCTTTTACCGCCTGCTTATACGGTACAGGCACATACTCATCACCCACTCGCTTCATGGGCTGGGTAATACGTGAGGGGTGCTGCAGTGACCGGTGGGATTCTGCCGCTCTGACACAAAAATCCCGCCAATTAACCGCTTCTTTATCAGGCTCGATTTTAATGACGGTATTGTCCTCGCTGGTGACCTTCAACCCGCAGCAAGCGACACAAATAGTACAGTGAGTATAGGTGGTGCATTGAGACATTACCGTTCTCCCATCGAGCCCACATGCGACCCCAGACGCCCGCAGCACTCGATTAATTATTATTGGTTTGCAGAATGATGTGAGCATCTTCTGCGTAAAAACTTAATTGACTAAATTTACAACAGCAAGAATATTAGCAACACAACCCGGCTATGGCTATAGCTCAGTTTTTGAGCGCGCCTTAAACCACAGACTTTGTTTACACTGAAAACATATGGCAGTATCCTGCTTGATATATTTCATCTGGAACTCCTCCTATGACCCGTTTTCAGGAATTGATCGATAACGTCAGCCCCATAACAAGCGACCAAAATCATCGTTTTCATTGCGCCGTTGACGCGAGTTGGCTTCAAGGGCGCACCGCATTTGGCGGCCTTACTGCAGCCCTACTCGCTAAAGCCTTAAGCAAAGACCTGGAATCCAGTCGCAGACTGCGAGCACTATCGGTTAATTTTATTGGCCCAACGTCCCCCGGAAACCACGAGCTTCATACTCGTTCCTTACGGGACGGCGGTTCCGTCAGCCATCGTTATGGCGAACTGATCTGCAATGGTGATATCGCCGTAAATGCCAGTGCTGCCTTTGGTGTAGACCGCGCGTCGACGGTAGTCGAAAGCAGCAATAGCAAACCTGAAGCCCGCCCCCCGGAGGACTGTCAGGATTTGCCCCAAATCGACGGTGTGACCCCTGCATTCACACAACATTTTGATATACGTTTGGCCCATGGTGCTTGGCCTTTTAGCGGCAGCGACACAGCCGACTATGCAGTGTGGATTCGTTTTAAAGATTCTGCGCCAATGGACATATATCGATTAATTGCCTTGGGGGACGTTCCGCCCATTCCGGGTTTAAATCGCGTGAAATTTCCCAGCATGGGCAGCTCCTTAAGTTGGTATCTGGAATGTCCCAATGATGTTACCGACCAAGCCACTGATGACTGGTGGTATTACGATTATCGTTGTCAAGCGGCAGCGAATACTTATTACCATAATAGCGGTCAGCTTTGGGCACCCAACGGTAAGCTGGCATTGCTTGGCAGGCAAGTCGCCATGATCTTTGAAAAGTAAGCCGCCAAACTGATCACTAACCTTGAGCAACAACAATGACATTATCTGCAGCTAAACGAATTGGCATCGGCTTTGTATTTCTATGGTTTTTTATTGGGGGGATCGGTCATTTTCTGGCGACCGATTTTTTTGTAAAGATCATGCCCGATTATATTAATAAAGACTTATATTACCCCGCAGTCTATATCAGCGGCGTATTTGAACTTGCCTTCGCTTTCCTTTTTCTAAACCAGAAATTCCGTCCCGCTGCAGGTATCGGCCTTATCGCCCTGACCCTGTCGGTTAGCCCAGCTAACCTTTATATGTGGATGCATCCCGAACGTTTTCCAGACGTTCCCGAGTTATTGCTCAGTTTGCGTTTAGTCTTGCAGGTATTGTTAATCGCCCTGATCTGGTGGGCCTCCCGTCCCGTAGCCGCTGAACAGGCAAAGTAACAGTAGGCGGTTTTTTATGGCAATGCGTCTTTAACGCTGCTCACAGAAAGACCGCTTTACTGCTTTCTCAAAGGCAATCTCAACTGCCACGCTGAACTCATCAGCATTTGGCAATGTCACAATCACGCAACAGCATAAAATATTCGAACTTTGAATTAGAGCGCCCAATATTCACTAACGCGAAACTGTAGCGAAGAAGAATGGGCTCAAAGAAAAGAAGGGAGAAAATATGAAACATGCAAATTCTGCCATTTTACTCACAACACTCATCACACCCGCTTTAAGTATTGCCGCCCCAAGCTCCGCCAAGCAACCTGAAAACCAGAAAGCTACGCCGTGGGAAGAAATGCATAAAGAAGCTGTTTCTGTTGAAGGTTTACGATCTGGTGAGGTAAAAAACAAACTGGAATCAATTGGTAATACCAAATATCTTATCTTAGATAAAACCAACAAACGTATCGAATATGTAGTTTACGAATTGCCCCGCGAGAATGCTTCATTACCTACGAAAACGGAGAGTCGTTACTTCAAGTACCGCAATAAAACAGGATTGTCATTTAACAGCCCTGGTATTGATGTGACTATTGATGAGTCTATGCTCGACAGCAAAAACAATCAGCTTTCACTGACCAAAGAACAAGCTAAAGACCGTTTAGTCAGTCAACTCTTGAACGAAGAGATGGCTTTTTCAAGCGGCGAATCGCTAGAAATTGCGGATATGTTGATCAACCCTGAATCTGGAAAGATCAGTCATTACGTCGTCGAATTAGAGACCGACTCGCTGTTTGACGAACAACTTCGCACCGTAAGAGTCAATAACGTCAGTGTTTCGGACGCGGGCATGATCAGTGCCAATATGTCCTTGGATCAGATAGACAAAAATCAAGATTACGACCCAAAACTCTTGTAAATTTGTCACTATCGAAAATAAGCCGAAGCTTACTTTCGTCATTATGGTATGAGCTTCATCAAGCCCGCCGCCTTGCGGGCTTGATTGGCTTTTACAACATGTATCCATAGCTGTGCTAAAAACAAGATCACGCTGTGCAATCCCACCTTGGATAATCCGTCGTTACCTAAGCCGAAACTACTGAGCCTGCACCTCATCCGCAGCGGCAATCATGGTACTGGACAGCACCCCATACACCACCGTCCACGCTTCTTTTACCTCGGGGGTAAAATCATCCCCCAAACCTTTGTCCAAGGTATCTAGCAAGGCATTGCCCACCGTAACGTAATGCCCCGTTTGTACACCGTAAGCAACGTGGCGTTCACCCAAGCGTTTTACGACGGGGACCAAGGCATCTAAATTATCCAGTGAGCGTACTGCGGTAGCTAACATGGTCATCAACTTTTTACCCTGTTGTTCCATATCCCCCGAAAACATGGGTTTTAAAGACGGATCCAGTTCAAACAAGCGAGCATAAAATAGCTCCGCCGCTGTATCTGAAATAGGCTCAACTTTTGTAAAACTGCTTTGTACCAACTCTTTTTGTACAGGTGTCATGGCATTACTCCTATTGGTTTTCCACGGTGGACATCATATAAAGCACAGCGTTAGAAATATTTTCATCGCTTAAATCAAGCCTGCCGGCTCGAGCAGGCATCAAACCGTAACCCGTAATTGCATGGGACACTAAAACCTCGTGTCCCTGCTCTAACCTTGGTCCCCACATCTTGATGTTGCCAACAATCGGCGCGCCGTTTATGCCTTGGGCGTGGCAGACTTTGCAGTTAGCCACAAACACAGCCTCCCCTTTTTCAAGCCGAGGGTCCTTACCACACCCAGTTATGCCAGCCACCAACCCCGTCAGCATGGTAATAGCGTAGAGCTTCATCTTCGGCACCCTCCTTGTGGGCTCCTTTAATTTACAAAGGCACGCTCGATTTACAAAGGCACTCTCACCACCACACCGCCCATCACATCACCCAGTTGAAAATCAGTTTTGGGTGAATCTTTATGGCCGTTGTGGCAATCAACACACGGTGCTGCCACAGCAACGTCTGGGTAGACAGCGGTAAAATAATTCACCCCGCCCAGCTCCTCTTCGCCGTAGTAGTTTTCTCCCGGATTATCCACAATAAATTGCAAACCAATTTTTTCCACTTCGGTACGGGGTGCATTTTGCGAGTTCACCGGCCAGATAGACTGCAGGCTATAACTGAAATCACTGGTCATTTCCGCCACAGCCTCGGCGCCAAACCGAAACATCTGCGCCGGTAATGGCGCGCCATTATTCTTGTCTTGCCAATGCTCTTCTGGCGATATTGAACCGGAACCTGCGGGACCAAGCCGTTTGATAATCAACTTGGTGTAATTGGTGCGGTCTGCCTTCATTACCGCAAATAGCGAATCGGTATAAACCTTTGGTGCAATACCTCCGGCTGATTCAGAACCCCCGCAGGCAGTGAGCACAACTGCCGCGGATATAATAGTCATTACTTTTTTCATTTGTCTCTCCTCAAATTACCCCATAATGTTGTACACACTGTTGCCACCTCTTCTGTTAACGCTGCAACTTTCGGATCAGTCTCTTCCCAACCGCTCCAAGCTCAAACAAAGTTCTGCAAAAACAACGTTCTGCAAAAAACGCAAAAATCAGTTGTACACAGAGCTTCTATGCCCCTTTTTCTCATCTCGCTCCACCGCCATATCAATAGATTCAATATGCACACTGGGCTGCCCTTTAAAATTACGTTTAATCACTTCTGGATCAGCCAATGCATCTATCGAAAACGCCAGAGAATGGCAGCTCATGCACACCCCTCGAATCATTTTCTCATTGGGACGTAAATTGGCATTTTGATTATGCTGCACTCTCACACGTCCATCGGCAGCTTGGATACGCGGCATATGGCAAGTTGCACAGGTCACGACCTCATCGGGGTGCAGCCCTTCTTTTTCTGCAATTTGGGCATGAGGCGAGCGTTTAAAATTGCTCACATGCTCCGATGCGTGGCAGCCAACACAGGCTTCCACGGCAGCGGTTTTGGTGTCTGCACTATGGGGCGCGTGGCAACTGTTACAGCTTAATTCTTTATGGGCGGCGGCTTGATGCATCGGTATTTTTGCCGCCGCCACCGTCATTGGCGACAGGCCCATCGCCACTCGCATACCGTGTTTGCCCGCCAAAAATCCTTCAGTTTCATCACTGTGGCAGCTTGCACACACTTGCTGACCGGGGTGCTCTACCCAGCCTTGTTTCCCCCCCGAAGTCGCATCCTCAGCATGACAGCCGCTGCAGTTCACCCCCGCTTCGGCATGACTTGAATGCTGCCATTGCGCTGCAATTTCTGCGGTTATGTTGTTGCCTGCATCAGCCTGATTCAATTGCAATGATGGGTGGGGGTTCGCGCTAAACTGTTCCGCATTGCGACCAATCACTCTGGCAACCTCGGCAAACATTGGCGCTTTGGCATGCTCCAGTAAAAAGTCTTCATACAAAGCCATATTGTCGTGAAAGTTATGGCAGCCCGAACTGGCACAGCTCTCAAAATCCAGGCCTTCATGGCTGGGCCGGGTCTCGGCTACGTCTTGATGGCATTCAAAGCAGAAATCCGTGGGCAGCGTCACCCCCATAGCGTGGGTTTTGTCCAAACGGTGCTCGACATGGCAGGTAACGCAATACCGCGCATCTAATGCTTTTACCCGATCGGCATTGCGGGGGTTGGTAAATTTTGCCTTGGGATGAGAATCGTTCACCGCTTTTAATTCATCGCCGTGACAGTTGACACAGGCAGACTGCAAAACCTCTTTGCCGCCGAAGGGATCGGTATGACAAGCCGCGCATTCCAGCTCTATCTGGTGGTGACCCTGTGTGGTTTCACCCATCAAAAACACTCCCTGATCCTGCTTTGTCACCAACGGCAACGCAAAATAGCCTGCAAGGCCAATACTCAAAATTAACCACAACACCCAAAGCCATTTTTTGCCGCCCGCCATGCCTTGTTCTCACAACATCATTAAAAGTAATAAACTGAAATTACATGGAAGGTCAGCAACGTTGGCAGCGGCCAAAATAAGGCAATATGTCCCCAGCTACACCAGCGCCGCAGGCGTTTTCCCAACTGCGCCCCCAGCGAGGATTCTGTCGCAATAACGCCAGCGGTAATGGCACCCAACACAGCCAACGCCAAAAAGTTACTCATAAGATAGGCATTAAGATTCTCGCCCAGTCGCAAACCGGTGTGGGCCAACAGGATCAATAAGCACAACACCCCCAATACCGTATGAAACAAGCGCCAGAAATTAAATTTTCCAAACGAGAGCGCCTTAAGCCGTTTGTTTAGTGACAGGTATAAGCCCACAAAAGATAAACCTAACAGCGAGAAGCCACTAATTTGCTTATAGAGACCATTGGACCAAAGCGAATCAATATTGCGTAACCCATGCTGAACAGACACGGCATAGGGAATGGGGGTCGCTAAAGGAATGACAACGGCCAACAACAAGGCCACTAAACCAGCAATTAACAAACCACGCTGCAATGTGGCCTTGGCCGCTGTCTCACCACAGAGCTCAGCAATCAGTGGCGCACAGGACCCACACACGGTACTGGCACCACTGCGGGCAATCAGCGTGGATTTATCGCCACATTCGGCCAACATATTGCTCAAGTTGCCACGGTTCAGGCCCCGGCAATTACAGACCACGGCATTCGCAGGCCAGCGGGAGACGCCGCTCCCTGCGGTTGCAGGCCACAAATTACCGGTCAACACAAAACGTAGCCACTGACTTGGTGTGACACCGCGCTGAATACTCACGGCCTCTTGCACCCTCTTGGCTTCTGGCCACTCCCCCACGGCTATCGCCGCTGTCATTTTGCCTCGCCGAAAAACAAGCTTCCGGTAAATACCTTGGCTGCGATTGCGGTATACCCAGCTGGCGATACGCCAAGAACGCTGCCGTTCACCTTCCAGCTCGCCAACACTAAACACCGGCAAACCCACTACTTTCAGTTCAGTCGCGTTAATCGAACCGCGATACTCCACAGACTGACCACACAGCCGCGCGGCCAATACCGCCGCTTGCTCATAACCCGGCGCTACCAGACCATAGAGTTGACCCGCAAACTCTGCACATTCGCCAACCGCAAATACCTGCTCTGAAGAGGTCTGCAAAAATCGATTAACGACAATTCCTTGTGCTACCCCGATATCGGCTTGGCGGGCCAGTTCAATATTGGGCCTGATTCCCGCCGATAAAATAACCGTGTCACAAACAATTTCTTCGCCACTACGCAGCCTGACCCCTGCAACCTTGCGACGGCTCAAACCCTGGTCAGCGGTAATGATTTCTCTCACCCCTTCCCCTAAGCGCACCGAGATCGCTTTTGCTCTGACGCTATCTCTCAGTAGAGCTCCGGCTTCAGCATCCAGCTGGCGATTCATTAAACGATCGGCCTGCTGAATAACCGTGACATCGGTTCCAGCGCGCTGCATGGCTCTGGCGGTTTCCAAACCCAATAATCCGCCACCAATCACCACCACATGGCGACTTCCTGCTGAGCGGGCCATTAAGGCCTGGGTATCGTTTAAATCTCTAAAGGTATACACCCGTTGTGCGTCGACACCGGGAATACTGGGGCGAAATGGTTGGGAGCCCACGGCCAGAACAAGGTCGCTATAAGGATGCTGTTGACCTTGTGCATCCACAACCGTCCGCAAGCTGGTATCAATTTTTACAATCGAACAATTGTAATGGCAGTGGACTGCTGCCGCGGTGAATTTGGGCGGCGAATGGAGCTCCGACAAATTCGCTTCGCCAGCCAGTAAAGAAGAAAGACGAATCCGGTCATAGGGCTGCCATGGTTCATCCCCAAATAGCTGAATGGGCCGCGAACAACCCCGAGCAACCAATTCTTCGGCAAGGCGAATCCCAACAGGACCTGTGCCAACGATAATAATTGGCAGGTCCTTTTTCTTCGAAGGCGTGGGGGCCGTCTTGACGATATTGCGCTGCGCCATCAGCAGATGTTTCTCCGTATAGGTATCTATTGGGTCCACGGCATTGCTGTACCCTAGGTATGCAGTAGCCTGAGCAATTTGCTTGCCATTTCCTCACCAAATACATAAGCAACTGTTTTTAAACACTTTTATTAATTATTGATAAGAATTCGCTCAAGCAAGAAAACAAAGATGCATATTAAATGCACCATTAAAAATCCAATAACGCCTCAAAAATGGACATTTAAAGCATTTTCACCCCCAGTCAAATTCGCACCAAAACAACGCAAAAAGCCAATATTCCTGCCAAAAAGATGCACCCCAAATCGAGGATTAAGCCAAGCCAAACCTTCCACTCAGCCGCTCTGGCGCGTACCATTCCCACCCCCGAGAATGTGTGAACCCAGAGCCCTATGTCTTTAGTCTTTCTTCCCGGCCAGCGCTGGATCAGTAACCCCGAACCCGATCTGGGATTGGGCATTATTCTAGAAGCGGTAAACCGCCGTGTTGTTATCGCCTTTCCCGCCGCAGAAGAAGAACGAACCTACGCTGCCCAAGCCGCACCCTTATCTCGGGTGCAGTTTCAAAATGGTGATGAAATCTCAGTGCCTGATCAGGGCCGTCTTGTCGTTACCGACCAACAGGAACACAACGGTTGCATTGTGTATTTTGCCGAGGACGACCAGGGTGAAATCCACCCCGTTCCCGAACAAATACTGAGTGCCGTTATCAGTCTTAGCGGCCCCAAAGAGCGCATGCTGGCAGGTCAGCTGGAGCACCCAAAGCGCTTTGAACTAAGAGCCGCCACCCTGGAGCAACGCAATACCGCCCAAGCGGCCAATACCTTTGGCCTACTCGGCCCCCGGGTCCAGCTGCTCCCCCACCAGCTTTACTTGGCTAAAGAAATTGCCAGCCGTCCACAACCTCGGGCATTGTTAGCGGATGAAGTGGGACTGGGTAAAACCATAGAAGCCGGTTTAATTATTCACCAGTTATTGCTGAGCGAGCGCGCTAAGCGCGTGTTGGTGATGGTTCCCGACAGTCTGGTTCATCAATGGCTCGTAGAAATGCTGCGGCGTTTTAACCTGCACTTTACGGTACTGGACGAAGCCCGCTGCGCATTGGGCGACGAGCCAGAAGACCTATTCGCCATGGATGACATGGACGATGAACCCGACGAAGCCGCGCTAGCGGCACTGGAAAGCAAAGAAGACAACCCCTTTGAGAGCGCCCAGCTGGTCATTTGCTCGGTGGATTGGTTAACCGATGATGTCCAGCGCCGACAGCAAGCATTAGATGCGGGCTGGGACGTAATGGTAGTGGATGAAGCACACCATCTGGACTGGCAAGAAGACGGCAGCTCCTCGGCCGAGTATCAATGCGTAGAGCAATTTGCCGGGCAAATTGCATCGGTTCTGCTGCTCACGGCGACCCCTGAAAATACCGGTGTCGAAGGTCACTTCGCTCGGCTGCGACTGCTAGACCCTGAGCGTTTTTCTAGCCTTACCGACTTTAAAGAAGAGCAAGCCGCCTACGAAGGCATCAGCGATTTAATTCAGGGCCTGCTCGACGCGCCCGAACAAAACCTGCAAGACAAGGCATTTTGTACAGCCTTGGCCGATTACCTCGACGACGAGCAGCTTACGTCCTTACAAAACCAGGCCGATGCCGAGAGCATCGACAATACCGTTCGCGACCTGCTGGACCGCTTTGGCACCGGCCGACTCCTGTTTCGCAACACACGTAACTCCGTGGGCGGTTTCCCCGCCAGACAACTACAGGCACACCCCTTAGCTGCCCCCGCAGATTATGTAACCGCTGCGGCCGATGCCTCATTAACGGAGTTGCTACGTCCCGAACAGCTGCTGGGTGACAACTGGTTAAAAACAGACCCCAGAGTACAGTGGCTAGAAAAATATTTGCTGCAACTCGACGACGAAAAAGTGTTGCTCATCTGCGCCGACGCCAACACCGCCCAGGATCTTGAACTGTATTTGCGGATACGCCGGGGCATTCCCAGTGCACTCTTTTTTGAAGGTCTCAGCCTGCTGGAGCGAGATCGCGCCGCCGCCTATTTTGCAGACCCGGAAGATGGCGCCCAATTATTAGTGTGCTCGGAAATTGGCAGCGAGGGCCGCAACTTTCAGTTTGCCCAACATCTGGTGTTATTTGACTTACCCCTCAATCCCGACTTGCTGGAACAACGCATTGGTCGACTCGACCGTATCGGCCAACAAGGTGATATTCAGCTCCACGTCCCCTATTACCAAGACAGCGCCCAACAGCGCTTACTAAGCTGGTACAACGACGCATTGGGAATCTTTCAATCGCCCTGCACCATCGGCGATGCCATGATGACCCACTTTGGTAGCGAGCTACAGCAAGAGCTGAAAACGGCCAGCGCCAATTTTGATGCGCTGTTAAGCCAAGCAAAAGAACAGGCACAAAATCTGAGAGACAGCCTCAGCCGTGGCCGCAACCGTTTGCTGGAGCTTAACTCCTGCAAACCCGACGAGGCTCGAGCCTTAGTAGAGCAACTCGAGGCCGAACAACGCAGCGATGCGCTAGCCAGCTATATCGAAATATTTACCGACCAGTTCGGCTTAGAGCACGAAGAACACAGTGAAAACGCCGTGATTCTTCGCCCCGGCGACCATATGCAAATTGACGCGCTGCCCTTTTTGCCAGAAGAAGGCATCACCGGTACCTTTGATAGAGACCGGGCGCTGAGCCGAGAAGACATGGCCTACTTCAGCTGGGAACACCCGCTAGTGCGCAGCGCCATGGATATCATTCTCAGCGGCGACTTTGGTAGCGCCTCGCTGTGTACACTGCCGGTAAAAGGTTTAAAACCGGGAACACTGTTATTAGAAGTCTTCTTCAACCCCGCCTTACACGCTCCGGCATGGCTGCAACTGCAACGCCAATTACCGGCCCAAAGCCTGCGTTTGGTCATAGACAACGATCTGCGCGACCTCAGTAAAGGTGTGGCCCACAGCAAATTGAACCAACTGTGTAAGAGCGTAAAGAAAACCCTCGCTCCGGCGCTATTACGAGAAGTGAGAGAAAGCCTCGGCACGATGATCCAGCACTTGGAAAGTCAGGCCAAAACCGAGTCGGAAAACTGGCAACAACAGGCACTGGCAAACTATCGTCAGGAACGCGATCAAGAACGTCAACGCATGGTCCACTTAATGGACCGCAATCCTGATATCGATGACGCGGCTCTGGCAAAGTTTGACGACGATAGTCAGCGTGGTGAAGACGCCCTCAGTTCACTCAAACTCAATATGGCTGCCCTACGCCTTGCGGTCGTCAGCTAAGGAACACTGAAATGTACCTGTTCTCTATTAATGCTGTATCCAAAACCACCCAAGGTGATTTTAAAGAGGGAGAGGAAGTCCCCTTTATTGTCTACATCGACTTTGTTGACCTGTTTGGCGCAGAGCAACTCGCCAAGCTGTTTGTTATGAAAGAAGGCTTTCGCGATGTCAACATCGACAAGCGCAAACACCTCGACAACCGGGTATTAGCCGACAAAAAAAGCGGGCTGGGTAAAGACCCGCAAATTCAGGAGGCCAAGGAAAAAGGCTACTGTGTACAGGCTTTTAACGCACATTAATATCACGGTTTAATCGTATCCTTTGCCGTTTAGAGCAGCAAAAAACTGGAGACAAGAACCATGGATGAGCCGCTCCAAAACACCTCTGGGCAAGGGAAAAATGCCGAAATACCTGCAGAGATCCGCGGCTGGAATTGGGGCGCGTTTTTCCTAAACTGGATTTGGGGCATCGCTAACGGCAGCTTTATTGCCCTGCTGATGTTTGTTCCGCTGCTTAACTTCATTATGCCCTTTATCCTTGGCGCCAAGGGTAATCAATGGGCGTGGCAAAACCGAATATGGCGCGATACCGCCCACTTTAAATCAGTACAACGAAAATGGGCTGTGGCTGGCCTCATCATTTTTGTGGTCATTCTCCCCAGCTGCATTTCTCTGCCCATCACCATGATGCGTAGCAGTGAGGCCTTTAAAATCAGTTTTGCCGCCATCCAAGAAAACCCCGCAGTGATACAGGCAATGGGCGAGCCCCTATCGGCAGGCTGGTTTGTCACTGGCAGTATCAACAGCTCAGGCCCCAATGGCAGCGCTGCCTTAAACTACTCAATATCCGGTCCCAAGGCGGAAGGCAAAGCCAATGTTTACGCCAATAAATTTGGCGGCCAATGGGGCTTACATACCCTGAATGTGATACTGGCCAACGGCCAGGTAATCTGGCTGGTCCCCGCAAAGCAAACTAACGCCAGTCAACACAATTTCTCACCCTCAAATTAACACTCAAATCATGCCGCTTTGATTCAGCCAAATCGATAGTCCACTATCGTCGATATTTACTCAAATACACACCAACGTGCTATAACCTGCCTAACAATAAAGGCGTTAGACAGAACAGAGGGAGGCAAGACGCCAATGAGTTGGCAAAGTTATTTATTGAACATACTGCTACGACTAAACAGAGGGTTGCTGCAGCATTTTGACCACCTGAGCAACCTGCGTCGGACCTTTGCTCGGCTAGATACCTGGCAGGGTAAAAATAAAGCTATCAGCCAAGGCTGGGATCATTACGGCTGCGGCGACTATCAAGTTGACCGCTATCATGCACGCAATGCGCCTGAGCTGCCTAAAGCAGAACAAAAGCTCATGTTGTTTCTACATGGCGGCGCGTACAGTTTGCGCTCACCTAATTTATACAAAATCACCATCACCGAAATCTGCGACGCGCTCAATTGTATCGGCATCATGCCTGACTACCGTTTAGCTCCCGAATACCCCCACCCAGCAGGTATTGACGACTGCATTTTGTGCTATAGCAAACTGCTGGAAGAAGGCTATCTCGCCAAAAACATCATTATTGCCGGCGACTCAGCCGGTGGCGGCCTAACGGCATCGGTACTGCAAGCCACCCTTCACAACCCAGACCATCGCCCCGCCGCAGCAGTGTTAATCTCCCCCGCTGGGGACTGGTCGTTTAGTGGTCGCTCGTATTTCGTCAATGAAGCTAAAGATCCCATGTTCCGAATCGGCTCATTCTTGTTTTTGCGCCACCTCTATCTTGCAGGCCAAAATATGATTGACCCCACCGTATCGCCGCTTTTTGGCAGCTTCAAAAATTTCCCGCCCTGCTTTTTCACCACCAGCACAAGCGAGTTATTAAGAGATACCGCCGTCGCCATGCACGAGCAGATTATTGCCGAGGGCGGCGAAAGCGAGCTGCATATGGCCAATGGCCTTTGCCATATTTATCCTTTCTTTGGCTTTCTTCCCGAAGCCAAACAAACCAAGGCCGAGATCATCGCTTTCTGCCAGCGGCACTGGTAAACCAACTGTCATCATTTAATCAAAACTTAAAAACACCTTAGTGGGTGATTTGTCCTAAATTGCCCCTTCCCGGTAACCACTGGGGCATGGTCATCGCTTTTGGCTCGGTATAATATGTCGCACTCACTGATATAAACCACGACAAAGCAACGATAAAATTAAAGAGAACAGAAGCTATGAGTAATGAACATTGCGTCATCGTAGGGGCCAGCCATGGAGCCGCCTCGCTGGCCGCCGCCCTGCGTACCGAAGGTTGGGAAGGTGCGATTTCTATTGTAGGTGACGAACCACATCTGCCCTACCACCGGCCGCCACTGTCTAAAGCCTATTTTTGTGGCGACAAATCTGGCGATGAAATTCTGATTCGACCCGACTCGTTTTATGAAAGTAATAATATCGACATGGTGCTGGGCTCACGGGTCGTTGATATTGATCTTGACGCTAAAAAAGTCGTTCTCCACGATGGCGGCGACATTCCCTTCACTAAGCTGGCTCTCACTACTGGCGCCAAAGTACGCAAAATCCCGATTCCAGGTAGCGAACTGAATGGGGTCTATTACCTCAGAGATTTGAAAGACGTCGATCAAATCAAAAAGTACGTTACCAAAGGCAAGCGCGCGGTCATTGTTGGCGGCGGCTACATCGGTCTGGAAACCGCCGCATCACTGCGCAAACTGGGCATGGAAGTCACCGTATTAGAAGCCCTGCCACGGGTACTGCAACGGGTGACGGCCCCTGAAGTCTCAGCTTTTTACACCCGTGTCCATCGAGAAGAAGGCGTGGATCTGCGCACCGAAGTAGGTATAGAAGCCATTACCGGTGACAACAAGGTACGGGGCGTAAAACTCGCTGACGGCAACAGCATCGACTGCGATTTGGTAGTGATTGGCGTTGGTGTCATTCCTGAAACCGAGCTTGCAGAAAAAGCCGGTTTAAAAATCGACAACGGTATTGTGGTCGATGAACACGCCCGCACCAGCCATCCCGATATTGTCGCAGCTGGCGATTGCACCAGCCACTACAACCCCATTTACAAAACCACACTTCGTCTTGAGTCAGTGCAAAATGCAACCGATCAAGCGCGAATTGCTGCGAAAACGCTCTGCGGCAAGCCAGTTGTGTATAATGCCTTGCCGTGGTTCTGGTCTGATCAATATGACCTCAAGCTGCAAATTGCCGGACTATCACAAGGTTTCGACCAAGTGGTTGTGCGCGGCAGTGTAGAATCAGGCCGCAGTTTTGCCGCGTTCTACTACAAAGAAGGCCGGATGATCGCTGTTGATGCCGTCAACCGCCCCAAAGAATTCATGATGAGCAAACGCGCTCTGACTGAGGGTAAAACTGCAGACCCCAAACTGGTCGCTGATGAATCAGTTGAAGTAAAAGATATTTTTATTCCCTGACAGGATTGATAGGAACAACTATGCCCGCTATTAAATTTGTAAGTCATGACGGTAATGAAGTAGACGTCCAAGCAGAAACCGGGACTACCGTTATGCAAGCTGCTATCGACAATGGCATTGATGCCATTCTCGCTGAATGTGGTGGCTCTTGCAGCTGCGCCACCTGCCACTGTTACGTAGACGAGAAGTGGATGGATAAAGTCGGCCCCGCCACGGATATTGAGCAGGATATGCTCACCTGCGTGCTGGATCCTGAAGACACCAGCCGCTTAAGCTGCCAGATTACCGTCACCGACGAAATGGATGGTCTGGTTATCAAACTCCCCGAATCGCAGTATTAAGCGCCTCAGTATTAAATACTGATTGCCGCCATCAGCATTATCAGGCCAGCCACGCTGGCCTTTTTCTTTTTAGCTCAGCGCTTTCACGTCTCTCTGGCTGCTTTCCATGGCAGTGCTTGTCAAAAGCCCCCACGCTGTTAACTGATCTATTGCCACCCGCACTCCGTCTTCTGATCGCATTTGGTCGCCAAGCGCAGCTGCCCGGCGCACAACTGCCTCATCTAAATTAAAATGGATGGCTGCCAGCAACTGCTCCACCGTTATGTTTTTACGCGTTAAACCCGGCGGTGCCACCCCCAGCTGGTTTAGCCGCCAAGCCCAAAAAGGTTGGTCACCAAAAAAGGGAATCACCACCGAGGGAATACCTGCCCGCAGCGCCGCCGCGGTAGTTCCCACCCCACCGTGATGTATCGCCATCGACATCTGGGGTAATAACCAGTCATGGGGAGCGGCATCGATAACACAGATGTCGTCATCGTCCAGCAAGCTGGCCTCTAACCCGCCCCAGCCGGTGGCCACCACCGCACGCTGCCCTGATTGCTTAATAGCCTGATAAATTATTTTGCTAAACTCATCCGTCTCAGTGCTTAACATGCTGCCAAAACCGATATAAACCGGTTTTGAATCTGCGGGGCTTGTCGCCAAAAAGTGGGCCAATTTAGTAGGTGCTTGCCAGTTCTGCCCTTCATCTAAAAACCAGTTACCCGCAACGCGGACGCTATCCGGCCAACTGGAAGATGGCGTCACCAGCGTTGGACTAAAACCATACAACAGCCGATGATTTACCCGATCACGGCGAAAATACGGTCCGTACCAAGGAATCGCATCTAGCCCCAGCGCCCGCCGCAGTGGACTATAGGCAGCGCTTAACATCTGCCAGGTCAACACCCGCAGGCTGTGATACAGCGCCAAATTCAGCCTTCCCGGTAGCGGTCGCTTAGGGGGCTTTAGCATCATCGGCGGAATATCCCCACAGGGCGTTACCGGTTGCAAATGCGTTTCTACCACCGGAATCGACAACGACTCGCCCAGCGATGCCGCCAGTACTGACACCATGCCATTGCCCAGCAGCAAATCAGCGCCTTTGGCAGCGGCCAAGCCTTGCTCTGCCCAATCTACCGACATCTCTGCCAAGGCTTTTCTGGCAGTGCGTACAAACTTTAGAGGATTTAAGCCTTTTTGCAGGGCCTTTGGATCATTTGCCATCCATTCCAAAAAATCGGCTGTCAGCGGCGCATAGCTAATTCCAAACCGACGAACCAGCGCTTCGCAACTCTTGCCACTGGCAATACAAACCTCGTGCCCCTGGGCTTGTAAGCCTAGGGCTAAGGCCACAAACGGCCGCACATCGCCTTGGGTGCCGATTGAAAACACAGTAATTCTCATCGCTTATCAAGCCTGCATCGCCGCTTCGGGCTGCAAAACATCGTTTAAAACTGGCCCCATCACATCTGTCGCAACGTCTTGCAGCATCTGTTGATGGTCACACTCCAAGGTATACACAATCAGCTCGCCATCCAGTGCTGTTCGCCAGGCTTCTGGCTGATGGTGAAGTAGCTCACCCATCGCTACTTGACTGCTATGGGCCGCCTGAAAAAACAAAATGTCGGCCGTCAGCGGACCGGGTTGATAATGCCGGACAAGTTCAAGATTGTTTTCAATGACCTTGCGCATACCGCTCACAATATCAATATCGGCACGCTGCATTTCTTGCACTACAGGCAAGTCAAAAATAGCGTATTCCCGACACAAAAACTCGGTGAGTTGATCCATCGTCTGGGGCATGGCTTCGCCCTTACTGACATCCAGATTCAAAAACGCCAGGGCATTTTCCACCAATGCCAATTCGTTATTCCATACCTTGTCAGCACGCTGCACAAAAGGGTAGGCATCGAGAATAGCTAACATGCTAATGCCTTCACCTGCGGCTTGCAGCTGCCGGGACATTTCATAAGCGATAATGCCGCCCATTGACCAACCCAGAAAATGATAAGGCCCGGAGGGCTGAACTCGGCGGATCTCACGAATATAATCAGCGGCGATATCTTCTATGCTTTGCGGCAGCTCACCCTCGCCATTCAGCCCCTTGGCTTGTAACGCGTAAAGCGGTCGGTCATCAGGTAGATGACGACTTAACGACGCATACCCCCAGCCCAAACCAATCACCGGATGAATGCAAAACAGCGGCTCACTACTGCCACCTTTCCGTAAGGTCAGCAATCTGTCGAGGGGATCTTTAACGGGGCTTTCTGAATTCCAGCTCGCTTCAAGTTGCTCTGCTAATTCGGCAATGCTAGCTGCTTCAAAAATCGCCACCATTGGCACGGGCTTCCCGGTAATATCCCGAATGCGCGATACCATTTTGGCCGCCATTAAGGAGTCGCCACCCAACTCAAAGAAACTGTCGTGAATGCTCACCCGCTGGCATTGAAAAATCTCCATCCACAGGATTTCCAACTGACGCTCAAGCTCATTACGGGGAGGGAAATACTCAGTTTTTACCAGCCACTGAGGCTCGGGTAAGGCCTTGCGGTCGAGCTTGCCATTCACATTCAAAGGCAGGGAATCAACACTGACATACACCGCCGGCACCATATAATCTGGCAGTACCGCCTCCAAAGACTTTCTTAACGCAGCTGGATCAAAACTGTCTTGCTGATCATCCTCTGCTAATAAATACGCCACCAAGCGTTTTTCACCCGTTGGATCTTGTCGCAAACTCACCACCGCTTGCTGAACCCCGGCGCAGGTCTGTAATTGAGCTTCGACTTCTTCTGCCTCAATTCGAAAGCCGCGGATTTTCATTTGAAAATCATTGCGGCCTAAATATTCCAAAACGCCGTCTTCTCGCCAGCGGGCCAGATCGCCAGTTTGATACATTTTTCCTGTAGCAAAGGGATTATCCACAAAACGCTCGGCGGTTAATTCCGGTCGATTCAAATACCCCTGCGCCACGCCGGCGCCACCAATATACAGCTCACCAATCACCCCGAGGGGAACGGGTTGTTTACTGCTATCGAGCACATACACCTGGGTATTGCGAATGGGCTTGCCGATGGGTGGCGCAGACAGCGTACTTTCCACATCGCCCCAACTTAGCTGCATTGCGGTAGACCACACCGTGGTTTCTGTCGGCCCGTATAAATTCACCACCCCGCGGCCCAGCTGTAATAGTTGTTTAGCCAGGTTAACCGGCAAGGCTTCGCCGCCAACCAAGGGCTTCAGACCTTTTAATTCATCGAGATGGTCCAGCAATAGAGCCTGCCAATGTGAAGGCGTGGCCTGCATAACTGAAACATCACAGGCTTTAATAATGCCAAAAAGCCGGTCTGGGTCTCTCGCAGTTTCTTTGCTACACATCACCACCTGAGCACCGATCATTAGCGGCAGATAAATTTCTAATGCCGCAATATCGAAAGAGATAGTGGTTAAGGCCAGCACTTTATCCTGCTGAGTAATCTCCAGCAGTTCATTCATACCCAATAGAAAGTTCATTAAGCTGGCATGGCTAATGACCACACCTTTTGGCCTACCGGTCGACCCCGATGTATAAATCACATAAGCGGGAGATTCGCTATCGATAATTCCAGCAGGTTTCACTTGATGAAAAGGTAGTGCGGCCCAATCCAGAGCAGCCAAATTTAAACAACGTTCAACACCTTCACCTAAGGCTTCGGCTATTGTTTCAGTACTGATTAATAAACCAGGCTGGGCTTCTTGCAGAATCATCTTCAGGCGCGGTGCGGGCTGCTGGGGATCCAGTGGGACATAGGCCGCTCCCGATTTCATAATAGCTAACAACGCCACCACCAAATCATTGCTTCGAGGCAGCGCCACGGCAATATAGTCTCCGGGGCCCAAACCCTGAGCGACTAACTCCGCGGCCAATTGATTGGCACGCTCATCCAGCTGCTGATACGACATACGCTGACCATCGCAGAGCAAGGCAACGGCGGATGGCGCTGCCACAGCTTGCGCGGCAAAAGCTTGATCAAAACGCTGCTCCGCAGTGGGGGCTGCCGTTTGATTCCAGTCATACAATAACTGCTGCCGCTCTGCTGCTGACAGCAAATCAATATTGGTGATCGCTTGTTCAGGAGTGGCCAGCAAGCCGCTCAGCAAACGCTGCAAGCGATCACGATGCTCGTCTAATTCCTGTTGCGAATACAAAGACGGATTGGCATCCAGATCGATACGCAGGCCTTTTTCGTCACCACGGTCGTAAACAAAAAACGTGAGATCTTCGATAGTGCCATTGGACATATTGTGAGCAATGCTAGGATGACCACCAAATCGCAAATCGTAATCAAAGGGTTCAATATTGACCCCCACCAAAGAGATTTGCTGCCCCTTTGCCAATAACCCCAAGTCACGACGCAGCTCTTCGTAGCGATACTGTTGATGACGCAGGGCGCTACGAACCACTTTAGCCACCTGGCCAATTAGCTCACCCAAAGTAATATCTGCCCGCATTTGCAAACGAATAGTGACCGCATTGGCCATCATGCAAGGAATTTCCCGCATGGCCTTGCTACTACGGCCAGAGACAGGCATACCAAATACCAGATCATCCTCACCGGTATGGCGATAAATATAGCTGGCCATTAGCGCGATCAAGACTTGGGGCAAGCTGCCGCCACTAACATCACCAATCTGGCGCAACGCCGCCGACTCAGACACACTAAGCCGGGCCGTACTGCGACGAAGTCCACCACCCGCCTTAGCGCTGCGGCGAGACAAAGAGCTGGGTTCGGGCAAAGCTGCCAGGCGCGTCGTCCAATAGTCTTTATCCCGTTGAAAACGGCTGGATTCCCGGTAGTTTTTTTCCAGCGCCAACTGCTGCTCTAGACCGGGGAAAGGATTGGGGCCGGGGTCGCGCCCTTCTAAGCTAGCATTATAAAGTTCTGCCACTCGCCTGCTGAGCAGCCCCGCAGAGAAACCATCTAAGACAATATGATGACTGCGGTGATACCAAAAATACCGATCCTCCGCTATTTTAAACAGCGCACAACACCACAGCGGATCAACCGCAACATCAACGGGCTGTAATAACTCATCCATCATCCAACGTTCCGCAGCCGCTTTAGGATCTGATTGCTGACTCACATCGACAAAGGGGACGGGACGAACACTGACCGGCGCTAACAATTGATAAGGGCCATCTTCGTCATCAATAATTTGAACTCGCCAAATTTCGGCTTCATTGGCAACACGCTTAACAGCGGCAATGAACAAGCCAGGATCAACTGGCCCTAAAATTTCGCAGTATTCAGCCAAATTAAATGTGGCGTCCTTAGGGCCAATTTTGGCGCCCATCCACATTCCTCGCTGAGAAACAGACAAAGGCAAACGTCGCATAGCAGACTGCCATTCTTGAACCGGTTTAATGCCTTCCAAAAATTGCCCCCGACCCACAGAAAAATACGCGTCATCAAGATTAGCATTTTTTGTATCCAACTGAGACGATTCTGCAATGCGCCTTTTCATTTAATCCCCCTTTCCCATCGATCAAAAATTTCAGGCAATAGAAACCCGTGCGCTGTTTTTAATAGCACAAATAAATTAAAAGCTAAGTAGAGCTGCTTTTTAAAAAACGGCGTTGACTCGTCTAAATAACATCAAAACACTCTATTTATCGAGACAAACTTGACCAGGGAGCACAACTGCTATCAGCAAACGCTACAATCTGAGACTTAGCGAGTGATAAAACCGTACTCACTTTCTATAAAGATACGATCTAATTTTTGCAGTACAACTGCCCCATTCATGTATTCAAAATAATATTTAACATCACTACTAATTCACACTGAGCAATCATTGTGCCCAGACATAAAAATAAAACCCTATGGTTTTCAAAAACGAGTGCCAATTCACAAACACAGAAATAAGTATCTAAGCTGTTGGACTTGCTGCAACAAAGCGTAATTAAAATTCAAGCAAGGCGTCTAAAGCACGCCTCGCGTCTTCAGGTAAGACATCAATTTACTCTCATACCCTTGTAAAATAGGGTTTAACGAAAATCGTTGTCGTACATTCATCGTCAGATCAGCATTCAGCAACGGCAGGGACAACAGGGGTTGCAGGTTTGCCATGACAGCTTGGGGATCAGCAACCAACTGCTGATAATCCACCTCAACTGCTTTATCTTTAGGTAAATTATCAATCTCTGCACGATAACCCGCCAATTGCACAGCAAGGTTTTTGCGCATAACAGGCCGCAACAGCCTGGCCATCGCATTGCGGCCAATAAGTTTTCGTACCAGCCTCAAACCGCGCCATAGCACATAAGCACCCCGATAACTTTGCCGGTTACCACTCGGGCTCAGCAGTAACTCCAGATAATGTTGTGGGCTTTCCAGATAAGACAGCATGGCGTTTAACATGCTGTTAAGCACTGCGATGGGTTCTCGGTTAATGTAAACAAATCGCGCTTGCGGGAAGTGTTTTAAAATGGTCTCCGCATTGCCAGTGTCCCATGGATTTTTGAGGAGCACTGCTTCACTGCCCTTTTGCACATACAACAATTTGCGGCACATCTGGTCAAAAAATGGCGCATTTTTGTCACTGAATTTAAAACTGGAAAATCGCTGCCGCAATAAAAATCCATATTCTTCTACGCTATCTGCGTTCACTTCAGTGCTATCGAGCCCCCGATCACCCACCCCCAATGACAACAAATAATTATTCAGCAGTGCTTTGTCTTTGTTCTCGCAGCCATCATCACTTTTATTCGCCAACAGACGGTCATAATAGAAAAGATGGTAAAGGCTGAGATTTGCCAGCGGAAACGACTTAGCCATACAGCTGTATAAAAACGTCGTGCCAGAGCGGTGCAAACCCATAATAAAAACAGGCCGGACCACGGTGCTGTCGAGCTGCGATAAAAAAGGCGCATCTTCATTGCTAAGCGGAAAATCAGGATCTAGAGTTTTTGTCATACACGCATCCATACAACTTGTTTCGGCAATACTCGGCAAAGACCTTAGCACCAAGACATTGAAATTTTGTGGCAGCCACAACGGCTACCACCTTATTGAAGACTGACTTTTATACGATAGGGAAAACGATAGCAGCTAGTAGCTGCAGGTATTGGTCCAATATATCCCACGCAGCAAGCTCCGCGCAGGAGCGCCATCTTTTGGGAGATGACATTAAATATCCAGACCATTTTTTTAAAAATGTGCAGTAGCGCCAAGTTCCGTTGGTGCGTGTTGAGGAATATCTATTTAAATGTCATAGCTATGAGCTGGCGCAAGGCCGTTCTGATAATCGCCCAACGCGGAAATACACGGAGTCTAAAAGCCAGAGATGCAGTGAATACCAAGCTAAGTAAGCTCGCCCCACTCACATACCGAACGAGCGCCAATGCCGGAAGAAACTAAAATAGGAGGGGTTAAGTTTCATTCATACTGCGAATTAATATTGAGTACCTCCTGCCACATTAACCGCTGACAGGCATCGGGAAGATCGTTCCAGTGAATGCGACGACCACTGCGGCTTTTAGGCCTTCCCTCAAAACTATCAAGCAAGGCATACACGTTTTTGCGATCTAGACCCGCCAGCAAGGTGTAAGCATGGCCTTGATCGTCAACAATAACCGTCATATAACGATCTCGAGCATCTTCGCCGTTATCAATGACGAACTCTATATAATCATCTAGTGCATCCTCATCGGGAAGTGGCAACGACAAAGAAGCGTCATTTGGAGACTGAATCATTACTCATCCTTTCCATCAAAAAACCACCGAGTCGCCCTTTACCATCAAAAGCGCTAAATGAATAAAGTGCTGACCTCAAGCTCGATTCAAGCAGAAAGACGAGGTGTTTGCCAACCGCAGTGTTACGGATACCTCAACAGCCCCGCCCGTCCACTCAACACAAAGCCAAAACTTGCCAAGTCTCACCATAGGCGCGGCGACAGCAATCCGCTAAAATGCGCGACTTTCTACTGGAAGATGCCGCAATAGCGTACCGTCTTCCTGCAACGTCCCCCGGGACAGATCACGAGGTTACCTATGGCCACGCCCCCTAAAGTCGGTTTTGTCAGTCTGGGCTGCCCCAAAGCGCTGGTCGATTCAGAGCGCATTCTTACCCAGCTACGTACCGAAGGCTACGACCTGGTACCCAGCTATAACGACGCCGACGTGGTTGTGGTCAACACCTGCGGTTTTATTGATAGTGCCAAGCAAGAATCGCTGGATGCCATTGGCGAAGCCCTGAAAGAAAACGGCAAAGTTATTGTTACCGGCTGTATGGGTGACGACGCTAAAATTCGTGCCGTGCACCCCGACGTGTTGGCCGTCAGTGGCCCCGCCGCTTACGAAGAAGTGGTTGGCGCCGTACACGCGTGGGCACCACCGGCAAAAAACCACGACCCCTTTGTCGATCTCGTCCCCCCTCAGGGTATCAAGTTAACGCCTCGGCACTATGCCTATCTCAAAATCTCTGAAGGCTGCAACCATCGCTGCAGTTTTTGCATTATCCCGTCCATGCGTGGCGACCTGGTTAGCCGCCCCATCGGCGATGTCCTGGAAGAAGCCAAACGTTTGGTGGATTCTGGCGTCCGCGAACTGCTGGTGATCTCGCAGGACACCAGCGCCTACGGCCTCGATTTAAAATACCGCACCGGCTTTTGGAACGGTCGTCCAGTAAAAACCCGGATGTTGGAACTGTGTGAAGCGCTGGGCGAAATGGGCGTTTGGGTACGGCTACATTATGTCTACCCCTACCCCCACGTCGACAATGTAATTCCACTGATGGCAGAGGGCAAAATTCTCCCTTATTTAGACATCCCCTTTCAGCATGCCAGCCCCAAAGTGCTAAAAGCGATGAAACGGCCCGCTCATCAAGAAAAAACCCTGAGCCGCATCAAAGCGTGGCGGGAAGCTTGTCCTGACCTAGTGATTCGCTCCACCTTTATTGTCGGCTTTCCCGGCGAGACGGAAGAAGATTTTCAAATGCTGCTGGACTGGCTACAAGAAGCCCAGCTTGATCGGGTCGGCTGTTTTGAATATTCCCCCGTTGATGGTGCCACCGCCAATGAGCTGGAAGACCACGTGCCCGACGATGTTAAAAAAGACCGCTGGGAACGCTTTATGGCCGTCGCCCAGAAAATTTCCACCGCACGTTTACAGGCAAAAATTGGCAGCCAGCAAGAAATCCTGATTGATCATGTCGATGAAGAAGGCGCCATTGGCCGCAGTATTGCCGATGCCCCAGAAATTGACGGCAAGGTCTACCTCGATGGCGTAACCGACGTGAGCCCCGGTGATGCCTTGGTGGTGAATATCATCGGTGCCGATGAATACGACCTTTGGGCCGAGCCGGCGTGAATTTGATTCTGCTCCAAGAAAACGACTTTCAAGACCAACCGAGGTCTAACAACGACCCAGCAAAAGTCATCCTCTTGGGACAACGCGCGCAACATATCCAACAGGTATTAAAAGCCGAAGTGGGCCAGCAGCTTAAAGTTGGCCTGTTGGGTGGCCAGCGCGGTATGGGCACGGTGCGGAGCATTAAGCCTATGCAATGCGAGCTAGACGTTAGCTTAAATTCCCCACCCCCGCCCAAGCTACCACTGACATTATTGCTAACGCTGCCGCGACCCAAAGTCGCCCGACGTATCATCCACGCCGCCACCGAGCTGGGCGTATCAGAGATCATCCTTCTCAACAGCTATCGCGTCGAAAAAAGCTATTGGCAAAGCCCACTGGTAGACGACGCGCATCTTCACAACGCTATGTTAGAAGGCCTGAGTCAGTCGGGCGATACCATGTTACCTACCTTGCAGCGACAGCGTTTATTCAAGCCTTTTGTAGAAGACCAACTTCCCGAGCTGTTACAGCAGCGCCGGGGCCTGGTTGCCCACCCCTACGCATCGCCGCTGGTCGCATCTACACCGTTAACAACCCCTACCCTGTTAGCGATTGGCCCCGAGGGAGGGTTTATTCCCTACGAATTTGAAAAATTGTTGGAAGCAGGATTGCAGGGCTTCTCGCTTGGGGAGCGTATCCTCAAAGTAGAAACCGCCCTCCCCACGCTTATCGCTAAGCTTTTTTACTAAGCCCTTAATCCGTGGCCATGATCGGCACATTGTTTCACAAGGCCTGTGTTTAGCAGTGCTGTCGCCTCCCACTGAACACCCTTACCCGCCGACATTTCACAGCAATCCGTCTTTTAGTGCTCGCTGATTTCGCATCTTTGCTGGCCCCAGTTGTATTCAGTGATCAGCCGAATGCATAACGCCCCTGACGATTTCTCGAGAGCTATGCTAGTGTAGAAAGGTAAGTACGGAGAGCCTAAAGGAGTTTGCCATGCAGTCGACTAAACCATTGTTGTCAGACTTAAAGTGCAACGACACGCAATACCGCTACTATGATCTCAACAAACTGGACGATAGCCGGGTAGATAAACTGCCCAAGTCCTTAAAAATTCTGCTGGAAAATCAGCTTCGCCATTTCGACGGCAAAAACATCGGTGCCGATATCATCGCCGCGTTCTCTAAGTGGGTCGATGAACCCAGCGGCGGCGAAGATCTTAATTTTTCCCCTGCGCGGGTGTTAATGCAGGACTTTACCGGGGTACCGGCTATTGTCGACTTGGCAGCCATGCGCGACGCTGTAGCCAAACGCGGCGGTGACGTTACCGCCATTAACCCACAGATACCCGTCGACTTGGTTATTGACCACTCGGTCACCGTCGATCAATTCGGTTCACCCCAAGCCTTTGGCGAAAACGTCGCTAAAGAAATGGAGCGAAATGTTGAACGCTATCAATTTTTAAAATGGGGACAATCTGCCTTTAAAAACTTTAACGTAGTGCCGCCCGGCACCGGCATTTGTCATCAGGTCAACTTGGAATATTTAGCCCAAGTGGTATGGCACCGCGAGACTGAAGACGGTCTTACCGCCTTTCCAGATACGGTATTGGGCACCGACAGCCACACTCCCATGGTCAACGGCCTTGGCGTTTTGGGCTGGGGAGTTGGTGGTATCGAGGCAGAAGCGGCATTACTGGGCCAGCCTTACTCCATGATATTACCTGAAGTTGTCGGCTTTGAACTGCAGGGCAAATTGCCCGAAGGGGTCACCGCCACTGACCTGGTCTTAACCGTTGTGGAAATCCTTCGCAAAGAAGGGGTGGTGGGTAAATTCGTAGAGTTTTTTGGCGACGGCCTGGCCCAGCTCACTGTTGCTGACCGGGCAACCATCGCCAATATGGCGCCAGAATATGGTGCCACCTGCGGCTATTTCCCCGTGGATGAAGCCACCCTCGACTATTTAGAATTGAGTGGCCGCCCCAAGGAAGTACTCAATCTGACCGAGGCCTACTGCAAAGCCCAAGGGCTGTGGCGCAAGCCCGGCGACGCTCCCGTATTCAGCAATACCGTCAAGCTGCAATTAGAAGATGTAGAACCCAGCCTGGCTGGCCCTATTCGGCCTCAAGACCGAGTGGGGCTAAGCGGTTTAAGAAAATCGATGGAAGAGTTTATCGAGCTCAGTGGCAAAGATATTGACGAGTCGTCCACCATCACCGAAATGGAAAAAGAGCTTCATCACGGTGATGTCGTCATTGCCGCTATCACCAGTTGCACCAATACCTCCAACCCCGATGTGATGATTGCGGCAGGCCTGGTGGCTCGCAAAGCCCGGGAGCGCGGCCTACGGGTTAAACCTTGGGTAAAAACCTCACTGGCACCCGGCTCCAAAGTCGTCAGCCAATACTTAGCAGAAAGCGAACTTCAAGAAGATTTAGATGCCTTGGGCTTTGATTTGGTGGGCTATGGTTGCACCACCTGCATCGGTAACTCGGGGCCGTTGCCAGACCCCATTGCCAAAGCCATTGACGCCAAAGACATGGTGGTATCGGCGCTGCTGTCGGGCAACCGCAACTTTGCGGGACGAATCCATCCCCAAGTTAAAGCCAGCTGGTTGGCGTCGCCTCCGCTGGTGGTCGCTTATGCGCTGGCAGGCACCACCCTGATCGACCTACAAAGTGAAGCCATTGCCGAAGATAAAGACGGTAATAAGGTCTTCTTAAAAGACCTGTGGCCCAGCAGCGCCGAGATACAAGACGTTCGCGGTCTCGTGAGCGGTGCCATGTATCGCCAAGCCTACAACGATGTTTATACCGGTACCGAAGAATGGCGAGCACTCGAGATTGAAGCCAGTGATACCTATCAATGGAAAGAAGACTCCAGCTATATTCGCTGCCCGACCTTTTTTGAAAACTTAGAAACCCAAGACTATCTCTTTCCGGAGGTTCGCGGCGCCAGCATGCTCGGTTTATTCGGTGACAGTATTACCACCGACCATATATCCCCCGCTGGCAAAATTTCCCTGGATAGCCCCGCCAGCCATTACTTGCAAAGCTTGGGTATCAAACCCGACGACTTTAACTCTTACGGCTCCCGCCGAGGTAATCACGAAGTCATGATGCGGGGCACCTTTGCCAATGTTCGACTCAACAACAAATTGGTAGACAAAGAAGGCGGCTACACCCTCGCCCCTAACGGTAAAGACGTGGTGAGCGTTTACGATGCAGCAATGAAACACATCGACAACGGCACCCCTCTGGCTATTGTTGCGGGCAGCCAATACGGCACAGGCTCCAGCCGCGACTGGGCCGCAAAGGGGCCTTTATTGCAGGGTGTCAAAGTCGTCATTGCCGAAAGCTTTGAGCGCATTCACCGCTCCAACCTCATAGGCATGGGGATTGCGCCCATTGAGTTAGATGGCGAGGTAAACCTGGAAATGCTGGACCTGCAGGGCGATGAGCAAATTGATGTTATCCCCTGTGACAGCAAACTTAGCCCCAAACAAAGTGTGCGAATTATTTTCTCCCGTCAGGGCGGTAGCCGCCACGAGGTCTTGGGGCGTTCACGCATTGATACCGGCCAAGAGGTAGAATATTTCCGCCACGGCGGGATATTGCAATACGTTTTAGCGCAGCTACAAAAGTGAGACGACACCGGTCGAAACAAGCTATGCGATAGCTGCGACCGGTGGCATACTCAAAGCCTGTTATGTGGGGAGCAGCAAAATGAAGATAAACCTTGAAGTCGAACTCTCGCCTGAAGAGCTACGTCGATTTATTGGTCTTCCTGACGTGCAACCGTTTTGGGATGCCGTGTATAAGCGCGTGTCGGACGGCGACTCAGAAATGATCCAGCAAGTCGCCAAAACAGCCTTCACTGAAGGCTTGAAAACCGTCGACCTCTCAGCAAGAATCCTTAAATCTCTCAGCGCCTATGCCACTAACCGGCGTGGCGCTGACGCCGAAGATGATGACGAGGAAGACTCGCCAGTCAAACCCAAACAAACCCGCCGACGTCCCAGTCCAGCGAAAAAAGCCGCATCCAAATAAGAGTCAGCCGGCGCATTTAATTACGAGTTGTAAACCATGATGAACAAATCCAATTCCGGCGGCCAAAAGCTCACCGCCTCCGGTAAAGTGCTGCGGGTGCGTGGCGCCCAAGTTGCCGATATAGCCTCCATTGCAGAGCTCTCTAAGCGGGTTTATAACGGCACCGGCATCGACCCCTATTCCCGGGCCGAATTGCGCGGCCAGCTCAACCATTTTCCCGAAGGGAAGTTTGTCGTCATGCTAGACGATAAAGTGGTGGGCTACTGCGCCACGTTCCGGGTAAGTGGCGAAGTATGTTTAAAACCCCACACTTGGGAGTCCATCACCGCCGATGGCTACGGCTCACGACATGATCCCGACGGCGAATGGCTATACGGCATGGAAGTCTGCGTAGACAAAGACGTGCGCGGCTATCGCATTGGTCAGCGACTGTATAACGCCCGCAAAAAACTCTGCGAATCGCTGGGCCTCAAAGGTATTGTCTTTGTAGGACGTTTGCCGGGGCTGGCTAAACGCATTCGCCGCTACGGCTCTGCCGATGCCTACCTCGAAGCTGTACAGGCCAAAAAAGCCAAAGACCCCGTTCTGTCATTTCAACTGCAAAACCGCTTTGAAGTGCTCAACCTCGTTCCCGGTTATCTCTCCACCGACCTGGACTCACTCGGTTACGGCGTGCACCTGGTTTGGAAAAACCCCTCCATTGATACCGAAGCCAGCGATGCCCACATTAAACGCTATGGTGGCCGCCAGCCCGACACGGTCAGAGTTGGCACCGTGCAATATATGCAACGCCGGGTGCATTCCTTTGTCGAGTTTATGTCGTTTGTTGAGTACTTTGTGGATGTTGTTGCTGACTACAAAGGCGACTTTGTGGTCTTTCCAGAGCTGCTCACCCTGCAGCTATTATCTATAGAAGACCAAGAACTGACACCGATCCAATCCATCGAAGCCTTGACCAAATATACCCCACGCTTCACCGAGGCGATGCAAGACTTGGCGGTACGCTACAACATCAACATTATTGGTGGCAGTCACCCTACTCGGGTGCCCAACGGTCGGGTAGAAAATATTTCTTATGTCTTTCACCGGGACGGCCGCATTGACGAGCAACCTAAAATCCACCCCACCCCCAACGAGGTGTTCTGGTGGAATATCGAAGGCGGTAACGACCTGAATGTCATCGACACCGACTGCGGCCCCATCGGCGTATTAGTGTGCTACGACTCGGAGTTTCCCGAACTGTCTCGACACCTGGTGAACCAGGGCGCAGAAATTATTTTTGTGCCCTTCTGTACCGATGAACGCCAAAGCTATTTGCGGGTGCGTTACTGCTGCCAAGCTCGGGCGGTAGAAAATCAGGTATACGTGGTCATGTCAGGCAATGTAGGCAACTTGCCCAATGTCGCCAACATGGATATTCAATACGCACAGAGTTGTATTTTAACGCCCTGCGATTTCCACTTTGCCCGGGATGGTATTGCCGCCGATACTACGCCAAACGTGGAAACGGTTGCCATTGCCGATCTGCGCCCCGAGGCGCTGCGCATTGCCCGCAATAGCGGCACCGTGCAAAACCTCAGAGACCGGCGTCACGACCTGTACCAAACCAAATGGCGAGGAAAATAAACCAGGCAAATTATCAGGCGGTGGCATCCACCGCCTGACGATGACGCAAAAATCGAACACCCGAGTAACAGCCCACCACAAACAGCATCAACGCCCCGTATGTCGCCGGCACCATCCCTACCTCTTGGGCACCTAGTACGCTGGTCGCCACAAATACCGCCACCGAGGTATTTTGCAAACCCACCTCGATGATTATCGTGGTTTCCTGCTGGGCATTTAGTCGCCCTAGCTTGGCAATTATCCACGCCACACACATCACCGACACCATAAAGAGCATCACCAAAACACCCATGGTGGAAAGGTTTTCCAGTAATAATTGCCGCTGGCTAAACACATACGCCAACAGTACAACCAGCATCATTAGCGCAGTAAAAGCACGCACTTTGCTCTCTGAGCGAATGGCAAACATCGGAAAAAAATGCCGTATCAACATGCCCACAGCAATCGGCGCGACACAGAGCATTAAGAGCTGCTTCGCCATCAGCGCCTTGGGAATACTCACATTCCCCACCGCATCAGCAGACAGTAAACCAGCGGCAAAAGTCAGTACCAACGGCATAGTGAACGCAATAAGAACACTATTGACGGCAGTTAGCCCCACCGACAACGCCACGTCAGCTTTTGCCGCAAAAGAAATCGCATTCGAGGCTGCGCCACCCGGGCAAGTAGATAACAACACCAACCCTAAAGCGACATGCCCGGGCACGTCGATAATGCTCACCAGCGTCACCGCCACCAAGGGCAAAAACACCATCTGCCCTAGCAAACCCAACACCACCGCCTTTGGCTTTTGCAGCAGTACCTTGAACGCGGCAGGGGTTAAACTCATCCCCATACCAACCATAATGGTAATCAACGTAATGGGAATGATTACAGTGAAGAAAAACTGGAAAGAACTCATTATTATTTTCTCAAAAACATCACAGGTCTTATTCGGCAGCTAACTTAGCGCATTGTTTAAGCGATGCAAAGCCTCAGCCGTATCCTGAAATGCAATGCCTCGTTATACTTTGCCACTATGAAAACACCCTCAGCAAAAACCTATCTCGTCGGTGGCGCCGTCCGCGATCAATTACTTAACTACCCTTACTCTGACCGTGACTGGGTAGTGGTGGGCGCCACCCCACAATTGCTACTGGATCAAGGCTATCAGCAGGTCGGCAAAGACTTTCCGGTGTTTTTGCATCCACAAACAAAAGAAGAGTATGCGCTGGCAAGAAAAGAGCGCAAACAAGGCAGCGGTTACCACGGTTTTATTTGTGACTTCGGCCCCGAAATTAGCCTGGAAGAAGATTTAAGCCGCCGAGATTTACGTATCAACGCCATGGCTAAAGACGATGACGGCAATATCGTCGATCCTTTCGGCGGCCAACAAGATATTGCAGATCGGGTATTACGCCATATCTCCCCTGCCTTTAGTGAAGACCCTTTGCGGGTAATCCGGGTGGCTCGTTATGCTGCTCGCTATGCGCATCTCGGCTTTAAGGTTGCCGACGAAACCATGGCGCTCATGCAAACCATGAGCGCAGGTGGCGAGCTGAAAACCATTGCCGCCGAGCGTTTATGGGTGGAATTTAGTCGAGCATTATCGGGTCGCAACCCTCAGGTATTTCTGCAGGTACTGGTCGACTGTGGCGCCTTGCAAAGCCTTTGTCCCCAGTGGCCACCCGCACTTAGCAACCGCGTTCTGCAAGCATTGTCCGCTGCTGCCGAGCAGGCCTTATCCGTGGATATTCGCTTTGCCATCAGCTGCGCCGAGCTAACAGTGGACGAGTGTCGACAGCTCTGTGAGAGCTTGCGCAGTAGCAAGGCCGCCCAACAGTTAGCCCAGCTCTATGCTCAGCACATCCCGTTGCCAACCCTAACAGACGCCGACGCTATACTCGCCACTTTAGAACGTTTTGATTACTTGCGCCGACCCGAATTATTGACCGACTTTACCGCGGGCGCAGCCCTGCTTATTTCAGAAAATACCAAGCCCGCATTAAATATGCTGAAACAAGCCGCCACCCAAGCGCGACAAATCCAGGCAGCCACACTGATCGATCAAGGAATAACAGGCAAAGCATTGGGGGAGGCACTGCGACAGGCTCGGGTAGAAGCCATCGGCCGCATTCTTTAATTCGCCTTTCTCATCAAGAACACATCATAGAATGAAGGGCTTAAAGTAAGGGCTTAAGGTGTAGAAATACACCGCCCCTGCCATTGAAAGTCCACTGGCCACAATTTTTGAGAGGAGGAATAATTCTGCCAAAGCTGTCGATAAGGTCGTTTGGCAACGGGGTGTTCCCGCTCAGGACTCAATTCGCTTAAGGGCCACAGCACAAAGGCGTTGTTTAACACCTCCCCTCTGGGAAGCTCAACACCATCGACCACACCCACCACATCATCGTATAGCAGTAAGTCAATATCCAGGGTACGAGGGCTGTATTTGGCGGCATTGGGAATGCGGCCATGATCCACTTCAATCTCTCGAATACACTGTGACAACTCGCCTACTGACAGCTCAGTGCTTAACGACACCACCATATTCAAAAACAGGCTGCCCTCAAAACCCACCGACTCACTTTCAAACACGCGGGACAAGCCCAATGATCCAAAACGGTCACTCAACGCATCCAAGCCCAAACTAAGGTGCCGGTAACGATCGCGATTACTGCCCAAGCCAAGAAAAACCTCAGCCACAATCGACGCCGCCCTGCCTAACGCCTCGTTCAATAATAATGCCCACATCAGCGGCGCGACTGAGTGCCTGTGGTTTACCCAGCTGTAGGCGCAACCAAGGCACCGAGAATTCGTTCATCACCAAGGCAGCGCACTCTTCAGCCAAGGTTTCTACCAGTTGATACTCGCTGTTTTCAACAAAGGCGATCAAGCGCTCGCTGACGTCTTTATAGCTGACGGTCAGGCCGATTTCATCAATGGCTGCGGAAGGGCGAATATCCGTCGCCATTTCCAAGTCCAGCACAACGGGCTGGCGGTGCGCGCGCTCAAAGTCAAAAATCCCAATGACCGTGTCAATTCGCAAACCGCGAATGTAGACAATATCCATCTCTTATAATCCTGATCTTAATCCTGATTGCTCGGCACTGGCGGCAGTTCATCCATTGGCCAGCGAGGCCGAACCTTCAGTGACAAACCCTCGCTTGCGCCACCCATTAAACGACAGCTACCAGCATAGGCAATCATGGCACCATTGTCGGTGCAAAATTCGGGTCGGGGGTAATACACTTTACCGCCAAATTTGCTTAACTTTTCTTCCAGCTTTTGGCGCAGCTCAATATTCGCGCTAACGCCACCCGCAATGACCAAACGGCTGAGATTTTCTTGCTGTAGCGCCCGGCTGCATTTAATCACCAAGGTATCCACCACAGCTTGCTGGAACGCGGTCGCAATATCAGCCTGGTCTTTAACGCTCAACACCCCGTCACCTCGGCAGTCCGCAACAGTATTAAGGGTAAAGGTTTTTAAGCCACTGAAACTAAAGTCCAGGCCCGGCCGGTTCACCATGGGCCTGGGAAAGGTAAAACGTTTCGGATCACCCGTTGCCGCCAGTTTGGCAACCGCCGGACCACCGGGATAGCCCAGCCCCAGCATTTTGGCAGCTTTATCAAACGCTTCACCCGCGGCATCGTCCAGCGATTCACCCAGCAGGCGATAACGGCCAATACCCTCAACCCGCACTAACTGGGTGTGACCACCCGATACCAACAAGGCAATAAACGGAAACGCCGGCGGATCAACCTCAAGCATGGGCGCCAGCAGGTGCCCTTCCATATGGTGCACCCCTACCGCGGGCACACCCCATGCATACGCTAACGACCGGCCCGTGCAGGCACCCACCATTAGTGCTCCTGCCAAACCAGGGCCTTCGGTGTAAGCCACAGCATCAATATCTGTCGCGACCAGCTGGGCTTCAGCCAGCACCTGGCTTACCAGCGGCAGCAATTTGCGAATATGATCCCGAGACGCCAACTCCGGCACAACGCCACCAAATTCGGCGTGCAAGGCAATTTGGCTATAGAGAGCATGCGCCAGCAAACCGGCCTCGCTATCGTAAATAGCGACACCAGTTTCATCACAGGAGGTTTCTATTCCTAATACCCGCACAACACTGCCCAAAATATCGGTTAATAAAGAAGGAGCGCATGATACTGAGTTCAGCCTACCCACACCAGCGGCGCTAAAGAATATCTCTTTGTTAGGCTTTGCTTTTTTCCGCATCAAGGTATAGAATTCTGCGCCCTTAGAGGTGTGACTTCAGAGAAGGCCACATCATGTGCAATAAAGACGCAACTTTGCCCACTATATCAGGACAGGTTTAACGAATGCCTTCAGTGAAAATCAAAGAGAACGAACCATTTGATATCGCCCTGCGCCGCTTTAAGCGCTCTTGCGAAAAAGCCGGTGTATTGGCAGAAGTACGCCGCCGCGAATTTTACGAGAAGCCAACTGCAGTGCGTAAACGCCAAGCTGCCGCGGCAGTAAAGCGCCACGCCAAAAAAGTTTCTCGCGACACCAAAAAGCAACAACGTCTCTACTAAGAGACCATTGTAGCTTACGCCATGGCAGATCAGACTCTTAAAGAACAGCTCACATCGGCAATGAAAGACGCCATGCGAGCTAAAGAAAAAGAGCGCCTGTCTGCCATTCGGCTTATCCTTTCAGACGTCAAACGCATCGAAGTCGACGAACGCATCGATATCGACGATGCTCGCGTGCTGGCCATTTTAGATAAAATGTGCAAACAGCGCCGAGACTCCATCACCCAATACGAAAATGCTGGCCGGGAAGAACTTGCCGCCATAGAACGTTTTGAGATGGACGTTATCCAGACGTTTATGCCCACCCCGCTCAGTGACGCCGAACTGGCAGAACTGATTAATGATGCCATCGCCCAAACTGGCGCCAGCAGCATGAAAGACATGGGGCAAGTCATGGGGATTCTCAAACCCCAACTTCAAGGTCGAGCCGATATGGCCGCCGTCAGCAAGCAAATTAAAGCCAGCTTGCAATAAGCTCGCAACGCTACGGTAAATTGCCGGAATTTCCGGAGCCTGTGATACGATTTTCTCCTTACCGTTAACGGAAGCTCCTACGTGGCCGCCAAAGGACTCATTCCACAGTATTTCATCGACGACCTCCTCGCCCGAGTGGATATCGTCGACGTTATAAATCGTCGAGTGCCCTTGAAAAAAGCCGGCCGCAATTACACGGCCCGCTGCCCGTTCCACGATGAGAAAACCCCCTCATTTAGCGTCAACCCTGACAAACAGTTCTATTACTGCTTTGGCTGTGGTGCCAGCGGCAATGCCGTCGGCTTTTTAATGGACTACGAGCGCCACGATTTTCCGGTCGCGGTAGAAAATCTGGCCACCAGCGCGGGGCTTGAAGTTCCCCGCGAAGAACTCAGCCCCCGCCAAGCCGCCAAGCAACAGCGCCGACGCACCATCTACGACTTGATGGATCAGATTGGCAAACACTACCAACAGCAACTGCGGGACCATCCCCAAGCCAGCCGCGCCATCGACTATCTCAAGAGCCGCGGCCTCAGCGGTCGCATCGCCCGAGATTTTGATATCGGCTACGCCCCACCCGGTTGGGACGGCTTGCTTAAAGCCTTTGGCAGCAGCGAAGAACAGCGCCAGCAGCTGATGGACGCGGGCATGCTGGTCGAGCGGGAAGACGGTAAAGTGTATGACCGCTTTCGCGACCGGATTATGTTTCCGATTCGGGACAACCGTGGCCGTATCATCGCTTTTGGCGGCCGGGTATTGGGCGACGACAAACCCAAATACCTGAACTCCCCAGAAACCGACATTTTCCATAAAAGCCGCGAGCTCTACGGTTTATATCAAGCCAGACAGCGCAATCGCCACCTGGAACAGCTCGTGATTGTCGAAGGCTACATGGACGTTGTCGCCCTAGCTCAACACGACATTAACACTGGCATCGCGACACTGGGCACCGCCAGCAATACCGATCACCTCCGCACCGCCTTTCGCTATTGCAATGAAGTCGTTATTTGCTTTGATGGCGATGATGCAGGTCGCCGTGCAGCCCAGCGCGCACTGGAAAATGCCCTCCCCGCCATGGAAGATGGCCGCCAGATTCGGTTTTTATTTTTACCCGACGGCGAAGACCCCGACAGCCTGGTAAGAACCCAAGGCAGCAGCGGCTTTCATAAATTGCTTGCTCAAGCGACGCCCCTAGAAACTTTCTTTTTTGACAACTTTCGCAGTCAAGCAGACCCAGACACCATGGAGGGCCGGGCCCGACTGGCAAAGCTGGCAGCGCCGATGCTGGCTCTGCTACCCGAGGGCGTATTCAGCCAGCTCATGCAGGACGATCTGGCCCAGCGCACAGGCTTAAGCCGCAACGCCCTCGATCAGCTCATTGCGAATCAGCAAACGGTCGCGACTCCTGAGGCGCCCACCGACTCAAATGCCGCTGCCGCCCCCAAGCCCCGCCGGGCCGATCGGGCACTGGTTGCAAAGCTGCCCAAAGGCCAACGGGATCCACTGCAGTTTGCCTTGGCCATGCTTTTATTCAACCCGCGCTGCATGGTTAGCGGCGAAGCGGCGACCCTTCCTGACATTGAGGGCTCCAAAGCCGCCACCTTACTCAAAGACTTGAGTCAGCTGCTCCGCAGGCGCCCGGACACCAATACCGCCGCCATTTTGGGTTACTGGCACGGCCAGCCTGAATACGAAGAATTAACCCAAGCCCTAAAAACCATTGAGCTGCTGGGCCCCTCTCTAAACGATGACCTCGCCAGCGCGGCATTTTTTGATGTGCTCAAGCACTTGGAAAAACAAAAAATGGCCCAATATCTACAGAACGAGCTGGAACAACTCCAAGCACTATCTCAAACAAACAAGCCTCAAACAGCTAAAGAAGCTGGTCAGAAAGTCGACAAAAGCCAAAGCGCAAACTACGCTCAACTTGATGAAGAGCAAAAAAAGCGCCTAACAGCGATCCAAGAAATGCTGCAACAACGGCATAAACGGTAAACGCACCAAGAACGAGCTGGAATTTTACTGGTCCTACACTAGGCGGATGCAGTATAATTCGCGGCTATTTTTTTAACCCTCAGCCCACGAGTACATTGCCAGAATGAGTGACGCTAATCATCAATCTCGCCTCAAACAACTCATTGCCAAAGGCAAGGAGCAGGGTTATTTAACCTACTCTGAGGTGAATGACCATCTTCCGGAAGATATTTCTGATCCGGATCAGGTGGAAGAAATCATCCAGATGATCAACGACATGGGTATCCAGGTCTTTGAGCATGCCCCCGATGAAGATACCCTGATCATGGCAGGCAGCGATTCGCCAGACGATATCGCCGCCGCCGAGGCTGCCGCCGCACTGGCTGCAGTCGAGACCGAAACCGGTCGGACCACTGACCCCGTACGGATGTACATGCGGGAAATGGGTACGGTTGAACTGCTGACCCGTGAAGGCGAAATAGTTATCGCCAAACGTATAGAGGAAGGCATCCGTGAAGTCATGGCTGCCTTGTCTTACTACCCCGGTGTGGTCGCTGGCATTTTGGGTGAGTACAACAAGGTCGCCACCGAAGAGCGCCGCCTTGGCGACATCATTAATGGCTACCTGAACCCCGAAGACAACGTACCCTCGCCCCAAGCTCAAGCTGCTGCAGCCGCCGAAAGCAGTGACGACGACGATGAAACGCCTTCTGGCCCAGACCCCGAAGAAGCGGCGCGGCGTTTTGGCGCCATGCAAAAACAGTATGACAAGGTCGAAAAAAGCCTTGCCAAAAATGGTCGTTACAGCAAACAGACCGTTAAAGAGCTGGCCGAGTTAGCTGAAATTTTTAAATTCTTTAAACTGACACCAGCTCTTTTCGAGCCATTAGTTGAAGAAGTTCGCACTACGCTGAGTTCCATTCGTGCCCTAGAGCGCGAAATCATGGTGATCAGCATTAAGAACGTCGGCATGGAGCGCAAAGCGTTTATTCGCAGCTTCCAAGGCAACGAATCCAACCCCAAGTGGGTAACCGAGCAGATGAAGGAATACCCGAATCTGGCGGACTACAAGGATGTGCTTGCCCGTATTCAAAGCAAAATTGGCATTATAGAAGAGCGTCAAGACCTGACTATCTCTGACATTAAAGAGATAAACCGCCGCATTTCAATTGGCGAAGCCCGCGCTCGTCGCGCCAAAAAAGAAATGGTCGAAGCCAACCTGCGCTTGGTTATCTCTATTGCCAAAAAGTACACCAACCGTGGCCTGCAATTTCTGGATCTGATTCAGGAAGGCAATATCGGGTTGATGAAAGCCGTAGACAAGTTTGAATATCGCCGCGGTTACAAGTTCTCAACCTATGCTACCTGGTGGATTCGTCAGGCTATTACCCGCTCTATTGCGGACCAGGCCCGCACCATCCGTATTCCGGTGCATATGATTGAAACCATCAATAAGCTCAACCGTATTTCACGGCAGATGCTTCAGGAAATGGGTCGCGAACCTACGCCAGAAGAGCTGGGCGAGCGCATGGAAATGCCTGAGGACAAAGTCCGTAAAGTCCTCAAAATCGCCAAAGAGCCTATCTCAATGGAAACCCCCATTGGCGATGATGAAGATTCGCATTTAGGCGACTTTATTGAAGACGGCACCATCTCTTCACCGGTGGATTCAGCCACAGGCGAAGGCCTGCGCGAAGCGACCCGCGACGTACTGTCTGGCTTGACCGCACGTGAAGCCAAGGTCCTGCGGATGCGGTTTGGTATTGATATGAATACCGACCACACGCTGGAAGAAGTGGGTAAGCAGTTTGACGTTACTCGGGAACGTATCCGTCAAATTGAAGCTAAAGCCCTACGCAAGCTTCGTCACCCCACCCGCTCAGATCATCTGCGCAGCTTCCTGGACGAGTAAGCAAATACGCCCCCGCCTGCCGGGGGCTTATTGCCTAACGATATAACGCCTACCTCGATGGAGTGTGCTTTGGCAATTCGCTCTCACGCTATGTTACTGGCACTGGCTGTTGGCTTAAGCGGCTGCAGCAGCTTTAACGGTAGCCTTAACTCTGACAATTCCGCCCCTTCGCCCAACTCAAGCCCAGCGCCACAAGCCAAGGCAGCAGCAAGCCCTAAGCCGACAGCAGCTCATCCCCCAGCTAACCCCGCAGATACCTTTAATGCAGCCAATAATGCGGTCAGCGAAGGTAATTACACTCAAGCAGAGAAGCTCTATCTTTCAGTAGCGGCAGCCCCGCAACAAAATTCCGCATTGCGACAGCACGCGTTAATCAGCTTAACGATCTTGTACTTAAAGCCTGACAACCCAGGTTTTGATATGAATGCCGCGATTGAAATGATGGACCAGCTAAACGCCACATTAAGCCACAATAGCGCCCAGCGTTTGCAGTTTAATAGCTTGCAACAGCTGCTAGAAAACACCGTATTGCTCACCCAGCTAAAGCAAGCGGGTGTCAAGCAACAGGCCGAAATCAGCGCCTTGCAGAATCGTGTCAAAGGGTTGGAAACGGCACTGGAACGGCTGCGCCGCATTACTCTGCAATAATCTACAAGCCCCCAAAACAAGCATATTAATCACTATCTGTTTTAGGTCTGTCGCTCTCTGTTTTAGGCCTATCACCCAGAGCATTAAGATAATGCGCCAACTGATCATTGAGGCTTTGGTGATCAGACTCGGTTCGTGCCAACATCACCGGCACTCGCCGCCATTGCTCATCGTGCAAGCGGTCCAGCAAGCGGCTAATTCCTTCTTCATCGGCATGGCGACCAATAACAACCAGCTGCCACGGCAATTCATCTAATAGGCTGCCCACCCGCCGAAGATCTCCAGAACTGTACACAGCCCAGTGCTCGGCCCCCGGCAGCGCTGAAATCGTATTTTCGAGAATCGGCTGATCTTCTACCAGCAACAAATTCCCCACCGCCGAAGCGGGCAGTAAATCGCGCACTGCAGTGGTCAGGTCGGTTTTTTCTACCGGCTTCACCAGATACTCATTGGCCCCCAGCAGCAATCCCAAATCTCGCTCATTGAGCATAGATTGCATCAACACCGGAATTTCAGCCAGTTCTGAATCACCTCGCAAGGAATGCAAAACCTGCCAACCATCCATTCCCGGCATCATGACATCCAATACAATCAAATCGGGCTTAATCGTTCTGGCCAACGCCAAACCCTTGGGACCCGAGTCTGCAATACGCACCCGATACCCTTCTTTACCCAACACCCGGCGAGCCAAATCCAATGCAGCGGGATCATCATCAATAACCAACACCTCGCCTTTACTGCTATCACCTTCGCCCAGCTCTTCTTGCAAGCCTAATGCTTGCTGCACCAAGGGCAAACGCAGAACGAAACTCGCCCCCTCACCCACCGTGCTTTCTGCACGAATACTGCCGCCCATTAACTCCGCAAATTTCTTCGAGATCGTCAGCCCCAGCCCCGAACCACCGTATTGCTTTGTGGTGGATAAATCCGCTTGCACAAACGCGTCAAAAATCCGCTCCAACTGTTCTGGGGTCATGCCAATGCCCGTGTCTTTCACCTCAACAAATAACAGCCGCTCCCCAGAGTCATTCAGCTCTTTTACGGTCAGGTCTACCGCACCATTTTGGGTAAATTTGGCAGCATTGCTTAATAGATTTAACAGGATTTGCCGCAAGCGGGTAACGTCTGTGCGCAATACCGGGTTAGGCAAATCATAGTGACACCGAAAGCGATTATTATTCTTTGCCATCAGCGGCTCGGCCGTAGATTCAATATCCGCCAGCACACCACTGATATCCACGTCCTCCCAAAATACCGCCATTCGACCCGACTCAATCTTGGAAATATCTAGTACATCATTGATTAAGGTCAAAAGGTGTTTGCCCGCAGCCTGAATTTTTTCCAGGTCTGGCTGTAAGGCATCAGCGCTGAGATCACTCTCTTCTTCAATTTCTTCCAGCAGCATTTCGGAATAGCCGATAATCGCATTCATCGGCGTGCGAAGCTCATGACTCATATTCGCCAAGAACCCACTTTTCGCCTGGTTTGCCGCATCAGCTCGACGGCTCGCCTCCCTGACTCGACCCATTGCCGCCCGCAGGTTCAAGGCCATGTCATTAAAGGAGTCTGCTAATTGGCCAAATTCATCGTGGCCCATGGCGGGAATATTGTAGTCCATATTCCCTTGCCCCCACTCCGAAGTGCCACGCTGTAACTGGCGAATAGAACGGCGGGTATAGCGGGTAATGTAGTAGCCAAGCAAAAAAGTAATCAGCAGCGTAAACACAAATACGCCGAGGGCAATTTTGTTTGTCAGGCTTACCACATCTTTCAAACGGGCATTAATTTCGTCTGAGCGATTCAGCAAATACCATTCATCAGAACTGAGACGGCTACTTAACTCTTCGTAAATCCGAATCAGCCGGTCGGAATCAATCGGCTTGCCGTCATCAAGATAGCGTTGCCACGCTGCCAATAAAGGCTCCGCACTAAGCAGCTGATAATTCCCTTCTTCGAGATACTCTTGAAGATCCCTATTTAGCTCCTCCTGCATCTCCCGCAACTCTCGCAAAGATGCCAATATTTCCTGACGTTCCTCGTTGCTGATACTGTTTCCAGCCACCGATTGGGACAACGCGTCTATCACCAACACTTTGCGATGCGTAGTGTATAAGCGCTGGCTAAAACTATTGACTTGAGACTGGGCGCGAATAACGTGTTGCAGCATCCAAACATTGCGGCGACGCGTGTCGTTACTCCAAATTTGAATTAACACACTGATCAGTGACAACATCAAAATGGCCACAAAAGACAGGGTTAAACGGCGGGTAAAACTCATTCCGTGCAATTCAGCAACGCCTCTATTTTGCCCAATAGCCGTGGTAAATCGACCGGCTTGGTGTCGTAGTCATCACAGCCAGCAGCCAACGCCCGCTGGCGATCATCCGCCATTGCATGGGCCGTTAAGGCAATAATTGGCACCGCCTTTAAATCCGTATCGGCTTTCATTTCAGAGGCGACCTGCCAGCCATCCTTCACCGGTAAACTCATATCCAATAGCATTAAATCTGGTTGGCTATCACGGCACATCGACAAGCCCTGTTCGCCATCTACCGCCACAATGACATCATAGCCCTTGCGCCCCAAACGACGGCTGAGCATATCCCGGTTCATTTCATTGTCTTCAACTAATAATAGCTTCGCCATAGCCTATGGTTACTCCCTTACAACGCAGGCTTTTTTAATTCACTTAATGCCCCGAGCAAATCATCGCTCAACGAGGTTAAAGCCACTTCGTAATAATCAGCCTCTACAGCAGTGACCTTAGCGTATATCACTTTATTTTTTGCCAAACCGCTTAACTGAATATCAGCCAATAATTTTAACGGCGCTTCACAAACTATCTGCAAAGTATGATCCGCAAAAGCCACCAATTCGCAAGGCAACGGCTCACCCGCCAGTTGCTTACCGCTCATAACAATCACCGACAGCGGCCATGGCGCAGCCAACGTCTGCCACGGACTCTGTTGACGATCTAAAATCAAATCGTAGGGCAAACCCACACCCAGAATTTCCGACAAGGCCAACGGCTTTTCTGCACCTTTTACAGCAACCGTCACCGTCTTACCCCGCAACACCTGCAGCGCCGTATCATCCAGCGTGCTGGGTGCCGCCAATATCTGTCCCCCTATCGTGCAGGACTCTATTCGAGATGTCAGGTTGACGTTATGCCCCACCACCCCATATTTAGAACGCAGCTCGGAGCCAATATTGCCAGCAACCACATCGCCTGTATTTAAGCCGATCCCCATTTCTAATTGCGGTAAACCATCTCGGCGATTACGCTCATTAACATCACTCATGCCCAATTGCATGGCCACCGCACAAGCCAACGCTCGGTCGCAGTCATCGTTATCGCTCACCGGCGCGCCAAAGATCGCCAAAATGGCATCGCCAACAAACTCATCGACCGTGCCCCGAAACCGCTGAATGACTTCGGTCATCACCGCCAAATAATTATTTAACAGCTGTACACACTGCTCAGGATTAAGCTGCTGACTAATACCTGAGAACCCCCGGATGTCCGCCATCAGAATGGTGACTTTACGACGCTCACCACCCAGCTGAAGGCCGTCATTATCATCTAGTAGACGCTGGACAATTTCATCAGAGAGATACCGGCCAAACACTTTACGAATAAAGCGCTGACTCTTTTCCAATTCGGCCAAATACTCACGCTCACGATCACGCCAGCTTTTGGTTTCCAGCAGAGCATCTAGCCGCGCTTTAAGCAACGTGGCATTAATGGGCTTAAGCAGATAATCACTGGCGCCGGCATCGATACAATGCACCGCCCCAGCCTCATCCTGCATACCGCTAATAATCAGTACCGGAATGTGCCGCAAGTTATCGTCTGCACGAATGGTTTGTAATACCTCATAACCATTCATATCTGGCATCACCAAATCCAACAACAGCAAATCGGGCCCGGCACTGCGCATCACCTCTAAACACCGGGCGCCACTACTTGCCTCTATCACCAAATGACCTTGGCGCTGCAGCTGATGCGCCAATAACTCCCGGCTACTATCATTGTCGTCAACCACCAGAATTGTGCCGTTAAGCTGCTGACCGTCTTCGCGAATCACACCGCGCTTAAAACTGCGGAAAATACCGGCAATAGGGTCTTTGCGAGAAGGCGACTCCCGCCGTAAAGAAAAGCTCTCAAGCCGCTCTTGAAAGAGCCGAGATTGCCGCTGTATCAAGCCCAGAAAATGCTGAACTTCATCCTCACCACAATCCTCCCGCAGCATCTCACCATAGCCATCAACAACACCAATGGCATTGCGCAAATCATGCCGCATCCGCGACACCGCCACTTCATCCCCCGGCGCCAGCTCATACAAAGACGCCAAGGTTTGCATCATCTCATCCAAGGCAGTAGAAATACGCTGCGCATCGTCCCTGAGCGACTGATTCACCGCCACCGTGGGATGCTCTAACAAGGCCTCAGTATAAGCAGACATGGATTGCAACGGCGCCTGCAATGATTGATTAAGGTCATCGAGATAGGCTTTAAATATGCGGTCTTTATCAGCCAAGGACAGCCCCCAAATATTTGGCAAGATTGGCGAACGATTATGGCACTACACTGCAGAATTACCACACCCCACGCCACAAGCCTGGCGTAAAACTCTCACCGCCCGGTGCTGGCATTGGTCGCAATCCACCTTTATAATGCGCCCACTTCAAAACAGCGGTCCTTGAGACAAGCTGCACATGAAGGGCCCATAGCTCAGTTGGTTAGAGCATCCGACTCATAATCGGCAGGTCCCAGGTTCAAGTCCTGGTGGGCCCACCACTTTATACCCTACCCTAAGAAACTGGGCTCTACCGGCTCTACCCCATTAACGGGGGATGGCACTCATCTCTCTCGTCATACCGGCTTTAAGCCGGTATCCAGTCAACCTCGGTGCGATACACCTCCGCCTTAGTAAATACCTTACTCCGATGCTGGATCCCGGATCGCCTGATGGCGTCCGGGATGACGACAAATATGTGGCTCTACCGGCTGGCTCATTTCCATTCCAATATTATCACCTTGATTATAAGGTAAGATCGGTAGTACATCGCCCCAACCGAATAGCTATATACGCTAGCTATATACAAGATCTAGGAGATTTCTATGTCTACAGGCACCGTATTTGAAAACAACCGCACCCAGGCAGTTAGACTTCCGGCTGATTCACGCTTTCCTGATGGAATCAAGAAAGTAAACGTTCGGGTTCAGGGCAAAGACCGGATCATTTCGCCGCTCGAGAATACCTGGGATAGCTTTTTCCTGGAGGGCGAGGCCGTAACCGATGATTTTATGGATGAGCGGGCGAGCCAGGATCAAACGCCGAGGGGAGCGTTTTAAATGCTCAAGCACATGCTAGATACCAAGATTGCTATCTATGTTATCAAGCGCCGTCCGATAGAGATCATGCCGACCTTCGGCGCCCACGCGGGTCAGCTTTGCCTTAGCACTATCACCCTGGCGGAGCTTCTTCATGGCGTGGAGAAAAGTACCAGGCCGGAACAAAACCGTCAGGCATTGGAGGACTTTGTTTCACGGCTAGAGGTGCTGGAATATGGGGCCAAAGCAGCGGGGCATTATGGCGATATTCGTGCCGACCTGGAGCGCGAGGGTAAGGTGATTGGCGTCAACGATCTACATATTGCAGGCCACGCCCGAAGTGAGGGATTGGTTCTTGTCACCAATAATCTCGGTGAATTCGAGCGAGTGAAAGGACTCCGAACCGAGAACTGGGTTTAGAGACTCTCCGGCTCTACCCCATTAATTTAACGGAGGATGGCACTCATCTCACTCTGTTAACTCCCTTTTAGCCGCTCATCAGTCCGTTACTACAAAACCCGTACTCAATACTAATGGCTACCATTACGCAAAATATCTACCACGGTTTTATCCAGTAGCCACATATCCAGTTTGAGCAAGTCATCTAGAGAGCACCAAGCACTGTCGGTATACGCTGGCGCATTAACGGGGCCGGTGGCGTCGACTTCAAAAAAACTTTCTTTCAAGGGGACAAACGCCTCGTCGGCAGCAAACACGACATCGCCCACCTTGCTTACCGACATACCCAGTTTTTTTTCTGCAATGCGACGGGCGGCATCACTAAGGGCTTCGCCATCACGAATATGATCCCCTGGGAACTCCCACTTTGAGCTAGATGTTTTACCGGGGAGCTGACACACCAAGTAGTCATTATGGTGTTTAATTATTACTGCGACCCGGTGTTGTTCACGCTTTTTCATCATAATTCCTGCCTTTTATTACCGGTAACACGGCTGATGCTGTTCCAAATTCTGCGTCTACCTCAATTAAGCTCTGCCAAGCTTGCTATCTGCAAGCCCTAAGAGCATTACCGGCAAAGTCGCATCTATAAAGTTAGTCACAGCTATAAAGCTAGATGCAATAAATCCAGAGACCTTTATCTCGTTCCGCTCTCATAAAAACGTCACGATTTTTGCTTAGTCTAAAGCATGTGGCGACCATCACATTCTAAAGCATGTGGCGACCATCACATATTGATGGTTTAACCGGGAATTTTCTCTGGAAATTTGAGTCTCAATGGGCGATCACAAAAACGAAATTTGTCATAGATCTATAAACAATACGAAGTAATATCCTGATGGTGGTATCTAGCTTTTGAAGCAGCTTTAATCAAACTCGTTCCGATACAAATCCAACTCACTAGACTGGAAAAGTAACGAAACTACTCATCATACGCTGAGAGATCAGCATCTAGAAATAGCGCACGGAGCAACATGGCAACTGACCTCAAGGCGAGCAGCACAGACTTACAAAACACTGCCGCATTTAATGTTAATAAATTCGATTTATCGTTCTCACCCATTGTGGATATGCAAAATGGGCGACTGGTGGCTCTTGAAGCATTTGCCCGCCAGCAAGATCGTGACTATGCCTTTAGTCATCCCGTCATTACTCAGGTCAGAAACAGCAAGCCAAAGCTGGCACAAATTTTTATAGACAGTGCGATTGCCAAGGTTTTTGCAGGGATGGAAGCGCTCCATAAACAAAATGAATACACCCCTATTTTCTTGTCTTTGCACACACAAGATATTAACCGAGAGCTCATCGATACCCTACAGGCCTGTGCACTCCAATCTGAGGTGCCACTTTCTTGCCTGGTGATTGGGATATGTCTTCCCCAAAACGGCCGCATATCGCCGGAAAAAATGCGCCAAATACAAACATTAAAACGCAGTGGTGTTGCACTGTCGGTACAACACAGCGAAATGAACAAAATTCCTGAAGCTTCACCGGAGTTTATCCCGCTGGATCTGATAAAACTCAATCAGTCTGTGCTGATTGCCGATGCGGCAGCGGGACATCATCTAACGCTGAGTAAGTCACTAAACGACTGGTCTAAATCTGGCTGCTACGTTGTATTTGACGGTATTAACGACGCCGCAGCTTGGCAAGCCGTGGCCTCGCTGGGAAATCACTTCGCTCAGGGAGCCTTGGTATCACCCCCGTTACTCAGCAACCAACTGTCTGAATGGCGCCGCCGCTGGCCGCTGGTCTCGTCAGCACTAGGCTGCCAGCAAACAAATAAAGTGAAACAAAACACGTCTACAATCAAAAAGCACCGACGAGCTTAGCCGCCTAGACGCGGGCAATATCCGTCTTTATAAACGTTTTTATTGACCTATCAGAACAAGAGGCCATGAAGATGTACGATTCAAACGATGACCGTGGTCGAAGAAATATCTATCCCGCAACACCGGTAAAGCGCATCCCTGTTCGCCGCTACAATAGCAAAGTGGCAAGCTTCTCTAATTTAGATACGCTGCCAAAACTCAGCGCGCAGGAATTTTTGAGTATCCGCCACAATGCGATTCACAAGGAAATGCCCCGTAACGTCAGCCTTGATGAAAAAATTGAGTTCTTAAAAAAAGAACTCGATACCCTACGCATCACTTCCCAGCAAATGATGTCCCGCGAGAAGTAATACTATCTTCAGAAGGCAGACCGCATTAAGCCGCCCATAATAAACGGCGGCTTAGCGAGATAATGTAGAAAGTTGAAATGTAAGAGCAAAGCGACTAATCAGAATCAGCCGCTTCAAGCTGACGGTTAATACGCAGCGCGACCAAGGTACACACTGCAGCTGAAAGCAGGTACAGACTTACCGCTGACAGGCCGAAATGTACAGAGACCCCCAACGCAACCAGCGGCGCAAAAGCAGCACCAAACAGCCAAGCCAAATCGGAGGTTAGTGCCGCCCCAGAATAGCGGAAGCGTCGCTCGAAGTTGGCGGTCAAGGTGCCAGAAGCCTGACCATAGGACACGCCCAGCAAAGCGAAGCCCACCAGAATAAAGGTATTTTGCATCCACGCTGCGCCATTCATCAGCAACGGCGCAAACAGGGCAAACACGCCAATCAACACCGCCATTAAGCCGACAGTGGTGCGGCGACCAATCCGGTTGGCGATATAGCCCGAGGCAATGGTGGCCACAATCCCGACGCAGGCACCAAAGATCTGAATAGTCAGTACCCGGTAGATGGTCTGGGATTCGCTAAATGCGATCCAGGACAGAGGGAAAATCGTCACAATATGAAACAAGGCATAGCTGGCCAGAGAGGCAAAGGCCCCCAGAAAAACATTGGGCCCTTGCTTGTCTAGCATTTCTCGCGTGCTGATAGGTTCCAGTTCACTCTCTTCCAGGGCCAAGGTGTACTCTTCGGTCAACACCAACCGCAACCGGGCAAACAAGGCAACCACGTTAATAGCAAAGGCGACAAAGAAGGGGTAACGCCAGGCCCAGGACTGAAAGTCTTCAATGGTGACGCTACTAATTAAATACAGAAACAACAGGTTGGCAATTAAGAAACCGGTCGGCGCGCCGAGCTGGCCGATCATCGCGTACCAACTGCGCTTGGACGGTGGCGCATTCAGCAATAATAACGACGGCAGCCCGTCCCAAGAACCGCCCAGCGCAAACCCCTGCAGCACTCGGAACATCGCCAGCAAAAAGATGGATACGCCGCCAATGGTTTCGTAGCTGGGCAAAAAAGCAATACCCGCTGTGGCAGTCCCCAATAAAAACAGCGCAGTAGTGAGCTTTACACTGCGGCCCCAACGGCGTTGAATGGCCATAAACATGGCGGTACCAAAGGGGCGCGCCACAAAGGCCATAGAGAAAATGGCAAAACCGTAGAGTATCCCCTCCAGAAGATCTGCAAAGGGAAAAAACACACCGGGGAACACCAGCACGCAGGCCATGCCAAACACAAAGAAATCAAAGTGTTCCGAGGCTCGGCCTACAACAACCCCGATGGCGATTTCGCCTGGGGCAACAGGCGAATGCCCTGCGGGAGTTTGCAAATTGTTGGCTGAAACTGAGTTAGTCGTACTGGCCATGGCGTGGCGGTATCCAATTGAGAAGCGGTAATATTGGAAAGACTACTCCGATTGCATCGAGGCGACCATAGGACAAATTGTCCAATTCTCTCTCACTGCCGTTTAGCTTAGAGTTCACCCTCTCTCCTACTAACATCCGGATATGCGAGTGGCGATGCCTATTTCCAGAACCCAAAGCATGATTTTCCTGGCCGTCAGTTCGACTTTTCTGCTAGCCGGTTGCGATGCCGTAGTCATGTCACCGTCCGGTGATATTGCCTCGCAACAAGCAGACTTGATCGTATGGGCGACAATTCTCATGCTCATTGTTGTCGTGCCTGTCATTGTACTGACACTGCTTTTTGCCTGGCGTTATCGCGCCTCCAATAAAGAGGCGACCTACGACCCCGAGTGGGACCACTCCACACTGTTGGAGCTGGTTATCTGGGCCGCGCCGCTGGCCATCATTATAGCCCTAGGGGCCCTGACTTGGGTCAGCACCCACCAGCTGGACCCCTACCGACCAATAGACCGCATCAGCAAAGACCAACCGGTTCCCGAAGGCACTGAGCCCTTGGTGGTCGAGGTGGTCGCCATGGACTGGAAATGGCTGTTCTTTTACCCGGAGCACGGTATCGCCGTGGTCAATGAGCTGGCCGCGCCAGTCGATCGACCTATTAAATTTAAAATCACCTCCACCACCATGATGAACTCGTTTTATATTCCGGCACTGGCGGGGCAAATCTACGCCATGGGCGGCATGGAAACCCAGCTCCACGCGGTGATTAACGAAACCGGCACCTACGACGGTTTCTCTGCCAACTATTCCGGCGCCGGCTTTAACGGCATGCGCTTCAAATTTCATGGCATGAGCGAAAAACGTTTTGATAAGTGGGTGAACAAGGTCAAAACCCAAGGCGAACCGCTCAGCCGTCAGGTTTATGGCGAGCTTGAAAAACCCAGCGAATACAACCCAGTTCAGTACTACAGCCGTGTCGCCCCCAAGCTATACGACAAAATTCTTAATCGCTGCGTTGTACCCGGCACCATCTGCATGAAAGACATGATGAGCCACGGTAATAGCCATCACGCCGGTCATGATAAAAAACATGACAAATCGGCCGCAGATAAGCACGAGGCACCCCATGCAAGCCATTAGTTATATCAGCGCCTACGCGCTGGCTAGCATCACGACACCTCATTTTAATACGCCCCATTCACCGACAGAGCGCCAGTATCCTCATGTCTGATAAATTCGAACTCAGCAAGCTTATTTTTGGCCGGCTCAGCTTGGACGCCATCCCCTTCCACGACCCGATTATCATCGCGACCTTCGCTATGGTGGCCCTCGGTGGCGGCGCGTTGCTGGCAGCACTGACCTACTACAAAGTGTGGGGTTATCTGTGGCGAGAATGGATTACCAGCATCGACCATAAACGCATTGGCGTGATGTATATGATTCTGGGCATCGTCATGTTGCTGCGAGGCTTTGCCGACGCGATCATGATGCGTATTCATCAGGCCATGGCTTTTGGTGATTCCACCGGCTATTTACCGCCAGAACACTACGACCAGATCTTTACCGCCCACGGCGTCATCATGATTTTCTTTGTGGCCATGCCCTTTGTGGTCGGCCTGATGAACTACATTGTGCCGCTGCAAATCGGCGCCCGAGATGTCGCCTTCCCCTTTTTGAATAACTTCAGTTTCTGGATGACCGCTGCCGGTGCCGTACTGATTATGGTATCGCTGTTTATCGGCGAGTTTGCCAAATCTGGCTGGCTGGCATATCCGCCGCTAACGGGGATATTACAGAGTCCGGGGGTGGGAGTAGATTACTATATCTGGTCCCTGCAGATTGCCGGGGTGGGCACCCTGTTATCGGGCATCAACTTTGTCGTCACCATCGTCAAGATGCGGGCGCCGGGCATGAACATGATGAAAATGCCCATCTTTACCTGGACGGCATTGGCCACCAACATCCTTATCGTGGCCGCCTTCCCAGTACTCACCGCGGTACTGGCGCTGCTGTCACTAGACCGCTATTTAGACTTCCATTTCTTTACCAACGATCTTGGCGGCAACGCCATGATGTACGTCAACCTGATCTGGATTTGGGGTCACCCCGAGGTCTACATTCTGATTCTGCCGGTGTTTGGGGTGTTCTCAGAAATCGTTTCCACTTACAGCGGTAAGCGCCTGTTCGGCTACTCGTCCATGGTTTACGCCACCCTGGTTATTACCATCCTGTCGTACTTAGTGTGGCTGCATCACTTCTTTACCATGGGCTCAGGGGCCACCGTTAACAGCTTCTTTGGCATCACCACCATGATCATCTCCATCCCCACCGGGGCGAAGATTTTCAACTGGCTGTTCACCATGTACCGGGGCCGCATTCAATTTGATGTGCCCATGTTGTGGACCCTCGGCTTTATGGTGACCTTTGTTATCGGTGGTATGACCGGCGTCTTGTTGGCCGTGCCCCCGGCAGATTTTGTGTTGCACAACAGCCTGTTTTTGATCGCCCACTTTCACAATGTGATTATCGGCGGCGTCATCTTTGGCGTCTTTGCGGCCATCACTTACTGGTACCCCAAAGTCACCGGCTACAAGCTGGATCCGTTCTGGGGCAAGGCCTCGTTTTGGAGCTGGTTAATCGGCTTCTACCTGGCCTTTATGCCGCTGTATGTGTTGGGCCTGATGGGTGTCACCCGGCGCATGAGTCACTTTGACGATCCGTCTATTCAAATCTGGTTCCAGATCGCCTTGGTCGGCGCCGTCTTAATTGGCATCGGTATTCTCTGCTTCTTAATTCAGCTCTACGTGAGCTATCGCAAACGCGACGAGCTGCGGGACGAAACCGGCGACCCCTGGAATGGCCGGACTTTGGAGTGGTCAACATCGTCACCGCCACCCCAATACAACTTTGCCTTTACGCCAAAAGTGCACGACAACGATGCCTGGTGGCAAATGAAAACCCACGGCTTTAAGCGTCCCACAGATGGCTTTCTGCCCATCCACATGCCTAAAAACACGGCAGCGGGCATCATCCTTGCCGGTATCAGTGCGGCACTGGGCTTTGCGATGATCTGGCATATGTGGCTGTTTGCAGGACTGTCTTTTGCGGCGCTGATTATTGTCACCATCGTCCATACTTTTAACTACAACCGCGACTACTATATTCCCGCCGATGAGGTGGCAGCGGTAGAAGCGGAATTCGCAAGCAAGACAAACCCAGACAAAACACACGAGGTGCTGGCTTAAGATGTCTACTTCCGCAGCAGTATCGGCCCCCGGTCAATCCGGCAATATTGATTTTTTAGAACGCGGCGAACACCACGTTGCCAACGGCACCTTGCTGGGCTTTTGGCTTTACCTGATGAGCGACTGCCTCATCTTTGCCGCCCTGTTTGCCACCTACGCGGTGCTGAGCCAAAACTTTGCCGGCGGCCCTTCTGGCGCCGAGCTATTTGACCTGCCATTGGTGGCATTAAACACGGCATTTCTGTTGTTCTCGTCGATCACCTACGGTTTCTCCATGCTGCAAATGCAGCAAAAGAAACTGGGCGGCACCATGCTTTGGCTGGCCATTACCGGCGTGTTCGGGCTTTGCTTTCTCGGTGTGGAAATGTACGAATTTCAACACATGATTCACCAAGGGGCTGGCCCTCAACGCAGTGGTTTCTTATCAGCCTTTTTTGCCCTGGTCGGCACCCACGGCCTACACGTTAGCATTGGTATCATTTGGCTGGTGACGCTGTTATTTCAGCTTCGCAAACACGGTTTGACCGGTGCCAACCGTCGCCGTCTATTTTGCCTATCCATGTTTTGGCATTTTCTGGATGTGGTATGGATTGGCGTTTTCACTGTTGTTTACCTGATGGGGTCCATGACATGAGCGAACATAGCGAACACCACGACCATCACGAAGAAGAAGGTCCTCACAGCACCTTTAGCGGTTACATGATTGGCTTCTTTGCCTCAATACTGCTAACAGCACTGCCATTCTGGCTGGTCATGGGTGATGTCATACCATCGCGCAACGTCACCATTGCGGTCATCATCGGCTTTGCCGTGGTGCAGATTCTTGTGCATATGATTTACTTCCTGCATATGAATTTTCACGCAGAAGGCGGCTGGACCATGCTGTCGCTAATTTTCACCATGGTCTTGCTGTTCATTACTCTGTTCGGCTCCCTCTGGGTGATGTACCACATGAATGTCAATATGATGCCGTCCATGATGAGCGGCAGTTAAGCCCGCCCATGTCGGCACCCGCACCCCGGCGACCTGCCAAGCTGTTAATCAGCCTTTGCGCCCTACTGGCCTTTTGTGGCTTTGTTGCATTGGGAAATTGGCAGCTGGAGCGTCGGGTGTGGAAGCTGGACCTGATTGAGCGGGTTAATGAGCGGGCTCACGCGGCTCCCCAAGCGGCCCCCAAGCAGAGCCAGTGGCCGCAAATCAGCCAAGAAGCCGACGAATACCGCAAGCTCTCTCTCCAAGGACAGTTTCTTGCCGACCGCGACACCCTGGTGGTCGGTGCCAGTGAGCTGGGTAGCGGCTACTGGGTCATGACCCCGTTTCGGAGTGAATCCGGCGGCCTGATTCTGGTCAACCGGGGGTTTATTAATCAAGGCGTCACGCCCACGCCAGCACCAAGCAACAACGTTGAAGTAACGGGTCTGCTGCGTATTAGCGAACCACACGGCAGCGTGCTACGTGACAACCAGCCAAGCCAAAACCGCTGGTATTCCCGTGACACCCAAGCTATTGGCCAGGCCCAAGATCTGCAGCTCGCCCCCTATTTTATTGATGCTGCCGCCAACCAACCCGGCAGCCCCGGAGCCCCCGGCCCAACGGGCGGCCTGACCATCATCCAATTTCACAACAGTCATCTGGTTTATGCCATTACCTGGTACGGTCTTGCGCTGATGGTTATCGGCGCCGCTGTACTGGTAAAACGAGAGCAAGGCCGCCGAGATAAGCGCGCTTAACACGCGGCAAGGCGTATACTGCTCCACATGAAAACGGTCGCGACTAATCTGGCCAAACTAAAAAAGGGCCAACACATGCCCCGTATAAAAACACTCAGCCGTGACACGCCAATCTATATCCGTAGGCGCTAAGCAATGACAGATACCGCAAGAGTAGTAGGCAACGATATCCCCCTCGACCAAACCGACTCCAATGACAATGAGCGCAACACCCTCAGCAAGCATATGCGGCAATTGGTATTACTGCGCTGGATGGCCGTGCTGGGACAGCTGCTAACCATACTGGTCACTCATTATGGCTTTGGCGTAGAACTGCCGCTCCAAACCATGTTGAGTATTTTGGCTGCGTTATCGGTGTTTAACGCGGCCAATGAACTCGCTATGCGTTTTCGCCACCGGGTACGCACCATTGAGCTGTTTATGGGCTTACTGGTGGATATGGCCGCCCTCACCGCCCAGCTCTACCTCAGTGGCGGTGCCACCAACCCCTTTGTTTACCTGTATCTGTTACAAGTCGGTTTGGCCGCGGTGCTACTTGCCGCCCCTTATGCCTATTCGCTGCTGGGCATCTCGACGCTGTGCTTTCTGTGGCTGGCAGAAAAAGCCCAGCCTCTGGCACTGCCCCAAGATTATCATTTGGGTATTCGCAGCTATTATTTAGAAGGCATGCTCATCTGCCTGATGCTGACCGCTGCCTTGCTGGTGGTCTTCATCAATCGCATTACCCGTACCCGCCAAGAGCACGATGCCAGACTGGCCGAATTGCGCCAGCGGGCAGCAGAAGAAGAACATATTTTGCGCATGGGCTTGTTGGCTTCTGGGGCGGCCCACGAACTGGGCACGCCACTGGCTACCATTGCGGTCATTCTGGGCGACTGGCGACGCATGCCCAGCCTTGCCAATGACCCCGATATGAATGAAGAAATTGTAGAGATGCAGGCCCAAATCCAACGCTGTAAAACCATCGTCAGCGGCATTTTAATGTCGGCGGGCGAAACCCGTGGCGAGTCCTCTGGCGAAACCACCATCTGCGAGTTTTTTGAAGAATTAGTGGATGAATGGCGACACACCCGCAAAGTAACCGAGCTGGAATTTAAAAACCACTTTGGCGAAGACCTCGATATCGCCTCTGACACGGTGCTCAAACAAACCATCTGCAATCTGCTAGACAACGCCTTAGAAGCCTCACCCCAATGGGTCAGCCTTGAAGTTTTTCGGCAAGACGACACCCTTATCATCCAAGTTGTCGACCGAGGTCCCGGCTTTGCGCAGCAAGTCTTTGACCACTTAGGGCAGCCCTATCAGTCCACCAAAGGCCGACCCGGCAGCGGCCTGGGTTTGTTTTTGGTGTTTAATGTTGCCCGTATACTGGGCGGCACAGTGCAGGCAAGCAATCGTGATGAGGGCGGCGCTGAAATACGCCTGCAACTGCCGCTAGATGCCCTGATGTTGAAAGAGGCCTGATGCCGTGACTGATCAAAAAAATATGCCTGACCCCAAAAACATGAGCGACGAACTCGCCAAATTAGACTCACCCACCCTGCTGATTATTGAAGACGATGCCGCTTTTGCTCGCACATTGGCCCGCTCCTTTGAACGCCGAGGCTACCAAGTGTTAACGGCTAATGGACTAGAAAAAGCACTGGCACTGCTCCAAGACCACAACCCAGACTACGCCGTGGTCGACTTAAAACTGGATGGTGAAGCCTCTGGGCTGGTGTGTGTGCAAGCCCTGCATAAGCACGACGCCGAGATGATCATTGTCGTGCTAACCGGTTATGCCAGCATTGCCACCGCCGTCGAGGCCGTCAAACTCGGTGCCTGTCACTACCTCGCCAAGCCCTCAAACACCGACGATATCGAAGCCGCCTTTAACAACGCCGAAGGTAATGTAGAAGTCGAGATTCGCGGCCGAGCCACTTCTATCAAAACTCTGGAGTGGGAGCGTATACACGAGACCTTGGCAGAAACGGGATTTAATATTTCAGAAACGGCAAGGCGGCTGGGAATGCATCGACGCACCCTGGCCCGTAAGCTGGCAAAGCAGCAGGTTAAATAAATCCTTGAGTTGACAAGCGCTTTACTCGCCCCGCGCCCAATGCGGCTCAGACCGCAACAGATTCACCAATTCCAAAATGGGCGGCGCGGGTTGTCGTTTGCCGTCGTAAGCTATCGCCAACGGAATCGGCTTTAAACTATCAAACTCAAGAATCGAAAATTTTTGACAAAACAGCTCATCGCGCCGAAATGCCGCGCCCACATTACCCACGGTGTCAGACGTTGCGACAATTTTGCAGGTCAGGGGAAAGTGACCAATGATGTGTACCTGCTTCTCTTGGGGGATTTCCGGCACCCCAAACAACTGATTGATTAAATCCAGTGTGGCGGCACTTCGGTCGGCCAAGGCAATGGGATATTGGTGCAAGTGCTCCACCCGGAGTTTAGTCACCTTGCTCAGCGGATGGCCTTTGCGAACAAAGAAACACATCGTAAATGGCTCAAGATCATAAACTTTAAACTGTTTATGTTGTTGAATAGGCCCAGCGGGGCCGATAAGCACATCAATATCCCCATTTTTTAATTGCTGTACCGTTTGCTCGGCCCAGCCTGCGGTTTCCTCCAGTCGAATAGCAGGGTGTCGCTCCAGTACTTTGGTCAATGGCGCATTGAGCAAAGACACCAGCGATGGTGGGCTAATGCCCACCCGCAGCCTGGGCACGCCAAGAATATGCCCCGCTTTAGTATCAGAGGACAATTGCTCTAAATCCGCCACAATCCGTGTCGCCCTATCGATAAAGGCCCGGCCTTCAGCCGTGGCGTGCACACCTTTGGCGTGGCGCTCAAACAGGGCAAAGCCAACGTCTTGTTCAATATCGGCAACATGCTTGGTGAGGGCCGACTGGGTAAGATGAACAATTTTGGCCGCAGCAGAAAATGAGCCAAACTGATCGACGGCGATAACATTCTTTAATTTAACGACGTTCATATATTACAAAACAGAATACCTTGAGAAGATTAGTGATTTGACGGAATATTCGCTTTTTTGTCAACATCTCCGCCGTTGCGAGTTAGTTAGACACACTCATCACGATTTGGCCAATAGGCGATAATGGTGGGGCGATGGTCAACAATCGCGATAAACTAATTCAAAATACGCAAGGGTGGAACTGTCTCAGATCAAGTTGGAGATCAATGTAATCTCCGACTGATCTGAGATTTTTTTATAACGACAATCCTGCTGTTATCAATCTTAATGCTCAATAAATACCGTACTGACCTGCTACTTAAGCCACTGCTAGCAGAGCCGGACGCGTTGTTCTTAGCAAATGAAAACAGCATCCAGTTTGTAACACGCAAGCTCACTACCAGACAGGGTCAACAATGAGTTCATCGGACACAGCCAGCAATACGGATAATTCAGCACCCTATTACTTGTCTACCGGCAATGAAATCGACGTCTTCAATGCCGCGTTTCGGCGCAAGCTCCCTATCATGCTAAAAGGCCCTACAGGCTGTGGTAAAACCCGTTTTGTCGAGCATATGGCGCACAAATTAGGACGCCCCTTAATCAGTGTCGCCTGTCACGAAGATATTACCGCCGCCGATTTAGTAGGGCGCTATTTGCTTACCGGTGGCGAAACCGTCTGGGTCGATGGCCCGCTTACCCGCGCGGTCAGAGAAGGTGCCATCTGCTACTTAGATGAAATTGTTGAAGCCCGGGCCGACTCTACCGTGGTTATTCACCCCCTTACCGACCACCGCCGGGAGCTGAACCTTGAACGTTTGGGTGAAACCTTAAAAGCCCCTGACGACTTTATGCTGGTGGTGTCGTATAACCCCGGTTATCAAAGCGTACTGAAAGATCTCAAACCCTCTACCCGCCAACGCATGGTGGCAGTAGAAATGACCTACCCCGGTTTTGATCACGAAGTGAAGATTGTGATGCAGGAGTCTGGTATCACCGAGCAGGCGGCCAAAGATTTGGTCAAGCTCGCCAGCGCCATTCGCAAGCTCGATAACAGCACCCTGCCCGAGGTGTCGTCCACCCGCTCCTTGGTGGCGACTGGCTTGCTGATGCAAGAAGGCTTGTCACCGCGGGAAGCTGCCCGAGCAGCTATGCTAATGCCACTGACTGACGACGCCGATGTGCAGCGCGGCTTGGCAGAAGTCATACAATCTTATCTGGCAGACTGAGCCGATACGCCGTGGCAAAACTCACCGCAAAACAGCCCGTATCAAAAGACGTCGATCATGACGACCGGCCATTGCGGATCCTCGCTGCCGCCGTCATTGGCCACCCTGTCTCTATTACCTATGTCATGAAAGACAAGGCCCGCAGTTATAGCGACGGCGACCGTATTTACTTGCCCGCCCACGAAGATTTATCTACCCGCCGTATTGAGGTCATGATTCAAGCGGCATTAATCAGCGGCGGGGCATTTTCTAACAAGATCATGCAGCGGATTCTGGGTCGGGCCGAGTTATCAGAGCGCTTTTTAGTACTGGAAGTTGAACGTTGCTGCATGGCAATTGAATCTCGACTGCCCTCCCAGCTGATAACCATGCTGGCGCCCTACCGCAGCGGCTTTACACCACAAAATGCCGAGGCCTCTCTGGAAATAGCCCAAAGCAGAAAAAGCCTGCCAAAGCCCCCGGAATGGTACGGGGGCTTTCGTCCTTGGCGGGTATTGCGCCGCAATGCCCAGGGCGGCAGCAAACCCATGACCGAACAAAAACTGGCCGAGCTGGAAGCTCAGCTGGCAATGATCACAGAAGAAAATGACGAGGAAGAAGACGACGAAAATATCCAAAAAGCCAGCTTCTGGAAGTGGTTTACCTCACCGTTAGGTAAAGAATCATTTCTCTCCAAAATGCTGCAAGACTTGCTGGATATGGGTTCATCCCCAGGTCAGGAAGAGTCCGACGAAGGCAGTGCAGGCTCACAAATGGTATCGGGTCGCGCTGCGCAACGCTTTCGGGACATCGCCATGGCGATACGTTCAGAAATGGATATTACCTTGCCCAGCGCCTTTGCCCACGCGGAGGCCGGTGCCCACAGCTATCACGAATGGGACTGTCACAAAAAACAATACAAACCCGATTGGGTCAGCGTGGAAGAAACCGACCCCCACGCGCTGGAATCCAATTTTGAGCCCGGCACCTTAAGCGGCAGCAACTTGCCCTTTCAGCGCGCTTTGGCGGGGCTGTACTTGGGCTTTCAACGCCATCGCGGCCAACCCCAGGGTGACGACCTGGTATTAGACCAAATGGTGCGCCTGGCCATCGATATCCGCACCGGCCACAGCGGCGACGAACGAATTTACTCTGCCAGTTTAAAAACCCGCCGGGATTTAAGCGTTTCCATTTTATTAGACGCGTCCAGCTCCACCTTGGAATACAGCGCTGACGGCAAACGGGTTTTTGACCTGCAAGCCCAAACCGGCTGGAGTCTATGTCGCGCCTTCGCCACCTTAGGTGATCGGGTCGCCATGCACGGTTTTAACTCTTGGGGCCGGGGCCTGGTGCGCTTTCAAACTGTAAAAACCTTTGATGAACCCTCTGGGGCCGCATTAGAATCTCGACTTCGGCATATGGCCATCGCCGGCTATACTCGCTGCGGTGCCGCTATCCGCCATGCCACCGCCCAAATGCAAGAACAGGCTGGCACGCCTTATAAACTGTTAATTTTGATCTCCGACGGCTATCCCTACGACGACCAATACGAGGGCGAGTACGCCGGGGAAGACACCAGCAAAGCCATAGAAGAAGCCAGAGACCAAGGTGTGGCCTGTGTCTGTTTAAGTGTTGGCAGCGATGCCGACAAAAAACGTCTAGAAAAAGTGTACGGTGCCAGCAACTATCTGGCGATTCACCGCAGTGAGCAACTCGTGCCAAAACTCCACCAACTGGTTGAGTCGGCCATTGCCACCGCCATGAAAAAAGTCGCTTAAGCTGTTCACAAAAAAGAATTTTCGGGAAGCCCCTGCCTGCCCTTCTGGGCCGCAGGGGCTTCCCGAAAATAAGGCATTACTGCCTGGAGGGTGGTAAGTAATATCGAAAAAAGCAGGCCACGTCTGTTCACACAAATTATGCCCGCTATCGTATTGCTTAACGTTTTGCGTTATCGACCGGAGAAATACAATGGATAAATCCACTAGCTCAAATCAGCCGCGGGATGTGGCTGGCACGGACCCGACCAGCCCCATCAAAACCTGGGGCGCGATCGGGGCCGTGTTTATCGCCTTTTACCTGTACGTTATTTACCAGTGGGTAACCGCCCCGTACTTTGGCCCCACTGAACTGGCGCCCGGTGTTGAAGTGCCCATTAATTTTAAAATTGGGGTTTGGACCGTCACCATCGGCATGGGACTGGTATGGCTGTATATGATCTGGACCCAGATCATCAAGCCCATTCGCCAGACCGGCCAACCCAACACATTGGGACTGTTAGGCATCGCGTTTTTTGTGATGATCTTCTGGGACCCCTCCATGAACTGGATTCAGGTGGGCTGCGTCTACAACCCTTATGCGCCCAACCTTGGCTTTTTATCTGCTGAAATTCCCGGCTGGTTAAGCATCAACGGTCATCGCCTGCCAGAACCCCTACTAACCTGGGCTGGCGGCTATCCCGGCTTTTTGTTGTGGATGACCATGGGCGGCTTGGCCACCATGCGGTTTGTTAAAGCCCGCTTCCCCGAGATCAACAACGTTGCCCTGTCAGCCTGCGGTATTTTTGCGGCCATGGTAGTGGACCTGGTATTGGAAAGCCTGCTGATTCGTTTCTCTGGCATCTACGCTTACCCCGGCTCGATCAGAGCACTAAGCTTATGGGGCGGCCACTGGTACCAGTTCCCCATCTACGAATGCCTGTTCGGCGCATGGGTCGGTTGCACCAGCGTATTGGTTTACTTCAAAGACGACAAAGGTCGGACTTGGGTTGAACGCGGTGTGGATAAACTCGACATCTGCAAAAACTCAAACTTCCGCCAGTCCATCGTTCGTGGCGTTGCCGTTATTGGTTTCTGCTCAGTGGTTGAAGTGATTCTTTATGTGCTGCCAATGCCCCTGTTCACCGCCAATGCAGACCCCTTCCCAGATGATCTGCCCGCCTTCTTTACCCAAGGCGCAGGAATGTGTGGACCCGAAACCGGCATTGCCTGTGCACGTCCCGACCTGCCAGTAATGCGTCGCAACGACCTGGAGAAATTTAAAGATTCTCCCCAAGTAAGCGAAGAAGATGCCGTTAACGGCGTAGAAATCACACCTCGTTAAACCAACAAAACAATGCGCGCACAGCCCTGTGCGCGCATTTATTCGTTCAAACCCATCTTGCTCATTTTGCGTTTATCCATTCAGTTTCTCACTGCCTTGAATAGCACTAAGCAAAAATAAATCTGTCCCCATTTTTCCAAATGGAGCGCGTTTTTGTGCGACACTGAGCGCAGCGAATGCACAAAAACGCGCGGAGTTTTGGCTGTCCCGCCGCGCTTTTCAGCGGCAACTGCGCGTATTTGTTATGAGTAACGCCCATAAACTACTCCAAGCATTTTTCTTTAATAGACAAAACAAGCTCCGCGATATCTAGATCGTGCTTCGCGGCTTTGCCAAGACCCATTCGCTCTGAAGCCACCTTGGTCAAGTATTCAGCAATTGGCTCCGGGCTTTCATTTTCAAGTACCAGCCTAAAAACCTGAGGCAGGTACACTTGGTACTCATCTCGATCCCAGTCGCTATCGGAAATACCTATTGGGTCCCATTTATAGAAAAGAACCTCATCGATCCTTCTATAGAGCTCCCTCTGAGTTGGCGATAGCGTTTTATCCATGATTACTCATAACGACCGCAACAGTGGAAAATTGGGAGCGCAGCGAGCAATTTGTCCGCCTGCTGTGCTTGTATGATTGAAAAACCATGATTTTCCCTTGTTATGTGGCAATTGCATTTTTTGTACCCCACTTTATCCCGGCTAAAGTACCAACAATAGCTGAGGCTATGGACAAAGGCAGCTCTACGAACCATGTTGGTGAGATATACAGCTCTTGCATTAGCAACGAAAGGATTAAAGCGCTTAATAGGAAGCCGAGCATAAATACACTGGCAGCATAGCTCCAGGCTTTAGCTACGTCTCGTTTCGCCATTAGCGCATACATGAATACTGCTAGTGTAGATGGCGGTAGTAATCGATATATAAAATATTCGCCAAACGAAAGCGCCGCTAAATTGTCGACACCTATCACCATACTCGTAAATGTACTTAATGCTGTAAGCGCTACCAATATGATGAAAGTGTATTTGACTATCCTTGAGGCTTTCAATTTATCTCCATACAACATAACGAGGCTGTAGAATTTCTAATTCAAGGAAACACAGATTTTCATACGCCTCACAACACCTGTTATCTATGAACTTCGATAAAAAGGGGGACAGATTTATTTCCACGCAGTTCCTAGCCGAAGTGCATCAAGGTTTAAACAAAAATAAATCTGTCCCCTTTTCCTTTCATGACCCATTTAACGCCAAATCAGCCGCGCGTTTTCTGCGTCGACCGCATTTGCTTGTTAAAAGTTGACTGCTCCAAACGTTCGGCAAGCCACACCTTGATAATAGACTGACGTGTAACCCCCAGCCGTGAAGCCTCTTTGTCGAGTGACTCAACCATCCAGGTGGGAAAATCTACGTTGACCCGCTTCTGCGCTTGATTAGGACGCTTAATGGTTGATAGATCGAGTTCATCGACGATATCCGATTGGTTATCGTCGAATTTCTTATCCAGTGATTTAGCTTTCATACAGTGCCACCTCAGAATCTCGGGACCGCCTGACGGAGATAATCCTAATCGTGTCCGAACGGTAAGTAATAATTGCTGACCAATGCTTCCCGCCGATCATGCCAATCACCAAAGTCCTTGGTTCATCATCCGATCTAGCCATAACTTCAACAAAATCAGAATCTTGCCAGATAGCCTGAGCATCAACGAAGTCAATACCATGCTTTTCTAGGTTAGATTCGCTCTTCTTCGGGTCAAATTCGAATGAATACATAGGTATAAAAATTATACCTTTTTTGAGAGGTTGGCAAGATCGTCGCCTAGACTTTTAACTCCTTAGCGTTTATCTGCTGTGCGCAGTACGGCATCTAAACTCTATTGGAACGTATTTGCAAAAATAAATCTGTCCCCTATTCCTATTCCTATTCCTTAATCATTTTTAATAGAAATAGAATGAAATAATAAAAGGGGTATCTTGCCAATCTATAAACATGCATATAATATGCATGTTTATAGATTGGCAAGATATCACACAACATTCATAGTTTATCGCGGGTCCAATCCGTCAATTATAGGAATCTTCTTTATGCTGCAAAGCGAAGTAATTAACATAGTTAAGAGTACCGCTCCCATACTGGCTAAGGAAGGCGAAAAGATTACTCAGTTGTTTTATCAGAAGCTGTTCGTTAACCATCCTGAATTACAGAATGTGTTTAATATGACTCACCAAATACAGGGAGATCAACCTCGTGCGTTGGCAGACTCAGTATTCAAATACGCAAGTCATATTGATAAGCTTGAGGAACTTGGCCCGCTAGTAAAACGAATAGCGCATAAGCATGCCAGCTTGTCCGTCGCCCCGGAACAATATCCAGTAGTTGGTAAGTACCTCCTCGAAGCGATTGGGGAACATCTTAACTTACCTTCAGATGATCCAATTCTTAGTGCGTGGTCAGATGCTTATCAACAACTGGCGGCAATTTTCGTGAACACAGAAGAAAAAATTTACAGCGATAATGCAAATAAGCCTGGAGGATGGCGTGGTTTTAGACCATTCGTTATCAGCAAAATTGTTCCAGAAGCTGAAGATGTGACCTCGTTCTACTTAGAGCCAGAGGACGGTGGCGATATAGTAAATTTCGAGCCTGGACAATATGTTGGCGTTAAAATTAAGAAGCTCGGTGGTGAGTATGATGAGATTCGTCAATACTCAATGTCTGCGGCACCTAGTGAGCCGTTTTATCGTATTACGGTTAAGTCTGAGGCAAGCAATGTAGATTACCCCGGGCGCGTTTCTCACTATATCCATAAAGCGCGCATTGGGGATAGGCTGCATCTCCAACCCCCTACAGGAGACTTCACTATTGAGAACAACAGCGAGGACTTAGTACTGATTTCTGGTGGCGTGGGTATCACTCCATTACTGAGTATGTTACTCAATCGCCTAGATGAGCGCGGGAATGGTGATGGCATTACATTTATCTTGTGTTGTCGTAATGCTGCTCACCACATTATGAAAGATAAATTAAAAGCCCTGAGCAAAGAGTACGGATTCATATATAAAGTCGCATACGAAAAAGAGGAAGGGGCAGACCATCAAGGATACTTAGATAGCGCCATACTAAATAGTTGGTTAAAAAATCGTGATGCTAACGTTTATTTTTGTGGCCCAAAACCGTTTATGGGTGCATTAGATAACCTTTTAGAAACATTGGGATATCCTAAAAAACAGCGCCATTGTGAGATATTTGGCCCAGCGACACCTCTTGACTAAAAATTGAAAGAAGCAAAGCTCAGTTGCTGCTACTTGCAGATCACTTTATTACATGGTGATGGTTATAGGTATCACTGGTAGTCAGCACTGCGCTCAACTTAAGAAGGGTCTGATTAATTGAAGCAAACCGACATGACGACAGTGGAATAAAAAGGGGACAGATTTATTTTCACGCAGAACACGGAATTATCTGCTACACAGACGAAAACAGTCCGCTGATCCGCTTAAACCAATGTTGTTATTGCTGTTATCCGTTCAGCAATTCGGAAGGCAGGTTTGCCAAATCGTCGGGGTTGTCGATATCCCGCAGGCATGCCAGTTCTGCCAATGACAATGTTAAATCGGCCAAGCGTTGTCGGGTTTGTTCAGCAACGAATTCACTACTCCATGTCACACCATTAAAAATGTGGGGATCAAAGTGTGTGAGTCCAATCAGGCTGTAACCACCATCTTCCACCGGTACCATGCAGCAGTCGTGGTTTTGCAGCATCGCTGCTGCCTCGGTGATTATTGCTGCAGTCAGGTCGGGGCAGTCCGTTCCCATCAACAAGACGCCGCTGTGATTACTGAGTCCTCGTGCCATCGCCCGAGCCATTCGCCGCCCCAGATCACCATTACCTTGTTCGCTGATGCTAACGTTTGGCAAATCCAGCTGCTGCCAAATCTCTAAATCGGCGCTGGGGGCAACGCAAAGCTCGACACTCCCCACCCCCGCATCCAAAGCGGCACAGACTGTTCGGCGCAGCATTTTGGCTGCCAGCTCGGCAGCGGCCACGTCACCCAATGCGGGAATAAGCCGGGTTTTTGCATAGCCCGGCAGTGGCGCTTTGGCAAAAACAATAACGTGATATTTGAACTGGGCTTGAGTATTCAACGATAACGTTCCGCCAACTGCTCAGGGCTCACCCCTCGCCAATACTGCCAACGCAGCCGCCACATTAAAACGATGGTTGACCACGGGCCTCGCTCATCCCAACGACGACCAGCGCTAAGCACTTTATCAGCAACACACCGCGGTGGCATAAGCTTGCGCAGCCGCGAGGATAATTCGATATCTTCCATCAAGGGCTGGCTTGCAAAGCCACCAACCTTCTCAAACAGGCTACGGCTGATAAACATAGCCTGGTCTCCAGTCGCAATGCCGCTGAGCCGTGAACGCCTATTCATAAACCAGGAGATAATGGGCAACATGCAGGACTGCCCTTGCAGGCTGATATCAAATCGCCCCCAAACATCATCGGCCGTAGATACTATGTTTTGAAGCGCCATCAGGCCTTGCTCTGGCAACTGGCTATCGGCATGTAAAAAAACCAGAAGCTCGCCGCTTGCCATCGCCGCGCCAGCATTCATCTGTTTCGCCCGCCCCCGCTCTGAGCAAATCACCGTAAAGCCAGCCTCACGCATTTGCGTTTCACTGCCGTCATGGCTACCGCCATCAACAATAATAATGTCACAATGGCTTTGTTGATGAATACCACAAGCACTGTCTTTCAAAGCATTGAGGTGGGAACACAGGCCAGAAAGCTGATCAGCTTCGTTTAGCATCGGCACAATAATGCTGATTTGCACAGGGCTTGGCGGCTTACTAGAGCGTGTTTGATCACCGGGGTTAGCTTGCTCATTTGGACTTGGCATTCAGGCTCCAGTCGTAGTCCAAAAACCCAATAGGCATACTTCCCGTTTTTAGCGACGCCTTCGCGGTATTATCTAAAGCCAATGCTGCAGCATAATCTAACAAAAAGTCTTGTAGCCGCGTGTAACCCTGCCAGTCCTGTTCAAAATCTTGCCGATACCATTTAAAGATTGGCGACAGTAACAACTCGCCATCCGCTAAACGGTTGCGGGACTGGTCCGCTAAAAATAACTGGGTTTGTTCCTCCAGCTGCGTTGTTAGTTTATCTGCCGTGTAGGCTTCATCCCTAAGTGCGGGGCAACCAACGCTGGCACAGTTCACCGCAAAGTGAATGCGCGGTTCTTGATAGCGCCCCGAACCGCGTATCAACTCATGTTCAATATTGTCCAGCGAGCGTGTTTCACCCAACAAGGGAATAAACTTTTTGCGCCAAGGCGATTGAAACCAACTACCCAAGTCTTTTATGGAATTCAGGTCCGGCCATTTTTGCAGTACAAAGGCCACCGTCCAGGCGTTGTAGGCGTTGATCAAAAAAGCGAGCTGTTCTTGCTTGGCCCACTCATCAAAGCGATTCTGATCAACCGCCGACAAATTGTTAAGATAGCTTTTCAGCTTTTGGGTATCGCCCTTAAAGCCCTGGTAATCCACTTCGGTGGCCCGGCCCCCCGCCAGGGGATAAACATGTTGGCTTAACAACGACGACCACGGCGAATGATCGACGTGCTGTTGTTGATCCTGCTTATGCTCCTGTTGCGGCTGGGCCAGCCCGGCGCTAGCAAAAATAAGTGCCACAGCAATCAAGCAACAGCACACGAAAGCGAATGCCCAAGCACGAGACAAGTACTTAGCGACGCCAAGCATGATACTTCTCCAACCACGCCAGAACTCGGGCGGGAGCGTGGGCTTTTTTCCACTCACCAGCGGCAAATTTATTTGCTTCAACCCAGGTGGGATACGCGTGAATCGTCCCCAGCACTTTGTTCAATCCCAAATTATGTTTCATTGCCAGCACAAATTCTGCAATCAACTCACCGCTATTTTTGCCCACTATCGTCACCCCTAAAATTCGATCTTTGCCAGGCTCGGTCAACACCTTCACAAAACCTTTAGCTTCGCCGTCTACAATGGCTCGATCCAAATCCGCAAGATCATAGCGACTCACTTCATACGGTATTTCTTGTTGCTGAGCCTCCTGTTCTGTCAGACCCACTCTGGCAATTTCGGGATCGGTAAAGGTCACCCAAGGGATAAACCGATAATCAACGCGGAATTTTTTAAACTGGCCAAACAGACCATTTACCGCGGCATACCACGCTTGATGCGCCGCGGCGTGGGTCAGTTGATAAGGACCAACCAAGTCCCCCACGGCAAAGATATTAGGAAAACGGGTTTGCAAATAATCGTTAACCTCAATATCAGCATTTTCATCAAAGCCCAATTCATTCAGGCCATAACCGCTCAATCTGGCTTGACGCCCCACCGCACAAAGCAGCATATCAAAATCAATACTCCGCTCTTGCCCACGATGATCCAGCCAGCAGCGTTTTACGCCGGCATCGACGTCAAAACGCAGCGGTGTATGCTCGCGCAATACCTCAACACCATCCGCTGCCAATGCGGTCAAAACATAGTCGACGGCGTCTTGATCTTCTCGTTTTAACAATCGCTCTGATCGAACAATAAGACTCACCTTTGAACCAAGCCGAGCCAAGCTTTGACCCAGTTCACAGGCAATTGCCCCACCGCCGATAATGGCGACCCGCTCTGGCGGCGACGACAGCTCAGCTAAATGCGCCCACAGCGAATCACTGCTTAAGGGCTTAACGGCTGCTATACCCGGTATATCAGGAATCACCGGCCTTGCGCCGGTTGCCAGCACAATGCTGCGTGCGCTGAGCTGACGAACGGCTTCGTCACCGCCAGTGCTTATCTCAACTCGCCAAGGGTCCAGGAGTTTGGCGTAACCCTGAACAACATCGACTCCCAATTGCCGATAACGCTCCGGGCTATCGTGGGGGGCTATCGCTTTAATATTATCGGCAACCCGACGCATCACTGCGGCAAAATCAATTTCAGGCTTCAGTTTGCCGACCCCATAACGTTCTGCATCACGGACTTGGGCGGCCAGCTTTGCCGATTGGATAAGACTTTTGCTGGGCACACAGCCATAGTTAAGGCAGTCGCCTCCCATTTTATGCGCTTCTATCAAGCTCACCGTCGACTTTACCGCAGCGGCGATATAAGCACTGACCAAGCCGCCCGCACCGGCACCAATCACAATAATATTGCGGTCAAAGTGACGGGGCCTGCTAAAGCCGCGATACACCCGACGCGCTTTAATGCGGGCGAGTATCGATTTGGCAACAAGGGGAAACACCCCCAATAAGCAGAACGACAGCAATAAACTGGGCGAAACAATCCCCCCCAAGCTGTCGAGCTGTGCCAACTGGGTGCCCGCATTGATGTACACCAGCGTGCCCGCCAGCATGCCAACCTGGCTGACCCAATAGAATGTTCGCACCGGAATGGGGGTCAGCCCCATTAACAGATTAATCAGAAAAAACGGGAACACGGGCACCAAACGCAAACTGAACAGATAAAAACTGCCATCGCGCTCAACACCTTCATTGATCGATTTTAAGCGACGACCAAATTTGTTCTGCACCCAATCTCGCAGTAAATAACGCGACACCAAAAATGCCAGCGTGGCGCCAACTGCACTGGCAAAAGACACCAACACCGCCGCCCACAAAAAACCAAACAAGGACCCCGCGGCTAGCGTCATGACCACCGCGCCGGGTAGCGACAAGCCAGTGACCAATACATACAGACAAAAGAACAGTACCGACACCAGCACAGGAGAGGCGTCTTTCCAGGCGGTAAACTGCCCCAGCCCTTGTTTCACACCGTTAAAACTCAGCTGTTGCTGTAGGTCAAAATAAAAAAATGCGGCAATCAAAAGTACAATTGCGGCCAGCAACACTCGTTTTTTAATACTCATGCTAGAGCGCACCACCACAGCTACTACCCTGCCCCGCGGTACAAGCAAAGCAATGATCGGCAACCCGAATGCCGTCACCGTTTACACTGCCATTAAGCAGGTCGCGCAAATGCCGTTGCGGATTGCCCAACTGCGTTGTATCAACCCCCAGTGTTGAGCCCAAGCCCAGTTCGAGTTGTTGATTAAAATCGCAGTCATACAGATTGCCCTGCCAATCAACACTAACCATGGTTTTACACATCAGCTGGTCGAGATTACTGGCGTAAAAATTGTTTTTTAATAAATCCATATAATCACCAAACTGCCCTTTGGAGATTAAAGTAGAGCCAAAGCGTTTGATCGGCATATTGGCCAAGGCAAACAGCTGATTGAACTGAATGCCAAAGTGAGCCTGTAACTCGCGCTTGTAATCCGCTTCTAATGCCTGCTGATTCGGCGGTAATGAAGGACCTTGCGGGTTATAAACCAGGTTGAGTACCAAGCCCGACCCCTCAACGCCATAACCCAAGCGATTGAGCCACTGCAGCCCTTTAATGCTTTTATCAAAAACACCATTGCCCCGTTGCTGATCGACATTTTCCAGCGAGTAGCAAGGCAGTGATGCAACAATCTCTACTTTGTGCTCAGCCAAAAACGGCGCTAAATCTTCCTGCCCCGGCTCAAACAAAATGGTTAAATTACAGCGATCAATGACGTTCACTCCCGCCTGACTGGCTTCAGCCACCAAACGCCGAAAATGCTCATGGAGTTCTGGTGCGCCGCCAGTCAAATCTAAGGTAGAAATACCTTGAGCCTTTATTACCGGTAAAATCAGCGCCAGATTCTCAGGCGTCATCATCTCGGTTCGCTGGGGCCCAGCGTTAACATGGCAGTGAATGCAACTCTGATTGCACTTGTAACCCAAATTCACTTGGAGGGTATCGAGCTGGCCGCGGTTTATCGCCGGAAAATCGCTGACTTCAAGAAGCGGCAGGGTGGCATGCATGAGTCTCTCCTGTTAATTTTAATTCGCCTGTGCAATAAGACGTTGCTAAAAGTCGAATTATTACAATACCAGTAGGTTTTTTGCTCGCAGCCTACTTGCTACGCATAAAGTGCCTAAGCCGAGCATATCAAGCACAAACTCTTAGCTCCCGGAGGCGGTAATAACACGGTGGAAAATGATGCCTACATCAGACTGACCGCAGCCATCGGCATCATCTTGCTTATCGCACTGTGGGAAGGGCTTAAACCCCGGCGCAGCCTCCCGCCTGTGGGCCGAAAGCGCTGGTTTAGCAATGCCGGTTTACTGATATTCAACAGTGTTTTGGCCAGAATCATCTTCCCGAGTTCCGCCTTGGGTTTTGCGGCGCTGGCGCAAGAACGGGGCTGGGGCTTGCTTAACCACATACATCCCGGCCCTTTAATCGCCATTTTTCTCAGCATTATCGCATTGGATCTGGCTATCTGGTTTCAGCACCGCTTGTTTCATCTTGTGCCGTGGTTGTGGCGGCTGCACCGGGTACACCACTCCGATACTGGCTTCGACTTTAGCACCGGTATTCGCTTTCACCCGCTGGAAATCATGTTGTCATTGTTATTCAAAGCCGTGATTATTTTTATCCTTGGTGCGCCCATTATCGGGGTATTGATCTTTGAGGTGCTGTTGAATGTCAGCTCGATATTCAATCACGGCAATATTTATATTCCCAAAAAAGTCGACCAATGGCTGCGCTGGTTTATTGTGACCCCCGATATGCACCGGGTACACCACTCCAGTATTCAAAAAGAGACTGACTCTAATTTCGGTTTTAATCTCAGTTGCTGGGACCGGATTTTCAGCAGTTATTGTGCCCAGCCAAGCCTGGGGCATCAGGAGATGGAAATAGGCTTAAAAGAATTTCGCCTGAATACCGAGCAGCGGATAGATCAACTTCTTTATCAACCCCTACGCAACCCTAACAAAACGGCTAATTAACAGATTTATTCGGTCTCGCTGCTGCGGTGCTCAACAGCAAGCTGTTCTTGCTCAAGCCCCTTTTGTTCAGCATAACGCGTTTCCTGAGCAGTCTGTATCGCACTGACGACTTTCAAAAACACCAGAATCAATATGCCATTCACCACCGCATCAGCCATTTGAAAATAGCTCATGGTAATGAACTCGTCGATGGCACTGCTCTCATTTAACTTACGAAGAGCAATATTGCTAAACAAGCCTGAAAACAACCACAGCAGCCACCAGACAAACAATAACGGAGGGACTTTACTGGTAGACCAGTTCTGCAAATGATGGCTGGTTTGCCAAATTTCCTTCATAGCCTGATAGGGCTTCCACAGGTTGGCAATGGGCACAAAATACCAGCCCACGGCCCAGCCGGGGCTAAAGTCCATTTTTTCGGCGCCCAGTTGACGGCTGTTGTGATTGGCACTGTATATCCAGCGCAAAATCAGGATGCCAGACACAAGAAAGGACAGCATGTAAACGCCACCGATAATCATCTGCCGACGGTCACTGGCCTCGGCATCGATTGTTGCTTGATAGTCGGTGACATATATGCCGCTTTTAAAATCGTAAAATAATTGCAGCTGCAGATAGTGTGAAAACAACATCAACGCCAATACAGCCAGTTGCGCATACAGTGAATAGGCTAAAAATTGGCTGAGCCGGTGGGTATCTTTGTAATCTGAATTCATCACTAACCTCATTCCATTTGAAGTTAGTGTAGCCTTCTCAACTGGGATAGAGAACCACGACAGGCTGTTTAAGGGCTGTAAGCAGGCTATCCGCCGTTGCTGGCTGAGTCCTTAGCAGGAATAAAACTCATAGCCCGCTCAGTTAAGGCGGTAATGGTCAAACTGGGATTGACGCCCAAATTAGCCCCCAGCATCGAGCCATCACACACATAGGCGTTACGATAGCCAAACAAACGGTTTTCTCTGTCTATGACGCCATTGTTTGCATTCTCGCCCATGGCGCAGCCACCCATGCAGTGGGCTGTGGCCGGCACATTAAACAGAATTTCGGTAATGGTACTGGCCCCTACTCCCCCCATGATATCGGCGCTACGATCGACAAATTCATTGGCCGTGGGAATATAGGTGGGAATTCTATCGCCCTCAGAACAAAGCATTTTTTTAAAGGGGAAATACCAGGGTCGCCGCCAGCGCATATTCAAATAACCATCAATAGTCTGCATACACAGAAAAATAATGGATTGCTGGGCAAAGCCTTTTGGATTCAGGCTTTTGATAAACAAGCTCGGCCGGGTAAATAACAGCTTAAAACAGGTCGCCAGCCATAACAGGATTCGCCCCGGCCCCGGTTTACCGTGAGTTAACGGCGTAAACAACAGCCCCATTAAATCGTGACCCGCACCGTATCGAACTGCTTCGATATGAGTATTATCTTTAAGATAAATGCCCGAACCAATCGCAATGCCTTTGGACATATCCTCGCCACCCGGCATCCTCACTGCCAGCAAAGATTCTGCATTAGTGCGAACCCGGTTGCCCAGCTGGTCGGAAATATGGGGCATCGCGCCAGATTGTTTTAGCTGAAATAACAGCGCCTGGGTCCCCAGGGAGCTACCGGCAAACACCACTTTTTTTGCGGTAAAGCGGCGACGTTTTTTGTTAAACATCGCAAAGGTATCTTCGGTGCTAATATGATAACCGTCGCTGCCATCGCTGCCGTTGAGGGGCTCGACGCGATTGACCCGGGTTTCTTCATAAACCTTGGTGCCCAGTTGCTCCGCCAGATACAAATAGTTTTTATCCAGCGAGTTTTTAGCATTGTATTTACAGCCGGTCATACAGCCGCCGCAGGCAATGCAACTATGACGCTCTGGGCCAGCGCCACCAAAATAAGGGTCTTTGTAGGGTCGCCCACCGCCTTCGTCGCTCTCATCCCCAAAAAAAACGCCCACCGAGGTGCGATAAAAACTCTCTCCAACCCCTTGCGCTGCTGCCATCTTTTGCAAGGCATTATCAGCGGCGCCCAGCCGGCGATTTTCGGTAACGCCTAACATTTTCTTTGCGGTGGCATAGTGGGCTGGCATCACCGCATTCCAGTCGTCCAGCTCTCGCCAACTGCCGTCGTCCCAAACCGACTTGGGCGGCACCAACAAGGTATTGGCATACGTAACCGAGCCGCCGCCAACCGCATTGCCGTGCAGAACCATAACGTGACGAAACACCCGCAAGCTAAAAAAGCCCCGCAGTGCCAAACCGGGACGCCAGAGATACTTCCAGAACCGCCAATTACTGCTGGGTAAACGCTCGGGAGTCCAACGTCTGCCCATTTCCATTACCGCAACGGAGTAGCCTTTCTCTGCCAGCCGCAGCGCAGACACACTACCGCCAAAGCCCGAGCCAATCACGATCACGTCATAGTCGTATTGAATTTTAGAAGCGCTGTTTTGTTTGTTAGGCATATTTACACTGTAAACATTATTTGCTGCACTTTTTAGCATTAACAGCGCACAAAGAAAAGAGGCCTAGGGCACCAATGCCGACAACATGGGTGTCGTGGCCACAAAAAAGCTGGGAGCAAGAAGCCAAACAAGAAGCGGTCAAGGAGGGACGAATACCCACTGACCGCAGTGATGCCATTTTACAAAACCGTCTTACAAACAGCCTGCGCGAATATTGTCACAGCGTTGCCGCTTGCCGCCACGATCCACAAAATTGCGGGCAGACTCAAAATAGAAACTCATTTTGGTCGCGCCATGCTCACCCGCATCGTCGACCAAGCGTGCATCGGCATCGTCATAACCTGCCTCACCGGCCTGTTTTAACCAGCGGTCGAACCAAGCAAGCGAGTAATATTCAATGGCCTCACGCCCCCAGCTGCCCCGACAGGCACCTGTACTGGTGTCTGCACACCAGGATGTTGCCGGTGCTGCCAAAAATAAGCTGAAGTCAAAATGCGTGGTGCCTTGAAAGCTAATCACATAAATTGCTTGATCCGCCGCCGTCCACACATCAAACACCTGTTTGTGGCCCTGAGGGTCTGGCGGCGTTAAATAGGTAATAGGAGCAACGGCGTAATCTGCCGCAAAACTGAGTGCTGGCACATTGGCATTAAATGCCGGTGCCTCCGCTTGAATACCAGCATCAATCACAATCTGAGTCAGCTCATTGCTCAGCCCTAGATTGCTCGCCGGGGCAAAGCCTTCAACATCGGGGGTGACCAGACTGTCGAGGGCCACAGCGACCTTAACGGGGTTTTCTGTGGTTTGCGTGCCCGGCCAAGGCGCAGCCCCCTCGCCACCATAACCTTGTACCACAGACACGCCGATGGCGCCCAAGGAGTGACCGGCAATACCCAAGCGGTTCGGATCCAGGTTTTCATAAAAAGGGTTGTGGTTATTGCTTATCGTTGGGTAGCTATCCGCGCAGTTTTGGTCGTGAATATACGGCTGCTCAGGTGAGGATAATATAAAATCTATGGCATCGACCTGTCCCTCCCAAAACACTTTGCCGTTTAAATTGCTGCCCTGCTGAAAGCTGGGTGTTTGAAAATCAGACATGCCCTGCCCCCGAGCATCGAAGGTCATCACCATGTAACCTCCCCGCACCAAACGCTGAGCAAGCCACCAATAAGCCGTTTCCGTCGCTTGGAACGAGCCCGGTGTAATCACCACCGCTGGCAAGCGACCTTCATCAGCATTTCTGGGCATCCATACCCGTCCCGACAGCCGAGCGCAATCACGGTCATAAAACACAACGGGCTGAACATGGGCTTCATTTTCATAAAACCCGGCGCCATCCGGCCCATCTGCCTCGGGATAGCGAAAGGGATCGCCAACACAATGCAGATCCCAGCTGGCACACACCGGCGTCACTGGAGTATTCCCCGACAATGGCGACAACCAACTTGGATCATCAAGTGCTCGCTGGGTAAAATTAGCGAGGTTGGTCACCATCTGTTCGGCAACGCGAACGCCAAAAGCCACATCCAGCTGCTCGGTGGTCGCCTCCAGAGTACGGGCATAGTTACCCACTTCGCAGTTTGTTAAGGCCAACGACGGGAATGTCGCTTCATCGCAGCTTGTGTCGAGATTTTCTGGCGTTGTTGGCGTCACGCTCACGGCGTTATCAACACCGCCTCCCGACCCACCACTACTGCCACCACCACAGCCAATCATAGTACTGGCCAACACACTGGCAAAAATACGTTTTGGGAGTGCTCTCACAAATCGACCTCTTCCGTTTTTATTATCTTAAGCAGCGCTAAACCCTTTGTCGTAAAAAGAGTAAAACCCTCTCGGCATTATTGTTAGTAAAGTAGCAATAAACTGTAGCTAGAAGATTGCGTTAGTTCTCAAATAAAAACAGCCCCGCAACATCGGAGATATTACGGGGCTGTAGCAAACTAAGCGCTAGGGCTAATTACTTCTCGGTTAAACCCAGCGACGCTTCCAACTCTTCAAGACACTCCCCGGTGTATACCGCAATTCGCTGCATGCTCGGTAAGGCCTCCCGACAAGCGGTAAAACCCACACCGTAGTAACCGGCATAGCTCAAAAAGGTAATATTAAGAGCTTGGCCATCCATAATTGCCGAGATAGGAAAGAAGGCCTCCAGCTTGGCTCCATACATATAATAGGGCTTATCCGGACCGGGAACATTTGAAATAACAATGTTATGCACCGGTCTGAACCGTCCCGCCATTTGCAGGCCCAGCTGCGCCATATACGGTCCCATAATGGCAGCACCAAACATCTCCCGGCTGCCTTTATCCGGCAAGCCGTGCAGGCGATCTTTGGCCAGCAACGTGGAGTGGTGAATTTCCTGCAACCGCTCCTCATGGTCTTCAATATCGGTATAAAGTTTAGCCAACATAAAGGTGATGGCGTTACCGACTTGTTCATTGTCGCGAACCGAAACCGGCACCCCCGTGGTCATGGTTTTTGTGGGAAGCTGATCGTTTTCGATTAGATAGCGACGCAGACCTCCCGCGCAAATACACAACACCACATCGTTCATCGACACGCTGGCCGCTTTGGCTATTTTCTTTAATCGTTCTACCGCATAGAGCTGAGTTGCCACCCGACGAGCGGGCCCCAGACGCACATTTAACGGTGTCATCGGCGCTGAGAATGGCGCTGCATTATAAGGGTTTGAGTTTAAATAGGCGTCGCCCAACGCCCCCATCAATTTATCGACACGGGGGATTTTCTTAAAACTGATTTTCTTTTTAGCGGGCTCTTCTGGCGCGGGAGCACTCTTGCGCGGTGCCACCTCCCACCAAGCGGGCAGGTCATTCGCCGTTGGTGACGGCGACAAAAACCGCTCTAACATACGGATGGCGCCCATGCCGTCAATTTGAGAATGGTGCAATTTCAAAAACACCGCAAAGCGCCCGCGCTCCAGGCCTTCAATAACATGCATTTCCCAGAGCGGTCGCTTTTTATCGAGGGGATTGGAATGCAGTCGCGATGCCAGAATACCTAACTCTTTTTCGCCGCCGGGCTTGGGCAATGCCGAATGACGCAGGTGATAGTCCAAGTCAATTTGATCGGCGGTTAAAACCTCCCAATCTGGCAAAATCCCCGGCTTAAGACGTAAATTAAACGGCTCAGCAAATTTTACGCTCTTGCGCCATTGCTCCACCAAGCTGGACAAAAAGTCTTCTTTCGCATTTTTGGGTAAATACCACGTTGTCAGCATACTGACTTGGGCATTACTCCGCGTTGTATCGGTAAGTAAAAAGCCAGCATCGGCGAGTTTCATCATACGGCACCCTCTCTTTCTTTATAGTTATCAGCGATTCCTTATCTCGGAACCCGAGTACATCATAGCGAACTTCTGAGCACAGTAGTTCGCAAGCTATATATTAATGGCACAGAATAAGTAATTAGTGCAAAAAAAATGTTTTAGATCAATAGCGCGGCTAAAGGCCTTATCAGAACCTTGACGACACATAGAGCAGTGATCTGCGTTATTTCGACGAAAATGAGGACACAACGGGAGTTTTACCATCAATGACAAAAATAACGCAGCTACCGTAATTACCGGCCTTTGGGTCACGCAAAACGAGGGCTGCTGTCAGTAAAGATGAGCTTGAGGAGGTAGCAACATCGCGGCTTGCAGCCGTTTATTGATGACTGGCTTATCGCTGAGTGGGCGCAGCTTAATGGGTAGTGTATGTAATACCCTTTAGAATTTCTCGCCTGCTTTGCAGCGGCAGTCGTTTAAAAAAACAAGCAACCGCCACGCATATTGCAGACAACGTGGCTGAAAACGTAGAAATATTACAGATAAGTTTGGGCCTTACCCGTTGCAGCAGCGCGTTCAATCGCATCGATCATCCGGTGCCGCAGCACGGCATCGTCAAAACTAGGAAGCTGCTGCGATCCCTCCCGATCCAGGGATAGCCGGGAATAGGCTCGACCCACACTGGCTGAGGGGCCATCTGGCAATAAGCCAGCCACGGGATCGTAAGATGTTGGCACCGGCAATTCGGCCAAGGGCGCATCGCCTTGGCTGCCAAAGAGACGTAGCGGCAACATTTGGATATGGCCACCATCTGCCCGAATCACCAGGTCACCTTCGGTACCGTTAATCTCCCATAAAAAATGGGTAGATCGGGACATGCCACCCCGAAAATGCACCGACGCCACCGCGCCATTTTGCAAAATGCCCTGTAATGCCAGCTGATCTGCCACATCGCTGGGAATCATCTCACCGGTTTCTAGCAATTTGACCTGCTTGCGCCGGGTAGCCGTCGTCGCCGACAGCTGGGTAAATTCGCCAAGGGTAAAACAGAACGCATCCATGGTGTGGGCAAAAGGGATCGTCATCATCGACGCGCCGGTTTTCTTATCCAGCAGATAGCGATAGCAATCCATAACCTCTGCCCCCCAGTTCATAGCATCGGCCACAATGCTGGATGACAACACCTCACCGACATAACCTTCGGCGATCAATGCTTTGACGTAATTAATTACAGGCGAAGACCGGGCCTGCAAGCCCACGGCGTTGTACACGCCTTTGTTCTTGGCCATCTCGGCCATAGCTTCGGCCTCTTCAAGACCATTACCCAACGGCCATTCACAATACACCGCTTTACCCGCTGCTATTGCTGCGCTAACCAGCTCGTAGTGATAAGGGACTTTGACTGTCACCGCCACTACGTCCACCTCCGGACGGTTCACCAAATCCATATGATTATCAAAAGCTAAATCCACCTTAAAAGCTTTAGCGGCGGCGTCGGCTGATTCCTTACGACTGGTGGAAAGCGCCACAAACTCAAACTGGTCCAGTGCCGACAATGCGGGAATATGAGCATCTGTTGCCCAGCCTCGTTGCGGGCTGGCACCAATGATCCCCACCCCAATTTTTTTCGTCATAACGTTATCCGGTTTTGCTTTAAATGAATGTACCGCAGAGCAGCAGAAGGCGCATCGCCAAGCACATTTTATGGGCGACGCGCTCTTTCAAGCCTAGTCCTAACACAGCACTGCACTGGCGTGGGTCGTGTCCAAATATTCTTTAACTTGGCGAATTTTACCGTTCTTCACCACAATCAAAAAATGGTAGAGGTTATTGTAGACCTTACCATTAACCACGGCATACGACTCTGCCTCCATCGCCACTCGGTCACCCTCAACCGTCCACGCAGAGGGCGTCATGGTGATACCATCCTCACAGCTGTCAGCCACACCGTAAAGCAGCTCAGCAAACTCGGCCTTGTTGCGGTTACCCGCCAATGGAAAGTTTGCTTTGTCACCGGCAATCCACCAGGTAAATTCTTGATCATCCAAATGATCTAACGCCTGGTCATATTTAGCTGTTGAAAAAGCCTGCCAAAAGCTCGCTACAATGGCTTTGTTTTGCTCTGCGCTCATTACTTTGTCCTCTATTAGATTTATTTTTCTTAAGTGTCAAATCAGGCGAGCTGCAACACCTGTCCATCATCAACGGGAATAACCGCACCATTAATAAAAGAGGAGGCATTACTCGCCAACAGCAAAACAACCCCGGACAACTCTTCAACTTGTCCTACTCGTTTGGATGGCAGACGAGCAATTTCTTCTTTACCCTGATCTGTCTCAAAGTACTCCGCCACCATTTCTGTCAAAAAATAACCTGGTGCAATCGCATTGCAACGGATGCCGGTATTAAATAAATCGGCGGCAATCTGTTTAGTCAACTGATTAACAGCGGCTTTAATACTGCCGTAGCAAGGCACGTTTTTAAGGACCTGCATCCCCGTGACTGAGGTGATATTAATAATAGAACCGGGTTTGCCTGCATCCAACAAGCGCTTGGAAAACTCCCGACACATACGCATCGTGCCGGTGAAGTTAACGTTAATCAGATTGGTCCAAGCCTCATCATCAATTCCCGGAAAGGGTGCAAAATCCAATTGCGCCGCCGCGTTAACCAACACATCTACGCTGCCAAATTTTTCTTGGGCTTCATCAAACACCGTCGTCACACTGTCGGTACTGGCAATATCCAGACTTAAACCAATAGCCTCGCCACCGGATTCACGGATACTGGCGGCCACACTCTCAACCATTTCCAAGCGGCGTGCAGCGCAAATCACCCTGGCACCCGCAGCAGATAAAGTTTTAGCAATTTGACGTCCCATGCCGGTACCCGCGCCGGTCACCAACGCTGTACGGCCTTCAAGGGAAAACATTGTTGTAATATCAGTCATATTCTATTTCTCCAATTTTTTATTCGAATTTATTCGCAGTTACGGCGCACAACAGAGCGTGCCCGATCTCGTAAAATGTCTTGACGTTGTTCCGCGCTCACTCGCGGTGTTGAAGCAGGTAATTCTTTTTCAAGGTCTGAAAACTTCACGCGTTTAATTGTGGGCACTGGCGTGGAGTCCGCTTTGTAATATCGAATGGATATCAAACCCCGATCTTGTCCACCTGCATCTAACCAGTTCGCCACACCCGGATCACGGTGACTGATAACGGCACGGAAAACACCGTCTTCGCCGACTTCTGCTTGATGACCATTGAGAGAAGTTTGACGAAGATGATAATCCCGCGCCTCCCAGAAATGACTGCAAAGTTGAGTGCTCCAGTACTCGGCCTTTGGTAGTGTCACCTCCATGATCAGCGCTTCATCTTCGGCGCATTGGTAGGTGCCTTTGCCATAACGCAGGTCTTCCCAACCAAAATTAATAGAATCAAAAATCAATTTGTCTTCAGGGGCTTCGTGATAGCTTTGATAAACTTGAGCAAACCGCTCTGGCAAATATTGCAACCAATCCACAAACAGCTGACAGCGATCAGCAATATCTTTTTCTGTTAAAGCTGGTGGCGGAAAAGTGGCCCCTACCCGCTCAATAGTGACATCGGCAGGACGCTCGGTATTCCAATCGTAGTAGTACTGACGAAAAATAATATTGCCGTCACCTTCAGGCAGTTTCACCCAGTTACCCGGTTGAGGCTCGCGGCTAAGAACAATATCAATTTGATTATCGTCACCAATCTCAAAGTCAGATTTGCGATCAATGGTTTCCCACTGGGCGATATGAGCAAAATGCCCTTGGCGAGTTTCTATATCGAACAAACGCGCGGTGCCGCGATCGCCTTTAATGTGATAAACATTGTCGCCATGCACCGGCGCCCAAATGTAATAGCAGTCGGTGGCAGGTAAGCCGTAGTGAATACGGGTAGACAGAAAATGTAAAAATTGTGGGTAATCCGCAGAGGACGAATCCAAGGACATGGGCAGCGCCCCGGCAATCAGCCGAGTCAGATAGCGCACACCTTCTGCACGGGTAAGGTCATCTTTAATTAAAGGGTCGCTCCAGACAATGGACTGCATGGCACCAATGGCACGGCTTATTTCCTGCCAGATTTTAGGATCAGAAAAACCCAGGCCACTCAGCTGTGGGGCTTCAGAAAGACTCATTCAAACACTCCTTGATATTCTTATTTCGAGAGAAAACGCCGATTGTATTTAGCAAAACGCTGATCAATAGCCGCCAATGACAGACCGTATTGCTCAGCCGTGTAGCTGTAACTGCCCCAGTGTTTATCTGGGCGGCGCTGCTCATATTCTTTAAAAGCGGCGACAGCCTCGGGCGTAAGACTGCGGTCGGCTTTTTTATAAACCCGACCAATAACCTCAATCACATCAGCAACGGTGTCTTCAAACTGCACATGTAAAATACGGTCTTCTGGCAAGTCATCCACCGCGGCCATATAGCGGTCCATCTGGTCAGCCCAGTAATCAAACATATCCTGACCAATTTCTAAGGGGTCGACGGTGTCGCTGCCAATCTTGCGGGCTTCTTCGATCAAAGAAGCAAAGGAAGGAATCACTTTGCGCGGGTCACGGTGACAATGTACCAACACGGCATCGGGGAAGGTGTTTAACAGGGTCGGTAAATCTCCCAGATGAACGGGGGATTTCATAATCCAAGGACGGCCCCGGCTGCCGCCATCCTGCCACTGCAAGTATTGCAGCATCGAATACAACATGTCGTAGGTCGGCGTGGGGTCGCAATCAGACATATACTGATAAAAAGACGGCACCCGAGAAAATAGCCAAGAGATCATGCAATCAAAGGACATATCCATGATGTGCAACTCTTCATCTGGCTCCAGTGCCTCCATAGGATGGCGGGCCATCCAGCCGGGGAAATTCGTTGACAGCGCGTCTTCCACCATCAATGCCGCTTCTTTGCGCGCTTTGGGATTACCCGGTTCCTCGTCGGGAAAGGGCGCAGGAAAAATCGTGCGCCAAAACTCCAAGCGCTGCACGTGGGGATCACTGGACATAACCCGCTGCAGCTTAGAGGTCCCCGTACGCGGCAAGCCGAGAATAATAATCGGCGCTTCAATTTTCTCGTCCAGAATCTCTGGGTGTCTTTTGAGATCAGCTTGGTAACGAAGACGATTACACAACAAGCGGATAAATCCGCCGTAAACCATCTGTTTCCCAACCTCATTTAAATTGGCTTCTTTTGGTAATGCCTCAGTCAATACCGTCAGGCCTTTTAAAAAGCCCATATCCCCAAAATCCTGCAATCCGGTTTCTGCTTTTGCCGCGGCAAGCAAGCCTTCTACAGTGGTGGGCATTTCGGGTACAGCGGCGGATGCCTGGTTGTCCTGCATGATAAAAATCTCTTATTGAAGTTTTTATTAATATAACGATCAGGCTCTAAGGTAAAAAATCACGGCAGGTATCTGAAGAACAGAAAAGGACGAAACTAGACTAAAGGTGACAATATAACGCCACTTGTCACAAGACGGCCGATCTGCCCCCGGAAGTTTTCGGGGGGCATTAAGGTGAGAACGTTGATTTATCGGGGCTTTCGAGATCGGGCGGCATCAGCAACCATTTGGGTGGGACGGCGGCCAGTCCAGCGACTGAAAGCGCGTGAAAAGGCCGTGTAATCCGAAAACCCCAACCGTTCTGCAACACCCGCCAAGTCCATATCGCCTCGGCTTATATAGTCGAAGGCCAGCTCCTCTCTAAGCTGATTAAGGACAGAAAGATAGGTTACCCCTTCTTCCTTCAGGCGCCGCAACAAGGTGCGCTGGGTCATATGCAATGCTTCAGCGGTTAGCTGTTTAGAGGGAGGGCCTTCTGCCAACTGGGCGATGAGTGCGTCTCTCACGCGAACAGTAAAACGCCCTGCCATGCGCGCATCCAGGTCTTCGTTGGCCGCTTCATCAAGCAAGGTCGCCAAACGTTCGTCAGCCGCCAATATTCGGGTGTCGAGATCTGACTTTTTAAAGCAGATACTGTCTTGGGCCTGCGAAAAATGCACCTTGCACTGAAAGAACTCGGCAAAACCTGGCGACAGCTCATTGCCGGTATAGCGCAGCGTGACATCAACCGGCACAATATTGTCCTGACTTATCCAGCGCAGCAGAGACAACACACTGGCCAGCACCGTATCGTAAGACTGATAAACAGGTGGTCGCTTACCCATATCGAAAAAAAACTGTAATCGCAGCGTCTCACCACTATCAATCAGCGTTGCCGTGGCGGCATCAGATAACAGTCGGCAATATCGACTCAGACGCTGCAAAGCTCTATGCAAGCTCATGCTGCAACTCATTGCCTGCCCCACCACATGAAAGCTCGACGGCCTCACCTGTTTGGCTACTGCCAATCCAAACGAAGGATCTGCAGCCTGCTTGCGGGCATAAATCCAAAGGCGATTAACATCCGACTGGCTATAACGAAACGCGCCGTTAAGGAGTAAATCGGGATTGATTCCCGACTCAATCACCGCCCGCTCAAGAGGCACACCATAGCTTTCAAGGGCTCGCAAAATAGTATGCACCCACCCTGATAGCACCCCGGTCTTGGCATTGCGCCAAGCCTGCACCCGGCTTGAATCACTTGTTACGATATCGCTCACAAATAATATTGCCTTAACTGGCCCCTCGATTACTGCACTTTACCCTATCCCACGGCCAAGCAATTTCAAGGCATATAACGGATAGCAAAGAATAAGCCTGCAGGTATACAATGCATAAGATAATTATTTATATTTGCAGGGCTCACCATTGCCTTACACCGCCTTGTACACAAACCAAGGCGCATGAGTCACTGCTAACAGCGAAACCGACTTTACACTCAAACAAGGGATCAACCCAGAATTTCAAGCCTGAGTCCTATGGCCAAGCTTGCGATAACACCGTCAATAAAATCAGGCGGTGTAGACAACAACGATAAACATAACTCTAAGGAGATGCTCTGTGGAAGCAACGAATAACGATATCCTGTTTCGTAAATCAATGACCTTTTGTGCCTGGTCGGGATTTATGGCAATTTTCTTTTTTATTATTGGCGGCATGTTACTCGGGGGAATGCTCCCGCCACTACTCCACGCCAACGACAGTCCTGACATGTTTGTCAGCAAGGTCACCGAGCACCTGTTCTCTATTCGAATAGGTTCGGTCTTTCTAATGATTTCCTTTGCATTGTTCGGCCCCTTTGGTGCAGGCATCGCTGCCCAGACCCGCCGGGTAGAGTCACGTCCGGTGTTCTCTTATGTGCAATTGATGTTTACCGCCTGCGGCACCATGGTAGCCTTGCTGGTGGCGTTTACATGGGCGCTAATGGTCTTCCGCCCCACTGAATACCATCCCAGCACAGTACAGATGTTTGCGGACTTCGCCTACTTTCTAGCCGTGTTTTCGGTACCCGTATTTGGTGGTTGGTGTGCGATTATTGCAATGTCTATTCTGTTTTCTGAAGAAGGCAAAGAACCCTTCCCTCGTTGGGTTGCCTACATCAACCTTTGGGCCGTCTTATTGTTTGCCCCCGGCCAAATGGTGTTGTTTTTCAAAGATGGCCCCTTCTCTTGGCACGGCATTGTTGCCCTGTGGATTCCTTTTGTGGCTTTCTTTCTTTGGATTCTGATTATGTCTGTTGAAATGCTGAAGGCCGCTAAAAAAGCAGACTAAATAGCAGGCTTGATATAGGTTTGTGAGGGGATAGCCCCCTGCAAACCTGTGTTGACTCAAGTCATGCCAAACTCAAAGGGGTTTGGCTGCTCAGCTGTTATACGATCAGATAACATAACCAAGGGTACTTGATGAACGACTCCACCCAATTCAATAAGCACGACGCAAACATCCCAGAAGCCACCCCCCATACAAAACCTCGGATTCCCGGCGAGCTGGGCATTTGGTTTTTTATTGCTGGGGACCTGATGATTTTCGCCGTTTTCTTTATTTTGATTGCTTTAGGTCAACGGGAACAAACCGAGATATTCGCCCAATCCCGCCTGCAACTCGATTTATGGGTCGGCATTACCAACACCCTATTACTGTTAACCGGCTCATGGTTTGTCGCACTGGGCGTAGAAAAAGCCAAAACCGGCGGCAGCCCCCAATTAAGCCGTTATTTTTCACTGGCAATTCTCTGCGGCTTCGGCTTTATTGCCAATAAAAGCATGGAATGGGGCGGCAAAATCAGTGCGGGGCTATCCCCCATGACGAATGACTTTTACATGTATTTTTTTATGTTTACCGGAATCCATTTATTGCATGTTCTGGTCGGTATAGCGGTACTGTTTGTTATTCGTGGCGCCAGTAAACGCAAGCCCCTCACCACAAAAGATGTGCGCACTATAGAGAGTGGCGCGCTGTTCTGGCATTTAGTCGACCTGCTATGGATCGCCCTATTTGCCCTCCTCTACCTGCTTTAATGAGCTAATAAAAATGTCGATTCTTTCTTTTAGCCAACAACTTTTCAAGCAACACAAAGCCCTTCATATCGCCTGGTTGATACTGATTATTGCCACATTGATTGGGTGGTGGCTGGGCAATACCGGTCACAACGTCAGCGGTGGCCTGCCATTGGCCACGGCCGGGGTGATTATTACCGCCTTTGTTAAAGTGTGGGTAGTCGGTTTTCAGTTTATGGAGTTACGCTGCGCGCCGCGCTGGCTGCGCCACGGCTTTGATCTTTGGGCAGTTGTCATGTGCAGCGTGTTAATTGTGATTTGCACTGGAGCTTGATTTTATTCTATCGCTGGCTGAGTTTGATTAATCACTGCTGACTTGCAGTGTCTTTGGCTCAACATGCTCATCGTCGCTCTGCCAGCTAATCCGCAAATCAATGCGATGACGGGACTCATCCTGAGTGGCGGTGAGCTTTAAATTTAACAGTCCCTCCGGCAACATCACTATTTTCCCCTCCTCGTCACTAAACTGCAGTTTGCCCTTGCCCAGCCCCTTGCTAATCGCTTTTAAAAATTCTTGAATCGACTTGCTGTCTTGCAAAGACTCATGACGAAAACTGGCTTTAGCCTGATGCATAATATCCTTATTCCTCAATCCCGATTTCGGGTATTAACTGCAGATAGCGCGATGGAGAAAACACCTTTACGGCTGGATAATCATTGCTTATTCCAATCACCCGCCCCTGGGGATCAATGATGGTGGCGCCAACTCCAATCCCCGTCAGACCTTCTTTAATTCGGGAATTACGGTCCATGGTGATATCCCCTTCTACATGTAACATGCCATGCCTAAGCATCAAACGCTGGCCATCTAAACGATTGCGGTGGCCATGCACAACCACATGAATCCCTTCACGATACGCACAGCTTACCGATTCAGTCGAGAGAGGCATATCCACATCGCGATATTTGGTACGCATGGTATTGGCTACTGCGCCATAATAAAAATCGAATAAATTGTGTTTGATCTGCTTGCGATACAGTTTGTTGAGCTTTTTTACGCCATCAGATTGGATCAGCTCAATTACCCGATCGTCCACCCCTGCGTGAATAAATAAAAATGAGCCACTGCGATAGCTCAGTTCCATTTTTTTAAAAAACCAGAAGAATTCACCACCCGGTTTTAAAAACAGCTGCTGACAACGCTTAGCCGTAGCGTACAGCTCTCGCATCCCCATGCCCGCGTCGGCAAACGCTCGCTCACAGCCCGCTATCTTTTTACGCATGCGCGCCAATTCGCGCTGCAGCGTCTCTTCGGGCATACGGCCTTGCGCAGACGCGGCAAACTCTTCCGCCCAATTAGCCGACGGAAACAAGCGCTGCCGACACTCTTCACTTGAAGGGATATTTCGTAGGGCCTGTTTTTTACCCTGCAGATATTCCTGATAGATTTCGAGGAGTAGCGGCACGACTTTGGGCGACATACGCACAAACATATGCTCGGTATCGCAATGTTTCGGCAGACTCATTGCCCTTAAGCCCACAAGCAAGCGAACATCGTGATTGCCAGCCAGTAGCTTGACCTTTGCTCCGCAGTCCATCAGTGATTTTACACTCCGCAACAGGGCCAAATTGCTTGGTCCCTTGTCCAGACAATCACCGCCAATAATAAATTTGGCTTTGCGCCCCAATGCGGTCAGTACAAAACCATGGCGGCGATGCAGGCGAACACCGCCGGAAGCAAGAAGAGACTCCCGAAACGCCTCGGCATCGGCGTGGGCATCAGAAATAAAAATAATCGGTTTTTTCGGCCAGCGCCAAGAACCTTCTGCAACTGATTTTTCCAGGGTTTCACGCAACAGGCTGCGGCGCTTTATTAATTTCACCGGATCACTGCCGCTGCCAAGCTCCCAAGGCTCTTGGGCCAATCCCAAACGTCCCGTTAGGGCATCGTTGATCTCAGTAGTTTGAGAAAATTCTGGTGTGGCGGAAATGGCCATGCTGCTCGCAGTCCTCATCGTTTGCCTACCGTTATATTGCAACGCTGTGACATTTCAATGAATCATAAGGGCCTGTTAACACTAATTGGATTATTACTGCTGGCGGTCATTTTTGCCCCCAGCCCTGCGGGTTGAGGCTAAAAAAGCGCCACTCTGTGTTGCTCGTCGTTTATTTGGAATAACCAAACTGCTCTCCTCGCGCCGAGATTGGCGCTTTTTTAGCCTCAATAGAGACAATCCAATTAGTGTTAACAGGCCCTAAATTAAGCGCTAGTCCAGTAACAACGTGGTCTTATCTCTGCGCTTCCAATCACCACCAATATGCCGCCACTGGCCACTGGCCACCAGCTCAATATAAACAGGCCTGGCGTGATGCATACTGTATTTCGCAATATCTTCAAAACTCAGCACACCCAGCAGATAGGCGGCATGGCGAAATGCCGCGCCGTGGCCGACAAATATCTTAAGTTGATCTTTGCTGTAGTCATCAATTTGCGTGGCACTACTACGAATATGCTCGGCAACCCGCTCGCCCGCTGCCATTAAAGATTCCGCCCCCACCAGCGGCAAACGAAAATAGCTATCGGACTTCCAGTTTTCCGGGAGGGTTGCCACTCGCGGGTCATCGCCGATCAAGCTGTTAATTTCCGTCAAACTTAAATTGGCGGCACTGCCCACACTGCGCTCACACAGGCTGTCAAAACTGGTGACGTCAACGTGTTTATTCAGATTGTGTTGAATACTGCGTTGATAGCACTGAGCTGTTTGCCACGCCCTAAGTAGGGTCGAGCTATCAATATTGCTGTTGATATTCCAGTCGTTTTTAGCGGCCACGGCAACAAGCTCATTGGCGGCTTCACTTGCCTGTTGCTGCCCTTTTTCCGTTAGCGGATAAGGCTGATGGGCACTGGGGGTATTCTCACGTTGGTGATAATCACCATGACGAACCAGAGCGGCAATTATTCGTGGCATAGTGCTTCTGCTGCTAATTGCTCACGAATAAGCGTTACGCCCTTTTCTATATCGACTTTTCCACTCAATTCCCAAACTTGCGTATTTTCTAATAAGCGCAAATACGGAGCATCATTCACGTCAATTGCATCTTGCAAAAAACCGCCCTGGGCATCTTGATAGAAGGGACCGGGGGCTTTTTTTATCGCCGCCAATAGTTCTTGTCGAGATGAGATATCGACAGATTGGATCGCCGTTGGCTGCGGGCTCTCATGCTGCCAGTTTAAAATAATTACCGCTAATAAATCAGTCGAGGCCAAAATACGATCTGCGCCATAAACACGATCAACCGGCACATCATATTTATGCTCAAGGTCCCACAGCTCAGAAAATGCCAACGCCTCAAATTGCTGTCGATCTTTTTCGTGCATTAATTCCCGCAAACGAGGATTGTTCAACAAGGTACCGGGATTAACCCGTGGCATTTTAGGAATACCTAATGCGTGCACGCCATCTGCCTGTTGTTTAAGAAACAGGCGATCATTGCTAATAAACTGACTGTTCGGGCTATCAAGTAGTTTCAGCATCAAGGTGGACTTGCCGCCGCCCGAAAATCCCGCCAAAGCCAAACCGACACCATTCACCTTTGCCGCCGCAGCGTGGCAAATCACATAGCCTTGATGTTGAAAACGATTCATCAACTGCGAGTTGATAAAGTTAATAACTTGATTGCTATTGGCTAAACAAGGCCCTGCAGCCAGCAGGTAGTTCTCGTTCTGCAAAAACACCATGCCAGTACGGACTTTACGAAGTAGCCTTCCATCACTTAGCTCAATATAACTGTCTTTTTTACCTTGCTTGCCCGGTTCGCGACGCCAATCCTGAAAATCGAAGGCTAAGTTGGGGGCATCGCATTCCACCGCCATCACATCTATTTGTTTACCCGGTGCATTTACGCTGGCCGCCCCAGGAGGAGCCAGGCAGTGGCTAAAATAGTCCGCCAGATTATCAAGCAAGGCATTGGAGTTACTGCGAACACAGACTCTAATCCCAGCCCACTCCACGTTCAGCGCTGGGGTTTGCACCACAAGCCCATCGCTGAACTGTTGGTATATATCGCAGCTATTCACACTCATAAAACACTACTCATCGAAAAAGGCGCTTAATTGCGTAATCACTATAGAGCGCTGCCGCATCAATACCGGCACCTTCTAAGGCACCACGAAAGCCACCAAAGGCCGATACCTCAAACACCACAGGCCCCGACTCCGTTTCGGCTACATCAACCGTGGTAAAATCCAAATCAAAAGCCGCTTGAGCCCGCTGCGCAATGGCGATGGTTTCTGCAGGAGGATTAGACGATTCATAACGGCCACCACTATTGATCGTGGTATTCCAACTATCACTTTGATTTACTCGCGCATAGCTGCCCAAGTATTCGCCGCCCAAAAACACCATGCCCAAATCACGTCCCGGCAAGGCAATTTTACGCTGTATATACATTACTGGGTTTGCGCTCTGAAAGGCCTTTAGCTCGGTCAGCAGCTCGTCTTCCGTTTGGCTGCCGTCGATAAGGCACATGCCCCGGGCTTTGGTGGAAAACAACGGTTTGCACACCGCTTGAGAAAAATCCCGTATCGTTGCCATCGCCTCATCAATATCTTCTGTCACTACCGTATCCGGCATCGGAATATCATGCTGACGCAGCGTTACGGTGCAACTCAATCGATTGATCAGCCCCAGCATACTCATGGCCGGGCTGAATACCTTAACCCCACAAGCCTCGACAAAACGCAGCATTTCAAGTCTGTTTAACGTATCGGGACTGTACTGGGCACTGATTTTTTTCACCACAATGCCATCCAGCTCGCATAAATTAACGCCGCGATACATCAATGCCTTCCCGCTTAAATCCAGACTGGCCTCTGCCATATCCACAATCAACCGAAACCCCGTTCGCGCTTGCAGTGCATCCGCCAGTACTTCGGTAGACCATTTTCCCGGTATACCCACAACGGCTATTTTTAACTCAGGCAATGAATATCTCCTTAACAGGCACTTTAAAGGATGAAGCTTTATTGCTTGGCGTGCTGAGTACCCGTTCAATCAAATAACAGGATCGCAAATACATGCGCCTGGCCTGAGACTTATCGAGGGTAAACCGGGTAGACGTGATAAACGATCGCGCCAATCCCAACGCCAAACGCAATTCAAAACTGTCGTCACCTTGCTTGGCAGCAAATTGCCGGGCCGCTTCGCAAAACGCCCTCGCCACCGCCATAATTCGCTTTCTCACCTCGTGGTCAAGAATTTGTAAGCGGTAGTTTGAAACCATAAATACCGACACATCCTGCACATAGTCCATATAACGGGAACGGTGCAGGTCAATAAAGTTGATTCGCTGTTCAGCGGGGTCGTAAATAATATTATCCACATTAAAATCGCCGTGGATATACACCGAAAACGGCGCTTTTAGCTGCGCCTCATAACTGGCAGCTTTGCTCAGCAAATCAGCAAATGGCGGGGGTTTCAGCCCACAAATATCGCTTTTTCCGCGATTAAACTCCGGATGGATTTTATAGATTTCTGGCAGTCGTTTGGCGGTTTGAGCCATAAACCCCGCCATAACCGGCTTGTTGTTGCGGGTCTCCTGCCATACCGACTGCAAGGTGTCGTGTAAGTGCGCCAGACAGTCGGCAAGCTGACGTTTATTGCCGTTAAGCACAATTTGCTCAAAGGTGAGTCCGGGCAAATGCTCAATGAGCAAAGCCGCTGACTGACCGCGTTTTTTATAACTTAAAATGCGTGGCGCCAAACCGGGGTAGATCTCATGCCAACTCTCTACTCCCTGACGCTCTTCCTTCAGCTTACGCTTTTGTCCTTCTTTAAAAATGGCAACCGTTTCTCTCGACTTGCCAGACCCAGCATGCACACCAGAAATCGCGCTGCCAGAACGGGTTTCGGCAATGGGTGCCACTTTTAACTGACCTCGCAGCACCTCGGTCTCAAGATGCTCCACCGACTCCTGCAAGGCATGGTAGCGTTCAAAATTAACGGGCTGACCAATATTGGCAGAGATAATCGTCTCACTGATGTTGCGCAGTGCATATCCCATCTGTTCAACGTTATGGGCTATAAACAAGGCGGTTGCCAGACTTTCTGTCTGCTTGCTCTTGGCTTTTAAGGCGGCAATATAATGTTTGTATAGCTTGTGATAAGCGCGATCTATCTGGGATTCCAACTGGCCTATCTTCAGTGCCTGACGACTATCGCTATCTCTTGCGGCAGCGCCAATCATGCCAATCCCTTCCCGGATCAATGCCAGCAAAGCGGGATAAGCCTCTGCATGTATCAGTTCAAGGTTGTCTAAATAGCTGATTTGCTTAACGCTCTCCCGACATAACTCCGCGATGCGCTCAAGATCAGTGGCGATAAACTCGGCACCACGCAAACTCATAATGCTGGCATCGCCCTTTTTCAGCTGGGAAAGTTGCTGCAGGCTGGCGTTGTGAATGCGGATTTTTAAATTGTAGGCATAACCGCCCCGGTCGAGAATACGACGCCCCTGAATAGCCACCCCACCTTGAAAGCAGGCTTCAAGACTTTCCAGCAGCGAATCCACCTCAATACAGAGAAAACGCAAATTATCGCGAATATTTTTAGGCAGTTTCATGCTTGGTCATCGTTAAGGCATTCTCAGTGATACATGCAAATACCAGTTTATTTGCAGAATAAGGCTTATTAAGCAGATTACATCCGCACAGAAAGAATACTGACATTCCTCTAGCCATTGACGAAACCGTCACAATTGACCCGTAGGATAGCGGGCATTCTGAAGCATCAGACCCAGCTTGTCTGTTACAGAAATACGACAAGTCCTCCATTACCACTATCAAACAGATATAAATTTGTATTTATGAGTAGCATCAGAGTAAGCCGCAGCGTTGATATTCCCGACCCTTTACGCATTAGTCGTTATCGTAAAATCCCAGAGCTCGGCCCAAGAATTTTATTTTTCAGTGGCGGATCCGCTCTAAACGGCTTATGTAAAACACTAAAGAATTACACCCATAATTCGATTCATTTAGTCACGCCCTTTGATTCGGGCGGTAGCTCCGCAGAGTTACGCAAAGCATTTAATATGCCATCCATCGGTGATTTGCGCAGTCGCCTTATGGCTCTAGCCGACGAAACCGTGCTCGGTCACCCCGAAATTATCGCTCTGTTTAATCACCGCTTTGAAAAAAATGCCTCTCAAATCCTATTGCGGCAAGAGCTTGAAGCCTTAATAAGCGGCAAATCACCACTCATCAGTGATATAGCGAACCCCATGCGTCAGTTGATCTGCAATCAGCTGGGTTATTTTTTTGCGGTCATGCCAAAGCATTTTGACCTGCGTGGCGCCAGCATCGGCAACCTTATTCTCACTGGCGGCTATTTAAACAATCACCGCCACCTGGACCCCATCATCTTTTTATTTTCTAAGCTGGTGAATGCCCAAGGCACCGTTCGTGCCATTGTCAACAAAGACCTGCACTTAGGCGCAGAGCTTGAAGATGGCAGCGAGCTTATTGGCCAGCACCTGTTAACCGGTAAAGAAGTGCCCCCGCTGAACTCAGCCATAGATCAGATTTTTCTCTCCGAGAAAATAGGTAAAAAATCGCCCGCGTCCACCGCCTTACGAAAGAAAAACCGCAAGCTGATCGATTCAGCCGAGTTAATCTGCTACCCCCCTGGCAGCTTTTATTCATCGTTATTAGTCAACTTAATGCCAAAAGGCGTTGGTAGAGCCATCGCCGACAATGACTGCCCGAAGGTCTACATTCCCAACCTAGGGAGCGACCCCGAACAATTCAATATGGATTTGGCCAGTTCAGTAGAACGCCTGCTCGCCCAATTGCATATGGACTGCGATACCAACACCAGCAACAAAAAACTCCTTAACTTTGTGTTGCTGGACAGTCGCAATGGCAACTATCCCTCAAAGCTCTCTGCGGAAGTGCTGAAATCTTTAGGCGTGACCTTAATCGATACCCGACTGGTCAGTAAGCGCAGCGCGCCTTATTACGATAATGAATTATTAGTGTCGGCACTAATGTCACTGACCTGAAAGAAGCTTATAACCATGTATAGCAAGATAAAAGCATTAAAACACCATTGCGTGATCCACTAAGCAACGGCCGTCTCGATAAACAAACACCGCCTCAGCAACAAATTCATCCTCAGATTTAGACATGAACTGTTTCCAGACCACGGCGACAGAATCCTGACGCCGAAAAAGTGCGACGAATTGCCGTGCTTGAAAAAAGCCAATGCGTTTTTGATATTCACTACACATTTCTTCGAGGCGCTCGGGCGTAACAATAGATTTCATACGCTCGGTAAAGTCTTGGGTATGCTTTGAATGATTAATTTCTGTAGACCCTTGCATGAGCCTATCCATGATTGGATTAACCACGGCAAGAATATCTTCATCTGACAGTGTTTTAAAATTCATAAGCAACTTTAGGAGAAAAATTAAGTGTCAAATAGCGCTTATTTAATCATGTGTTGCAGCTAAATCACATTGCCAAAAGCTCAAGCTATAAGGTGACAACGTGCCCGTAAATGGGGCAGGATCAAAATGTGCTAACTCCACCGTGCCTCCTTTAAAACGCAGCTTTTTACCGTTTAGCCTCACCCGACGGCTGGCCAGTTTTTTTGCTGTCATTTCGTAGCCGCCACGAATAGATTCCTGCAAAACCGAAGGCAGATCAAGCTCTACCGCATGGGCAGCAAGATTAATCAGTAACAGGGTTTTACCTTCACCCTCTTTGGCTGAATGCAGATAACAGCGAATATGGGGCGAGCTGCTGTCGATGGCATAAACCTGCGTGCCCATCAGCTGTCCCCACAACCAGCTCACCCAATAGTCTGGCCGGGGTTTTAGGGTAAGCCGTACAATCATGCCGTAATCACCGCCAATGAGTGACTGTCTGACCATGACCTTTTGGCCTAAACGGGCCCCCATGCCCAGCTGATCGGCCCACCAAAAACTGGACACCCAACGGTCCGATAATTCGGGCTGACCGCCGCATTGAGCCGAGCCTGTCTCCCCGGTCCAAACCTCTGCTTGCGCTTGAAAACGATCCCGCAGGGCACTCAGCCGTTTGCCATACAAGCGAAAATACTCAAAGGATTTAGGGTCCAGCAAATGATGCAAGCGCGCCTTGCGGGTCCGTACCGGACTGCGATCACTTTGAAAGGGATAGTAATGCCAATCCACAATATCCAGCTTGAAATCAAGATTGGCTAAAAACCGAGGTGTAATATTGCTGATGGGGCGGACGGTTTCCCCCAGCTTGGGCCAAAAAGCACTGCCCGGCCCGGAAATTTTTGAATTGGGAAAATCCCGCTTCACCACTTTGTAAAACTGGTTGTAATCCCGAGCCAGATTGATCGCCCGAGGCTGAGACATCAACCCATGAAACGCCCAATACGCGTTAAGCTCGTTGCCCAACTCAAATACATCGATGTGATAGCCCTGCGCCTTGCTGTAATCCAATAGTTTCAACAATTCGCTGCCTTGCCAGCGGCCATGATGCTCGCGTTTAAACAGCCCATATTTACAGGTAAAAATCAGTTTTAAATCATTGCGCTGTAAAAAAGCATGCAGTTCATCCCACTGCTGCCGGGTTAATACCAGCGCATCCGCATCGCCATTGGGGTTATCAAAATAATGGATTTTATCCGCTTCAGAACCGCCGATGCGCAAATAGGCCGGTCCCAATAACTTAACTAAGCGATCCAGTTTTTCAGAATTCAGTTTTAAGGGCGGAATGCGCAAGGTTCCTAAACCCCGCCGACTATCGGTGCTGCCCTCCCACCAAAAGCCCCCCGCTAACACCGAAATATCTACCGAAAATGACAGATAGCGTGGATTAATTTCGGCAACAGGCTCAGCCCCCAGCAAACTTAAACGGGCGGTATCAGCGGGCTTGGGTTTATTGTTTTTAAATGCCAACAGCGACCGATAAAGCTGAAGCCCTTTGCTTGCCAGCCTGCTGAGTAAGGTATTGAGCAATTCATTAAACTTAATAAAAAGGCTCCTCTGGCGGAAGACCGTCAGTAACAATAGAGGAATCAGACATTGGCTCAGCGTTGTGCCAAATAATGGCCCCCCGTACCCCTATCACCTTTGCCGCCAAACGATGGCCCGCATCCAAGGAGGCCGCCAATGATGCGCCGGCATAACGGGCATGCAGATACGCGGCATTAAAGGCATCTCCGGCACCGGTGGTATCCACCACTGCGCCGCGATACCTTGAGGATCGCAGCACCTGCTCATGGCCTGTACTCACCATTGCCTTGGCGGCGGGGAGTTTTAACACCACCTCCGCAACACCGAGTGAGTGATAGAAATCAATAATCGTCTCAGGCTCGCTAAGGTCCCATAACAGGGTGTCGTCATCTAAGGTGGGAAACACCACATCACAGTAGCCGAGAATTTTTTGATAAAAGTCTCTGGCAAGATTTAAATCTGGCCACAACCGTGGCCGAAAATTGGGATCAAATACCAGCGTCTTTTGCTGCCGTTGCACGCTGTCAATCAAGGCCCAAAAGCCCTGTTCCGAATCCTGCCCCATCACCGCCATGCTGATACCAGAGAGATAAAACACATCAGCCTTGCCCACAGCCCGACAAATCCGCTGCACTTTTTCAGGGGTCATTAACAACTGCCGCGCCGCGCTATGGCGTCGCCAGTAATAAAACTCCCGTTCGCCCTCGGCATTATTTTCAATTAAATACAGTCCCGGTAATGCGCCGTCACTGCGGATACACCCATTCATGCACACAGATTCTGACTCAGCCAGCGCGATGATTTGATCGCTGAACTTGTCACTGCCCAGCTCAGTGAGATAGCTGACCTTAAGGCCCTGCCGCGCTAAATAAACCGCGGTGTTAAAGGTATCGCCAGCATAGGCCAGCTCAAAGCCACCCGAGCCAGCTCTCTGCGGCGAGAACTGCGGCGAGAACTCCAGCATGACTTCGCCCATGGCGATGATGTTTGGAAGTGAGGTCATTCGCTGCCTTTTTAAGAATTCACACTGAATAGCTGCGCTTCGTTCATCACATCACCAGTTAAACAGCGTGCCGTCCTGTAAACGGTTCACCGGCAAATAAGCACGTTGATAGGGGTATTCCGCTGCAAGATTTTCGTCGATATCAACACCGTGTCCCGGTGTATCCCCCACCTTCAAATAACCATTCTCAAAGGTGTAATCACTGGGAAAAACCTCGTCGGTGGCGTCGGTGTGGCGCATATATTCCTGTATGCCAAAGTTGGGCACCCAGGTATCAAAATGCAGCGCGGCACCCATGGTGACTGGCGACAAGTCGGTCGCCCCATGAAAGCCGGTGCGAACATTGTAGATTTCAGCCAGCGCCGCAATCCGCCGTACATGGCTAATGCCCCCGGCATGAACAACGGTTGCGCGAATATAATCAATCAACTGTTCGCTGATTAAGGTGCTGCAGTCGTAAATGGAATGAAAGACTTCCCCCACCGCCAGCGGCGTGGTGGTGTGCTGACGAATCAGGCGAAAGCGCTCCTGCAGCTCGGCAGGCACGGTGTCTTCCAACCAAAACAAACGATAAGGTTCCAGGTCTTTACCCAAGCGTCCCGCCTCTATGGGGGATAGGCGATGATGACAATCGTGGAGCAGATGAACGTCAAAACCGTAGTTGTCCCGCAAGCCTTCAAACAGTTTGGGAACATGGTGCAGGTATTTTTCCGTGGACCAGACGTTCTCTTCCGGCAAGTCTGCATTGGCTGGCTCGTAATACATCTTGTCACCAGACACGCCATAGGTTGACGGCAGACCGGGGATACCGCACTGGGCTCGCACCGCTTTGTATCCCATGTCGATATAACGACCCACTTCATCAATGGTCTCGTTAATATCGGCACCATTGGCATGGCCGTAAACCATCACCCCTTCGCGAGAGCGGCCGCCCAGCAGTTGATATAACGGCATATTGGCCAGTTTGGCTTTAATATCCCAGAGGGCAACATCCACCGCCGCAATGGCGGTCATGGTTACCGCACCGCGCCGCCAGTAACAGCCCCGGTAGAGATATTGCCAAATATCTTCTATCTGCTGAGGGTCGCGACCTATCAAGCAGGGCAGCACATGGTCTTGAAGATACGACACCACCGCCAGCTCCCGGCCGTTCAGGGTGGCATCACCAATGCCATACACGCCTTCGTCGGTGATTATTTTTAGCGTGACAAAGTTGCGTCCGGGGCAGCTAACAATCACTCTTGCATCGATAATTTTCATAGAGACCCTTGGGCATTCCCAATTAACACCTTGAGACTGTCCAATGTAGGTCACAAAAGTTAAACATAAATGACATTAGATAGAGGGAATCGCAATATTAGGAAAAGATCATGAATACCCCGCTAGTATTACACCCCGATCGGCTTTTTCCTGCCGACGACCGCATTCGTAGTATTGCCAGATTTCTCTACCAAACCGTCAAAAATCTGCCCATTATCAGCCCCCACGGGCATACCGACCCCCGCTGGTTTGCTGACAACAATTCCTTTACCAATGCCACCGAGCTGTTGATCCGCCCCGATCACTATGTGTTTCGTATGCTCTACAGTCAGGGGGTATCGCTGGATGCGCTGGGCATCCCCAACGTTGATGGCAATGTGAGCAATATCGACCCGGAAGACAGCTGGCTACTGTTCGCCAAACATTATTATTTGTTTCAAGGCACACCCTCACGGCTATGGCTGGATCATGTTTTTGCAGAGGTCTTCAAGCTCGACGTGGTGTTAAATAGCGACACCGCCGATCACTACTTTGCGCAAATAAACGCCCAGCTAGCCAGTGATGACTTTCGCCCTAGGGCTCTGTTTGAGCAATTTAACATTGAAGTACTGGCCACCACCGAATCGCCATTGGATGATTTGCAACACCACGCCAACATCCAACAAAGCGACTGGTCGGGCCGCGTCATTACCACCTTCAGACCCGATCCGGTTGTCGACCCAGGCTACGAAGGTTTTGCCGATAATCTCATTCGCCTTGGCGAGCTAACAAATGAAGACACCACAAGCTGGTCTGGCTATCTGGCCGCACTGCGTCAACGTCGGCGATTTTTTCAACAACACGGCGCCACTGCCAGCGATCACGGCCACCCCAGCGCCGCCACCGCAAACCTGTCATTGGCTGAATGTGAAAAACTGTTTCATAAAATCATCAGTCAGCATTTCAGCAGTGCCGACGCCGAATTGTTCCGCGCCCAGTTATTAACCGAAATGGCCGCCATGAGCGTGGACGATGGCTTGGTGATGCAACTCCACCCCGGCGTCCATCGCAACCACAATCAATTCGTCTTTACCCAATACGGCCGGGACAAAGGTGGTGATATTCCCGTTGCCACAGAATACGTCCAGGCACTGCAGCCCCTACTCAATCGCTTTGGCAACCATCCAGATTTCAGACTGATTGTTTTTACCCTTGACGAATCCCGTTATGCCCGCGAGCTAGCACCCTTGGCGGGGCATTACCCCTGCCTCAAGCTCGGCCCGGCATGGTGGTTTAACGACAGCCCCGAGGGTATGCGTCGGTATCGACAGCAAACCACCGAAACCGCCGGCTTTTACAATACGGTTGGCTTTAATGATGACACCCGCGCCTTTCTATCTATTCCCGCCCGCCACGATGTCGCCCGGCGAATAGACTGCAGCTTTCTCGCCGAACTGGTCGCCGATCATCGACTGACAGAAACCGAGGCCGTAACACTGGCCACAGAACTCAGTTATAGCCTTGCTAAAAACGCCTACCACTTGTAAGCAATACAAACAGGACACTGCATGCGCCTTAATCAAAACAGCCGCTTGGCTAATGCTATAAAGCAAGCCAACTACCAACGCGAACAACACCGTGCGGGTATTGTCCACTTAGGGCTTGGCGCTTTTCATCGTGCTCACCAAGCCTGGTATACCGAGCAAGTGTTAAACCAGTTTGGTGGCGACTGGCGTATTATCGGTGTGAGTTTGCGCAGCCCCACGGTGCACGATCAACTTGCGCCACAAGATTATCTTTACACCCTGATCATTTCTGAAGGGGTACATCGTCACCAGCAACTTATCGGCGCATTGGCCAAGGTCCTTATCGCTCCGCAGCAACCAGAGCAGGTCATCAGCGCATTAGCGGCGGCGGCCACACAGGTGGTCACCCTGACCATTACCGAAAAAGGCTATTGCCTCCGTCCCGATGGTAAGCAGCTAGATGAACAACATTCCGAGGTACAACACGATCTAAAAAATGTAGCCCAGCCTCGTACTGCATTAGGATTTCTGGCAGCAGGCTTGGCAGCCCGGCGAGATCAACACAAGCCGGGATTAACAATTATTTCCTGCGATAATATTTCCGGGAATGGCGAAAAACTCCGCAGTGCGCTATTACAATTTTGCCGCCGGATTGATCCCACTTTAGCCGACTGGATAGATAGCCACTGTCGCTTTCCAGCTACCATGGTAGATCGCATTGTGCCTGCGACCACGCCAGAAAACATTCAAGACCTAGCCACGGACCTCGGTTATCAAGATCAAGCCGCCGTCTTCAGCGAGCCTTTCTGCCAATGGGTAATCGAAGAGAATTTCGCTGGCCCCATGCCCCCATGGGACAAAGTCGGCGCACAGTATGTGACTGACGTTACCCCCTTCGAAGCCATGAAACTACGGCTGTTAAACGCCAGCCACTCCGCCATTGCCTACCTCGGCTGCCTAGCCGGCTACAACACCGTCGACCGCGTTATCGCCAATCCGGTATTGCGCAAAGCGATAGAACAGCTCATGACAGAAGAAGCCGCACCAACCCTGTCTATGCCTATTGATTTTGATCTACAGGCCTACCAGCAAAGCTTGCTGCAACGCTTTGCCAATAGCGCCCTGCAACACCGCTGCCAACAAATCGCCATCGACGGCTCCCAGAAAATCCCCAACAGGCTGTTTCCTATATTACGCTGGCAACGGCAACACAAGGGCCCTATCGTCATCACCACCGCCGCACTGGCCGCGTGGCTGCGTTACTTACAGGGCATAGATGAAACAGGCAATCGTTACCCCATTAACGACCCAATGGCGACACAGCTTGACGCCATTTTTGCGCAGCATAACAACTCGGCAAAAAACGCCCTGCCAGCACTCAGAGAATCAAACGGTCTTTTTCCCAAAGATATTGCCGCTCAAGACGAGGTTTTTATCGCCATTGAAAACTGGCTAACGGCATTTGAGCAACAGGGAATTGTTCAGGCAATCGAGTTGTATCAAAATCATGATAAGCAATAATGCTGTAAAACTTATCTAGGGCCTGTTAACACTAATTGGATTATTACTGCTGGCGGTCATTTTTGCCTCCAGCTAGGCGACAGACACGCCGTTTAGTCATTCTAAACAAGTGGCTGGCAACAACGCTGGAGGCATAAATGGCCCCAGCCCTGCGGGTTGAGGCTAAAAAAGCACCACTCTGTGTTGCTCGTCGTTTATTTGGAATGACCAAACTGCTCTCCTCGCGCCGAGATTGGCGCTTTTTTAGCCTCAACAGTGACAATCCAATTAGTGTTAACAGGCCCTGCCATTATCCTCATCCACGATGGGGCGGGTTTTAGCCAAGGCATCACTGACAAAGCTAACTCGATTATTCAGCTTCCTTTCAACCCAGTTTAATTGCTCGTCCAACTTCGCGTGACACCCGCGATAATTGGCAATTCTATGGGCCACCGTGTCACTGCTATAAATCAGCGACGATAAACCAAAGGCAATAAAAAACACCCCAATTGGTATCGGAGAAATAAGAAACACCACACCGATGACGATAAGAAACCATGAGACGCCAACTAGCAGAAAATGTTTAACACGATTTTTCAAGAATTGGTCTCATTTCTTATTTTTCATTAAGTACATTGACGCTGCGGGAAATCACTGATTTTAACGTCTCAAACAGTAAAAAGGGACAGATTTTTTTTCACGCGATTTCAAATCTGATAGTGGCGACAACAGCGGCTTGTTAGATCTCATTCTCGATTCCTTCTAAATCTAAATCATCAAGTTCACTACCTGGCTCTTTACGAAAAATTCCAATTACAGTTTCCCAAACCAGTAACCCGAACTTATACATCTTCCTGGTTTTTTCTAAGGTTACCTGGCTTACCTCCCAATGCCTGCTTCCATCATTCGTAAGCCCAAAATGCCGACAATGGTCATATGTATTTATAAACTCTCTGAACTGCTCTTTCAGGCTACCTTCCAATTTATGTTTATTTATCAAACTCTTAAATATCATCGATGGTGAAGGTACTCTCTCACTTGGTTCCATAATATTCTGACCAAGTAACTGCGAAACACTAAGGCCCATTGTGCAGATAATAAAAACACATCGCTCATGAAAATGCTCAACTTGATCATTTTCTGCAAGATCTTTCTCCAGAGCTGACCAGTACAGTTTCGCTTGCTGCAATGAATATAATTGAAGATTTGTATCCGGGCCGCTCGAATCAATATAATAGTAACGATGAGTCATGGGGAGCTCTAACGCTTGAGCTCAACGGTATTTGAGGCGATGCCTATTTTTGCGGCAGAAAAAATGGGCTGCGGGTCAAATGTCCGGTGCAACGAATTGTTAGGCGCGCGCATGTTTAAGCTCCCGAAATTGTTTGAGAAGCGCTCGCCATGACAACCCCTTCTCGCAACATTTAGCTTTGAAAGCGTCCAACTGGTAGATGTTGGACGAATCGAACCCGCCAAGCCTAGTTCTGTGAACATCCCAAGAAGACACCACTAACATTCGATCAGCATCATAGCCTGGTTTTTTGATCTTCTCCGCCGTCTTTCGATGATGCAATCGAGCCTTGATTATCACCAGCCCCGCGACAAGATCTCTCATGCACTCAAAATCAACGTTGAGTGGCAGGCACACAGCGCCCGCGTACTGAACAAAGATCAAGTTTTCTCTCTTCAAACACTCATCGTTAATGAACTGTAGGCGGATGTAGAGAACATCTTTTTCTGTCTGGTGGTTCCTCGACTGCCAAAAGGTGTGCAGCGACCCTATTTGAGAGTCATCAATGAGTAAGCCTGCGGCCCCTGTTAAGGCGTCGAGAATCGGCTTTGTGATATTGTCGAGATCGCCTACCTTGTCAGTTTCTTGCCTCTGCGTACCGTGGAGATACCAAAGGAACTCGACATTTACCGGGCCCGCGCATATCCACTTAAACTTCGCCAGTTCCGCCTGAATCGCAGAACATAACTCATCTCGTGTCTTCTTCTTGGACTGAACGCTAACAATCCGATCAAACGCAATGCGAAGTTCCACTTCGCTGTTCGCAGACGCCTCTACTTTGTAGAAATTTTCGGTGTCGCAGTTGTCCGTTTTGATTGTGAGCGTAACCATTTTTCACTTAGCGCCTAACGCTTTAATGTGGGGCGAAATGCGCAGCATTTTGTCCCGCACCATTTACTTTTTAAGCATTTTCTTGATTTCAACTTCATACGCCTTGTAAATAAACCAAAGGCCTACACCCAGTATTGGAATACCAATAAGTTGAGCCGAGGTGCCAACACCAACAAGAATAAACAAGATTCCCAAACCCACTTTACCCATTTTTGTTTTTTCTAATGGCTCAAGAGCTTCGGGGTTTAAAATATTAGAATCATGGGTTTCTTCTTCGTGTTTGTATATACGCCAGCCTCGGTAGCTAAGATAAATACCAAGAGGAATCATCGGGATGCCTATGCCGATCCCTGCTGATGCGACACCCACACTACCGATAAATAGACCGAACAGTAGTACTGAGATACCTAAAATTAAGTGTTTGATAATGCGCTCCTTTTTGACGTATTGATGCTTAACGCCCGCATTTGGGACGGCTGAAGCAACGCGTAAGCCGTCCCAGCAGGGCGCGGCTGTTTTGCGCTGCGACAAAATGCGCTTGTTAGTGCCTACTTGGCAAAGGCCTGCTTTTGAGTGCAGGCAAGCTCGGCCACTCCGCCTCATTTTCGGGAAGCTTAATCTTTCTACCGTTATAGGCTTCATATTCGGTCTCTTTCATCGAGGACGAAACCACCACCTCGTAACTCTGGTTTATACCCAATAATCCTAGGTCGAACAGCGTATGTATATCAGCCCTCAAAAGGATTCCATTTGTTACATGATTGGTCTTCTCACCCATATATGGAACAATGTGAGCAGCCTCAAGAATTGGTGGAAGTGAAGTACCTGTAACCGCACAAGTACTCTCGTACATATTGAGGAGCTGCTTACGGAATTTCGGCTGACCTCTCCGAAGAGCAACAGCCCTTGAAATCTTCTCCTTAGATTTTTCCGCATCTTCTGGCGAAAACTCCTCGGCGTCTGTTTCTACGTCATCTTCTGATATTGGTATCGTCGTAGCATCAGCTCCAAAAATGACTTCCTTCCATACGCCCTCTGACAGGTTCGCCTCAATCAATATGCGCTTAGTAGGATTTCCACCTTTGCTGTTAGGGTCTTCCTTTTTCTCTTGCTGGGCTTTAGATATTTTTCCACGTAAGTCTTTTAGATCTGTGCCTTTGAGAAAAATATCACGATTTCCGTCTACCTCAATTGTCCGTTCACCTGGATTCCAGATGGTCAAAGCCTTAGAAGAAACAATGTGAATACGTATCTTATCTAGCCCCCTATTCCTAAGCCGTACTAACAATGCATCTAGCGCGGGGAAATAGTCAGTATTTCGTTCGTTTGGCTTTCCTCTAGCTCCACCTCTTGACTCCATAACAAGGCCAAATACTCCGCTAATCTCCTGGATCGAAACTGAGGCATTCAAGACTTCATTGTTTTCTGATATTACATTCATGTCTTCACGCCTCGACCACTAACGACAGCCGCAACGGCGCCAAAATAAGCGCAGCGTTTTTGGTGTCCGGCGACCGCAGGGAGCATATTGCCGGCTCTTGTTATGTAACAATGCTATATGCTCCTTTCGCCAGCATAGTATTTTGCCCAAAAAACATAGGCTTTTATTGCACTTTCACATGCTTCAAAAGATTCTCCGTTTGGCGATTCCACTTGCCATTCCGGCAAAGTATCCGGGTAATCTATTGGGTCGCCAACTGAAGGACCCCTGTATCCAGAATGCTGGATTAGCCTGGCTGAATGCTTAACATCGTTCGCAAGCTTCCTGACTGAGTCTAAGGCACAGCCCTCTTCGGGATACGTTTCTTTAATATTCTGGATGAGCTGATAGGCACTACTTATACCTATTGCGTTTGCAACCTTGTCAGATTGATGATTTATAGTGAGAACTAGATTGACTAGCCGCCGATACGTTTCAGCCAATCGTAGTGTATTCGTGTCTGAATTAGTCCGGTAATAATCATAGAATTCAGCGAAGTTTGGGGAAACTATTTCCCTGAAGACCCCTTTGTGATTATCAATGTCTATCTCCCGCACGACACTTCCTTTGTTACATAACAGCTAATTCAACATCAAAATGACGTGTTTAAACACGTCAATCTGACATATATCCACGGAAGGTTTTTTTAAACTCATTGGCTATCCCTTTGTTTATTTATCGAATTCCTTTCTTGACCTGCACCAGTCACCTGGCCAAAGGCGTCAATTTGACACCTATCCTTACACAAACCGCAGAATCGGCTAATTCTGTATAAAATCCCAGCACAAGAAGTGTGCCATGGCTTCCGCTTTTATCCAATCCATTCGCGATCACTTACGGGCGCGGCATTACGGCAAGCGCACCGAGGAAGCCTACGTTTACTGGATTCTTTACTTTATCCGTTTTCACAACAAGGTACACCCCTCACACTGGATGGTGAGGCGATAAAGCAATTTCTTGAGTTTCTGACACTGAAGCGCAATGAAGTAAGGGACTTGAACAGCTCTACTGCTCAAGTCTCTTAACATGTAAAAAATCAACTGATCGCAAATGTGACTTTCCAGCCGTTATAGGGGTAAACAGCTGGCCAAGCTATGGGGGAATCAACAAAGAAGCTTATTTTGTCGCCATATACTTTCGCCAGCCGCCAAGATGAGTAATATCCTCCGCCCCGGCCAAGCCAGACGCTTCACAGATAAAGCAGAAAAGGGGACAGGTTTATTTTCACGCGGTTTCGGTTTAAACAAAAATAAATCTGTCCCCTTTTCATGAACCTTTCGTTATCGATTCAAGCCAATATTTTACTCTGAACTTAATTCTCACTGTTCAATACACACACCTGCCAATCCATAGCAAAAACAAGTATCTTATTGAGAATGACAAGGACTTACCTTCAAAGACAGGAGCATGTATGGCGGTCGATCAGCCTGAAAAAACTGTTACTCCCTCCCAATCGGACACCGTTGGCGACCCCTCTAAAAGCAAGGCAGTACCGGCAAACGCAACGCCACGTAACCCTGCCGCCAAAGTAGGTGTTTTACTGCTTATTTTTACCGTCACCTTAGTAACGTGGTATGTCGCAACAGATCGGCTAGCACCCTATTCTGCACGAGGCGCAGTAGCTGGATATGTAACGCAACTAACCCCAAGAGTTGCAGGACAGGTCACCGAGGTTTTCGTTAAAGACGGAGATATTGTTGAGCTCGGCACCCCCCTATTCCAACTAGATCCGCGCCAATTTGAACTTGCCGTTCAACAGGCAAAGGCAAGCCTAACTCAAACATTACAATCTACTGCGGCATCTGCTGCCTCCATCGTCTCTTCACAGGCGGCGGTTAGCCAAGCCAGAGCTAATTTAGAAAATACGCGTTCTAGCACCAACCGCACTCTCGCACTAGCTGAGCGAGGGCTCGTCTCTAAATCTCAGGCAGACAATACCAGGGCAGAACTGAGAACCGCACAGGCACAGCTGGATCGCGCCACGGCCGATTTGGAAAGTGCCATGCTGGCATTAGGTGAACAAGGTGCATCAAACCCTGAAGTTCAAGCAGCGCGAATACGGCTCGAGCAAGCGCTACTGGATCTGCAGTTTTCTACAATCACCGCACCAACCCGAGGAGCAATTACCAATTTACAGTTAGCAATTGGCCAATACGTCTCACCAGGGGCCCCCGCCCTCACCTTTTTTGATGGCCGCGGAGCTTGGGTCACCACCGATCTACGGGAAAATCAATTGGGCAACGTCCAGCCAGGTGATCGGGCAGAGATTCTATTTGACGCCGCTCCAGGCAGAGTATTTTCTGGTCAAGTACAGAGCATTGCCTGGGGTATCGATCCGGGTCGACCGACCGCTGGGGGCTTAGTCCAAAACAGCCCAGAAAACCAATGGTTTGAACCAGCGCGACGTATTCCCGTTCACATTGAATTAGATGGCAGTCTTGATGACTGGCCTAAGGCGGCAAGAGCTGGGGGAAAAGTGGGCGTCGTTATTTATGCAGAGGGAACTGAGAATCCGATCGCATGGATCTCAGCAGGCCTATTGCGGCTTCGCTCATGGCTCTCATACCTGTATTGAGTGTATAAATAATGTACGTAGCCCCTCGCCCAAGAGTCGAAGATGATCCTTTATTCGCCGTTCGCCTTGCCTCTGCCGCAACACTTGGCTTCATTATCGCCGTAGTTTTACAGTCGCCGATGCCAATGCTCATTCCGGCACTTGCAGTTGGTATGATGGCTGGAATGCGAAAGCGCTTTGCCCCCCAAAAAGCCTTTGGCGGGCCCCTTGTCATGATTGTAATGATCGTGGTTTTTTCTGGCCTCGTTTCACTCACTAGACCAATGCCCGCGGTACTCATCAGCATTATTGGAATGCTATACGTTCTGGCGTATTACCTAATTCTCAAAACCGGCAACCCCATCGGCATGCTCATTCTTATTGTCACGGTACTGATGTCGATCATGGGCATGAACTCCCTCATGGCCATGGAGGTTATGCGCGACGCCTTTATTGAAGGCAGCTTGGTTGCGCTTGTTACCACACCCCTGCTCTATTTACTTATGCCACCAGTAAGCACAGAAAAAATGATTGAGGTTCACCCGCCCGCACCAGGTGAACATATTATGTTACAGGCCTTAATCCGCGGAGCGGTGTTACTTTTGCAAACCTTTTGGCTTTATACCGTGGTAGACGAAACTAGCGTTATGCTGGCGATGGCCGCCGTTTTCGTATTGGTTTTCCCGAGCCGCGAACAGCTCTTTGCTGAAGCCAAGGAGCGCACTTTTGCAACCGTACTTGGCGGAGGTATGGCGCTGCTTATCGTGGCCTTGTTTTCTTTAATGGCGCATTTTGCCATTCTGCTTTTACTTATTTTTCTCGGCGGCCTCTTTTTTGCTAGCCGCATGATGAACGGCCGCCATCCGTCAATGGTGTACCAATTTGCGTTTTCCGTAATGATTGCGTTAACCATTGGTGGTTTAAGCAGTCAATCGCCCTTTGAATCAGCCATTGTGCGCATTGCATTAACATTGGCTGGCGCAATTACAGCCGCGTTTTTAACAAGCCTGCTTGAGTCGTTAATTATTGGCAGGCAATTACGACAACCCCAAACTAAAGCCTAGCGCCATTCGTATGAATCCGATGATTCACAATAAAGCCGCCCAGAAGTGCAGATATACTGGATTCTTTACTTTATCCGTTTTCACAACAAGGTACACCCCTCAACACTGGGTGGTGAGGCGGTAAAGCAATTTCTTGAGTTTCTGGCACTGAAGCACAATGAAGTAAGGGACTTGAACAGCTCTACTGCTCAAGTCCCTTAACATGTAAAACATTGACTGATCGCAAATGTGACTTTCCAACCGTTATAGGGGTAAACAGCTGACCAAGCTATGGGGGAATCAACAAAGAAGCTTATTTTGTCGCCATATACTTTCGCCAGCCGCCAAGATGTGTAATGTCCTCCGCCCCGGCCAAACCGGACGCTTCGCAAATAAAGCCGCTTAGCAGGCTGCCATCAGCGAGTTTTACTTTGCCAATACCCAGTGGCGCGGGAATGCCGGCCACAAAGCTACCAAACTCCGTAGCGTGCACGGACCAGACTTCCACCTCAATCGCGGCACCCTCACCTTCTGGCGCAACAACCATACCGGGACGAAAAGGTGGGCCACCGGCCAGGGCATAGAGTTTATAGTCTGGGGCAGAGTGGGTTTTCTGTAATAGTTTGCCGCCTCGTTCGCTGAGCTGCCAGTTCAGGGGCATGCCTTCCAGATGGGCACCGCACACCACAACGGCAATCGATTGATTAGTGGCAACTGGGGCGTCACTTAAACCGGGATACGCTCCCTGCTCCTTACCCAGCGGCAATTGAAACTGCTGTTGCAAGCGGTTGGCGATGGATAATAAATACCGGTCTGTAAAAGACTCGCCAACCAGTGTTAAACCAAAAGGGAAACCCTGATCAGTAAAAGCGGTGGGCACAGCCACTCCGGCTAGATCAAACAGGTTCATATAATTGGTGTAATAGCCCATATTGCTGTTGAGGGTAATAGGATCGGCATTGAGCTCATCGATGCTATAGGGTCGGCCTGCGGTGGGGGTGAGTAAGGCGTCTACACTATCCAAAACCTGTTGTGCCTGTTTTCGCAGGGCTTTGAGCTTGTACTGGGCGGCAAAAGCGTTGGTTGCTGTGCCCTCTGCACCGCTACTAATGATCGTTCGGGTAACATCTAACAGCGCTGCGGGCTTGTTTTCTATCAAGGGCATAGTGGCTAAATAACGTTCTGCCACCCAAGGTCCTTCATAGAGTAATCGAGCCGCTTCCAAGAAAGCGGACATATCCACTTCCAACAGTTCTATACCGCTGTCAGCTATTGCCTTGAGGGATTGCTGATAACAGCGTTGATAGCCGTGATGACCAAAAAACTGCAACTGCTCGGCTTTCATTACCCCCAGCCGCAGTGGACCTGTGTGCTTGCCGTAATGCCTGGCGCTATTGGCAAAGGGATTTGCTCGGCTGTAGGCATCGGCGTCATCTTCGCCTTCTGCCACATTGAGTATTTGCGCGGCATCGTCACTGTGTAAGGCAAAAATCGTCATGCAGTCCAGCGAGCGACAAGCGGGCAACATACCGCTGGCCGATAACAAACCAATGCTGGGTTTAACCCCCACCAAATTATTGAAGCAGGCAGGCACCCGGCCGGAACCGGCGGTGTCGGTGCCCAATGCAAAGCTGGCCATACCCATTGCCACGGCTACCGCAGAACCTGAACTGGAGCCGCCGCTGATTTGTTGCGGATCAAAACTGTTTTTGCAGGCGCCATAGGGCGAGCGGGTGCCGACCAGCCCCGTGGCGAATTGATCTAGATTGGTTTTTCCTACTGGAATAGCCCCGGCATCAATTAAACGCTGTACCACAAAAGCCGATTTTTCTGGCGTGTAGGCAAATTCTTTGCAGGCTGCGGTGGTGGGCACTACAGCTAAATCGATATTGTCTTTTATCGCAAAGGGAATGCCGTATAGCGGCAAGCTGTTTGGCGCGCAGGCTTCCAGCCTTTGTAGATAAGGCTCCAGCTCTTCGGTCGACAGGCGATAAATCCAGATATTGTGATCTTGGCTTTGCTCGCATTGCTTGATGATTTCAGCGATAACAGCGCGGGGGCTGGTCGCGCCAGACTGGTAGGCAGACCTTAAAGTATTTAGGGATAAGTTCATGACAGCGCCTCCAAAATCACCACAGCTTGGCCAGCAGCGACCCTTGCGCCCTCTTTTAACACACATTTTTTGACCTGCCCGGCTTCCGGGGCGAAGACTGAAATCTCCATTTTCATCGATTCCAGCAGCAATAGCGGCTGCCCTACTTTGACCTCTTCACCCTCCTTGACTAACCACTGCCAGACGCTACCGGCAACGGCGCTATCCACCGGAATTTCACCTTCTATCAAGGCCACCGCTTCTGCTGCGGCATCAATCTCTGGCGCTTCATAATGAAACTGCCCATCCCGATGCCAGCGGGCCAGCTCTTCATTAAAGGCCTGCTGCCGGCGCTGGCTGTGGTCGGCAATATCTCCAGCATTGTTTTGCAGCATGGTTTGATAGTCAGAAAGCGAAAATTCACCCTCTTCAATACGCAAGCTGTATTTGCCTAGCGGGAAGTCATCACGAATTTGCAGCAGCTCCTCCTGGCTCACTTCGTAAAAACGAATTTGGTCAAAGAAGCGCAGTAAATAAGGCTCGGTAAATTCTGCGGTGCGGCGATAGCGATTCCACATTTGCAACGTACGGCCAACAAATTGATAGCCACCCGGCCCTTCCATGCCGTAAACACACAGATACGAACCGCCAATGCCAACAGAGTTTTCCGCCGTCCAGGTTCGAGCAGGATTGTACTTGGTGGTGACCAGACGATGTCGTGGGTCGACCGGCGTCGCCACCGGCGCTCCCAGATACACATCCCCCAAGCCCATCACCAGATAAGAGGCATCAAATACAATATCTTTTACTTCAGCAATGCTGTCGAGGCCGTTTATACGGCGAATAAATTCAAGATTGCTTGGGCACCAAGGGGCGTTCTCACGCACTGATTGTTGATATTTTTTAATCGCCAAGTGGCAAGCTTCGTCATCCCAGCTCAGGGGGATATACACAGTGCGAGACGGCACACTCAGGGTTTCCAGCTGGGCAGCCAAGCTGGTTTCCACCGTTTTCAAGCTCGTTAGCAATTGCTGTAATGACACTTGCTGGGAATCATAATGCAGTTGCAGGGAGCGAATACCCGGTGTCATTTCCCGCACCCCGGCAATAGGCTTGGCCTGCAAGTGCTGCATTAAGGCATGAGCCCGAAACCGCAGCCGAATGTCTAACTCCAAGGAGCCGTATTCCACCAACAGGAAATGATCTCCGGCGACCCGGTAAACGATCTCATCGCCAAACTCCTCAGCGGGTAAACGCTGAACAATGGGCGAAGGCAGTGCCTTAAGGGAATTGCTAACAGGGAGCTCGCCAGAGAGACCGTCAATGGCCTCTGTCTGGGATTTTTCTGCCAAAACCGCATCGTCAATGCTGACCGGCACAAACCGCAAAGTATCCCCCGCACGAAGCTGACCCAACTTCCACAAGTCGGCCGTAATCACGGTAGCTGGGCAAACAAAGCCTCCCAAGGAAGGACCATCTGGCCCCAGAATAACCGGCATGTCGCCGGTAAAATCCACCGTGCCGAAGGCATAGGCATTGTCGTGAATATTGCTGGGATGCATCCCCGCTTCGCCGCCGCTGTCTCTGGCCCACTTGGGTTTGGGACCGATTAAGCGCACACCAGTACGGCTGGAGTTGTAATGCACTTCCCAATCAGTGCTGAAAAACGTGGCGATATCATCATCGGTAAAAAAGTCCGGCGCGCCGTGGGGACCATAAATCACCCTGAGCTGCCATTGCTTATCGATGTCAGGTTTAAGGCTGTCGACTAGCGTGGCCGCTGGAGACGACCCAGGCTGGCTAAGGGTTAATACATCTCCCACTCGCAGAGCGCGACCACTGTGGCCACCAAACTGCCCCAAGGTGAAGGTTGAACGGGAGCCTAAATATTCCGGGCATTGAATGCCGCCAGCCACCGCCAAATACGCTCTGGCACCGCATTGAATACGGCCCATGCTGACGGTTTGTCCGGCTTTAATATCCAATACCTGCCACATGGCAGCGGCTTTCCCATCAATACTGACGGGAATCTCGGCGCCGGTTATGGCGATTCGAGTATCGGTGCTGAATTGCAGACTTGGACCTTGCAGGGTTATTTCCAGCCCCGCTAGCCTTTTATCATTTCCCAGTAAGCGATTCGCCAAGCGGAAGGAATAATTGTCGAAGGGACCCGAGGGCGGCACCCCCACATCCCAATAACCGGTTCGTGCCGGATAATCTTGAATGGTCGTCTGGGTCCCCGCCTGTAACACATCCATGCGCAGCGGTTGCCAGCGATAATCATTGAGGTAGCGGGTGGTGATTAAACCCTGTTTCAGCAATGGGTCTTGCAGCAGGCTGGATAAATAGTCGACATTACTAACGATGCCATACAGTTCGCTTTTGTTCAGCGCCTCGGCAACACCTGACATGGCTTTGTCGCGATTATCGGCATGCACAATCACCTTGGCCAGCATGGGATCAAAAAAAGGTGACACTTCAATGCCGCTATCCAACCAATGATCAATACGTAGCTGACCGTCGCTGACTGTTTCCGGAAAACTGACTTTACTCAATAAACCCGCGCAAGGTTGAAACTGGCGGAATGGATCTTCGGCATACACTCGTACTTGCACGGCGTGACCTTTCGCTGTTAGCCCTGCTTTTAAGGATGCCAGATCCGGGAGCTCTTCCGCCGCAAGTTGCAGCATCCACGTCACCAGGTCCACTCCCCAGACCATTTCTGTCACCCCGTGCTCCACCTGCAACCGGGTGTTCACCTCCAGAAAATAAAACTGCTGACTGTCTTGATCGTAAATAAACTCCACCGTGCCCGCATTGCGGTACTTGACCGCAGAGAGCAATTCCTCTGCCTGTCGATGGAGCTGTGCACGCACCTCGTCTGGCAAGTTCGGTGCAGGGCACTCTTCCACTACTTTCTGGTTGCGTCGCTGGGCGGAGCAGTCTCGCTCTCCCAGAGCAATCACCTTGCCTTTGCCGTCGCCAAATACCTGCACTTCGATATGTCGGGCGCGGGCAATAAATTTTTCAATAAATACGCCATCATCCGCAAAGTTGCTTTGACCCAGTTTTTTAACTTTATCGAAGCCTCCCGCCAGATCGTCAGTGCTGTGGCAGACCTGCATACCAATGCCACCACCCCCCGCCGTGCTTTTCAGCATGACCGGATAGCCTATTTTTTCGGCATTGGCCAAGGCTTCGTCTTTATCCAGTAGCAAACCGGTACCGGGGGGTAGCGGCACCCCAACGGACTCGGCAATTTCTCTGGCGCGATGTTTTAAACCAAAAGCCAGCATCTGCTCGTCAGTAGGACCAATAAACGCAATGCCCGCCGCTTCACAACTGCGAACAAAATTCGCATTTTCGCTGAGAAAACCATAACCGGGATGAATCGCCCCCGCGCCACAGTCTTTAGCGATCTGCAGGATTTTATCGGCATCAAGATACGTATCCGCAGCGCCGCCGTCCCCTAAGGAATAAGCCTCATCGGCATTGCGTACATGCAGGCTGCGAGCATCTGCCTCGGCATAAACCGCGACCGAAGTGACGCCGAGCGACCTCAAGCTGCGCTGGATACGGGTGGCGATGGCGCCACGGTTAGCGATCAATACTTTATTGAACATGGGGCTTCCATTTGCGGGCCGTCCCGCTCAGTTTTTTCACCAGTGGTCGTCCACTGGGGTTGTTTCCTTGTTTATTAGCCCTGCTGGGCGTCTGGTTTGCTCATCTTTCGCGAGTCAGCTTTTCGGCCTCGGCGCGGCCTCCTACAAGGTATTGCCCTTCGTAGGAGCGGGCGCTGACCGCGAATATTTTTTGGTCTTCAGGGGCTTGGTCTGGGCACCCTGTCGTAATTCACTGTTTTGCTGAAAGCATTTGTTTCGCCTTGTTGGGCGTCTGGTTTGCTCATCTTTTACGAGTCAGCTCTTCGGCCTCGGCGCGGCCTCCTACACGGTATTGCCCTTCGTAGGAGCGGGCGCTGACCGCGAATATTTTTGGTCTTCAGGGGCTTGGTCTGGGCACACTGTCGTAATTCACTGTTTTGCTGAAAGCATTTGTTTCGCCTTGTTGGGCATCTGGCTTCATCATCTTCCGCAAGTCAGCGTTTCGGCCTCAGCGCGGCCTCCTACAGGGTATTGCCCTTCGTAGGAGCGGGCGCCGACCGCGAATGTTTTTTGGCCTTCAGGGGCTTGTTCTAGTCCCCTGTCGTAATTCACTGTTTTGCTGAAAGCATTTGTTTCGCCTTGTTGGGCATCTGGCTTCATCATCTTCCGCAAGTCAGCGTTTCGGCCTCGGCGCGGCCTCCTACAGGGTATTGCCCTTAGTAGGAGCGGGCGCCGACCGCGAATGTTTTTGGCCTTCAGGGGCTTGGTCTAGGCACCCTGTCGTAATTCACTTTTGATAACAGTTTTGTCTCGTTTTGTTGAACGTCTGGCTTCATCATCTTCCGCGAGTCAGCTTTTCGGCCTCGGCGCGGCCTCCTACAAGGTATTGCCCTTCGTAGGAGCGGGCGCCGACCGCGAATGTTTTCTATCCCCCTTTGAGCTCGCCGAGCATCACAGAAATCCATTGGGAATGGCTTTTAGCGAGGACTGTTTGAGCGAAGCGAGTTCCGCAGCGTTTCCCATTGGATTTCGAGAAGCGCAGGGAAGCCGCAGGCCGAGTGATTGGGGGCGAATTTTCTTGCTTACTTCTTTTTTTCGCAAAAAGAAGTGAGTCGCCCAACTGGGCGAAACAAAAGCTTTCAACAAAAAATCTTCCTCGACAACGTGCATAATAAAAGCGCCCACCTACTAAGCCCCGGTTTGGCGATCCCAAACCAAAAACGCCACCGGTGTGGGGTTGTATGCATTACAAGGATTATTCAACTGCGGACAGTTGGATATCAACACCAGCACATCCATCAGGGCTTTCAATTCCACGTATTTTCCCGCCCCGGAAATGCCATCGGCAAAACTCAAACCACCGTCTTCGGTAATGGGTACGTTCATAAAAAAATTAATATTGTGGGTAATATCCCGTTTGGATAAACCGTACTCGGGCTTCTCGGCAATGGCGAGCATCCAGCTATCCCGGCAAGCGTGCATGCAACGTTTTTCCAGGTCGTAGCGCACGGTGTTGCTTTCTGTGGCGCAGGCGCCGCCGAGGGTGTCGTGACGACCGCAGGTATCGGCCACAATTTCTAGCATAGGCTTGTTTTCATTACTGCGTAAAACACTGCCAGCGGTGAGGTAAACATTGCCCTGCTCGCGAATAGTGTCGGTGGCGCTATAGCGTTCGCTGGGGTTGGCGGCACTGTAAAACAAGGTATCTGCGGCTTGATTGCCTTCTAAATCCAATATCCGAAACGTTTGTCCGGCACTGACTTTACCCAAGTAGTAATCCCCAGCGCCAATCACTTCATTGAAGATGGCGCTAGCGGGCTGTAATGCACTTTCTTTAATCATATATGTCTCCCGTTTACCCGGTAATCAAGCGCCAAGATGGTAGAGGGCGTTATTGGCAAAACCACGACGGTTTTCGTCGCAGTGGTTTAAACAGAGATCATCTTCTGTCATCGGCGTGGCAACAGCCATGTCAATACCAATGTCGTAACGTGGATATTCAGCCGCACTGTTTAAAGGATGAGGACATGCGTGAAGCACAACGAGTGTGTCCATTTCAAAACGCAGAGTGACGCGGCTACCGGGCTGACTATGACCGCTGACCAACTGCATATTGCCTTGGGCATCGGTGGCAACTTTGCTGAACCAGTTAATATTGGCGGCCATATCGGCAGCGCCTAAGCCGTATTTGGTCAGCTCGGTTAAAAAGGCATCGTAGCCATTTTGATGCCAGTGATTACGATGATTTTGGTAATCTCTGGCACCCCATTTTTCAGCCACGATGTTCGCATTGGCATTGCCACAAACGGTATCGTGCCAGCCGGCCGTATCGGTAATCACCGAAGCAAAAATACGCCCCATATCAGAATACAGGCAGTGGCCCGCCGTGAGCTTAAAGGTGTGCTGGCACTTTAAGGTGTCGGGGGCGTTATAGCGTTCCAGTAAATTGCGGGGGTTGTAGAACAACATTCCCGCGTTACCACTCCCATTAATATCGGTGAGGGTCAGTTGCGTGCCCTTGCGCACTTCCAGCGACCAGTGGCCACCGGCGGGAATTTGGGTTTTATAAACATCCATCACTACAGTTCCTCTGCCGCATTGGCGGACAGGCTTTGATCAATTTCATTCAGCAGTTCGTCACCGCACACGCCCACCGGTAAATCGTAGGTAATACCGGCGCCATAGGCATTAGGGCTTTGAGGGTCGACACGAAGTTTATCGAATACCCATAGCCGAGTGCCCAAATGAAAGCCCTCTTTCAAATCGTGGGTAACCATAAAAATAGTGAGCTTGTGTTTGCGCCACAGATTCAATACCAGCTCGTGCATATCGGCGCGAATACCGGGATCCAATGCGCCGAAAGGTTCGTCTAGCAAAAGAATGCGGGGCTTTAAAATCAGTGCCTGGGCAATAGCCAAACGCTGACGCATACCGCCGGATAGCTCATCGGGATAGCGGTCTTGCATATGACTCAGGCCCACTATGTCCAACAGCTCGGCAGCCTCGGCCCGCGCTGCCTTTTTACGAGCACCAAAAAGAAAACCCAGCTTGGTTTTTTCAAACGCGCGACCAACTGCGACGTTTTCTAACACTGTCATATGTGGAAACACGGAGTATTGCTGAAAAACCACCCCTCGCTCGGCATCCGGCTCAGCGGGAATGGGTTTATCATCAATAAGAATACTGCCTTGTGAGGGTGTTTCTGTCCCCAGCAGCATTTTTAGAAAGGTGGATTTACCACAGCCAGATGCGCCGACGAGAGTAATAAACTCCCCTTCTTTAACGGTGGCGGAAATATTTTCCAGAATCACATTATGGCCGTAACGCTTCCAGATATTTTTTACCTCAATCATTACTTACCCTCCTGCTGCGCATGCCAGGGGAAGGCAAAGTGACTGATTTTGACCAAGGCATAATCGATCAGAAAAGCGAGGAAGGTAATCCAGGCCACATAGGGCAAAATCACATCCATCGACAGATAGCGGCGCACTAAAAATACCCGATAACCCAAGCCATCTGTGGAAGCAATCGCCTCGGCGGCGATCAGAAATAACCACGCGCTACCCAGCGATAATCGCACCGCATCAATCAGCCGAGGCATCAGCTGGGGAATTAATACCCGTAAGATAATCTGAGCACTGTTTGCCCCCAAGGTTTGCGCCTTGACCAATTGCTCCCGAGGTATTTCTAATGCCCGCTTTTGAATATCTCTGGCGACAAAAGGCGTCACCCCAATCGCGATCAATGCCACCTTAGACAACTCCCCCAAGCCAAACACAATAAACAGAATGGGTAGCAACGCCATTGGTGGCACCAGCGAAACAATCGTCAGCAGCGGTGCAAACGAGGCATTTAGCAGTGGAATGGCGCCGGTCATTAAGCCCAAAAACATTCCCAACGACGCGGCAATCAACATACCCAAGCCCAAGCGACGCAAACTGCTGCCAGTGTCCTGCCAAAACAAATAGTCGCCGCTGCGCTTACTGGGCTCAAAGGCCAAACGATGAATAGCATCGCCCATTTGCTCAAAACTGGGCAGCAATTTGTCATAGGCATTCTCGGCCAATCGCGCCTCTGATGCCGAGATGTACAGCAGCAACAAAATGGCAAAGGGCAACAATGCCAGGCCGACACGCCAGACGCGGTTAGGGCTTTGGTTGATGAGTCGTTTCATATTGCCTTCTAAATGAGGGGCATTGGCTGTAATGCCCGTGGCTTAACAATGTGTGGTGGCCATAAAAATAATGCCCACCACTCAGCGGAGGGCTTACAGTTTGCCGTCGGCAGCCATTTGCATATAACTGGGATCAAAGCGGAATTTAATATTGCCGGGATTACCATAAACACCTGCGGGTGTTTCAATACCGATAAAACCAGCATCTGGCGCGCCCTCGCCCAAAAGGCCGTGGGCAAAAGAAAACTCCGCAACATTTTTCATGGTTTCTTTTAACGCCGCGCTGTTAGTAAATTCCACCGCTGCAGAAGGCTCAAAAAACATTTCGGTGCTGGCAAGCTGGGCGTCATAACCCGCCAAATCGGTACCCGACGCGGTACCCATTGCCGTGCGGGCAGCCACGGCTGTTTCACTCTCGCCACTCATAGTCGCCATAATTTCATACCAGGCACCGGTCAAGGCTTTACCCAATTTGGGGTTGGCTTTGAGGGTCTCGGTATTGATCACCAACAGGTCGATAATTTCACCGGGAATGTGCGAGGAATCAAAAACTTTATTGGCGGCGGGCATTTCGAGTATTTCGCTGAGTAGCGGATTCCAGGTTACTACCGAGGTCACACCCGAGGTTGGAAAGACCGCGACCATATCGGCATCGGAGGTGTTAACCACCGTGACATCTGACTCGCTCATGCCCACAGATTCGAGGCCACGGGCCAATAAATAGTGAGATACGCTTAGCTCAACCAAATTAACCCGCTGGCCTTTGATATCCGCCAAGCTGTCACTGCCTTTCAGGACAACGCCATCGTTGCCGTTGGAAAAGTCACCCACAATCAACGCAGTACTGTCCACGCCACCTGCGGCAGGAATCGTCAGCGCATCCATATTGGTCATGGTGCAGGCGTCAAAACCGCCAGCGGTATACTGATTAATGGATTCGACATAGTCGTTAATTTGTACCACGTCGATTTCGATGCCGTATTTTTTGGCCCATTTATCAACGATTTTTTGCTCGTCGGCGTAGCCCCAGGGCACCCAACCAACGTAGATAGACCAACAGACTTTAAAGCTATCTGCAGCCGATGAGAATGACGAGAACGTCAGTGTGAGTAGTAAAGCAGCGAGTCGCTTCATTGCAAACCTCCAGCGGTTTGTTACACAGATTACGGAGCACTCCTGGCGAAATCGCCGATCGTCTCCCGGGCTTTTGTCCCGCCGTGTAACCTTGCTGAGGGCCGAAGCCTGACACTACTTTTGAAAAAAATCAGAAAGAAGTGTGCGAAGGTCGAAAGCTCTCGGACCAGTCATTGCAGTTTAAAAATCCAAACCACAACCGGAACCCTAGCCTTCCATTTTTAAATTGTATTGCGTCCTGTTTCACCAAGAGTGCGGACATTATCACTAATACAGGTTTCGTGCCAAGCCTCTTTTTTTGCATAAAACCCGCTAAATCAGCGTGTTTTACCGCCAAGGCGAACCGCTGATCAAGGAGCAACCCAAGCCAGGAAAGCACCACTTTAGAGCGCATGCACCACAATAACTCAACGATTATCTTCTTACTTCGACGCCAACAAACAAAAGGCCTGTCCATTGAACAGGCCTTTATGGTGGTACTGATATATCGTCGCTCAGGTCATAACTTTTGTCCTAATGACGGCAATATCATTACATAAAGTTGTAGGCGAAACTGATGCCGTAGGTCACTGGCTTGGCCGCGTAGCGCACCACGACATCCTGGGTCACAAACTGATTACTCCAGTAGTATTCATCAGTGACATTCCGCCCCCAGACAGTGGCAGTCCAACGTCCATCCAGTGACTCAAGCCCGGCCCGCAGATCCAGGGTTGCGAAACTGTCGATGCGTGTCTGCTCCGGGTCACCAAAGGTGGAATTGGCTTCGCTGTTATAGAGCAAATTAGCACCAACGAATGCGCCGAGGGTGTCGCTAACTGGCCAGCGATAATCCACATCTGCAACAAAGTGCCATTCTGGGGTAAAGGGCAATTCAGAGCCGCTGAAATCCCCCTGCTCTCTCAGGCCATTCAGACCATCTTCATCCTGACCCGTGGTTGGGTTAACAAAGGTGTACCACTCATTCACTTCGGTATCCACGTAAGTTCCCGATGCCCGCAGCAACAAACCGTCGATAGGACTGTAGGTGAAATCCATTTCAATCCCTTGGATGCTGGACTCAGGAATATTCACCAAACGGTCAAGCTGGTTGTAAACTGGGTCTTTGACACTGCCCCGTACCTGCTTGTCATCGTACTCGTAATAAAACACCGCCGAATTCAATTGGGCTTTACGATCCAGCAAACTCCATTTCAAACCCGCCTCAAGCGCTTGAACAGATTCCTGCGTGACAGCTTCAAACTGCGCGTTTGTCGATGCAGGAAGAATGGGATAGCTGCCTGTTTTATAGCCCTTAGATGCCAAGGTATATAACAGCAGGTCATCACTGGCCCGATAATTCAGGCCCAAACGCCATGACACATTATCCTCATCCAGCGAGTCGGTATAAGGCGTTCGAGTTACTTGAACAGTGGTCGCATCCAAGGTCACACACTCATCTGGAGCGATAACAGTCGTGCCCGGAGCTTGGCCCTGCAGGGCATCAGAGACAAAAGCAAAAGTGGCATTCAAACCCGGATCCTGGCTATGACTACAGGCCGAGAAGTCATTGCTGCTCTCTGTGTAGCGAGCACCGGCTAGCAGTGTAAAACGCTCACTCAGATCGTATTCGAGGTTGGCGAAAATACCAATATCCTTTATGTCCTGGGTGATACTGGTGGTCGCATTATCGATAAAAGGACCGCCGGGCAACAGCGCCACATTGGTTGAGTCCCCGACGAGAACGGTTTCATCACTGACGACATCATTGGTGGCATAATTAACACCCAGCAACCACTGGCTGCGGTCCGTGTTGCCAGACAGACGCAACTCCTGAGTCAAGCTGTCTACGCTGCCGACAGAATTGATGCCCATATTTTCCAGCGTGGTGCCATCGCGATCCATCGAGTAATCTTCTTCATACTCTGAAACCGCCGTAATAGACGTAAAGGTCAAGCTGTCATTAATATCGTGATCAACCCGTAAGGTAAACTGCAGAAAACTATGGAACCTCTGCACAACCTCGAAAATTTGAGATAATTTCGTGATGACCCATTTCAACCGGAATATAGCATGAGCCAACTGACTTTCGCCGAAGCCGAATACCAAAACAAGAAGCGCAAGACGCGGCGGGAGCTGTTCCTCGAGAAAATGGATGGCTTGATTCCCTGGGCCAAGCTGGAGAAGAAGCTCCGCAAGCACTATCCCAAGGGTGAGAACGGGAATCCGCCGTACCCGCTGGCGATAATGCTTCGGGTTCACTGCCTGCAGCTGTTCTACAACCTCAGTGATCCGGCGATGGAGGATGCCCTGTACGAGATCGAGTCGATGCGCCGCTTTGCCGGGCTCCGTTTGTCTGATCGGCTACCGGATGAAAGCACCATTCTCCGCTTCCGTCATTTTTTAGAACGCTACAAATTGGGCAAAGTGATCTTCGATACCGTGAGCGCCCAGCTGCGCCAGCAGGGTCTGATGATGCGTGAAGGCACCATTGTTGATGCCACGATTATCGCCGCGCCCAGCTCAACCAAGAATCAGGACGGGGAGCGGGATCCGGAGATGCACCAGACAAAGAAAGGCAATGAATGGCACTTTGGCATGAAGATGCATATTGGCGTGGATGACCGGGACGGCTTGATTCACAGCATCGAGACCACAGCCGCGAATGTGCATGATCTCACTGCGGCAGATCAGCTTCTTCACGGAGAAGAGCAGCGGGTCTGGGGTGATGCGGGTTATACCGGCATCCATAAGCGAGATGAGTTTAAAGATCGGGATGTCGATTGGCGTATCGCGCTACGCCCCGGCACCCGGCGCAAGCTGGCTGACCAGCTACAGGAAATGCTGGAGGGAATAAAGGCCAGCGTGCGTGCGAAAGTCGAGCATCCGTTCCGGACGATCAAACAGCAGTTTGGTTATGGGAAGGTTCGCTACCGTGGACTGGCGAAAAACACCAATCGCCTGTATGTCCTCTCGGCGTTTACCAACCTGCTGAGAGCGGAGAAATATCTGCCTTCGTAGGGAAGGTGCGCCTGTAATCAGCCAAATGGCTGGTTACAGGCCGGGAAAAGCTGAGAATCACCGCGGCCCAAGAAACTAACGCGTATTTTTAGCGGTATTTTTATGAACGAGGGAGGTTGTGCAGACCTTCCCTATCATCTCGGGATAAATCACGGCCTTCATCCCACTCAGCGCTACGGGCATCATTGTCAGCATTGGGCTGATCGAAAAAAGCATCAATACGGGACTGCATTGCCGCCGTATCAGACACCAGTGGCTCACTGGGTGACGAATATTGCAGTTTTAAATCCTGTAACTGCGCTGCTTGAGTGTCTGACTTGTCTGTCCAGCCATTGACCCCAGCCAATACCGTGGTGCGATCACTCACATCAATTAACAACTGAGCACGGCCTTTAAACAAATCCTCAGCGCCCAGTTCTCGGCTGGAAGAAATGCTTTCTTGCCATTCATCAGCCTGGGTCGTCGCCAATGCCACGCGGCCAGAAACCGTCTCTGACAGAGGGCCGCTAACATGCCCATCAACTTCCATCTTATTAAAGCGGCCATAACTAATGCGACCACCGGCTTCAAATTCTTCTGTCGGCTTTGCCGCAATATAGTTAATTGCCCCACCGGTCGAGTTTTGACCAAACAATAAGCCTTGTGGACCTTTAAGCACTTCAACCCGCTCCAGGTCCAGCGTCGCCCCTTTGGTAAAAGCACCGTAGGCCAGCGGAACTTCATCCACATACACGCTCACCGCAGGACTGGCACCCAAGGTATAGTCGTTAAAACCAACACCGCGCAGAGAGAATAAAGGCGTACCGTTTTGGCTGGCAGTAAACACCAGGCCAGGAGAAACTTTGATCAAATCACCCGTGTCACTAATACCCGCATCGGTAATTTGCTCACCCGTCGCTGCAGATACCGACAAGCCAACATCATTAATAGACTGGGAACGTTTTTGAGCCGTAACGACAACTTCTTCTAGAGCGCCAGCATTTAACAACGATGGTATTAAGGAAGCGATGGCACCAGTAACCATTATTTTTTTCATATATAAACCTCTAATACGTACTACTTTCAAAAATCAAACCCACTAAATCACAGAAAACGCTCAAGCAACTGACCGCGTAATGATAGAAGACCCTATTTTTAATACATTCCCAATATCGACCTCATTCCATGAGAACAATTATTATTGATAGAAATCTCAATATTCAGAATTTGTGATTCTGATCCTTAGAAAGCGGTATAGACATACGTAAAAACACCTAATGAGATAATCTGTTTTGCAATATAGGCGAATACACTCTGATATAAACCCTAAAACCACGAATTTTGAGCACACTAAACCCCATAAAATCAATTTCGATTATTAGCATTGCATTGCTTATACTGCTGAGCTGCTAAGCACTTATGGGCTTATCTTTGCGTCACAAACCTAAACTACCGAGCATTAACATGGGCTATTGGCTATTATTACTTCTTGCTGTTTTATTTGAGATTGCCTGGGCCATGTCAATGAAGTGGTTCAGCAAACAGCCGGGGATCTTTTCTGGGATCACCGTATTTTTATTAGCCTTTGCGATAATTAGCTTACTGAGCTTTGCACTCAGAGGAATCCCCATGGGAACGGCTTATGCCATTTGGACCGGATTAGGGGCCGTAGGGGTCACTGTCTGCGGAGTCATCTGGTTTGGTGAAGCCATCAGCCCTGTTCGACTGGCTTGTATTGGTTTAATTATTATTGGCGCGGCGGGCCTCAAATTAACCGCATAAAGTGCTTGCCACAACTGTCTGGCAAAAATAACGTCCTTAAACTGTCATTTGGCTTAGATACTATCTCTGCGCAGCCATTTATACACTCCGGAGTTAAAATGAGAACCCCAGCCCTTCTAGCACTTTGCCTATTTTTTAGTGCCTGTGAAAAAGCAGCTGAACCAGCCAGCAACACAGCAGCCCCCGCCGCTATTGTTCAAAATGCCCTGACAAACACCTGGTATCGTGCCGGACACCACAGCGTCAACAACTCAATGATGACGCGAGCCAATAGCAATCATAAAAGGGGTGAAGCAAAGAATATTATCCTCTTTATTGGCGATGGCATGGGCATCTCGACCCTTACCGCAGCGCGCATTTTTCAGGGCCAGCAACAAGGAAAAAGTGGCGAGGAAAACAGCCTGAGTTTTGAGCGTTTTCCCTACAGCGGCCTAATCAAAACCTATAATGTCGACGCGCAGGTTCCTGACTCTGCCGGTACCATGACAGCTATTATTACTGGTGCCAAAACTGACGCGGGAGTACTGGCCGTGAATGAAAGTGTTGAGCGCGGCCACTGCGCCACCCAAAAAGGCACAGCGCTCCCCTCTGCACTAGAACTTGCTGAGCTGGCAGGCAAAAGCACTGGCATCATCAGCACCGCACGTATTACCCATGCCACACCAGCGGCAAATTATGCCAAATCCATTGAGCGCAATTGGGAAAGCGACAGCGATATACCCAAAGCAGAACAAGACGCAGGCTGTGAAGATATTGCCCTGCAACTGATTCGCTTTAAAGAACACTTTAGCCAGCGATTTCCAGGCCAAAAAACCAATGGTATTGAGGTGATACTGGGCGGTGGGCGTCGTAACTTTCTTCCGGCCCAGCCAACGCTTAAAAACGATAACGAGCCAGCAACTGCCTCCAATGCCTCTACCCTACCCACTGGCAAAACCGCAACGGCCACAACAGGCGTACGCAGCGATGGCAACAACCTAATTAAACAATGGCAGCAACAGTCGCCAACGGGTCAATACATCAGCACTCGCAGTGAGCTTTTGGCCGCTGACCTTAAGGAAAAACAGCAATTACTAGGGCTGTTCAACCCATCTCATATGCAATTTGAGGCGGACAGAAAGCAAGGTGATAGTACCGAGCCCTCTTTGGCAGAAATGACAGAAAAGGCGATCACCCTACTCAGCCAGAACAACAAGGGGTATTTCTTGGTGGTGGAAGCAGGTCGTATTGATCACGCTCACCATGCTGGCAATGCCTATAGAGCACTCAGTGATACTGTCGCGCTGTCAGACGCTGTAGAAACTGCAGCGCGTTTAAGTAGTAGCGATGACACCTTGATTATTGTGACAGCAGATCATAGCCATGTATTTACCATGGCGGGCTACCCTAAACGAGGCAACCCCATTTTAGGCAAAGTCGTTAGCATTGGCTCAAACAAGCCCACGCTGGCAAACGACGGTAAGCCCTACACCACTTTGGCTTACAGCAATGGTCCCGGTGCACATATGGCTCTTTTGGATGAACAAGACCACACAAACACCGAGTCCCGACCAGATCTAAAGAGCATAGATACTGAAGACCCAAACTTTATACAATCGTCGTTGGTACCACTCTCCTCAGAAACCCACGGCGGCGAAGACGTCGCCATTTTTGCCTCCGGTCCCGGTGCAGAACTAGTTAGTGGTAGCCACGAGCAAAACCGCATATTTCATATTATGAATTACGCAGCAGCACTCACAACGAAAGCGAAGCTCCCAGCACCACCCACCCAGTAAATGTAGATTGAATACACGCTGGCCACAGCTGGCTGAATAAAGGCATGTGCCTCATAATTTAAAGCGCGCGACCAAGCCGAAAATGCACGAGGCAGCTTGGTCTGCGCTTATACAAGGTCTCTACTACAGGGTCTACTACAACGCCTGCGGAGCCAATTTAAGCGGCGTGGCGTCCCTCGGCAATCTCTTCTATTAATTTGCTATTGAACGCGGGAAGATCATTCGGATTTCGGCTAGTGACCAACCCATGATCCACCACCACCTCTTTATCTACCCAGGTGGCACCGGCGTTTTTCACATCAGTCTGAATGCTCGGGTAGGAAGTTACGGTTCGCCCTTCTAACACCCCTGCCTCGGCCAGCATCCAGGGACCATGACAAATTGCGGCAACCGGTTTAATTTCTGCTTGACCAAAAAAACCTTTCACAAACTTCACGGCATTGGGCTCAGTGCGTAAAATATCAGGATTAAACAAGCCACCCGGTAAGACCAAGGCATTGTAATCATCAGCCGCTACTTCACTCAGGGTTTTATCAACATCAACTTCGTCACCCCAATCATCTTTTTGCCAACCGCGAATTTTTCCTGCCTTAAGTGAAACCACGTCCACCGACGCGCCTGCTTCTTGAAGTGCAGATAAAGGCTCTAAAAGCTCGCTCTGCTCGAAACCATCTGTCGCGAGAATAGCGACTTTTTTGTCGGCTAATTTATGGACATTACTCATACATTTTCTCCTTCTAAATGTGTTATCAATGCCTGTCTAGCTACGACAAGCTTTCGGAAAAAACATTTAGTAATTTACAGAAAATATTGAAAATATAACCATCAATAGAAGAGGCTGAATTAATGTACATTCTATTTGTCGGAGCTGGTGTAGAAGCAATTTTGTTCATCATATAGATAACGGAGGCAAAACAATGCCAATGGCAAAAACTATATTGCTTACCTCGGCCAGTGCAATTTTATGCTTAGGAATAACTGCATGCGAGCGCCCGAATCCGAGAGTCCCTGAAGGACTTGCAGATAACCAAAAAGCGGAGGCCGGCAGCACTGGTAAAGAAAAATTCTCACTTGTCGAAAAAGCTCAGGCCAAACTGAAAGGCACTAAAGATAATACAATCGACGGTTTAGTCACTTTTATGCCCAGCGAGGGTCGCTCAGAAATGAAGGTCAGCATCAACATCAGCGGCCTTACCCCCGGAGAACACGGATTTCATATTCATACCGATCCTAACTGTGACAACCAAGGTAAGGCAGCCGGCGGTCACTTTAACCCACAAGAAGTCGACCATAGCGGCCCCCGGCAAGCCTCTCAGCATGTCGGTGATCTCGGCAATATCACTGCCAATAACAAAGGCGATGTTGATATAGAAATAAACAACGAACGACTCGCTTTTTCAGGAGAGAACAATATTCTGAATAGAGCCGTGGTGGTTCACGCTAATGCTGATGATCTGGTATCTCAGCCGTCGGGGGATGCCGGTGGTCGTGTTGCCTGTGGTGTTATTCGGTCAGTAGAATAGAGTCAATGGCCGTATCGTTTAAGCTTGGAGCCGAAGCAAGATCGCCTCGACTCCAAGCTACCGGTTTAATGATAAACGCGACAGCAATCCACAATACGCTGGGCTAGCGCCGGGTCTTTACAATGATCAGCAATATCGCTAATGGCAACAATCCCAACAAACTCTTTATCCTTCTCGTTGTTTAGCACAACCAAACGCTGCACAGCTTGCTGCTTCATATTTTCCAGCACATCGTTAATATCCTGATCTTGAAAACAATAAAGTAGCGTTCCACTCATCACCGAGCTCACCGCATCGTCTGGCGTTTTGCCATCAGCCATGCCTCGCAATGCCAAATCTCGATCGGTGATCACCCCGACGAGTTTATTGTCGTCGCCAATGGGTTCAAAACCTCTATCGTGTTCCATCATTCGTATAGCGGCTTCACGAATAGTGGCATCGGCTTGAAGGTATTCTGGTTTTGCGGTCATCACTTCTTGTACTTTCATGCTGTTTCTCCCGTAATCAGTAAAGGACATGACTACATGAGCCATTACTATCCGGACAAACCGAAAAAGCCAAAGTTGCAATATTGCAGCGAATTTATTTCAGCTTTTTACAGAACAAGGAAACAGTACTAATTTTTACGCTAGAGCCTTGCATTGCATTGCAAGGCACGTATGTAATAAAAAATGTGCGAAGAGAGAATCTCTCTTCGCACATTACATATCGGTAGAGATTGGTATATTTACAGGCGCTTGACTGGCAACGATACCAGCACAGAGGTGTTTGCTTTACAGCTTACGCACATACAAAACTAAAGAGTGGTCGACTAATTCATAGCCGTGTTCTTCAGCAATTTTATGCTGACGCTTCTCGATAAGCGGATCGGTAAATTCGATCACTTCATTGGTCTCGACAGAAACCATATGATCATGATGTTCACCACTGGCCAACTCAAACACCGAGTGCCCGCCCTCGAAATTATGCCGCATCACCAACCCCGCTGATTCAAACTGAGTCAGCACACGATATACCGTTGCCAAACCGATATCTTCTCCGGTTTGAATGAGCCGTTTATAGACATCTTCAGCGCTTAAATGTGCACCCTCTTCTGCTGCAGACTCTAGCAATTGTAGAATCTTTACTCGAGGCAAAGTGACTTTTAAGCCCGCCCCTCTGATGTCTTGTGTTTCAGATGACATATTTAACTTGCTCCTCACTAACAACTACCCGCAATCATGCCTGTAACAACTGGCAAGTGGAAGTATCAAGCCCAAACCAATGAGCCCCACCAAAATTTAATAATGAAGTAATAAGCGCAGCATAAATGTTATCTCCGACTACATTTATGCTGCCACGCCAAGATTAACGCCACCTATGGTATATCTTATCTTGGCCAACAGAGTGGGCGCCAAGCAACCTTAATATACAAAATACACACAAAGTGACACCCAGCATTTTTAATAACGCGGTTGAAATAATCTTCACAAAAACGATGTGATTCCGCTAAAACCCACTGCCGCCCAGCTTTTTACTTTTTGAAATTATTGCTAATCAGTGGTAAAAACATTATTATTCCTGCAGTTACGACAATGGGTCGCCATAGACTATCTTGCTGACTCTATTGAGTTAAAGTTCATGATAAGCCCCTTGTTAGAATACCCAACAATCACATATCTCCCGCAGAGATCAATGGCGCGAAACCCATTGACCTTGGATTGCGAATGAGCTGAAAACGGATTTCCCTCTCGAAAACCTCTCCCACCTCATTGCGAACCAGCTGCCTTTGCAACCGGATTAGATTTAAATTCTATGACCAAGAACAAAGCAATGTATGGAATATCTCGCATTGATGACGATTTGTATCGCACGCATGCATGGCGAGTCAGTATTCGTAGACAGGGCAAACTCCTCGTCCGCAATTTTCCAGACAAGAAATTTGGCGGCAAGCGCAAGGCCCAACAGGCTGCCAAGCAATTTCGAGACGAGATCATTGCCAAATTTCCACCCACAACTCGCAAACAGTTTTGCGCCACTGTTCGCCGCAACAATACCTCGGGCATACCTGGCGTATACACCTACGGCAAACGCTATAAGTTAAAAGACGGCAGTGTAAGAGAAACCCGCTATTGGGAAGCCCATTGGCCGGTAGGCGAAAACGGTAGCGCCAAAGCCAGCTTTTCTTACAACACCTTTGGCGAGAAGAAAGCTAAACAACTGGCGATTCAGGCTCGAAAAGATGGCATAAGCCGAATTAAAGGTGTTTTCTGGGCATCTAAGCGCGGCGAAATCGAAGAAGCGGAGCGCGCGGCATCTAAAGCGGAAGCGGTAACGGCTTCGACCAAGAAGAAAGCCAAAGTGAAAAAAGCCCCAGCAGCTAAATCGCTGGTAAAAAAAGCGGCCGTCAAGACCACAGCTAAAAAAGCCGTAGCAAGCAAGGCTAATCCGAAAAAGCCTATTAAAACCTCAGCGACTAAGGCACCCGCAAAAGCGGCAGCCCCTCGCAAATCCACGACCCAAACAAAAGTCGCCGCCAAAAAAGTGGCTGCTAAGAAACCCGCCGTGGCAAAGGCTGTTCCAAAGAAGCAGGCCGCCCCCAAGAAAACAGCGCCTAAAAAGAGGGTAGCACCCAAGAAAGCAGCTACTAAAAAGCCCGCCGTGGCAAAAGCTACGCCGAAGAAGCCGGCCGCGCCCAAGAAAGCAGCCGCAAAGAAAGTGGCGGTAAAAAAAGCAGCGCCTAAAAAGGCGGCAGCTAAAAAAGCCCCGGCCAAGAAAAAAGCGGCTCGCAAGAAGGGCGCTAAAAAATAGCGGCCTATCCGCCTTGCAGACGGAAAATAAGGCCAGAAATACTATTTCCAAGTCATTTCTCTAGGACCTGAAGACCATGCGCGACAAATTATCCACCAAGATTATTGCTATAAAGCGTGGCGATACGCGGGTTTTCAAAACATTGCACCCACCAATTCCCAAACCCGGCCCGGGTGAAATTCAAATCAAGATGGAAGCAGCCGGCGTTGCATTTGCCGACATTATGCTTAGAGAAGGTATTTATCCGCTGCCAAAAGATATTGGCTGGCCAAGAACTCCCGGCTACGATGTTGTAGGAAAAATCGAAGCCGTGGGTGCAGGCGTACCAGAACATTTCACACCCGGTACTCGGGTCGCAGCCCTCACAGTCTATGGCAGCTACGCTCGACACCGCCTGCTACCCGCAGATCAATGCGTTGTGGTGCCGGAATCGCTTGATGCCACAAAAGCCGTTGCACTGATACTGAATTACCTAACCGCCTGGCAAATGCTGCACAGAGTTGCAAAGGTACAAGCTGGGGACACGATATTGATTCACGCTGCCGCAGGCGGAGTCGGTACAGCTCTACTTGAGCTAGCCGCGATGCATGGTGTTAACGCGATTGGCTACGCCTCCAAGTCAAAGCACGCCATAGTGACAGAGCGTGGCGGCCACCCCCTCGACTACCGCAACGAAGACATTGAACAAGCCGTGGACACCTTCACTCAAGGCAAAGGCCTTAATGCTGTTTTTGATGCTATTGGCGGCAAAGAAACCAGCCGTGCGCTAAGCATGCTAAAACCCAGCGGCACGGTGGTCTGTTATGGCATGTTAGGCATAACCAAAAATGGTCGCCTCAATATGCTGAGTGTACTCAAAAGCCTTCTTCACAACCTGTCTGCATCGCCCTTGAAATTGCTTAGTGCCAGCAAAGGTGTCGTGGGTTATAACGTCGATACCTGGCGCACTGAACGCCCGGCGTTTTATCGAGAAGATCTAGAGACACTATTAAGCTTGCTGGCAGAAAACAAAATTGATCCGTTGATCGGTGAGCGTATTTCACTTGAAGAAGCGGCGCGTGCGCAACAGCAACTGGCATCTGGAGCCAGCACAGGAAAGTTAGTGCTGATCTAATAGGGAACGAGGGGCAGGTTCATCATGCCAAATCGTCAGTGACAAGGGCATTGGTGCAATACATCGCCCTCATTTCGTTTTAATATTTGTTAACTCAAACGGTTAAAGGCTTGCTACGGCCTCGGCAGTGTTAGCACTGCAGTCGCTAAGCGTCAGCTTGGACGGGTTAAACGAAATACTAAAGTTACCCACCATTTTCAGTACATTCATACCAATAATATTACGGGTTGCCCCTGGCAACACCGCCGCCTCAACATTGTGCAGTACACAGCCACCGCCTAAATCCAAACTGTCAACAATATAGATCGATACCCGTTTAACCTGACCATTGGCTAAGCGGGCATTAATTCCGCGCTCATACCGGGCCATATCACTTTGCTTTAACTTGGCCAGCTCATCCTCACTGATCGCGAGATAACCTGAACCGGTGTCCAATAGAAACTCGCTTTCATCAGCATCGCCCAAACGAGCACGAAGATAAAAAACATCTGTGTTCTTTTCTAGCAAGTCAATTTCAGCAACCTGGGCGTGTTGCATAGCATTTCTGGAAACGGCTTGCGGGTCTGACACAAGGTCAGCTGCACTGACCAAAGATGCACAAAAAAAGTGCACAAAAAACAAAGAAAGGATTATTTTTGTGCAGAATGCGCGGCTATCTCGACTTTTCGACCCTTGGTATTGATGCATTGTCTCTACCCCTACCCGCGTCAGTTGCGGGTTTCGCCATGATTACTTACATGGGTAGTTGCAATATCAAGGCCAGTATTGATCAATAAAAGCTATCAGCAGATTGGGCGAAAACTTAAAGAAACCACCCTAAACTAGCGCTATTAATATTTGTCTTAAACCCTGTTGTCCCTCTTTAAGGAGAATGTTTATGAGATTGATCAGTCGTTTTGGACTTTTCGCCGCAACAGCTGTCTTCGCTGCCAGTACCCAAGCAAGACCGCCATTTTTAACTGAACTGTCCTACGAAAAAGAGCACGTTGCTGGACCCGCAGTAGAACTCAGCCAGGCAGAAGGTCAACGACGCTTGGACAAATACCGCCCCTACCTCAGCCAAGGACTGGTTGCAGACACTGAAATTGCGGCATTTGAAGAAGTGAACCAGCAAGCCCAACAGCAAGGCTACCGTCCTAACCGCCGTGACCGTAGCAATTAATAAGAACGCCGATTTAACAGAGCGCCACCATGGCGCTCTGTACCCCCCCCCCCACCTTATCCTCAGCTCCAAACCATTGACGGCTAACGTCGCAATGATATTCGGCGGTGTCGCTGCCGTAAATCTGCCATAAACTCCGACTCTGGCGGCGCCTCAAAGCGTCTTGCTACATTGCGAGCAAACGAGCGACTCTGCTCAAGACACTCAATATTAGGGCAAGTCACCCTGGCTTGAATAAATTTATCTTCCTTTAAAAACAGATAGGTATCTCTTACGAGGCGTTGACCAAAGCTGGTAAGAATCTCGCCTCGAAACAACAATCCTCTCATCGGCAAATTCAGTTCGCTTTCAAATAACACGAAAATAGAATCTGCATAATCGATGCTGCCAAGTAGATCGCCCACAACCACATCGGCCTGGGAGTGGCGGATTCGTAACTCTTCTTCTAATAAGGTGCTATTGAGGTCTGACCAGTCGGTTCTCGCTACTGGGTACACATACACCTCAAACTGCCCTTCTGGCTGCTTTGGCAACTCGTATTGTAAATGCAGCCCCCGATAAGGATTGGGCGATAACTTTTGTTTTTTCAACTGTAATTTGTCCAGCTGAGCCACCTCTCCAAGAACCTGAGAGTAGTCACTCGCATTCAGCACGCTGTATAAAAATTCTTCAGAAAATGCACCATCGGCCTCGGCGTCATTCATAAAACGGGCAAGCAGCTCATCGACAAACTCTCGGCTGTCATCCCCCGGTATATGGTCTCCTCCTCTTTTGCAAGGTAATAGCGGGTAACAGAACCAGGTTTGCTGTCGTATATCCGGCCTATTATTGAAGCTGAGCTTCTGGCCTCGATAAATATCCGCGCACACTGCCCTATACGTTAATACGACCTAATCGATTCAGGAATCGGGTCAACGGGGGATTCAGGTTTACAGTATGCCGGTCTCACCTGTGCTGCTATCTCTGCTTTTACCTACGCAACCTTGGGGGGAAGTACTTACCCCTTACTGATTTTTCTTTTCTGTTTTGTCTGCTTACATACTCAGAGCGGGTTTATAGCGCTCGCCTCGGGTAACTAACACCCAAGCAATGCGAATCATTTTATTGGTCAACGCAATAGCGGCTTTGTTGAAGCCTCTCCTTGCTACCAGTTGATTTATCCAGTGGCTCAGAGCATCTGTTTTTCCTTTGGCACGGCTGACCACTGCTCGAGCGCCATGTACGACCATGCTGCGAACATAACTATCACCCCGCTTCGTAATGCCATATAAACGGTCATGCCCACCGGTCGTATGCTGCCTCGGGACGACCCCCAGCGCTGCGGAGGCGTCTCTAGCACGACTGAATTGAGTGCCGTCGCCTAGCCAACTACACAGGACATTAGCGTTCACGGGGCCGAATCCCGGCACATCTTGTAAGCGCTTAACATCGGGATCGGTTTTCGCCACCTGCTCAAGCTGTTGCTCATACCATGCCAGCTCCTCTCTGAGTACGAGATAGCGCTGGTACTGCCGGTATACTAACTCACGTAACTTTGGCGTCAGACCATTCTCAGCATCCTCAAGGATAAGGGGGATCGCTTTGTTTGCTTGGTGAATACCGGTATCAATGATGATGCCGTACTCGCCCAATAACCCCCGCAACTGATTGATGATTCGCGTCTGTTCACCCATGAGCTGACGACGGATACGGTGAAAGGCCTGCTTGTCTTGTTGCTCAACCGTTTTGACTGGCACGCTTCGTGTGACGCCATGAAGAGATGCTTCGCCGATGGCTTGGGCATCGTTATAGTCATTCTTCTGCCCGCGAAGATAAGCTTTAACATGCTGAGGCGGTAATAGTTTGACCTGATGACCAAGCTGGCTGAATCGGCGGGCCCAATGATGCGCGCTGGCGCAGGCTTCCATGACAATAAGGTGGGGTTCTTGTTTGGCAATAAAGATTTCTAGCTGTCGGCGGCTTTGCTTCTTGCGCCACACGGGCTGATTGTCCAGATCAAAGCCCACAAGGTAGAACGTATTTTTTGCCAAATCTATTGCGAGTGTTTTAAGTTTCATGATGGCTTCTCCCTACTCGGTTAGACAAAGTAAGTCTCCAATATTCGCACATCGCTATGCAGATTGGAGCGAGGAGGAGACCATCCTATCGATAATAAAGACGTACTTTGCGATCAAATGGCAGGCGGTAGTGATAACGCTTAAGCACTTTATCCCGCCACATCAAGCTTAGCGTTGCTTCAACTTCATGGTGAGTAGTCAGCGGATAAAGCGTGAATGTCAGGCCTGACAAATACGACATCGCAATATCCCGCACCCCTTCTTCAGAATAATAAGCCGTTGTGATTGCCAGCTGGTAATCAGAGTTATCGCTGTTATAGAGTACTTTTTGAAACTGATGACTGTCGTTCAGGCTTTTCCAATAATAGCTTAAATCCAGCATGTTTAACGTGCAGTGATTGACCGCATGGCGTTCGCTATAACCAAGGCAATCTCTTAGCAACTGGGGATCACTCAGCGAAAAAGTAACCGACAGGGGCGGATGACGAGGGCTATCAACAGAAGCCTCCTGTGTATTCGTCGCGGTAGCACAACCAACAAGCGCGACAGCAGCGAGCCCCAGCAAAGCGCCACCCAGACTGCGTACGATTTCTGAAAATGTGCGTAAATCACCACAAATGAGCATAAAAAAAGCAAATTCTCCCTAAATATAGCAGCTACTGCAGTTACGTAGTTCAGAGCCCCAATTTCTACAATAGTGCCCTAAAGCGCCCACATTCAAACAGCTTACGACAACACTTCAAGAGACGGCGCCGATCCCGTAAACTTACCCGCTGACCACCAGCCCAGCACCGGAACCCTCTATGCCTTCATTACAAGAACAGCTTCTGCAAGCCGGCATCGTCGATAAGAAAAAAGCCAAAAAAATTAAACAAGAGAAGCGCAAGGAAACCAAGCAACAGGGCAAAGGCCAGACCGTCGACGAGGGTAAATTAGCCGCGCAGCGGGCCTTGGCAGAAAAGGCCGAGCGAGATCGAGAAATGAATCGCCTGCGCAACGTAGAGGCCGAAAAGAAAGCCATTCAGGCGCAAATTATTCAGTTGATCGAACTCAACCGGGTTGCCAAAGGTCCGGGCGACACCCCCTATAACTTCAGTGACGCCAAGAAAATCAAAAAAATCTATGTCAGCGAGCTCCAGCACCGCCAACTGGTTAAAGGACAACTGGCTGTGGCCAGGCTGAAAGATCAATACGAGCTGGTACCCGTACAAATCGCCGAAAAAATTCGCCAACGGGATGAAGCCGCAATTCTGGTCCTCAATGACCAGAGCGAGACTGAAATCGCCGAAGATGATCCTTACGCCGATTATCAAATCCCCGATGATTTGATGTGGTAATGCATATCGAAGCCAACACAATCCCCAAGCAAAGCCCGGCTCCCCACCGCCAGCAACTGCAAGAGCAGGCACTGGAGATACTCCAACACACTTACGGCTACGAAGCTTTTCGTGGCCCTCAAAGTGACATTGTCCAGCAGGTTGCCGGTGGCGGTGATGCGCTGGTACTGATGCCCACCGGCGGCGGCAAGTCCCTTTGTTTCCAGATTCCCGCCCTGCTGCGCAGCGGCACCGCCATTGTGGTGTCGCCCTTGATCGCGCTGATGCAAGATCAGGTCGATGCCCTACGGCAATATGGCGTGCGCGCCGCCTGTTTAAACTCCAGCCTCAGTGGCAGTGAAGCCTTTGAGGTCGAGCATCGTTTGCGAAATGGCGATCTTGATCTGCTTTACGTCGCCCCAGAACGCCTGATGATGCCCCGGATGCTGGAGCTGTTGGACAATAGCCAACTGGCCCTGTTTGCTATTGACGAAGCCCATTGTGTGTCCCAATGGGGACACGACTTTCGACCAGAATATATTCAGCTTTCCATTCTTCATCAACGCTACCCCGGCATCCCGAGAATTGCCCTCACCGCCACCGCTGATGCCCGCACTCGACAAGAGATTATTCAACGATTGGCACTGGAATCAGCCGTCGTTTTCAACAACGGTTTTGACCGCCCCAACATCCGCTATCGAATCGCCGAAAACCAGGGTAATGCCCGAGATCAATTGCTGCGGTTTATCCGCAACGAGCATGAGCACGATGCCGGTATCGTCTATTGCCTGTCTCGTAAACGGGTAGACGACACCGCAGCCTGGCTCAGCAGTAAAGGCCTGACAGCCCTGCCCTATCACGCGGGCCTAAGCCAAGAGCAACGCCAACAAAACCAATCTCGGTTTCTGCGGGATGATAGCGTCATTATTGTTGCCACCATTGCCTTCGGCATGGGAATCGACAAGCCCGACGTGCGTTTTGTCGCCCACTTAAACTTACCCAAAAGTATCGAGGCTTATTACCAAGAAACCGGCCGGGCCGGGCGCGACGGTCTTCCCGCCGATGCGTGGATGCTATACGGCCTGCAAGACGTCATCACCCTCAAACAAATGCAGCAAAACTCCGACGCCAACGAAGCCTACAAACGCATAGAGCGTCACAAACTCGACGCCATGCTAGGCCTGTGCGAACTGCACGATTGCCGCCGCCAGGCACTGCTCAGTTATTTTGACGATCCGATGGATCACGCTTGTGGCAACTGCGATAACTGTCTCACGCCGCCGCAAACCTGGGATGCCACCATTGCTGCCCAGAAAGCACTCTCTTGTGTCTACCGTACCGGTCAGCGTTTCGGGGTGAATTATTTAGTCGACGTATTGCTAGGCAAAGAAGACGACCGTATCAAGCAATTTGGTCACAACACCCTAAGTACCTATGGCATTGGCAACGAACTCAACAACAGCGAGTGGCGCACCCTCTATCGCCAGCTTATTTCCCGGGGGTTGCTGAGTGTAGATATTGAGAGTCACGGCAGCGTCCAACTAACGGAAGCCGCCAGACCTATTCTCAAAGGCGAGCAAACGCTGGTGCTACGCAAAATGCTCAAAGCGAGTAAAACCCGCCAGCGCAATACCACACCGATGCTTGCCAGTAGCAACCCCGCGCTTTGGGAAGCCCTACGCAACAAACGTAAAGCCTTGGCCGAAGAACAAGGTGTGCCAGCCTACGTCATCTTCCACGATGCTACGTTAATGGACATGCTGGAAAGACAGCCCCAGACCCTAGAACAACTCAGCCGGGTATCCGGGGTAGGCGAGCGCAAACTCGACGCCTATGGCGAAGCCTTTCTGGAGGTAATACAAGAACACGGTGGCGAGCTTGCCAATTCGTCTTCAGATACCGCCAGCCATTCTATTGAGCTGCTGTGCCAAGGTTTGAGCCCGCTGGAAATAGCCCATAAGCGCGACATAACCATTAGCACTGTTTATCGCCATTTAGCGGGCGCCATTCGCAGCGGCGAGTTAGAGCTGGCTGATGCGGTCGTCCTGGACGACAAGGCACTTCAGGAAATTCAATTTGCCTTTGAGCACAGCGAAGATGGCCGTTTAAAACCGGTGTTTGATTTTCTCGACGGCGAATACGACTACGGTATATTGGAGTGTGTTAAAGCCGCCATGCACGTCTAAACACGCGTGTTTGACATATGCCTACGGCTATCTCAAGATGACCATTAAAATAGGAAAAATAAAGACCATCCTAAAACGTCTGAACCCTATTACTCTTTATATTGTGCTCGGATCAACGCATGAAAATTGCTGCCGCTCTATGCTTATTTCTGTTTAGTACCTTGAGTATTGCCGATAATTGCAAAGATAATTTTATCGCCTGCGTGCAAAAAACCGGCAACCCCGCCACCTGCCAATCTACCTACCAACATTGCCAACGAGGCCCTGTTCCATTAAATCCCGGACCATTAAAAAATGAAGCACCGGAGTCCTTGCAAATTCAAGCAAAACTAGCGCAACTGGATGGTCTGAGCACTGTTGAATTATGGGTGGCGAATCCAAGCAACAACCGGGTTCAAATTGACAATATGTCTTATCAAGTTCGCTGTCAGAATGGCGATATACAAACTGCCGAATTTTCGCTGGAGGTTGAGCTTCCCGCCAAAATGAACTTGAGAAAAATCGGGGCTAGCCAAGTGATATGCATAGCAGAAGGCGGGGCAGCTGAGCTACTTGATGAAGAAACAACCACCGCCCAAGGCTTAGCTTCAGTGGCCTCTAAGGTAGAATACTTTTTCCCCTGCGCCAACGGCGAAACCCGTAGTTTAAGCCTGCAGTATGTTGCCAAAGGCAAAGGTTATTATCGTTGGATATCCTCAGCAGGTAGCCGCGGCGTTTTAAACCACCAACTCCTGTACAAAGATGATTTTGCCAAACTTGCCTGCGAACCTCTGCAACCAGCCAACCCCACATTGCTGGATAAAGCCCGCTCGGAGCTGCGACAAATAATGGACCGCCATGCTGTTGATCCTGCGGACAAAATCAAAACGCCTGATGGTGGTAGCGGCGTCCGGGGCTAAGAGCGCAAGGTAACAGCGTCACCCAAAAGATAAGATGCCGCTCCACGTCCAGCCACAAAACCACTGGCAAAACAGGCTGTGAGTAAATACCCACCCGTTGGCGCATCCCAGTCAAGCATTTCACCCACACAAAAAACACCGGGCATATTTTTTAACATTAGTTGTTCATTCAGCTGCGACAAGGTCACTCCGCCAGCGGTGCTTATGGCTTCATCCAATGGACGAGCACTGCCCAAAGATTGCGGCAACGCCTTAAGTAATTCCGCAAGCGATTCCAGATCGGTCATTTGCTGTTTGCTGGTCAGCGCTTTTAATAAAGCCAATTTGCTACCACTGAGTCGACACTGCTTACGCAGAACATTACTCAGAGAATCTTTTGGCTTGCGCTTGCCAATAGCAGATCGCAGCGCGTCTACACTGCGTTCTGGGAACAAATCCCAATACACCGTGCACTGACCCTGCGTACTTATGACATCACGAATATGACTAGAGGCCGCGTAAACCAAGCTACCTTCTATACCATAGCTTGCGATCAAGGCATCACCCTTGCGATACCAAGGCTCTCCCGTCGCGGTGGTTAACCCCAGCGCAATATTCTTTAATGGCTCGCCAAATTGCTCACTCAGTGCGTTTGACCAATTAAAATCAAAGCCACAATTGCTGGGGAGAAAATCTGTGCATGCGACACCTTGCGCTTTTAATAGCGCCAACCAACGACCATCCGAACCCAGCTTGGCCCAGCTCCCTCCGCCGCAGGCAAAGATCACTACATCGGCTTGACGTTGAATTTGGCCATTGGGACTGTCTAGCAAGAGCTGTCCACTTGAATCCCAACCGTTAAAACGATGCCGTGTATGCAATCGAACACCCTGAATTCGCAGGCGTTGCAGCCAACGTCGCAGTAATGGCGCCGCTTTTTTCTCAAGGGGAAACACGCGTCCGGAACTGCCGACAAAGGTTTCGACACCCAGCCCGCGACACCAGCTAAGCAAAGCCTCGGTGCCAAAGGCATCAAGCCATTTATTGGTATACGATTGGGCGCTAGCATAACGCCGCCGAAATGCGGTATCGGCTTCGCTATGGGTAATATTTAAGCCGCCGATGCCCGCCCGCAAAAACTTACGGCCCATCGAAGGCATAGCGTCATACACATCCACTGACACCCCAGCCGCTAGCAATTGCTCTGCCGCCATTAAGCCAGCGGGGCCCCCGCCAATGACTACGGCTGATTTATTCGCCACTGCAGACTAGCTCTTTAATCTTTATTCACCCTGTTTTAATTTCGCGGTTTCTAATCTTTAACTTTTAATCTTTTAGCAAAAACTGCGCTCTAGCATTGGCGATGGGCTTATCTTCGCTGTCTTGCCAGGCCGTAATACTGACATTCACCATTCGCTGACCAAGATAGTTTACTTTGCAGCGCGAGTAAGTGTCTTTAAAAAGACCCGCCCGCAGATAATCCACACTGATATCGACAATTTTGGGAATGCGGGAAATACCCGTCTTTTTTATTACCGCAATCACCGCCGACATTTCCATAAAGCCCGCGATGGCACCACCGTGTAACGCAGGCAAAGAAAAATTACCCACATTGCTTTGCCGTGGTGGCAAAACACAATAATTGTCACCCTCAAGTATTTCCATGCCCAAGGTATTGGCATAAGGCACCCAGGCCTTAAAGTCCTGTAGCTCTTGATCGGCGGCTAAGGGATAGTCATCACGATTAATAAGGGGGGCAGATTTCAAATAGGCCGCGGGAAAAAGTTTATCCACTTCGCCTTTTCTAAAGGCGGTTCTGATATCTGCAAAAGCATCGGCATTCAAACGAAAAAAATTACCTACACCACGCGCTATCGGCCGCTCTTTATCACCATGATGAGCAATGGCACGACTAAAAATAACAAACTCAGTGCTGCGATAAACCTCTGCCTCAGCAATCACCTTTTTTCCCGGTGTCGCGGGACGCATGTAATCAATACGCAAATCAATGGTCGGGGTCAGTCCTAACTCATCGAGGGTCGTCGCCGACGCAAAGCCACAGGTAGTATCCAGTAAGCTGGTAATGGAGCCACCGTGAATTACCCCGGTTTCGGGATCGCCAACAATTGCATCACTGTATGCCATACTCAATTGGGCATAATTTATTGCGGTTTCATCAACCTCAATACCCAAGGTCAAAAAATGATCACCCTTATTACTGCTGGTCATTTCACGCTTAAAGCGTAATAACTCATCTAAATCCAAGGGCATAAGCTCTACTCACATTTCGCCGGAACGACAATTTTAACGTAGGCTAGCCCTTATGAGCGAATCTTGATGACATCAGAGATCAAAATATACATACGAGGATAAAAGATGGAGAGCGAAGACAGGTATCTAAAAACAGCCGTTCATCTCGCCGTACAATCGGTTACCGAGGGCGGAGGTCCCTTTGCTGCTGTTATTGTCAAGAACGGCAAGATCATTGCTCAAGCCCGCAATAAAGTCATTCAAAGCAACGACCCCAGCGCCCATGCAGAAGTGGAAGCTATTCGCTTAGCGAGCCAACAATTACAAACACCACACTTAGAAGGCTGTGTGCTCTATAGCAGCTGCGAGCCCTGCCCCATGTGCCTTGCCACTAGCTTGTGGGCACATATTGACCAAATTGTATACGCCGCGGATCACCACGAAGCCATACGAGCAGGGTTTGACGATACCGAAATTGCCAAGAAACTTTATGGTCAAGCAAAGCCCGTCAATATAAATCAGAGGTTTTTACGGCATAGCAGCGTAGATAACGCCGCCGCGCCCTTTGATGCCTGGCTAGCCTACGCAGAAAGAAATGAATACTAAGGGCCTGTTAACACTAATTGGATTATTACTGCTGGCGGCAAAAATGGCCCCAGCCCTGCGGGTTGAGGCTAAAAAAGCGCCACTCTGTGTTGCTCGTCGTTTATTTGGAATGACCAAACTGCTCTCCTCGCGCCGAGATTGGCGCTTTTTTAGCCTCGACAGTGACAATCCAATTAGTGTTAACAGGCCCTAAGACAGCGCCAATAAGCAAGACACTACTCTGTTATTAACGCTTCTCGCTGGGCTCAACAAATCTCGCTACGGCCTGCAGTATTTTTTGGCTAGTGGTAGGCGACACCCACACCACTACCGCACTCCGTGACTGGCCGCGATTTGGTATATCCGGCGCATCCAGTTTAAGAGCAAGTTGCTTATCTTTCAGCGTGGCAGGTTTAATTTGATGAGACAAAACCACAAAGTCGTGCTGTAATTTTCGACCGCGATTTTCCCCTGCGGCAACGCTGCTTTCCAAGCCCATTCCCAGTACCGCAACGTGTATATGAAACCTAGAAGAACCCAGCTCGGTATGGGGTATAAAGCTGACCGTCAAAGGGTCATCGTTCTGTGGCCAGCTAAAAGACAAGACACCCGGTTTTTCATTATTTTTTGGCAACTGGCGCCGGCCATTAAACCAGCCGCGCCACTCTTGATTATCAACTACAAAACCCGGCGTATAAACTTGACTGATAAAGCCCTGTTTGGCCCAACGGCGCTGGCGAGTAGAGAATTCTGCAAGGGCAAATTTATCTTTCCAGCCGAGCATATCCCAATAATCAACATGAAAAGCCATGGGAACAAGGGATTCAAACACCCGCGGGTCTTTCGCTAAGGACGATAACCAAGTATCCGCAGGGGGACAGCTGCTACAGCCCTCGGAGGTATAGAGTTCTACAGTTTGAGTTCGCGCTATACCGCTTTTCGCTTCCAAAGCAACCGCTTGCGCGGAGAACACTACGGCAGCACAAAAAAGGATAGTGACTAGTTTGAATATAGACATGTCGGGGCGTCTCTCAGCAAGTGATATACCCCAGACTAAAAACCCCCGAATTTGTTACATCCTCTACAAACCCGGGGGCAAAGACTCTCAGCGTTGTTCAGCGTCAGAACGCTTACTTATTGAGTGCTCGCAGCATCCAAGCTGTTTTCTCATGTATACGCATACGGTCAGATACCAACGAGGCCGTCGACTCGTCATCTGCTTCTTGGGCAAGCTTCAGTACGTCTCTGCTGGTTCTGACGACTTGTTCATGGCCCTTAGTCAGCAGGTCTACCATCACCTCTGCGTCGGGTACACCGTCTACCTCCTCGATAGAGCTTAAACGAGCAAACTCTTTGTAGGTACCGGGAGCGGCAACATCCAGCGTACGAATACGCTCGGCAATATCATCTACCGCCGTCGCCAGCTCGGTGTAGTGCTCTTCAAACATTAAATGCAGTTCCCGAAAACGCGGACCAACCACATTCCAATGAAAATTGTGGGTTTGTAAGTACAGTGTGTAAGAGTCAGCCAGCAAACGCTTTAGACCTTCAGCCGCCTGCTCTCGATTCGATTCGCTAATACCAATATCAATCTTTGTCATACTTGGCTCTCCTTAATGCTTACATCCTAAATTTAATTCTGCGCTGCTTAATTCTTGATACAAACTGATTTGAGCAGCCGAGGTTTTTGGCATGTGGAAGGTGTGACAGTGATAACAACATGGCGTTCCTGCTGTTTGCTGACTTAGCACCTTGCTAAAGACTTCCTAAGCACCAAAAACATCTACGGCTTTAATGTAACAAAAGCGGCCAAGCTTGCTAAATAGATTCTATGTATGCCATCGATAGGTGAAACATATCCCTGCGCAATAGCACCAAAAATGAGCAACCCTATTCGTGATGTGAACCCCGTCCCAGCTCGCTCTCATTAGTCTAGACCCCCGCTATTGCACTTGCTTTAATCAACTGAGAATAAAATTACAACGACACAACTACAGTGCATCACAAAAATATCGACAATGAGTAATAGCGGCAACATCAGCTTATTTGAAAAGAGTTATAAATGCCCATTGGCCACGATCGACCTATAAGCGCCACGCCAAGTCAGCATAATAAGTTAAGCAACTTGCACATATCAGCATCACAGCTGTTATAAAGGGAGTCTGTGTAGTGCAGACACTACAAGGAGAAAATGACATATGACACGCCAGCGCAAAGCACTTTTTGGCCCACGCGGTTTAATGCTAAGTCTTTTCATCATTGGGCTAACTGTCGGCTTGATTCAAGCATGCAGTGCCCCTGCAGATAGCAGCGACACCGCAAGCCCCAAGGGGTTTACCAGCTGTGAAACCCCTCGCCCAGAGATGTGTACCCGAGAATACCGTCCCGTCTGCGGCCATGTCGACACCGGGATACGCTGCGTTAAAGCCCCCTGCCCCTCAGAGCGACATAAAACCTATGGCAATGATTGCAGTGCTTGCGCCGACAAGAAAGTGATTGGCTTTGAGCAAGGTACCTGTGAAAGCTACGGCAAGTAGTCAAACTCACTTACCGTAGCAACTACCTTATTAAAAAGACGTGGGCACCAATAAAATTCAAAGAGCGCTTAACGCTCTAGAATAGCGGTAACGCCCTGACCACCGGCAGCGCAGATAGAAATGAGACCGCGACCGCTGCCTTTCTCCTCCAGCATTTTCGCCAGGGTTGCCACAATCCGGCCACCTGTCGCCGCAAAAGGATGACCCGCCGCCAACGAACTGCCATTAATATTGAGTTTGCTGGCATCAATCGCGCCCAGCGGCTTATCCAAGCCCAGTTTTTCGCGGCAGAAGCTTTCATCCTGCCAGGCATCCAATGTGGCCAGTACCTGCGCGGCAAACGCCTCATGAATTTCGTAAAAATCAAAGTCCTGCAGGCTCAGACCTTGTTTTGCCAGCATTCTGGGCACCGCATAGGCTGGCGCCATTAACAGGCCTTCTTTTTCATCACGACTCCCTTTGCCAAAAAAGTCGACTGCCGCTGTTTCAACAATCGTCAAATAGGCTTTTACTGGAAGATTATGCGCTTTTGCCCACTCTTCACTCGCCAGCAATACCGCTGACGCACCGTCAGTAAGCGTCGATGAATTACCTGCTGTCATAGTGCCGGCACCGGAGCGTTTATCAAACGCGGGTTTCAGGCCAGCCAATTTTTCGACGGTGGTGTCGGGGCGCATAATATTGTCCCGCTCCAAGCCAGAAAAGGCATTGACCAGATCATCGAAGAAACCACGTTCATAAGCAGCGGCAAGGTTTTGGTGACTATTGGCGGCGAGTTCATCCTGACGTTGACGAGAAATACCCCAAGCCTTGGCGGTTATCTCGGTGTGCTCCCCCATCGACATTCCCGTACGGGGCTCCGAGTTTGCGGGAATGCTCACCCCAATATGACCTGGCCGTAGTTTTAAAAAGGCCTTAATGCGATCCCCTGTGGTGCGCGCGCGGTTGGCATTCAACAAGACTTTGCGCAAGCCTTCACTGACACCAATTGGTGCGTCGGACGTGGTATCGACACCGCCAGCAATCCCCACTTCTATTTGGCCAAGGGCAATGCTATTGGCGACTAAATTAACCGCTTGTAAACCCGTGCCACAGGCTTGTTGAATATCAAAACAGGGCGTGTGAGGATGCAAGGAAGTACTTAATACCGATTCACGCGTCAAATTAAAGTCGCGGCTGTGCTTCATCACTGCGCCGGCAACGACATTACCTAATTGCTGCCCTTGCAGGCCATAGCGCTGAGTCAAACCCTCGATAGCAGCGGTTAACATCTGTTGGTTGCTAATGCCAAAGTAGGCCGTATTGGAGCGAGCAAAAGGCGTGCGATTACCGCCGATAATAGCGACCCGGCGAATACTTGTCGTTGTCGTGGGGGACATAAGCTAACCTCTTGATAGAATTTTCGATTCAGGGAGCGCAGTGTAGCAAGGGTTGTCAAAGGCACATTGGCTGATTCGACGAACACTCACCGCAAAGCTGTCAATTCGTCTCGGCACGCCAGCGGCTACAATCAGCATCCAATACTGGCATCTAAGATCGACCCTGCTGACCACAGACAGCTTAGGCTAAAACTGCAGGGGCTTTTAATACAGGGCTTTAATTACGGTAGCCTTAACTACTGTAGCCCTCTACTAGACACTAGCAAGGCTTTCGACCGAAATAAACGCGAATAGCCCGCAAAGGAGAGACAAGCTAATGACTGACCGCATCGAAGGCTTTATTAATTCAAAGGCCGGCAAAAAAATACTGGGGGCCATTGGCGTAGCGACGCCGGTTGAGCTTAAACGCTACCACAGCGGTTTAAGCAGCTATTTAGAAGGCGATGTTTTACTGGACTGTGGCGATAACGCCGCCCTACTGAAAGATACTCTGCGAAATATCAAAGACAGTGCAGCCGTCATCACTCTGGGCGCTCGTGCCCAAGCCCAAAGCGGCGAACCGGCTAACAATGGCAGTAGCAGCCCCGAGCGCTATCAAGCACTGGTGTTTGATGCCAGCGGCCTAAGCGATAGCCTGCAACTGGTACAAGCCTACGAATTTTTTAATCAAAATATCCGCAAGCTTAAAAGCAGTGGTCGGATCGTCATCCTGGCACGTCCCCATATGGAATGTGGCAATGCAGCTCAGGCCGCTTGCCAGCGCGCACTTGAGGGCTTGAGCCGGTCTTTAGCCAAAGAAGTGGGCAAAAAAGGGGCAACGGCAACACTCATTACCGTTGCCAATAACGCCGAAGCGAATATTGATAGCAGCCTGCGCTTTGCCTTGTCGGCAAAATCCGCTTATGTCGACGCGCAGGTTATTAAGGTCTCTACGGCAAGCAACCCCGCCCTTCCCGACTGGCATAAACCGTTGGCAGGTAGAGTCGCCTTGGTAACGGGTGCCTCCCGAGGTATCGGCCTGGCGATTGCCCAGACATTGGCCAGAGATGGTGCCACCGTACTGGGGGTGGATGTAGGCGCAATGGAAGCTGAACTGATCAAAGCGATGACCGCCATTAATGGCGCAGCGCTAGTAGCCGATATTACTGCTGAAGATGCACCTGCAAAAATCGGCGACAGCTTAAAAGAATTGGGCGGCGTCGACTTAATCGTGCACAACGCCGGGGTAACCCGCGACAAAACCATTGCCAATATGAGCGAACAGCAATGGCAGCTCACCTTAAATATCAACTTGGCAGCCGCCCAGCGTATTACCGAAGCCTTGTTAAGCGATGGCGTAATAAATGATGGCGCGAGCATTGTCGGGGTGTCGTCAATGAACGGTATTGCCGGTCAACGGGGCCAAACCAACTATGCCGCCTCCAAGGCTGGGGTGATTGGCTATGTCGACTTTATGTCAAAAGACCCAGAGTTACTAAAGCGTGGGATTACCGTCAATGCCGTGGCGCCGGGCTTTATTGAAACAGCCATGACCGCTGCAATTCCGCTAATGACGAGAATGTTTGGTCGACGCCTCAACTCACTGTCACAGGGCGGTTTACCTATTGACGTGGCCGAGACCATCGCCTTCTTCGGCAATCCAGCCTCGCGTGCCGTGAACGGCAACGTAGTGAGGGTGTGTGGGCAGGCTTGGTTTGGAGCGTAATAAACCCATCAACAAGGCGCATTATGCGCCTTGTTTTAATGCGCTGTTTTTTCACTATCGCTGCTTTGCTTTAACTGCCTATATTCTACCGGCGTCTGGCCAGTCCAACGTTTAAAAGCCCGATAAAACGTGCTGGGCTCAGAAAACCCGGTCAAATACACCACATCAGAAATACTTTCGTCGGTTCTGGCCAATAAGCGCTTAGCCAGAATGCAGCGATAATCTGCCAATACTTGATTAAAACTGGTTCCCGCCTCGGTGAGTCTGGCCCGCAGAATCCGTTCGTTCATCCCCAAACGCTCAGAGATGCCTTCTAAACTGGGTTGCCCTAATTCCAGAATTTCCGCGATAACTGTTTTTACATTGGCAACAACATCCTGCTTTGCCAAACGCTCTAGTTGCTTGCTGGCCAGTTTTTCGTGCAGCTTCAGTAGGTCTGGCTCGGCATGACTGGAGGGGGTTGCCAAAATATCACTGGAGAAGATCAGCGATTGCTCGGGCGCATCAAAACTCACCGGGCATTCAAAACAACGCTCATAGGCACTGGTATCCCCCACTGGGCTGTGATCAAAGGTGACGCTTTTTGCTTTAAACGCACCGTCGGTTACGGCCTGAAAGTAGCGAATTAAAAACCGTGCAAAGCATTCGTTGCGGTGACGCAGATAAGGATCATCTTGACCGGCAAAATCCAGTCGAACTCGGGAGTTGGGCTCGTCAATAAGCAACTCAAACTGCATTGCATCGGTCACCAGGCGCTGGTAGTTTTGCGCCCGCTTTAGGCCCTCACCAAAGTTGGGACTACTCAAAAACAGGTATTCCAAGACCTGCCCGCGGTATACCTGCACCATATCGGCAATAGTCAGGCCGATATGGGGATCGCCACTGACCTCTTCCAGCACCCGCCAAAAACGGGCTTGGGCGGCATGGGGAAAGCGCGCCGAGCGGTCCTTTAACAGTTCTGGAGAGATTCGGCACTCATCGACAATTCTATCTATATCTAAACCCAGCTTTTGCATTGCTGGGTACACCAGTTGCACAAGAAAGCTAGAATCGCTGAGATCGGAGACGTCTGTTTTGCTAGTGTCTGTCATTATAATTGAATTCATTTCCCACTATGCATTGGCCGCAGTTTTAGTCATTGTGTACATTCCAGCAAATCCCATTGCCACAAGTATTTTTTATACTCACTACCATCCCTATTAACATGGCATTAACTCAGGCTATTTAGCGTGTCGGTAACCCCGGCCCAGCAATGACAGGCTAAAGTATGGAGGCAGCCCAGCATGACCGCAAGTAATCAAATCAAGATGAATGCCTTGCCCAGCACGCCCTCGTTATTATTGCGGGCGGCAATCACCCGAAAATCACCGGGGAAAATGTCACCGGCAAAACCGCCCGTATTCCCAGATACGGTCATTACCGTGGATAACATCAATATCGACACTACCCAGCTGCAACGCTATCGCCAGGTTTGCGGCTTTGCCACCCACTCACCCTATCTGCCCATGAGCTTTTTACATGTGCTGGCATTTCGCTTGCAACTGGCAATGATGCTGCGCAAAGAATTTCCAGTCGCGCCCATGGGTATGGTTCATCTCAGCAATACCCTGCGTCAATACCGCCCCATTGAAGCCACAGAAAAACCCAGCTTGCGCTGTCGTATCAGCGACTCATGGCTAAGTTCCAAGGGCGTGGAGTTCACCTTTATTTGTAGTGCTTATATCGGCCAAGACAAAGTGTGGGAAGACGAAAGCCTGTATCTCACTCGCATGAAAACCGGCATTGCCAAAGATAAAACCGAGCGTCCAGCATTACAAGAATTTGAACATCGTGAGCCGTGGCAGCTTTGCCCTGAGCAAGCGCGGCAATACGCTAAGGCCTCTGGCGACTATAACCCCATCCATCTGCACAACCTCAGCGCTAAGCTATTAGGGTTTAAAAAGATGATTATCCACGGTATGTGGAGCCAAGCCGCGTGCATATCGGCATTAGAAGCATCGGTAGGAGAAAGAAGTGAATGCTACGCAGAGTTCAAAACACCGGTGTTTTTACCCGCCACGCTGCAGTTTTGTTATCAGCAATCTGAACAGGGCATTGATTTTGGTCTGCGTAATGAAAGTGGCGACAAGCCCCATGTAGAGGGGTATTTTCGGCCGCTAGCATAGGCTTTAAGCTTATTTGAGCGCCTAATGACAATATTAAGCGCTCATTTCCCTCACAGGTAACTCTGCAACTCTTTCAACCAGGCTTGCAATGCTTCCATATTCTCTGGCCCCAAACGCCACATCCACTTGCTTAAGGCATCGGCATTTTCAAGCTTGGGGTCCACATACTCATAAAACACCTTAGGCTGCTTGAGCTTGGCATTGGCCGAAATCGGCTCAACAAACAGCATGTGCTCCACCGTCGTCCGGAATTGGTTATCAAAAGACTGGGGGTTACCCAACTCGTTGTAACTGGTTTCCAACAACGGCGACCATTTTTTATAGTAAATAGCGACTTGTTTGGGGTCTAAGGCGGTAATCGTGTTGATCAGCGTATCCCAACGTTCAAAATTGGCAGGATCAGCAACAAGGGCGTCGCCCTTTTCAATCACCAGAAAGCTGTCTTTGTTGTAAGACACCGGCATATTGCGGCTTGGCAGCTTGTTAGAGGCCATTTGCTCTACCAGCGCGACCCATTTGCGAATTTGTTGGGCAGGAAGCAGCCATTTAGATAAAGGCTCAGACAAATCCGCAGCGGCTTCGCGCACTTTATCATCACTGTCATCCACCTTAGCTGGCGGTGCCACAATCGTTTCGGCTTTTTCTTTGTATTCGGGATCCGATTCAACGGCTAGTGTCTCTTTTACCGTCTTTTTCGGTTTACTTGGCTCAATTGTTTGCGGTGCATCCACTACGTCACCACTGCCTGTGGTGGCAGAACGCTCTAAAATAAACCAAACGAACGCGGCTACGGCAACGATCGCGACAACGGCTGATATGGCTTTCCAGTTCATTTTACAACCCCGGTCCAGTCAAGGACTTTATTGTTCTAGCGCCGCCCGTTGGCGACGCGTTTCGTTAAAAGCATGTTATAACCGCCACGCTCTATGGGCAACAGCTCGGCAATGCTAAAGAAATGCCCAGAAAGAAAAATGCCGCGACAAGCGCGGCATAAAAAGTCAGCATTCTCCGGCGGCAATAGCCCGCCTTCTATGCGACTAAAGATCGATATCGTCCAGCATATCAAGTTCTTCCATCAAACGCTTGCGTTCAAGGCGCTCCTCAATTTTGCGGCGAATGCTGCTGTCGTGTCCACCCATGGCAGCACGCCCCTCAAAGCTACTGTCATCAGCGTCATCAAACACCTCGTCCAGATCATCGTCAGCCAAGTTATCTGTCATGCCCCACTCCACTGCTACTGGTTAACCAAAAACCAGGCCAGAAGCTACCGCTTTCTGTCCCATTGCTTTCAACGAACTATTTATGCCTAGAACGAAATTCTGTCAATTAAAAATTACGTCATGAAGACATTTTTTTCAGATGTCAAAATACAAGCCCCAACCACGGTAAAGTAAGCTGGGATTTGCCGAAGTCTGACTATGGAAAAACCGAGGGGGGAAATCGAAAAAAATGCAGTGGTTGAAATCGATCTTATAACCGATTTAAGCCATTAAGCGCCGCGGTGCGATAAGCCTCCGCCATGGTGGGATAGTTAAAGGTCGTATTCACAAAATACCGTAGGGTATTACCGTCGCCGGGCTGCTTCATAATCGCCTGGCCGATATGGATGATTTCTGCCGCCTCGGCCCCAAAACAGTGGATTCCCAAAATCTCCAAGGTATCGACATGAAACAAGAGCTTTAACATCCCCACCGTTTCACCGCTGATTTGCCCGCGGGCGGTATCCTTAAAAAACGCCCGGCCTACTTCGTAGGGTATCTTTTCTTCAGTCAGCTCCCGCTCACTCAAACCAAAAGAACTGATTTCTGGCAAGGTGTATATCCCGGTGGGCACATCATCAACAAAGCGGCAATGCTCTTTACCCCGTGCTGTCGCCGCAGCCGCTCTACCTTGGTCATAAGCCGCACTGGCCAGGCTGGGCCAACCAATCACGTCACCCGCCGCGTAAATGTCTTGTACGGCGGTTTGATAATGTTCATTCACACTGAGCTGGCCGCGATGATCGGCCTCAAGGCCAATCGTCGACAACTTGAGATTGTCGGTGTTGCCACTGCGGCCATTACACCAAAGCAAGGCGTCACAATGCAGACGTTTTCCCGATTTGAGATACAAGGTAACGCCGTTATCGTCTGCCTCAACCTTCTCATATTCTTCCCGGTGCCGCATCATCACACCGGTATAGCGCAGGTGATAACTAAGGGCGTCAGAAATTTCATCGTCAAGAAACTCCAACAAGCGATCCCGGGTATTCACCAGCTCAACTTTCATACCAATGCCCGAAAAAATCGACGCATATTCACAGCCAATTACCCCGGCCCCGTATACGATGATTTTTCGTGGGGTGTTGGTCATCTTCAAAATACTGTCGCTGTCATACACCCGCGGGTGATTAAAATCGATATCGGCTGGGCGATAAGGCCTCGACCCAGTAGCGATCACAATTTGCTTGGCAGTCAGCTTGCTCTGCTTGCCGTCCTCACGTAATACCGCAATGCTATGCGCATCGACAAACTCGGCCTGGCCGTGAATAAGGGTGATATTGTTGCGGTAGTAAAAGCGGCTGCGCATTGCCACCTGCTGAGAAATAACATCTTCAGCATGACTTAACAGCTTGGGGTAAGTCAGTGTTCGGGGGTCACCCAAATCTCGAAAAATCTGAGTTTGATTAAATCGAATAGCCTGACGCACCATATGTCTAAGTGCCTTGGAGGGAATCGTACCCTGATGAGAACAGGCGCCGCCGACCAGCGATTGCGCCTCAACCACCGCCACAGTACGGCCATGTTTACTGGCATTTAAGGCCGCCGATTCACCTGCAGGACCACTTCCCAGTACCACAACGTCGTAATCATATGCCATGTATTGACTTCCTCTAAGCTAAAATACTGGTTCCACAGGGTGACTCTTTCACTAAAATACGAGTGCCAAAGCAGAACCACAACTGCGGTTGGCAATCTCGCCTTTTACTGCGTTGAGAATTAAACTTGCGGTTTTAGCAATAGGCCAATGCAGTGACTACTCAAACACACTACAAAACATGCTACGGCCTAAAATGGATGACCAGTCGTCATCCCGCTATTCGTCGCTTAAAGCGCCGTCAAAATAGCAACGCCCTACACGGCAACAAAACCTGGAACGCCAGCTTGATATTGGTGGACTACCTTCAGCAACACCCCCTGCCAGAACAAAGTCGAGTATTAGAGCTAGGTTGTGGCTGGGGCTTGTCTGGTATTTACTGTGCAAAGCAGCAACACCGTGTTACCGGACTGGATGCGGACAATGAAGTCTTTGCCTTTTTGGAGCGACAAGCAAGCCTCAATGAGGTTGAGATTAACACGTTGCACCAGGATTTTTCGAGCATTCGTGCCGAGCAACTTGCCAATATTGACGTACTTATTGGCAGTGATATTTGCTTTTGGGATCAAATGGCAGAAGATCTTTTTCACTGCCTGACTCTGGCATTAGCAAGCGGTGTTAAAAAAATCATTATCAGCGACCCCAATCGACCACCTTTTTTGGAAGTCGCCGAGGCCTGTATTAATGATCATTTTGCCGAGTTAATCCCATGGCAAAGTCAGGCAGCCAACCGGCCCAAGGGCAGTATTTTGCTAATTGAAAACGCCTGATTAATTCATTGTATATGAGTTGCAGTAAGCGGCCTTGTAGCGTGGTACCCCCAGACAGCGCCACGCCAAAGCAGAGCACGCCTATAACTCAAATACCGGCAAAATTGTCGTAATTCTGCAATATTATTATCACCGTAATGCAAACTGCAGGCGTTAGTGTGTTTCATATGAGGACACTAATATGCGCTTAATACAGTCGATCAATCAGTTTGATGTGCGGATGTTTATGGCCTGTGTCAGCACACGGCACCAGCGACAATTATCCCGCATCGCTTACGGCATATCAAAGACCGGCGATGGCTACGCTCAGCTAGCTCTCCCTCTCTTAATATGCAGTTTAGGCATTCAATTCGGTCAGGAATATTTGTTGGCCGTGCTAGCCAGTTTCGCTTTCTGGTTGCCATTGTACTGGGTGCTTAAAAACACCTGTCGGCGCCGGCGCCCACCCGTTGCCATCCCCACTTTTTGCGCCTCTATCATCGCCTCCGATGAATTTAGTTTTCCGTCGGGACACACCGCCGCGGCGTTTTTGCTCGCGACCATGACCGTGCTCTTTTTTGGCGTGATCGGTGCCCCACTCTTTATTTGGGCCACTGCGGTGGCTGCTTCCCGCGTCATTTTGGGGGTTCACTTTCCCACCGATACCTTAGCCGGTGCCGCACTGGGTATCAGCATTGCTCACATCGGCCACAACTTGGTCATGGCCTGAGCTGGCTTAACCTCCCCCCGGAATCCAATATGAAAATACTTTACGGTGTACAAGGTACCGGTAACGGCCATATCTCCCGGGCAAGAATGATGGCCAAGCACCTTGCCAGCCGGAATGTAGATGTACAATTTTTGTTTAGCGGCAGAGCTTTCGACAAGTATTTCGATATGGATGTCTTTGGCGATTATCAGCTTCGCCACGGGCTAAGCTTTGCCACTAAAAACGGCAGCATCAGCAACCTTCATACCCTACTGCAAACCAAACCCATGCAATTTATAAAAGATATTCGCAGTTTGGATTTAGACGATGTGGATGTGATTGTGACAGACTTTGAGCCCGTCACTGCGTGGGCAGGACGGCTTAAAAACAAGCCGGTGGTGGGCATTGGTCACCAATATGCCTTTGGTTACCCCGATGTTCCCCAGCGTGGACTGGATTATAAAAACCGCTTAATTATGCGTTACTTTGCCCCGGCCAAACACCGTATTGGCTTGCATTGGAGCCACTTTAACGCCCCCATTGTACCGCCTATTATCAACCCGGAAGAAGCGCTGCTGCCGCCAGTGCAGCCGCCTCAATTTGTGGTGTATCTGCCCTTTGAAGACCAGCAAAAAGTGACCGCAGTTCTCCAGAGCATTCCCGGCTATCGTTTTATTCAGTATTCCCCTGACCTTATTGACCGCGAACTGGGTAACGTCAGCCAACGCGCAACGAGCCTCCACGGTTTTAAAAAGGATTTATGCAGCGCCCAAGGCGTAATTTGCAACGCCGGATTTGAACTCATTAGCGAGTGCCTGCACATGGGTATGCCAGCCCTTGCAAAACCCGTAACCGGGCAGTCTGAGCAGCAAGGAAATGCGGCCGCTTTAGAAGCCCTAGGACTCGCCTCGGTGATGCAAGAATTTAATCGCGAATCGATCCACAACTGGTTACACGCTCTCCCCCGCCAACACCCGCAACACTACCCTGACGTAGCAGCCGCGCTGAGCGACTGGTTGTTAAAAGGTCAATGGGATAACAGCCAAAGCCTGGTTGAAGAACTGTGGCATAGCGGCGGCGAAACGTCTTCACAAGCAGCATATGGCTGAGGTTTTCATTGCCCATCAATTCTTTATTGCCACAAAAATCTGAAACACCGGGTCCAGAGCTTCCTCATTTCTCAGATATTCTGGACGAATGTCGAGGCCGACTTCACCGCCGCCTTCCCGAGCTCCTTGCCATGGAGCAGCTTTATAGACTGTCCCGAGACGTACTCAACATTCGCACCGAAGCCATAGTCGAAGTCGATGACTTACGCCTGCCGATAGCATCACTAACCTTGGGCGATCCCCAGCGAGCAGAACACTGTTTGATTCTGACCGGCGGCATTCACGGCGTAGAGCGCATTGGCACCCAGGTATTGCTAGCATGGTTAGAAACCCTACTAGAGCGCTACCGCTGGGACAGTCATTGGCGCAAGCAATTTGACCGCCACATTGCCATTGTCGCCCTGCCCATTGTAAACCCAAGCGGCATGCTTAGAAGCTGGCGCAGCAACGCCAATGGTATAGACCTAAATCGTCACGCGCCCATCGATGCCGAAGACGATGTGCCTTTTCTTATTGGCGGACAGCGAATTTGGCGAAAAATCCCCTGGTATCGCGGCCAAAAAAACCAGGTTCGAGAAGTCGAGTTTACCGCCTTAGAAAAGGTTGTTATGCGCAGCTGTAAACCCGGCTCCCTCAGCTTGGCGATAGACTTTCATTCTGGCTTCGGTTTTCAAGATCATTTGTGGATTCCCTATGCCTACCGGCGAGCGCCCATCGAATCTATCGGTGACTATGTCGCCCTAAAGCTATTATGGGAGCGCAACTACGCCAACCATAACTACGCATTTGGCCCCCAAGCCTTGCACTACCTCAGCCACGGAGACATTTGGGATTACTTGTATATTAACAGTCGAAAAGCGGGGTTAGGACTCATGCCCCTGACACTGGAAATGGGCTCGTGGTTGTGGGTCAAAAAACGGCCACGACAACTGTTCAGCTTTGCCGGATTGTTTAACCCTACCGTCCCCCATCGACGCGCGAGAGTATTGCGCGGCCATATTATATTGCTGGATTTTTTGCTGGCGGCTACCCGTAACTATCACCACTGGCAGGCAAAGGGTGAAACCGAAAGGGAGCTACAGCAAATGGCTCAAGCCTTGTGGTATCGAAATTCATAAAGAGATACCGATAAGTATGAGTAACACCGTTCCCACACATTGGATTTTTCTTCGCGGCCTCAGTCGTGAAACCGCGCACTGGGACGACTTTCCCCAACGTTGCGAAGCCGATCTTGGCTGGCAAGTAGAGTGCATTGATTTGCCCGGTTTTGGCGACCAACATCGACGCGCCTCCCCCAACAATATCGCTGCTATCGTTGCAGATATTCGCAGCCGATCTACCACCCAAAACACCGCAGAAAAAAGGGGCATTCTCGGTCTGTCATTAGGTGGCATGCTGGCCCTGCACTGGGCCGCAAGCTACCCTCAAGACCTTACCGCGGTCATCACTATCAACAGCAGCAGTGGCAACAGCCCTCTGCATCATAGACTCAAACCTTCAGCACTTTTACCCGTCATAAAAAGTTTCAGCAGCCGCTCCATCAAACGGCAAGAACGGGCCATACTTAAGATGGTCAGCAATAACAGCGCTGACGACAACGATGTGTTGGCACAATGGGTCAAGCTTCGCCAACACAATAAAATACAAAAGGGTAACGTAATAAACCAACTCATCGCAGCCAGCCGCTATCGACTACCGAGTGCGAATGCCGTAACCCACATACAACACGGGCTTGTGCTTAGCAGCTACGCAGACCGCATGGTGTCCTGGCAGTGCAGCGAGCTAGTGGCCGAGCGCTACCATTGGCCACTGGTGTTACATAACCATGCCGGGCACGACTTGCCTCTAGATGATCCCAATTGGATATTGACCGAGATTTCGCGCTGGCAAAACGCTTAAGCAGGAAGCCTGCTGCGCCAACGCTGCCGCTTATAACGACACTGCGTGCTGTCTATTTTTATTTTTCTCGACAGCAGCCTGGTCTAAAATCCCAAATACCGATTCCGCCTAGCCGGTTTCATGCTCTCAATATCCACCAGCACCAAGCCATCAATACAGTCGGCAAAATCAGGATCGATATTAAAATCCGCAAAACTGACACCGCCAGGCTCGCATAACTCAGAATATTGCTTGTATAACGTGGGGACAGCACAACCCATTTCTGCCAAGCGTTCTTTTAACTCGGCAAATTCAGCTTTGTAGTCCTCTCCGCTAAAGGCATTGCCCTCGCCTTCTATGCGGTAAGGCATTTTTGCACTTGCCCAGTTGCTCGGTGACTGAAAGTGCTTGCGATAAAACTCCACCAGCAAGTCCTTTGCGCCTCGGGGCATTTTGTCGCTTAAACTAACGGGGCCAAACAAATAGCGGACGTCTCTGTGACGCTCTAAATAACGACCAACGCCCTGCCACAAATAGTCCAGCGCATTACGTCCCCAATAACGAGGTTGAACAAAACTGCGGCCTAACTCTGCGCCCTGCTCAAATAACTCTTCAGCTTCCAATACGCGGTAATCAAACAGGGTACTGCTGTACAGGCTTTCGTTTGACTCCAAGGTCGCCACCCGTTTTAAGCGATATGCGCCGACCAGCTCTAGCTGGTTCTCATCCCATAACACGATATGGTCGTAATAGGCATCGAAAGCATCTACATCTCGACGGTGACCCGTGCCCTCGCCTACTGCCCGAAAACTGATTTCTCGCAGGCGGCCAATTTCCCGCATAATGGTGCAGTCACCATGGTATTGATAACAGTAGATCTCCATGCCATCTCGGGTGCTTCCCAAGTGATCGCAAGCGCGAATGGCCCGCCGTAAATCTTGACGATCTTCTGGATGCGCTACAGGTTGCGCAGCGGGAATAAAACAGGGCTCGCCTTTACGCTTACGACTCCCCAATTTGTAGATATGCTTTTTAAATAAACGGACTTTGGCTGGCGCAGTTAACGGCAGATTCCGATACATATCCGCATCAATCGCCGGGCCAACACTGACTCTGACCGTGCGATTATTTTGCTTAAACATTTCCCGAATCAGCCACAGCGTTGATAGCGGTTTGGCCAGCAACGATAAAGCATAAAAAAATACGGAATTGCGAGCGTTGATATGCACCGGCAATATCGGCGCGCCCGCTTTTTCGGCAAATTTTATAAAGCCATTACGCCAGCGACCATCGCGAATACCGTGGGGACCAAACCGGGAGACTTCTCCGGCAGGAAAAATAATCACTGCCCCCTCGCCTTGCAGGTGCTGATGAATCGCCTGAACATTTTCTTTGCGATTGCGCTTGCCACTCATATTGTCGACAGGCAATAACATGCTACGCAGCGGCTTGAGTGAATACAGCAGTTCGTTGGCAACCACTTTGACATCGCTGCGTACTTCAGACACCAATTTCAGCAAAGCCAAACCATCTAAACTGCCAATGGGATGATTGGAAATAATCACCACTTTGCCATTCACAGCAATGCGTTCTTTATCCAGAGCGCTAACCGCGTAGCTGAAATCAAAGTATTCCAAGGCTTTATCGACAAAATCCAAACCTTGTAAATACGGATAGTCCCGTTCAAATTGCTTGAACTCCGCCTCATGAAATAAGTACTTAAGCAGCGCCGTCACCGTACGGCGCAAGCGCGGGCTGTCTTTTGCAAACTTGGGAAAGCGTTGATCTAATACCGCGTCTACAGAAATCACTTATCGTTTACCTTTTCAATGCCGACTAACCGGCGCGACGCATGGGTAACACGTCCGCAGTGGCGGGTTGCCCTTCTGCATTTAGGCTTGCTAATAACACGTGCTTTTCAGTCCACTGTAAGAGTTCTAAACCACCATCATGGTTTTCGGCCATGGCGGTACAGTTCTCTATCCAATCGCCGTCGTTGCAATACAATATTCCGTCAATGGTTTTTAACGCTGGCTGGTGAATGTGGCCGCAAATAACACCATCCAGGTTACGACGAGCGGCTTCTTCAACGGCGGCACGTTCAAATACATCAATCACTTGGCGGGCATTGGGAATACGCTGTTTGATATAAGTCGCCAGCGACCAGTAATGCTTGCCAAAACGGCGCCGTAAAAAATTAGCCCAGCGATTGAGGAATAACAGCAGATCGTAGGCGTAGTCGCCGATAAGGTTTTCCCATTTACTGAGACGGATATGTTCATCAAGGCAATCGCCGTGAAACATCAGTAAGCGTTTGCCTGAAACCGTGGTGTGAACAGCTTCTTTCTTGATTTCGATAGGGCCAAAAATATGACCGACATAATCACGGAAGGGCTCATCGTGATTACCGGGGATATAGACAATTCGCGTGCCATTATTGGCTTTTTTGAAGAGAGTGCGTAGCACTTCGTAATGATTAGGCGGCCAAAAAAGACTACGCTTCATTGCCCAAAGGTCAACCACATCGCCAACCAGATAGATGGTTTCGCACTCGACCTGTGACAGAAAATCCAGCAGGTAGTCTGCTCGACAATCTTTAAAGCCCAAGTGGATATCAGAAAGCCACAGCGTTTTGTATTTCAGCCTTGTCTTCACATCATGCATCCTCTCTATGCATTTGTGGCAAGACTAATACTGAAAGATGACAGCAGCAGGACTATTTGAGGACAGTTTTATGACAACAGAGGCAGGACATTCCTGCCAAACAAGCTACGGCAGGAGAGATCGTCCGTTTTAACTTAGTCGGCTAAACACTCTGGATAGTATTGACGCAACATCGCGTTCAACTTTTCAGAATCTAACGGTTTACTGGAGAAGCCTTTAATATGCCCCTGACGCTCCGCCATTTCTTTATCGGCAGGGTTTAAGGAGGTTGTTAACATCACCACCACCGCACCCGCCTTTTGTTCATCTGGCAAGTTTTCATAGGCATCGAGAAACTCCCAGCCATTCATTTTGGGCATATTGATATCCAGAAAAATCAAATCTGGCTGAGGATAGCTCCCATCCACCGAGCCGGTCAGATAATCCAGAGCCTCTACGCCGTTACCCACCTCATCAATACGCTTGGCAAAGCCATTATTTTCTATCAGCAAACGGTGGACAAAATTAGTGGCCTTGCAGTCGTCAACCAACAATACCAAGTCAAGCTTTTTCACTGTTAACCTCCTTTAAGGTGAAGTAGAACGTGGAACCAACATCCACTTCCGACTCCACCCAGATTTTACCACCGTGAGCTTCTACTATTTTTTTGCAGTGCGCCAAACCTATCCCTGTTCCCTCAAAAGCATCTCGGGAATGCAGCCGTTGAAAGATTAAAAATATCCTATCCAATGACCGCTCTTCAATGCCTATACCATTATCGCTTACTGAAAACAGCCAGTGATCCGGCATTTTCTGAACGGTAATTTCGACCTGAGGCGGTACGCCCTTTCGACTAAATTTAATTGCATTACTAATAAGATTTTGAAACAGCAGCCGCAGCTCCACCGCCAAGCCTTTAACATTAGGCAATTGCTCGTAGTGAATTGACGCACCCGACTCATCCAAGCGTTGTTTTAAGTCACTACAAACCTGGTCCACCACTAATTGTAAGTCAAGCTCTTCCCGGTCTGCGGTCACACCCAAACGACTGTAGTCCAACAAGCCTTTAATCAAATCAGACATTCGAGACGAGGAGTCGTCCATAAAACCCAAAAACGTCATCGCCTGGGAATCCAGCGATGCCCCATAATACTGCCGGAATAAGTCGATAAAACTGCGTACTGTCCGCAATGGCTCCTGAAGGTCGTGGGAGGCGATATACGCAAACTGCGCCAATTCATGGTTAGCTTGAGACAGCTTTTCGTTATGATGCTGTAGCGCCACTTCTGCGGCCTTGCGCTCTTCCATTTCTTTAAGCTCTGCCCGGCGCCGCTCTTGTAAAGCAGCTGAAAAATCAGCAAAACCTCTGGCCAGAGAACCCAACTCACCCGGTGCAGAAACCGGCACATCCGCTTCAGAGAGAGCCAGGCGACGCGTTCGCAATGCCCAGTTCATTTGAGAAATGGGGTGAACTATCTGCCGCGCGGCGGCCCAGGATAACGTTGCGGCAACCAATAGAATAAAGATCAGAAACAACAGCACTTTATTTCGAAGAGCGATATTGGGTGCCAGAATAGTGCTGGCCTCTTCTGAGGAGAAAACAAAGATATAATCACGCTCGGGGTTGGGGCCAAACACCACCCGTCGAATATGGTAAGTATAGGTTTCCCCTTCCCAAGGTAAATCCCCCGTTGCTTCTAACGACGAATCCTCCGGGCTGACAAATTGATAAAGCTCGGGGATATCATCAACAATATTTGAGCGCTGACTGTACTCAAACCGAAAGCTGCGGCCCGGTGTCGGATGCACTAGATACTCACCCTCACGGTTAGCAATCAGTAAAAAACGGTCTTGCTCGGCCAGCGCCAACATATCGTTAAACGCCGACTCCAGATATTGATTTTTAACAATGACACCAAACAGCTTTCCGAATTCATCCTGTACCGGCGTGGAGCCACGAATAGTGGGTTCGTGGGGTTCAATAATTTTACCGTGTTCCCGGTTCAGCTCAATATCAGAAAAATAAACCTGTCCAGCGGACAGTTTTGTCGCCGCATGAAAGTAGTCTCGAGTCGCCTTATTTTGCAGCTCACTGTTGGGAACAATGCGAATTTCGCCGTTTTCACCACTGCGATCAACCCGAATCTGCTCCATCCCGTTGGCATCAATAAATCTCAGTTGGGAGGTTTGGGGTTTACTGTTGAGCATTCCTACAAAAATTTTCGCTAACCGAGACTTCCAAGCCACTTGAGAGCTTTGATCATCTTGGTCATAGCCTTCATTGCGGCTGGCGCGAATTAATCCTGCAATAGGTGGGGTCCCGGACAGAAATAAGACATCGCCGGAGAGTTCATTCATCGCTGATTGAAAAAACGTTTGTTGCAGTGCCGTACTTGAGGCTATTTCGCTATGGGTATTAGCCAGCAACTGCTGTTTATTGCTGGCTAAGGTCACATAGAGGACCAGTGCATTGCTGATCACCAGCAATAAAATAACAGGCACGATGATTCGCGCAGCGATACCAATTCGCCGGTTTACCGGAGTACTCTGCTGAAATCTCATAGTGTCATGTAGTTACTCGCTTAGGAGTATATTAAGTGTAAGTAGCCGGTAAGCCGCTGCCCATAGGTACTAGTCCCCATGGGCGCTGACTACAAGGGAGGTGTAGGCGTGGCGGCACTGAGAATCAATTCCGGTTTGCGAATTAACTGTAACATGCTCTGCTGCACGTCGGGTCCCAGCAAGGCAACCCAGCGACGAGATAAATCCTCCAGTCGCGGGTCCAGCTCTAAATATTGCCCCGCCTCCGACTCGGTAACGTTCAGTAATCGCTGTCGAACCAAGGTGTCCAAATAACCCCGAAACAGATTTTTATCGAAATACTCCGGTGCTTCTCTGCCGCTTAGAATGGCCAGTCGCTGAGCCATTTCAATAATATGCTGCTCGATGGCAGTTCGACTGGCACCTTGGCTACGAATATCTTCGACCAAAAACAAACTGCTCACGGTATAGCGTTCAAAGGTTTCTCTGAGGATTCGCCCCAATCCCGTTAATACCGAATAGGCGTCACTACCCACCAATGCCCGGCTTAAACCACCCTTTTCATCTCTAAATAACAGGCCAATTTCTACCAAATTATCAATCTGCTGGCATACCGCCTCCCGGCAACTCGCTTCGGGAATGTTGAGGAATAGTTCCTGCTTAAGAAAGGGATACAGCAAGACACAGGAGTCAATTAACTCCGTTTCAATCAGACTATGGCTGTGCCGAAAAAACCGTGCGATCAAGCTGGGCATGGCCAGTACATGCATCACACTGTTGCGATAGTAAGTGAGCATCACTGCTTCTTTTCCGGTCGCCGTGATGATCGGCCCCCACGGGTGCTCAATTTCTGACAAGCCTGCCGTCCGCGCCGCTTGGTCAAAAATCTCCTCTGCGCTACCACTGGGCAGGCTGATATCGGCGCTGTAGGGTAGTCGCAACAACAACTCAATAAAGTGATCGATTTGCGACAACAGCTCATCTTTTGCCATGGCCCGCTGGGGACTAGCCAGCAAAATCATCGACACCAAACCAATGGGGTTCACCACTGCGGCGGCGTTAATTCGCTCCATATTTTCCTGGGCAATCTCGTCAACCACTTGAGGTAAAAAGCCACAATCACCGGCTTGCACACGCTGTCGCCAGTTGGGTTCAATGCGCGTGAGGGTTTCGTCCAAGCTGATGGGCTCGCCAAATGAAACATGGGGGCTGCCATAGGAGGATTTAAAGATTTTTCGCGCTTTGAGCAAGCCACCGGCCGATTCGTTCTTTTTGGCAGCACCCCGCAACTCTTTGGCGTAAGAGGCACCCTCAACCAGCTTATCGTAGGCCACATAAATGGGCACAATCGCCACTTTACGCGCCGGTTGTTGGATAAAACTTTCCAGCGTCATTTTCAGCAGTCCCTTCTTGGGCGGCAGCAGTCGCCCGGTACGAGAGCGCCCCCCCTCGGGGAAAAACTCCACCGGATAACCCCGGCCAAGCAGTACATCTAAATAAGACTTAAAAATCACCGAATAGAGTTTTTGGCCACCAAAACTACGGCGAATATAAAAGGCGCCGCCCCGCCGAAGCAGTCCACCCACCGGCCAAAAATTCAAATTTACCCCAGCGGCGATATGGGGTGGCACCAAACCTTCGATATACAAAGAATAGGAAATCAATAAATAATCTAAATGGCTGCGATGGGATGGCATATACACTAGCTGGCGATCATTTGCTGCGCGGCGTAAGCGCTCAACATGATGCAGTCGAGTACCGCTAAACAACTTGCGGAAAATCCAGCTCAGCACCAACTCCAGCACCCGCAATAAACGTGCGTCAAAGTTAGCCGCTATCTCATCCGCTATTTTACGGGCCTTTTTGTCGACCACATTGGGTTTTTCGCCCGCGTCCACTTGCTCACGCATCACCTCTTTGACTGTCGGACGGCGCAATACCACATTAATAATTTGCTGCCGAGACAGCAGGCTGGGGCCAAGGGTGGCTGTCTTTCGTCGTGAGAAATAAAACGATAGGGTCCGGGACAACACCGCAGCCGCACTGCCGGGATCACTGTTGCGCTCAAGAAGCTTGTCAAAGCTAAGCGGCTGAGCCAAATGCAAAATAACATTTTTGCGTTGGGCAATAATGACCAACAACTTACGCAACACCCCGCCACGGTTACCGTCACCCAGAAGAAGCTTTAAAAAAGACGTTTCACTACCGGGGTCGCGCCCCCAAAATATTGATACCGGCACAATTTGCAGCGGATAATCACCGGCAGCCAGATCCTCTCCGGCAAGAAATCCGGCAATTAGCTGCTGCCGCCGCTTCTCACCCAACTGGCCGCTAAGTACCGGCCAGTAAAGGCAAGCTGCTCGCTCGGTATCAGGTAGCATGCCAGGGCGTGCGCGCAAGTTTGGCAGGCCCTGCTTGCGCAATACTCGCTCAAGAAGGTAGCGATCCGTCCAACTGCATTGACGCAGCACATAGCAGACCGGTTTACCCGCCAGTGTCTCGGCAAGGGATTCGTCAAACTGCACCAGACTGGGTTTCACCAACGCCATCACCGGTGCGGCGATCATTCGGCACAGTAAAAAATACAGACGTTTAAACCAAGACATAAGTGATGACAAACCGTGTTATACCGACTTTCTGATATTATTTAGCGTCATTGTCGCCACCATTTTTGGGAAGTCGGTCAGGAAATTTTAGAGCTCAATTCTAACTGGTATTCTCGTCCAGGTCGCCCACAACACATTACCACCTGTATAGGACAGGCTGTCAGCAGCGACGCTATGCCAGTACACTTTACCCACACACTGGGACAGGTTTTGTTATGACACCCGCTAAAAAACTCAGCTTTGATAACAGTTACGCTCGATTGCCAGAGGGCTTTTATAGTCGCCAACTGCCAGCGACCACGCCCCAACCTGGCCTGATTCGCGTCAACCGTGACTTAGCCACCGCCCTGAATATCGATGCCGACTGGCTCGCCAGTGACGATGGCCTGGCCATGCTCGCTGGCAACCAGATGCCCGAAGGCGCCGATCCCATTGCCACCGTCTATGCCGGCCACCAGTTTGGCAGTTTTAACCCTCAACTCGGCGATGGCAGAGCAATCTTGATTGGCGAAGTACTGGACCAGCAGGGCCAGCGTTTTGACATTCAATTGAAAGGGGCAGGTCGTACCCCCTATTCTCGTGGTGGCGACGGCAAATCGCCGCTAGGGCCTGTGATTAGAGAATATATTGTCAGCGAAGCGATGTTCGCTATGGGGGTGCCCACTACCAGAGCCTTGGCGGCGGTCACAACAGGCGAACAGGTTTATCGAGATCAGGTGTTGCCCGGCGCCATTCTCACCCGGGTTGCCAAAAGTCATATACGCATTGGCAGCCTGCAGTTTTTTGCCGCCAAAGGCCAAACCGACGCAGTTGAAACGCTGCTAAACCACCTTATTCAACGGCATTTTCCCGACGCCGAATCTGCCGACATTCCAGCCTTGGCCGTGTTTACTGAAGTTATGCACCGCCAAGCTGAACTCATTGCGCAATGGCAAAGCCTTGGTTTTATTCACGGCGTGATGAATACCGACAATATGCTGCTCAGCGGCGAAACCATCGACTATGGCCCCTGTGCCTTTATGGAAGAATATCATCCCGGCAAGGTATTCAGCTCTATTGACGCCCAAGGTCGTTATGCCTTTGGCAACCAACCCGCCATTGCCCAATGGAATCTGGCCCAGCTTGCCCAGTGTTTGTTGCCACTGCTGGATGAGAATATGGAGATGGCGGTGGAAATGGCCCAGCAGGTGTTGAATGAGTTTCCCGATATTTTCTTTTCTGCCTATCGTCAACGCATGGCTGCAAAACTGGGGCTGACAAGCTGTGACGAAGACGACGAAAAGCTGTATCAAGATTTTCTGGCATTATTAGAACAAGAAAAGTGTGATTTTACGCTGGCCTTCCGGCGTTTAAGTGAGCTATCACACAGCAGTGGCGAGATAGAAAGCATCGCCGATATTTTTACGTTTTCTGATACGTTTTCACCATGGCTGGCACGCTGGCAAACCCGGCAGCAGCAAGACCCGCTGCAACCATCGCAAGCTCAGCAACAAATGCTGGCGGCCAACCCGGTGTTTATACCCCGAAATCATTTGGTAGAAGAAGCCATACAGACGGCAACACAAGACGGCAATTTCGACCGTTTCCACCAATTGCTTACCGTGTTGGAACAGCCTTTTCACTACCACAGTCAATGGCAGGATTATGCCCGTCCGGCCAAGCCCGAAGAGCGGGTGTTGCAAACCTTTTGTGGCACCTGAGCTTCGCCACCCCCACTTCAAATAATTAAAACCAAAAACGCCAGCGGCTAAATCAAAAGCCGCTGGCGTTTTTCATACTGCGTAATGTCGTTTATAGGCGCAGTTGCAAGCGCACAAACAAGCCGTCTTCAAATTCGAATGTGCCGCCATTTTCCGCATCAAACTCATATTCGGCGTAACCCACCTGCAATGCAGAGTTTTGGAAAATAGTGAATTCGGCACTGACTGACCATTCCTTATATCCATCCACATCACCAAAGGCCACAGCATCTGGGCCGTAATAAAGCCCTGCACGCAGACGCAAAATATCATTCAAAGGCAAACCCAAATCGCCGCCAAAGGCCACTGCACCACCATCGATATCGGCGTCGTCACCGTCCAGGCCAATGGCTTTAGCGCCAACACGTCCAGTGAGTGACCCACGTTTACCATTGGCAAAAACACCCGCGGCAATCATGTCTGCGCCATCCTCATGATGCAGCCAGTCAAACTGGGCGCTGCTTTCTGAGCTGATATCACCCGCAATAGAAGCACCGAAGCTGTCTTCTCCAAAACGAAATGCCACGCCACCGGCCAATGCTGAGCTGCTGGCAATAGTCAAAAGGCTTGCTGCGGCAATAAGACGTCGATTCATTCGTGTATTTCTCCTCAATAAAACGGTTTAAGTCGCCTGTGAAAATCAAGGCAGCGTGAAGTGCTTTTCAGAGCCAATTTAATGCTGGCTACCATAACCAGAAATCGTGGCAATGTCTGCAGCCAGACCGGCCCACACAGCATTTTTAGCGGTATTCTAGCAACAAGTTATGGATAAACCGCAGCTTGTCTTTTACCTTTGATGACAGCACAAAGGGATAAAGATCAGGCTGTCCCATACTTCGATTTAAGCTATTGACCGCAAAGGTCAGTGGCAGTGCCCGGTTAAGTAGCTCATCAAAATCTTTATGCACATAGGGATCAATATCCGCAGTCATCGCCATCACAGCGTCTACCCCTGCTTGCGGTTGCAAAGACAGACCAAAGGCGTGGGCGGTTTCTAGCGTATCCACCAAATGGAAATAATGCGCCCAGGTTTCGGCCCAATCTTCCCAAGGGTGGCTGCTAGCGTAAGCGCTAATATACTGCGCCTGCCAGTTTGCCGCTGGGCCATGTTCATAATGTTGCTGTAATGCCTGTTGGTAATTCAGCGTGTCATCACCAAATAAATCCCGAAACCCCTGCAAGCGCTGCGGGTCGGCTTGCAGCAGTTGCTCCCAATAGTAATGCCCCACTTCATGACGAAAATGGCCAATCAAGGTACGGTAGGGCTCATCCATATCGACCCGGTGTTGTTCCCGCTCGGCAGAGTCAGCCTCGTCGGTGGTAATGGTGACTTGACCCGATGCATGTCCCGTACTGGCCGTAGCCCCCGGCGGAATCGGCCGATTGGTAGAAATAAAATCAAACCGCAGCCCTTGCTGTATTGGCAAGCCAAAGCGATGCAGACTGTAAACAAGCCGATGTTTTGCAAACTCCAGCTCTTGCCACGCCTCTTGCTGACCGGGATCCGCAAGGTCGGGAATATGTCGGTTTAACTCACAACATTCACAGAGCGTGGTTTCCGCGCCAGCAGGCAGCAACCAATTACATACCCGGTGAGCGGCGTTGCTGCAGTAAACCCAACGAGAAGTCGCATCGGCATCAGCAAGTGCTTTGTAGCTTTCACCCTCGTCTAGCAATGCCGATAACACTCCGCTCGCGGGAAGATACCCCAGCTTTACACCACAACGCTGGCACTGGGTATTTTCAAAGAGCAGGGTTTGACCGCACTGCTGACAGCTAAAAATTTTCATATTGCACGGCTACATAATGACCACTTACCAGCCTGTTCTTCAGCTTTGCCTTCTCGTTGTAGCTTTAATATATGCGCCAATAATGACAGCCGAGCGACGGGATAAATGCTTTCGGGCACATCGTCGTAGGCAATGGGGAGCAGTTCATCTAAGTTCGCGGTTATTACCGATGTCATGGCATTAACAATTTTGTCTTCCCGGCCTTGGCGGTGGGCAATGAGTTTTTTAATTTCAGCTTCTGGTTCATCAATGACCGAACCATGCCCTGGTGCCAAATAGCGAATGGGATAACGCAGTAAACGCTGCAAGGAGTCGACGTAATCTGCCATATCACCAGAAGGGGGAATAATCACCACCGTCGAGCCTTGCATAATATGGTCGCCGGTAAACACGGCACCACTTTTATGATGCAGAAAACAATAATGGTTGCCGACATGCCCCGGAGTATAAATCGCCTCCAGTTTACTGTCGTCAACATCGAGGTTTTCTCCATGTGCCAGGCTAGCGTCTGAGCTAAAACTGTCATCTTGATAGCCGTCGTCGGCAATTGGCGAGCCCACCACCGGCACCCCAAAGCGCTTGGCGAGGGTCGCGGCACCGGGGGAGTGATCGGTATGGGTATGGGTCACAACAACCCGCTCCAACACACCGCCAATTGCCTCTATGCCCGCGATAATCGCATTAATGTGTTCAGGCAAGTCAGGGCCGGGATCAAGTACAGTAATATTTTTACTGCCCAGCAGATAGGTGTTGGTGCCCGGCCCAGTCATCACACTGGGGTTGGGTGCAAGCACTCGGTAAACATCGGGGAGTATTGCGTCTAATACCCCGGGCACAAGGCTACTCATCCAAGACTCCTGATCAGATCAAAGATTGCTCCATCAGCAACATACTATGATGCGCTAACTTAAATAAAATAAAAACGGTGTCAGTTGCGTAACAAGCCACTGATTAATCATATTGACTCATCCGCCAACGCAACCTTGCACCCAACAGGATTGCCGAGCTGCTCAAACCAGCGAACAGGCCCAGCCAGAACCCACTGGGGCCCATCGCTGGACCGAGATAATCGGTGAGGGCCAAAACATAACCCACAGGCAAACCTATTCCCCAATAAGCAATGAGGGTCAACAACATAGGGATTGCCGTGTCTTCAAAGCCCCGCAAACAACCATTGGCGGTCACCTGTAAGGCATCAGAAATCTGATATAGCGCAGCAAACAACAACAGATAAGTGGCCAGCTCGGTAACCTGCGGATTATCCGTGTAAATATGCGGAATCCACTGGCGATTGAGCACCAACAACAAGGCGGCGCTAACGCCAATGACTAAGGTAATTTTAAACGCGATGACGATGGCCTGACGCAGCTCAGTGGGGTTTTTGCGCCCCCGCGCCAAACCGACCCGCGCGGTGGCCGCCAAGGCAAAACTCAGCGGCATCATAAATACCAGGGAGGTAAAATTGAGAGTGAGTTGATGGCCTGCGACTATTTCTGCTCCTTCCCTGCTCAACAGCAAGGCAATAACCGCAAAAATACTCACTTCAAAGAAAATGGCCAGACCAACGGGCAAGCCGAGCTTAAACAAATACCAAAGATTTTGCGGCTCCCAGCGCCAAGGCTTGATGCTTAAGGGCACCGTTTTATAGGCTTTGTGCTTAGCAACATACAACAGCATCAATACCGCCATCAGCCACATCACTACCGAAGTGGCCCAACCGCAGCCCACGCCGCCCATCGCCGGAAAACCCAGCTTGCCGTAAATCAGTACATAGTTAACGGGAATATTGACCAGCAAGCCAATCACACTAATCCACAGCACCGGCCGAGTATGGGCCATCGCTTCAGTGTAACTGCGCAGTGCCAACACCAGCGCGATGGCAGGCATCCCCCAACTTAAGCCCTGCAAATACGCTTGCACCATCGGCCGAAGGTTAGGTTCTACGTCCATCCACACTAATAAAGGTCCGGTATACCTCAGCATGAAAAACGCCAGCAACCCTGCCACCAGCGCCAGCATAACCGTCTGCTGAACGAGGGGGTTCACCCGTTCAGTCTGACCGGCCCCCAGATGCCGGGACATCACCGAGGTGGCACTCATCAGCAAGCCGGTCATAAATAAAAACACCGGCACCCAAATACTGGCGCCGACCGCCACCCCCGCCAAATCAAGGGCCGACACTCGGCCTGCCATCACCGTATCCACAAAACCGTTGCCGGATTGGGCCAGCTGGCCGCCAAAAATTGGCAACGCAATACGCAGCTGTTGGTGGAGCTCCTGACGGGAAGTAAGGGACATGATGGACTCTACGAAAAAAGCGGCAACACTCTAGCCCAGCCCGCCCCGGACCGCAAACCCATCGTCCATTGACTCGACAAATAGACAACAAAAAACAGGCATAAAAAAGGAGGCTATATAGCCTCCTTACCGCAATGGAAGTGAAATTGAATTAAACCAGATTGTTAATCGGCACTACCGGATCAACATCGGCCTCGTAATCGACACCGTCGATGCCAAAACCAAACAGTTTAAGAAACTCTTGTTTGTAACCGACGAAATCGGTGGTTTCATGCACGTTCTCAGTTTCGACTTTTTCCCACATCTTGGCCACTGCACTTTGGACTTCTGGGCGCATTTCCAAGCTGTCGGCACGCAGGCGACCTTCTTGATCGGTAATGGGCGAACTGCCATACAAGCTGTTATTAAACAGGCCATAAACTTGCTCAATACAACCTTCGTGACTGCCATCGGCCTTCATCACTTTAAACAGCAAAGACAAATACAAAGGCATGATGGGTATCGCCGAGCTGGCCTGGGTTACCACCGCTTTCAATACCGACACCCGGGCATCGCCACCTTTCTTGGCAAGACGTTCACGGATGTTTAGCACGCGTTTGTCCAAGTCTTTTTTGGCGGCGCCAATAGTGCCGTGCCAATAAATATCCCAGGTAATACGGTCGCCTAGATAGGTGTAAGCCGTGGTTTTAGCACCATCGGCCAGCACCCCGGCATCGTCCAGGGCGTCAATCCACATTTGCCAATCTTCCCCCCCCATGACCGCAACGGTGTTAGCAATATCTTCATCGCTAGCAGCGGGAAGCGTCACCGACTCAATGGTTTCTTTGTCGGTGTTAATGCCGCGCTGGGTTACATCTTTACCGATGGGCTTCAAGGTCGACATATGCACTTCACCCGTTTTAGGGTGCTGGCGACGCGGCGAGGCGAGACTGTATACCACCAGATCAATCTGGCCTAAATCGGCTTTGATCTGAGCAATGGTTTTTTCTTTAATTTCGTCAGAAAAGGCGTCGCCATTAATGCTTTTGGCATAGAGCCCTTCTTGATCGGCAAACTTATGAAACGCAGCCGAGTTGTACCAACCCGCGGTGCCAGGCTTTTTCTCGGTACCTTCTTTCTCAAAGAAAACCCCCAAGGTCGACGCCCCGGCGCCAAACCCTGCAGTAATGCGCGACGCCAAGCCATAGCCTGTAGAAGAGCCAATCACAAGAACGCGTTTTGGGCCGTTCCCAATCGGGCCCTGAGCTTTAACGTAGTCAATTTGCTGTTTGACATTGGCCTCACATCCCACCGGATGGGTGGTCACGCACATGAAACCGCGTACACGGGGCTTAATGATCATAGGGTTTCCCTGCTCCAAAATTATTAATAGGCAATCGATTTAACGCGGCATTATAACCAGCACTTGCCGCAGTCACTAATACTCGGCGTCAACATACCGTAATTACCCTTATTATAATCCCTTGAAATTTGCCGTTAACTGGCACTATTTCACGATTAGGGTCTGACACTAAAAGAATGCTTAGCTTCCCACGCCCAGTATGAGACAGTCGACAATACAAAAAACATCTGGCGATATAAATTACATAAACGCACTACGCCACCGCCGCTAACCCGGTTGTTTTACTAGCTTTGACCATAAGGTTATTATTTTAAGCATGGCACTGCCCACGGCAAACCGAGCAATACAGCTTACCACCATCGGTACTTTCACGGGAGCAAGCAGGCTGCAGCCCCTTCTCTCTATTACACACTATTGTTTTTTCAGGCTTTACCAATCCTGTCTTTATCTGCTTGCCGCCCACACCACTGTTACTCTCGCCCACGCTGCCCCAGAAACCCGCCCAAGGCTGGAAGAGGTTACCGTGACGGCCCAGAAGCGCAGCGAACCTCTGCAAGAAATTCCTATTTCACTCGCCGCATTTAGCGAAGAGCGGCTTGACGTTGAGGGAATTAACGGCTTAAAAGATATTCACTCGCTGGTGCCCAGCCTTACCATTGAGCCCTTCCCCATCAACAACGGCACCTTGAGGGTCTTTATTCGCGGCATTGGTATTTCTGACGCGCAAATTACCCAAGACCCGCCCGTTGGCGTGTATTTGGACGGAGTCTATATTGCCCGGTCCACCGGCGCCGCAATGGATGTAGCCGACCTGGAACGCATTGAGGTCTTACGCGGTCCCCAAGGTACGCTTTATGGCCGCAACACCACCGGCGGTGCCATAAATCTCATCACCTCCCGACCCAGCACCGAGAAGTTTAGCGTCAAACAAAAACTCAGCACCGGCAGTCGCAATTTATTCAGCAGTAAAACCTCGATCAATGTACCGATAACCGACAGCTTGGCTGTCAAATTTGGTGCCCTTTTCGCGCAACAAGATGGCTACGTTGACAACACCGGCCCCGGTGGCGATTTTGGTGGCAGCGATCTCAATGGTTACCGCATTGATCTACGCTGGAATGCCACCGACAGCCTTAGCGTCGATTACGCCTATGACCGATCAGAAATAGATTATTACAACAACCATTACCAACACATTCGGCCCCGCACCCCGGTTGCCGGAAGCCAAGCCGACTTAATCAATGCCCAACCCAGCAGCGTTTACGCCACCAATTTTCAGGATGAGCTGGCAACCGTCACGCCATTTCAAGGGTCTTATACCGAAATTGAAGGTCACGCACTTACCATCAGCCACGATTTCGATACACTGCAAGTAAAGTACATTGGTTCTTATCGCCAGCTTTTCGATGAATCCTACGCCGACCTGGGCGGTGGCCGGGGCTTATCTGCGGGCCAAGATGCCCACGGCATCAACAACCAAAGCAAATCCGTGTTTCGTTTGGATACCAGTCCATACTGCGGGCAAGCCGCCCGACTCGTAGCCGGGCCCGGGCAATGTACCCCCCTTGTAAAACCCATCGTCGACCAACAGCAGTGGTCCCATGAACTGCAGCTAAGCGGCGAACTCTTTGAGCAACGGCTTAAGTATATTCTCGGGGCGTATTACTTCTATGAAGAGGCAGTAGAAGACAACGGCCCCTTGCACCATCAACTCAGTGGCCCCGCTAATTTGGGCGTACCCAATTTTGAAGAGGCTTTTGGTCAGGTGCCTATTTTGGGTGGGGTCATATCAGATTTGCTGAACACTGGCACATCCATTCGTGCCGTTAACTTTCTTAGCCAACGCTACGATATCGAAAATGAAGCGATGGCACTGTACGGCCAGCTCACGTGGACGCCGCCACTCTGGCAAGACCGCCTGCATTTCACCCTAGGGCTACGTCACTCAGAAGACCAACGCCAAGCGATTAAAAACCAACAAGACATCACCATTATTGAAACGGCGGCCGTCCCCATTGATGTCACCGCTGCGCTATGCAGCGATGGCACAGCCAGCTGCCGTGAGTTTAACAATCTATCTGCTTCCCAAGATTTTAGTAACGACGCCATCAGCATGATTGCCGCCGCAGATATTGCCGAGTCCAGCACTCTGTATATAAAAATGGTCGAAGCTTACAAGTCCGGCGGTTTTAATACCCGTGACCCCCAGCGGGATGGCAAGCAAGGCGAAGCCAGTGATGGCATCGACTATGGGTTTGGTTATGCCGAGGGCTTCGCCCCAGAGTATGTGACCTCCTACGAACTCGGTTTTAAAACCGAGCTGTTTCGTCATCGCCTGCGGGTCAATGCCGATGTGTTTTTTAGTGACTACCAAGATATGCAGCTGAATTTTATTTTGGCGGGCACCGTAGCAGACACCAAGGTCACGAATGCCGGCGAGGCTGAGATGTGGGGTTTTGAATCTGACATCACCTATTTGTTTAACCGGGATCTTATGTTGATGTTTAGCTACGCTTACCTCAACACCGAAGTGACCAAGGCTACAGATATTAATGGCGCCGATGCCAGCGACCAATTTGTGTTCTTTTCGGCACCAGAAAACTCCTTCTCCTTTGCCGCAGACTACACCGTATTAGCTCGGGATTGGGGACGCGTCAGCCTTAACCTCGGCTGGAATTATCTGGATGAGCGCAACGGCGGCTCCCGAAGCGACAATATAAAAAACACCGAGCTCCGCGCCTATGACCTACTCAATGCCAGACTGACCCTGAGCGACGTGCCCTTATCCGGGGGTAATATGGGCATTGCAATATGGGCTAAAAACATTCTGGATGAAGAATACGAAGTCAGCGCTATCGACAATCTCCCCGAGGCCGACCGATCAGTCATTTGGGGCGAGCCTGCCAGCTACGGAATCGACTTGTATTATCGGTTTTAATCCCTTTGCAGACTTAGCCACTAGCGCAGCCTCAACGCTTAGAACAGCTCAAAACGCCCTGAGGAAGCTCATTTTTTGGCCCAGCCAAATTCATAGGGAATTATTTGCCCTCCCCGTGGCCTCAAATTCCAGAACCGCGGCGTCAATGGCTGCGCGTAAAACCCGGAGCGTGTATGAGCGATGCCCCAATACAAACCAGCGCAGTGATTCCCGCGTTTAACGAAGCCAGCCGCATTGCCAAGACCCTGCAAGAACTGCGTCCCCATGTTGATGAAATCATCGTGGTGGACGATGGTAGCCGTGATCAAACCGCCAAAATCGCCAGAGAGCTTGGCGCCTGCGTTGTCCAACAACCTCGTAATCAAGGCTATATCCAGGCCATTAAAGCGGGCATTGCCGTCGCCAAGGGCGAGATTATTATCACTATCGATGCCGACGGCGAATTTAACCCCACCGACATTACCGCGCTAGTCGCTCCCATTCATGCCGGGGTGGCCGATATGGTTCAAGGTCAACGCCAAACGCCGCCACGCCCATCCGAACGGTTTCTCACTTGGCTGGCCACCCAAAAAACCACCGTTGGCGATTCCGGTACGGGGTTACGGGCAATGCGTAGCTCGCTGGCAAAATCATTGCATATTCCCGGCGCCTGTATTTGTGGCGTACTAAGCCTAGAAGCGGCCTCCAAGGGTGCCAAAATTGTCGATGTGCCTATCCACTTGCGAACCAATACTAAGCCTCGTCGAATCGCCTGGTTTCATCTTCGGCAAGTATTTTACTTGTTGCCTTGGCTCATACGCTCTTACAAAGGCCGCTAACAATCCGCCCAGACTCCTCCACCCTTCTCAGTAAAGTCATTCTATGATTAAGTCAGAAGACAAGTTCCAACGCCAAAAATACGCCACAGCCCGATCAAGATGAGCAAAATCAGCAAATTCTCCGAGTATAAAAGCCTATTTTTCGATGCCCTTCTCATGGGCTCTAGAGCAAACCCCAACCCCAAACAGTGAACGAAATCTCCCTCACCCCCCTGTTGTTTAGCCACAGCTGTGATATAACAAAAGAGCGGCAAAAACAGTAAACCTCTGATTTGCCAGTACTCAGCGACATCGACACTCGCCTGGCAGCAAGTATTGACGGCTTACTAAAAGGCGCAATTTTTGGCTCTAGTGGTCTTAACTAAGTGGCCCCAAACAGTGGATAGTGACGCAGCAATGAGTGACCCCCAACATACCCAACTTGTCATTTTCGGCGGCACTGGCGATTTGGCATTACGAAAACTGCAACCGGCTTTGTACAAGCTACAGAGAGAGGGGCTTTTGGATAAGGTCAGCGCCATTTATGCGCTGGGCCGCTCGGCGAGCAGCGATGCCGAGTACCGGCAGCTGGTATTCGACAAAATGCAGGAATACTTGCCCCGCCACTTTTGGGACCAACACCACTGGCAAAGTTTTGCAGCCAAACTGCACTTTTTGCATTTAGACGTGGACAATCCCGGTGACTATGCCCGGCTTGCAGAGTTGACTCAAAGCGACTCACCCCATAAAAAAGTGTTCTATCTGGCGACTTCTTCCACCCTGTACACCCCTATCTGTCGCAACCTCAACAGTTCTGGCATGGTGGATAGCAATGCCGCCGTAGTACTGGAAAAGCCCTTGGGCCACGATTTGGCAAGTTGTTCTGCCATTAACAGCGAAGTACAGCAGGTATTTTCAGAGCGCAATATCTTTCGCATCGACCATTACTTAGGAAAAGAAACCGTTCAAAATCTGTTGGTACTGCGCTTTGGCAACGCCTTATTTGGCCCGCTGTGGAACAGTCAGCATATCGACAATATTCAAATTACCGTGGCGGAAGATATCGGTGTTGGCGGTCGCGGGGACTTCTACGCTAAAACCGGCGCCCTGCGGGATATGGTACAAAATCACTTATTGCAACTGATGTGTCTGGTGGCAATGGAGCCCCCGGCCAACCTCAAGCCCAATACCATCCGCGACGAAAAGGTCAAAGTGCTGCAGGCAATGCGCGGCATTACTGCCGACAATGCCAAAGCGAAAACCGTGCGCGGCCAGTACAGTGCCGGTGCCGTGCAAGGCCAGCCTGTATCGGGATTTTTAGATGAAACCGGCTTTGAAGACAGCGCCGCCACCGAAACCTTTGTGGCGATAGAAGCCGAGGTGCATAACTGGCGCTGGGAAGGCACCCCTTTTTATCTTCGCACCGGAAAACGCCTGACCCGGCGCTTTTCTGAAATTGTGGTGGAGTTTAAAAAACACCCCTTTTCCCTGTTTGAAGGTGACCCCAATGACCTGTCCAATAAACTGGTCATTCGCCTACAACCCGAAGAAAACATCACCCTGTATAAACTCAACAAAAAACCAGGCCTGAGCCGACAACTCAAACTCGAGCAAGTCGAACTCAATATGGACTCTGAATTGCATGACGAAAGCCAACATCACGAAGCGTATGAACGGCTGCTGCTAGACGTGCTAGAGGGCGACCAAACACTATTTATGCGCCGCGATGAAGTGGAGGCCTGCTGGGAGTGGGTCGACGGCATTATCGACGCCTGGCAAGATGCGGGCGTCAAACCCAAAGCCTACGTGGCCGGTACAATGGGTCCTAACTCAGCATTGGCCTTGCCGGAAAAATCCAACAGGAGTTGGCATGAGCAATAAGCCCCTGATGAACAGCCTGCCAGACAGTACTGCACTGGACGAGGCTCTGGTAAAAAAAATCAGCAAAACCCTGGCCGCCGCCCTCAACGAACGCGGAGAAGCGAGTTTGGCCGTGTCGGGTGGCAGTACGCCCAAAGGCATGCTCACCCGGCTGGCCAGTGAACCATTAGACTGGTCCCGTATTCACGTACTGCTGGTAGACGAGCGCTGGTTAGCCACCGACCACGACGACAGCAACGAAAATATGCTTAGACAAACGCTGCTTAAAGGTGAGGCGGCACATTGCCAGTACCTCAGTTTAAAAACCGATGACGAATTAGCAAAAGATGGTCAGTTCACCGTTGAGGAAATACTCGAAGAGCTGCCTTGGCCACTGGATGTTGTGCACTTGGGAATGGGTAGTGACGGCCACACTGCGTCGTGGTTTCACGATGCCCCGGAATACCAAACGCTGCAAAATATCAGCAAACAACGTTGCCTTGCCGTTCATCCCAACAGCGCGCCCTATCCAAGATTGTCACTGAGCCCTGCGGCCGTATTCGATAGTCGACATGTATTTATCCAGCTGACCGGAAAAACCAAACGCGAACTGCTGGAACAGGCATTGTTTAAAGGCGCCGATTATCCCATTTCCATCGTATTGCATCAGGACAAGGTGCCAGTAGAGATTTACTGGGCACCCTAATCCGCAAACCAGCAACACCCATTCACCCTACTTCTGGGAGCACCCTATGCACCCCGCTGTTGTAAAAGTGACAGACCGTATTCGCCAACGCAGTGAAGCCAGCCGCAAAGTGTATCTGGACAAATGCGATGCCATGCGCCGCCGAGGCCCTCAGCGTGGCCACCTGTCCTGCAGCAACCTCGCCCACGGCTTTGCCGCCTGTGGCGACGGTGACAAAAATCGTATTCGTCTGGAAGAAGCTGCCAATATCGGCATTGTCACCGCCTACAACGACATGCTCTCTGCCCATAAACCGCTGGAAAACTACCCCGAGTTAATTCGCCAAACCGCCGCAGCCATGGGCTGCAGCGCGCAAGTGGCGGGCGGCGTTCCTGCCATGTGCGACGGCGTGACCCAGGGCATGGAGGGCATGGAACTGAGCCTGTTCAGCCGGGACAACATCGCTATGGGCACCGCCATCGCCTTGAGCCACAGCATGTTTGACGCCGCCCTGTGTTTAGGGGTCTGCGATAAGATTATTCCCGGTTTAATGATCGGCTCACTCAGCTTTGGCCATCTTCCCGTCATTATGGTGCCTGGCGGCCCGATGCACTCAGGTTTAGCCAACGATGAAAAAGCCCGAGTCCGCCAGCTTTTTGCCGAGGGAAAAGTCGGTCAGGAAGAGTTATTGGAAGCAGAAGCCAGCAGCTATCACAGCGAAGGCACCTGCACGTTTTACGGCACCGCCAACAGCAATCAAATGCTGATGGAAGCCATGGGCTTGCATGTACCCGGCAACGCCTTTGTGCCGCCCAACAATACCCTACGGGAAAAATTAACCCAGGCCGCCGTTGAGCGGATTTGTAAAATCACCGACTTGGGCCCCAATTACACGCCTATTTCCGAGGTGGTAGACGAGCGCTGTATCGTCAATGCGCTAGTGACTTTAATGGCCACCGGCGGCTCCACCAATCACAGCATTCACTGGATCGCGATTGCCCGGGCGGCGGGTATCATCATCGACTGGCACGACTACGAAGACCTTTCTCACATCACGCCGCTGCTGTGCCGTATTTACCCCAATGGCACCGCCGACATCAATCACTTCCACGCCGCGGGTGGCACAGGCTTTGTGATTTCTCAGTTATTAAATGCCGGATTGCTCCACGGTGATGTCAAAACCGTGTGGGGCGAAGGTCTGGATCACTATAGCCGCATGCCCACACTGGCAGGCGACACCCTGCAATGGCAGCCTGTGCAAACCAATAGCGCAGATGAAGCGGTATTACGCTCTGCAGATAAGCCCTTTGCTCCAGAGGGGGGTATGAAGCTGCTGACCGGCAAACTCGGCCGCAGCATTATCAAAACGTCGGCGGTAAAACCGGAGCAACGCATCGTCGAAGCGCCAGCAGTGGTCTTTAATCGCCAGGAAGATATCAAAGCCGCCTTTGACCGAGGTGAGCTGGAAAAAGACTTTATCGCCGTTGTGCGCTTTCAGGGCCCTCGAGCCAATGGCATGCCCGAACTGCACAAACTCACGCCCTACCTGGGCGTACTTCAAGAGCGAGGATTTAAAGTGGCGCTGGTCACCGACGGCCGGATGTCCGGAGCCTCCGGCAAAGTGCCTGCAGCCATCCACCTCTATCCCGAAGCCATCGATGGCGGCCCCATCGCCAGATTACAAGACGGCGATATACTGAGGCTCGATGCAGAGGCCGGTACCCTGGATGTATTACTGAGCGCCGATGAGCTCGCCGCCAGACCTGCCACCGTTATGGACTTGAGTGGTTATCACGACGGCTACGGTAGAGATTTGTTTAGCAGTATGCGAGCCAATGCGGGAACCCCAGAACAAGGTGCTGCCAGCTTTTATTAATCCAATAAGCATGCTTGTTGGTTAATTAAAAGGGGGAGTCATAACGCTACTCTGCTGGCACGCTACTGGTATAAATCCTTAAGCGCTTGTAAGCAGGCATCTGGATCGGCCTTCAGTTTTTCTTCACTGGGAACAATCCACGTGCCGCCCACACAAACAACATTATCCAGCGCCAGGTAATCTTGATAATCGCTGCTGGATATCCCCCCAGTTGGGCAAAATACGGCGTCAGCAAAGGGGCCGGCCAAGCCTTTTAATAATTTAATTCCCCCCACCGCCGAGGCAGGAAAAAGCTTAAACACACTATGCTCCTCTGCCATCGCCGTCATCACCTCAGTGGCCGTTGCCACCCCCGGAATATAAGTGGTGAGGGTTTTGCGAGCCATTGCCGACAGCTCGGCTGAAAACCCCGGGCTAATCACAAAATCGGTTTCATCCATCGCCCTCAGCATTTGTCGACGATTAACGACCGTACCGACGCCAATTAAGGCCGACGGCATCAGCTCCTTGAACAGCTTAATCATCTGCCATGCATCAGGGTGTCGCAACGTCACTTCTACTGCAGGCACCTTGGCCTCAGCAAAAAGCTCCGCACAAGCTCTCGCGTGATCCATCGATTGAAACGCGGCGACCGGCATCACCGGCGCTGCTTTTTTTAATACGGTAAGCGCATCGTTCATTAGCTACTCCGGAATGATTTCGTTATGGCTGGAACCCAGTATTCAGGCTTTCAGATACTGGCTATGAAATGCAATATGCTCGCCAATAAAACTGGCGATAAAAAAGTAGCTATGGTCGTAGCCAGGCTGAATTCGACTTTCTAGCGGGTAGGCATTGGCTTGTGCCGCCGCAACTAGCAATTCTGGTCGCAATTGCTCTTCCAGAAATTGATCAGCTCCACCTTGGTCAACCAGCATTGGCAGTTTTTCTTCCGCCTTGGCCATCAACAAGCTGGCATCGTATTTTTCCCAGTGTGTTTCATCATTACCCAGATAACCCGACAAGGCCTTTTTACCCCAAGGGCAGCGGGTTGGCGAACTTATTGGCGCAAAAGCAGAAACCGAACGGAATCGGCCCGGATTATTCAAAGCAATGGTCAGCGCCCCATGACCACCCATGCTGTGACCAAAAATAGCACTGCGGCTGCCATCAACCGGAAACTCAGACTCAATCAGAGCGGGTAATTCTTTCACGATGTAATCGTACATCTGGTAATGCTGGTGCCAAGGCGCTTGGGTGGCGTTAACATAAAAGCCCGCTCCCAAGCCAAAGTCATAGCTGCCCTCACCATCGTCGGGCACGCCATCGCCCCGGGGACTTGTATCCGGGGCCACAATGGCAACGCCATACTCTGCCGCAGCTTGCTGAGCCCCGGCCTTGGTCACAAAGTTTTCATCGGTGCAGGTCAAGCCCGACAACCAATAGAGCACTGGAACTTTTTGCTGACTATCGCCTCGTCTCTGGCCTTCATTAACTTGTGGGGGCAAATAAATTGAAAAAGTCATTGCACAAGCCAAGGTGGCCGAATGATGGCTATAACGCAATTGCTGCCCGCCAAAACTCCGATTACTGGCCAGCTGTTCCATGACGCACTCCTAGATCTTTTTGTGATAGCGATTATTGATTGGACGGTCACAGTGAGTTGCGTGACCGCTAAACGGTAACCAATATACCGTGCAAGGAAGGGAGATTAAAAATCAAAACCGATGCCGAGCAGGAAAACACCCGGAAAAAGACCATTTCTCAGCAGCGGAAAATCAGCTGTGTCGAATTGAATAGATCGCATTGGAACGTGCAATAATATCTTCGCCACGACGAATTTCAGTCCGGGTAAACAACATGCGGCCGGTGCGCTTTTGCAAGGTGACGTAACTCTCCAACCAATCGCCTAGCAGGCCAGGGCTCAAATAATCCACCGACAAATTAATGGTTGGGGTATGTGCCGTAATATTCTCTTGATGCTTGGCGGCCAGTACCTGCCAGTCAGCAAACGAGGCAATCGCCCCACCATGTAAATTACCCGCAACATTAAGATGCTGTTCTGACACCAAAAATCCTGTTACCAAGCGTCCGTCAATTTCCTTGGTATAAATATCACCAAAATGATTATCGAAGGGTGAGTCAACAATAAATTTTTCAAAACCGTCCGGTATATTTTTACTACTCATATAAAATATCCCTGTTGCTCACGCATATCGCGCAAAAAGAAATGGCCACTGGCGACGGTTACACCGCCCTTAGCCGTCGATATCGTTACCAAGCTCCGTGACAAAAAAATAATTACTGTGCAAACAGTTCTGCAAGACGTTCACCGGGGTCGGCTGCGCGCATAAATGCCTCCCCCACCAGAAAGCTATTTACCTGATGCTGGCGCATAGCTTCAACGTCGTCCCGGTTGTGAATACCGCTTTCAGTCACAACAATATGCGCTGCGCTAATTTGATCAAGCAAGTCGTAGGTCGTGCTCAGTGCCGTCTCAAAAGTATGCAAATTGCGGTTGTTTATCCCTACCAAGCGATTTCCCAACGGCAAGATCCGTTGAAGCTCTTCAGCGTTGTGCACCTCAATTAACACATCCATGCCCAACTCTATCGCCAACGCATTTAACGTCGCCATTTGGCTGTCATCCAAGCACGCCGCGATCAGCAGAATACAATCTGCTCCAATCGCCCTCGCCTCATAAACCTGATAGGGATCAACGATAAAGTCCTTGCGGATTACCGGTAGCTGGCAGGCTGCCCGGGCGGCCTGTAAATAGGCCTCGCTGCCCTGAAAGAAATCGGCGTCCGTCAACACCGATAAACACGCCGCACCACCGGCCTGATAGCTCTTCGCTATTTCAGCGGGGTGAAAGTCTTCTCGAATCACCCCTTTTGAAGGGGAGGCTTTTTTGATTTCGGCAATCACTGCTGACTGCCCCGCCTGGAGTTTGCTATCCATCGCCGTTACAAACCCCCTGGGCGCGTCTGCAATGGCCGCCTGCTCTTTGAGCTGAGCAATAGAGACCGCCGCACTGCGTTGGGCGACTTCTTGCCATTTGCGGTCGACAATTTTTTGTAAAATAGTGGGTGCTGTCATCAGTTTGCAAACCCCTGACTAAATACCGACAGTTCGGTCATTTTTTCCAATGCCCGGCCGCCGTAAATAGCATCTTCTGCCAGTGACACACCTTGTTGTAGCGTATTGGCCACTCCGGCAACATAAAGTGCCGCCCCCGAGTTTAACGCGATCATATCTGCCGCTTTACTCGCAGCTTCGCTGCTACGTTTACCAAAGGCATCCCGAATCAAGGCCAGCGAGGCAACGCTATCCGCCACATCCAGCCCGACCAAGGTTTGGCTTTTTAAGCCGAGGTCCTCGGGCCGCAGTGTATATTCCGTGATGTCACCGGCTTTCAGTTCTACCACCTGCGTCTCGGCCGCCAAACTTATTTCGTCGAGGCCATCTTTAGAATGCACCACCATCACATGCTCAGCACCAAGGCGTTTAAGCACCTCCGCCAAGGGACGACACAGCTCGGCGCTAAATACCCCCAATAACAACCGCTGGGCACCAGCGGGATTCGTCAGAGGACCAAGAATATTGAATATAGTGCGCTGACCAATGTCCTTACGCGGGCCAATGGCATGTTTCATCGCAGTGTGGTGATTAACCGCAAACATAAAACCCACCCCCACCTCTTTAATACAACGGGCGACTTGCTCAGGGCTTAAATTAAGATTGATACCCGCGGATTCCAGCAAATCGGCACTGCCGCTTTTAGACGACACGGACCGATTACCGTGCTTGGCAACATGGCCTCCCGCTGCAGCCACCACAAAACTACTGGCCGAGGAGACATTAAATAGATTGGCGCCATCACCACCCGTACCGACGATATCCACCACGTGCTTTAAATCACCCAGTTCTACCGGGGTTGCCAGCTCGCGCATGACTTTTGCGGCGCCTTCAATCTCATCAATGCTTTCGCTCTTCATACGCAGCGCCACTAAAAAAGCGCCAATTTGAGCGTCGCTGCACTGGCCGGTCATGATATCGCCCATCACTGAGGCCATTTCTTCAGTGCTTAAGCTCAGTTGCTGTATCACCCGACCCAAGGCCGTTTTAATATCCATGCTCTCACTCATCTCAGCGCTCCAAAAAATTCTTTAGCAACTCATGCCCCTGCTCAGACAGAATCGATTCGGGATGAAACTGCACCCCTTCTACATTCAATGTTTTATGCCGCAGCCCCATGATCTCATCGACCTCCCCCGCCGCATTTTGTGTCCAGGCGGTCAATTCAAGACAATCTGGCAAACTGGCTTTATCCACCACCAAAGAATGGTAGCGAGTCGCCGTAAACGGCATATTCAAACCAGTAAACACCCCTTGGCCGCGATGATAAATGGCTGACGTCTTGCCATGCATCACTTGCTTAGCCCGAACCACTCGGCCCCCAAAGGCTTGACCAATACACTGATGCCCTAAGCAAACCCCCAGCACCGGCACCTTAGCCGCAAAAGCGCTAATCGCAGCTATCGACACACCGGCTTGATCGGGCGTACGGGGCCCAGGGGACACCACAATATGTGTCGGTGCCAATGTGCGAATCTCTTCTACATTGATCTGGTCGCTGTGCCGCACCACCACCTCCGCGCCAAGCTCAGTGAGATACTGCACCACGTTGTAGGTAAAAGAATCGTAGTTATCTATCATCAACAGCATTGCTGTTGTCTCACTCTTGATTCCGCAACAGGGACATCCCGTGGTGGTAGTACTTTAAATAAAATTCTTGCTCATTCGGCTTACTGGCCACGCCAATAAGCCGAAGCGCATTGTACGCAAGGGCAAAGGTTTAAAACATCCCGGCTATTCGCCCTACCCCTCGCGCTGACACCTTGAAGACTCACCAACAGTTCAACAAACATCACAATAATATCAGTTGACCCCAAGACAATTTGTGATAGTGTACTAGTACATGAATACAACAAGCAAGAATAACACGCAGCAATATCAGCAAGAGCTTTTGCAACACCTGCTGACTGCCAACAATGCCGAGACGCTGGAGCAATTACTCAGCAGCCTGCTCACGCCCGCTGAAATGGCAGAAATCAGCAAGCGCCTGCAGATTTTTAAATTGCTAGAACAAGGGCTCCCCCAACGTCAGATTGCCGAGCAACTAGGCGTCGGTATTGCCACAGTGACTCGAGGTTCTCGGGCCATGAAACAAAACACAGAACAACACTCACCCGAATAAAGTAGAGATTGTATGAGCCAAATTCCACCGCGCTTGCAGCTACCCCGCAAGCCGCATTACATCACCATTACCGCCGGCTGCGATTTTTTTGGCCTGTTTAAAAAAATCGAGCGCCGCTATGAAAACTGCTTTTATTTGGAGTCACTGGGTGAAGACAGTCATATGGCCCGTCATTCCATTATCGGTTTTGATCCCGAACAGTTGCTGTACGCCAATGGCAATACTCTGACGATTGAAGAGCGGGACGGCAGCAAAACAGACTATTCCAGCGACAATCCCTATAAGCTGCTCCGGGACATCGTGCCCCAGAATATTCTGTCCAGGAAATATGCCGGAGGCTTAACCGGATATTTAGGCTACGACGCCATGAACTACTTTGAGCCCAGCCTAAATATTCAAGCCAGCGAGATGTTCGATGCCTTTCGCTTTGGCCTGTTTAAAGACGGTTTGATTCTGGACAAAATGACCGGCGAGCTCATTTATTTCTACTATAACAACAGTCGCATCGATGAGATTGAAACTCTGCTCACCACAGAGGACACCGTTAACGGGCCGTTACAGGTGAGTGCGGATGGCGAAACCATGAGTCGGGACGATCATCGTGCCGCCGTTTTGAAAGTGAAACAGGATATTATTGACGGCAAAATTTTTCAGACCGAAGTGGGCTTTAAAAAACGCTTCCGCCTGAAAGGCGACACCATCAATATCTATGAACAAATGCGAGAGCTCAATCCCTCGCCACAAATGTACTACGTTAAATTTGCTGAACAGCGATTAATCGGTGCCAGCCCAGAACTGCTGTTCCGCTTGCGTCAGGGCGAGATGGAAACCTTCCCCTTGGCGGGCACAACTCGGCGCGGCATCGATGAAAAAGAAGACACCGCACTGGCCCGCACCCTGTTAAACGACCCCAAAGAAATTGCCGAGCACAATATGATTGTCGATTTACACCGCAATGATATTGGTCGGGTCGCCCAGTTTGGCACCGTAAAAGTACGCAACCTGATGGACATTAAACGATTCAGTCATGTGCAGCATATTTCCAGCGAGATTGTCGGCATCATGGCCGAAGGCGAAGATATGTTTTCTGCGCTAGCCAGCAATTTCCCGGCGGGCACCCTGACTGGCGCCCCCAAAATTGAAGCAATGAAAGTGATCAATGAGCTCGAAGGTGACGGTCGCGGCCCTTACGGTGGCGCGGTAGGTCACTTCTCTTTTAATGGCGATTGTACCTTTGCCATTCCCATCCGCACCGTGTTTGCCAACGGCGAACAGGCTTATGTGCAAACCTGTGGCGGCAACGTCTACGACTCCAACCCCGACGATGAATGGGAAGAAATTCGCCGTAAGTTTGCCGGCACCAAAAAAGTCTTGGATATGTTTATGACCGAGGACAAGCCAGAAGGAAATGCATCGTGAACGTATTAATTATCGACAACTATGATTCCTTCACCTACAACCTTTATCAATATATTGGCGAGATTTTAAATACCGAAAAAAATCTGGGCCAAGTAGATGATTTTAACATTGTGGTAAAACGCAACGACGAGATCAGCCTGGAACAAATCAAAGCCATGGCACCGGACCGGATTATCATTTCGCCAGGCCCCGGTTCGCCAGACGACGAACACTATTTTGGTGTATGTGCCGAGGTCATTTTAACCCTAGGTAAAACCACGCCGCTACTAGGCGTATGTTTAGGTATGCAGGGTATTGTTCACGTTTTTGGTGGCAAGGTGGTTAAAGCACCACTGCCCATGCACGGTAAAATCAGCCCTATTACGCACACCAGCCAAGGTATGTTTACTAACATCCCCGACCAGCTCGAAGTGATGCGCTATCACTCACTTATGGCCGAGGCTGAATCCTTTCCAGATTGCTTGGAACTCACCGCACTGGTGGGTGATTTCCCCACAGGCAGCTTTAATGATATCGCCCGTATTCAGCAAGGCGGCGACTTTGAAGTGATGGGGATACAACACCGGGAATACCCGATTCATGGCATTCAGTTCCACCCAGAATCCTTTGCTACCGAAGGCGGCAAAGAGCTGATTAGAAACTTTTTGTTCTCGTCTGCGGCCTAAACAAAGCCATGTTATATTCCATCGGCTACGCCACCAAAGATCTGGATATCTTTCTACAACAACTGAGCGCGCACAATATCAGCGCTATCGCTGATGTGCGCTCCGTACCCTACAACAAAGTGTTTCACGACTACCATCGAGAAAACCTAATTCAGAGTTTAAAAACCCAAGGCATTCATTATGTCTATTTAGGAGAAGAGCTTGGTCCTCGCTCAAAAGACGACAACCACTATAACAATCGTGGTCAGATCCAATTTGAACGACTGCAAAAATCCGCACTCTTCGAGCAAGGTATAAACAGAATTCTTACCGGACTCGGCAAGAGCTTGAATATTGCCATGCTCTGCGCAGAAAAAGATCCCGCCATTTGCCACCGCAGCCTGTTAATTGGTGAATACCTTTTAGACCAACATCAGCTGGATATTCAGCACATTTGTCATGACGGCAATATAAAAACCCATACAGCCTTGCAACAACGTTTAATGACTGAAAATGAAATTACCCCTGATATGCTAACGCCAGAATGTGAGTGCTTGAAAATGGCATGGCAAGCGCAAAGTTCACGCTTTGCCTATCGGCGACCAGCTTAAACCACAGCAATCCTCTAAAAACTCTCCTTTAAAACCCGTACCCACCGCTAAACTTCCAAAAATTGTCTATAGTGCAGGTATAAAAACGAAAAACTTTTAAAAACGAGACATTCACAGCTTGATCATCGTTATAAATTGAACTAGAAATAAAGGGTCTTAATAACAATAGTAAAGGGATATCACTATGACTCGTTCTACATCCGACGCGCTGCTTTTACCCTCGTTAATTATCGTCGCCGCGCTTTCTGCCAGCTTTAGTTTTCATGCCAACGCCCAAAATTCGAGCACTTCACCACCAGTAGAAGAGGTGATCGTTACCGCTCAAAAACGTGACCAACGGCTACAAGATGTACCTATTTCAGAAACGGTGCTTAGTGAAGACGCACTACGCAATGCCAAAATAGATAGCGGTACTGAAATTGCTCGCCAAACCCCAAACCTGCGCGTCTCGGTACTCGGTAATGAATCCCAACCTAAATTTTCGATGCGGGGGATTTCCACCGCTGAGTTTAACCTCAATGCCATTTCACCTACCGGGGTGTTCTACGACGAGGTGTATATAGGCGCGTCTTATTTAGGCGGTGCGCAAATATTTGATATTGAGCGTATCGAGGTATTGCGCGGTCCCCAAGGGACACTTTTTGGAAAAAACACCACCGCAGGGGCCATCAATTTTATTTCTAAAGCCCCCCAATTTGAGCGGGAGGGCTATCTTACCTTGGGTTCAGGCACCTACGACTACAGAGAGATAAAAGGGGTGGCTGAGCTACCCTTAATTGACGACAAGTTAAGTGCGCGACTGGCCTTTAGCAGTGCCTCATCTGATGGTTATATCGAAAATGTGAATCCCCAACAGCCCGACGTATCGGATATTGACCGACAGGCAGGTCGTTTAAGTCTTGGCTACAAAGATGAGGCCATGGACGTGACCTTAAGAATTTTCAAAAACAAAAGTGACCCTCAGGCTATTGGTGCCATCAACACCGGCACAGGCCCCGGCGGCACCAACGGCGCGGGCACCAATCCACGCACCAACCCTTACACGGGGCAGCCTTTAGATAATGACCAGGTTGCCACCGATCGCGGCGGCAAAATTCGTGTCCGTGGCGACGGTGGTTACTTGACCATAAACCGTGATTTGGGGGCCGTTACCCTCACCTCGATTACCTCATACCTGGACGGCAGCTTTCTAAACGAGGTTGATGCCGATGGCACTTTCCAAAATGTATTACATATTGACTTTATCGCTGAGAATCGTGAGATCAGCCAGGATTTACGCCTCTCGTCCAACGATGGCCAGGCCTTCAACTGGATCGCCGGGCTGTATTATTTTAAAGATGATGTTGACGTCAATACGGTATATCGAATTTTTGAACCCTTTCCCGGTGGCGTTGTACTCGACCAAAACTATACCCAACACAGAACATCTTACGCGGCCTACGCCGATGGTAGCTACGACCTGAACGAGGATTACACTATTTATGCCGGGCTGCGTTACACCGATGACGAGGGTCGCATAGAAGACTTTCAAGTCAACCCGACCATTCCTCCCCAGAACGAAGTCAGCTATGACGACGCCGAACCCACCGGACGCCTCGGCATTCAAAAACGGCTACAAAATCACGACGTCATGTTTTATGCCCAATACGCTTACGGTTACCGTAGCAGCGCCATCAATGGTGGCGCCTTAACGTCGGCCAATGAACTTACCGTCGCCGATCCAGAAAAACTCAATGCCTACGAGTTGGGGGCAAAATCCCAATGGCTGGACAGAAAAGTCACCTTGAACGGCTCCCTGTTCTACTACGACTTCTCAGACCAGCAATTTTTGAATGTTGCCGGTATTGGTCAACAGCAACTGGTCAATGCTGGGGAATCGTCAGTAATGGGGCTGGAACTAGAAACTATCTATCGTCCCACCGCGAATTTACAAATCAGTGCCGGGCTGGGTTTACTGGATAGTGAATATGAAGACTTGAATTTAAATGGCGAGGATCTTTCTGGCAACGAGCTGATTGAGGCCCCCGAGCACACCTTTAATATTGCCGTAGACTACAGTCGTCATCTTGGCGAGTTGGGGTCATTACGTTTTCATGCCGATGCAACCAATATCGCCGAACAGCATTTTTCTGCGACGAATGCGCCAGAGTATGAAATTGATGATTTTTGGGATCTCGGTGCCCGCATATCGTTTTTGAGCCAATCCGAAACGTTTGAGGTCGCGTTTTACGGAAAAAACTTAACGGAAAACGACACCCCGACCGGCTTGCAAATCGACCCAAGCTCCATGACCCGATTTACCACAGTGCCCTACCCTCGCCGATTTGGTATTGAGCTGACAGTGTGGTTCTAAAAAAAGGGGGACACTGACCTGGGCCTCGATCTTTCGATTGATCGGGGCCTTGGTCTTTCAGGGCAGCAACAACTGGGAGAAATGATCGACAACTAAATCGGGCTTGGCATTTACCACCGGCTCACCGTGGTTATAGCCATAGCTTACACAGGCTACCGGTATGGAAGCCGCTCTGGCGGCTTTTACATCATTGACAGAGTCGCCCACCATTAAGGCATTTTCAGGCGCAACGCCTAAGCGCTCGCAGGCCAACAACAGTGGCGCAGGATCGGGCTTACGCTGGGGTAGCGTATCGCCCCCTACTAGCACTGGCAGATAATGATCCAACTTCAAACCCGCCAAAATCGTCGCGCTAAACCGTTCCGGCTTATTAGTTACACAAGCCATTGCGATGCCCTGTTGCTGCCAGTATTCCAAGCTGTCTAAGACACCGGGATAAAGACAAGTACGCTCGCACGTTGCCGCAGCATAAAAGTCAAAGAAACTCGCGAGCAGTTCATCAACTTGACCGGCAGTAACCCGGTCTTCTTCAATTTCAAGCGCAAACGCCAATGCCCGTTGCACCAGCTTACGGGCACCGTTACCGACCCACTCGCGAATTCGTTTTTCACCAGCAGGTACATAGAGATGCTTTTCCAAACTCGCATCCACAGCCGCCGCCAAATCTGGCACGCTGTCGATCAACGTACCATCCAAATCGAATAACAGGGCTTTTAATTCACGCCCGGCCATCAAGTTGGCAAGCCGTGTCATACCCGAGCTAACTCATTGCGCATGTTTTCGATCACCGTTGCATAATCATCGCTATTAAAAATAGCTGAACCGGCCACAAAGGTATCTGCACCAGCGGCGGCGATATCCGCGATATTCTTAGCGGAGATGCCGCCGTCGACTTCAATGCGAATATCCCGTCCGGAGGCATCGATCAAAGCTCGCACTTCCCGCACTTTGTCCAACGTCGAGGGGATAAAACTCTGGCCGCCAAAACCGGGGTTAACCGACATTAACAAGACCATATCCAATTTATCCATCACGTATTTGAGCACATCAGGACTCACGGCAGGGTTCAACACCAGGCCAGCCTTACAGCCCGCATCGCGGATCATCTGCAGTGAGCGGTCAACATGAATAGAGGCATCGGGATGAAAAGTAATAATGCTGGCCCCCGCCTCGGCAAAGTCGCCAATCAGCCGATCCACGGGTTGCACCATCAAATGCACATCAATCGGTGCTTTCACGCCGTGCTTGCGCAAGGCCTTGCAGACCATAGGACCAATGGTAAGGTTTGGCACGTAGTGATTATCCATCACATCGAAATGCACAATGTCGGCACCAGCCTCCAGCACATTATCGACTTCTTCGCCCAACTTAGCGAAGTCAGCAGACAGTATTGAGGGGGCAATCCAGTAATCAGCCATGATGTATCCTGCAAAATGCGATTGATGAGGGCCGCTATTTTACGGCATCGCCGCAAGTGATTCAGCCCCAAGTGTAAAGAAGCTCGAGTGAAATCGGCGCTAGCGCCTTCTTAAAGCTTATTGTTTTTTAAAAACTGATCCAGTGCGGCCAAGCGTTCGGGCGTGCCAATATCCCACCAATGCCCCTGATAAACCTCACCGCTGAGTTGACTCGCTGCCATCGCCTCTAACATCAATGGTTTAAGGGCACGGGAACCTTGAGCTAAGCCCTGAAAACAACGGGGATGCCACACACTGACTCCGGCAAAGGTATAGCGCGGCCCAGTGGCCGACTCATTCACCAAACCCGCGTCGTCAAGATTAAAATCCCCTGCGGGGTGGTGAGGCGGATTATCGATCAAAACTAAGTGCGCACCTTGGGTCGGGTGGTTTTTTAAGCTCGCAAAATCAAAATCCGTCCACACATCACCATTGACCAACAAAAAAGGCTGGTCGGCTAGCTTGTCCAATGCCTTTACCACCCCACCAGCAGTTTCAAGAGGCTCGTGTTCTTCAGACAAGTGTATTGTTAAGCCATAGCGCTGACCGCTGCCCAGATACTCCACAAGCTGCTCGGCCAGCCAAGAACAATTGATGACCACCTCACTAAAGCCTGCGGCAGCCAGCTTTTCAAGATGAAAATCAATCAACGGCTTGCCCGCAGCTCTCAGCAAGGGTTTGGGGCAATTATTGGTGAGAGGACGCATGCGGGTGCCAAGCCCCGCCGCTAAAATCATCGCCTTCACAGCGTCACCTCACGATACCAGGATTGCTCCATGGCTAAAGGCAGCAACGTTTCTTTGAACCACGCAGCAAAGTCCGCCAGTTCTGGATAGGCATCAGCGACGGATAAGGTATAGGCCATCACCAAGGGTAAATCTTTCAGGTAGCCCGATTTGCCATCCCTCAGCTTGAGCCGGGCAAAAATCCCCAGCACTTTGATATGGCGCTGTAATCCCATCAAGTCAAAGCTGCGTAGAAATTCGGCATCGGAGACAGGCCCCAATATGCCCTGCTGTTGGGCCATATCTCGATAATCCAGTGCCCAACGTCTAACCCATTGCTGGGGCCAGCTGACATAGCAATCCCGCAACAATGACACCAGGTCATAACTAATCGGACCTTTGACCGCGTCCTGAAAATCAATCATCCCCAGTTCTCCACCGGGCAAACACATTAGGTTGCGACTGTGGAAATCCCGGTGAACCAAGGTTTGAACTTGGCTGAGAGCCGACTGGGTCAATATTGAGAAGACCTCATCCAAGAGGTTTTGCTCGGCATCGTTTAACGGGTAGCCCAGCATCCCCTCAATAAACCACTGGGGAAAAAGCGCCATTTCATTCAATAGCCGCTGCTGATCGTAGTCGGGTAACTCCCCTTCTACCAAGGCAATGCGCTGAACAGGCAGTAACAACGACATCGCTTGATGGTAATACTGATCGGCCTCGGCCTGGCCTGTTAACAAGGGCAGCAACAGCTGATCGCCAAAATCTTCTTGTAACAGAAACCCCCGGGGTTCATCCCAGCCTAGCAAGGCGGGCACTCTGGCGCCGTTTTTATGCAGCAGCGACTGCACCTTGGCAAAGGCGTGGTTATCTTCTTTATCTGGCGGTGCGTGTACGGCAATCACACTGCCGCCACCCTTGAACTGCAGGCGGTAATAGCAGCGAAAACTGGCATCACCTGACACCACAGATAAATGGTCATCGGCCAGCTCAGGCGATAATGCCGGGATGGGCGATAAAGATAGTTGTTGCAGACACCACTGCAGTAACTCAGTCGTCAAGGCGCTCATGATAACGGTGGGGAATTCTCAGCTTTTCGCGATACAGGCGGGCATCCTAGCAGAGAATGCTTTATTATCCACCTTCGCCAATGGGGGCTCCACCGCGATTAGTAACGATTTGCACTGCATGCCAGCGTCACGCCACTTTATAATCTCTGCTCTGCTGCTCGCCAGTGGACTCGCTCTCGGCCAAGCTGCGCCGACGCAGAGCTGTGCAACGGCTCCCAAGCCCACGGTAAATGATTTCCCAGAAACCTTACCCGCCTATTACAAGCATTGGAACTGGCTACCCAATGAATATCTTAGCGACTCCCAACGCTGTCAACTGGAACCCGGCTGTGAAGGCCGATTTGTAGAGCCCGCCAGGCAGTGGGAAGGGGCGAATAGCACGCCCATCGAAGCACCGCTGAATGTGTCTGCCAATACCATTGAGTCACTGGGAAACAAGGCCACCATGAGCGGTCTGGTAGAGCTGCGTAAAGGCAGCCTCAGCCTGGATGCGGGTTACGCGCAATATGACCGCAGTAATAGCACCGTAGTACTGAGAGACAATGTGGTGCTGCGTCAGCCAGGCGTACTGCTGCGAGGTCAATATGCACGCATTGACACCAATCTCGGCCTCGGCGAAATAGAACAGGCCGAAATACTGGCCTACGAGCCCGGCGCCAGAGGCAGTGCCGGACGCATCTCCCGCCCCAACACAACAACGTTTGTGCTCGAAAAGGCCAGCTACACCCAGTGCACACCCGATAAAGAAACCTGGTCCTTACATGCTGACGAGATTGAATTAAATTACGAATCCGGCCGTGGCGTGGCCCGGGGCACATCCATTCGAATCTATGACGTGCCGGTGTTTTACTCGCCCTATCTCAACTTTCCCGTTGACGATCGCCGGGCGACAGGCTTTTTGTTTCCGACCTTTGGGGTAGCAGACGGCAGCCTCGACATTTCCATGCCCTATTACATTAATTTGGCACCGAACTACGACCTCATGCTAGCGCCACGCTTTATTGAGCAACGCGGCGAGGCCTTAGAAACCGAGTTTCGCTACCTCAATGCCTACAGCGAATGGGAAATCAACACCGGCTATTTGCCCAACGATCAAAAAGAAAATATTGACCGCTGGCTACTAGGTGTTCAAGAACAGGGCTTTATTAACGACCAAGTCTCCACCGAAATAGACTTTACCCGAGTGAGTGACGAGGATTACTTTACTGACTTGGGACTGGCCAATCTGGCGGTTAAACGCAGTACCCATTTAAAGCAGCAAGCCGCCGTGCATTACCGGGCCAACAACTGGCTAAGCAGCTTAGAAGTGCAGCGTTATCAAACCATTGCCACGGTAGATGACCCCTACCAAAAGCTACCCCAACTCAGCTTGAACTACATTTCACCCGCCAAAAACTTTGCTCTTGAGCCCAGTATCGCGTTTGAATTCACCGATTTTGCCCACCGCGATCCCATCTCTGAGGGTGGCAGCAATATCACCGGCCAACGGTTTTATGGCGACGCCGGTGTCAGCCTACCCATGCGCTGGCGTTGGGGCTTTATTGAGCCCGCCTACAAAACCCGTCATGTAGCTTATCAATTGGAAGACGCGCAATCGGCAGGACTCGAAGAAAACCCCGCCGCTAGCAGCGCGCAAATGAGCGTGGATGCCGGCATGTATTTTGAACGGCCGTTGGAATTTCAAGAGCAGTCTTGGACTCAGACGCTGGAGCCACGGGTTTTTTATCGCTATGCCGAATACGAAGATCAGGGAGACCAGCCCGACTTCGATAGCTCAGCCCTTACCTTCACGTATCAGCAATTGTTTCGAGACACCCGCTTTACGGGCCGCGACCGGCTGGATGACGCCGACCAGGTCGCCGTGGGTGTCAGCAGCCGTTTTATTAACAACGATATCGGCCGGGAAATTCTTACCGTTAGCGTTGGCCAGCTTTACTACTTTGACGACGGCCGGGTACAGCTCCCCGGCGACGAAGAGCGACGCAGCAGTAACTCCGACGTCGCCACTCAAGTTCGCTTTTTACCCAGAGATAATCATTGGTTTAGCGCCGATCTGCTATTAGATGCACGGCAGGGGATGATTAATCAGAGCAATCTAAGCTACCATCTGCGCAGCGATAGCAATGTGTTGTTTAATATTGGCTACACCTTTCGCCGCGAAGGCAACCAATTTGGTGGCTTGGAGTCCGACGTTCGCCAGGCAGAAGCGTCGTTGAGCCTGCCAATTAATAATCAATGGAAGCTCTTCGTAAAAACACAGCACGATTTCGAAAACAGCCGCTCGGTAGAAAACCTAGTCGGCGCAGAATATCAGAACTGTTGCTGGCTGACCCGAATAGTCTTTCAAAGTGCGTTGGAACCTGACGACGTGCTAGGGTCTAACGTCGGCGGCACCGAACGCGATTCGGCCATTCTGGTGGAATTTCAATTGAAGGGTCTTGGTGGCTTGGGAACAGCCGTCAGCAATACTCTTAAGGAAAGTATCTTTGGTTACCAATCTGATGAATAAAATGCGCGTATCCCACGTTTTAATGATTGCCCTGATGGCCATCATGAGCTCCTTTGCCAACGCTGATGTCCAGTGGCTGGATAGAATTGCCGCCATTGTTGATGACGACGTAATACTCATCAGCGAGCTGGACAATCGTCTACAGACCGTCAAAAACAATATCCAGCGCGCTGGCCAAACCGCCCCGCCAGATGACCAGCTCCGCAAAGAGATATTGGACATGCTGATACTGGAAAGTATTCAGCTGCAAATGGCCAATCGGGTAGGTCTGCGTATTGACGATGAAGAGCTGAACCAAGCGGTAACCCGCATTGCGGCTCAGAACAACATGAGCCTTGAACAATTTCGCCAGGCCCTGATCTCCAACGGCAGCTCTTATCTGGAACTGCGGGAACAGGTTCGCCGCGAGATGATTATCCAGCGGGTACAGGCGGGTAACGTCAACCAGCGCATTCAAGTCACCGAACAAGAAGTTGATAACTATCTCAAGTCTGAGGAAGGTCAAGCGAGAACCTCACCAGACTACCGCTTGGCCCACGTACTGATTCCCGTACCCTCTGATGCCAGCGAAGCCCAGCGCAAGCAGGCAAAGGCAAAAGCAGAAGCCGTAGCCAAGGCGCTGCGCAATGGTGCCAGTTACGAAAATGTAAATGGCGTACAAGGCAGTGACCTGGGCTGGCGTAAACAGCAAGATCTCCCCAGCTTGTTTGCCGACGTGACATCAAGCCTTCAGGATGGCGACGTCTCGGAGCCTCTGCAAAGTGCCAGCGGTTATCACGTGGTGCAATTGCTCGCCAGCCGCGGCGTTGCTGAACTGGTTGATCAAACAAAGGTTCGGCATATTTTGCTTAAAACCTCCGCTATTCGCGATGAGGAGCAATCTCGACAACTGGCTGCGGATTTACGCCAACGCGTCAAACAAGGTGAGTCCTTCGCAGAGTTAGCCAAAAAGTTTTCTGAAGATATTGGCTCTGCCCAGGAAGGCGGCAGCCTAGGCTGGACAACGCCCGGCCAGCTTGTACCTGAGTTTGAAAAAGCCATGGATAACACCGCGGTGGGTGATATCAGCCCTCCCGTCAAATCAAACTTTGGCTGGCACATTATTAAAGTAGAAGAGCGTCGCCGGGAAGATGTCACCAACGAAATTCGCGAACGGCTCGCCCGCCGGGCCTTGCATGACCGCAAGTTTGATCAAGAACTGGAAGCATGGTTACGCAAAATTCGCAGCGAAGCGTTTGTTGACGAAAAACTTTAATGATTCCAAGGCTAGCCATAACACCAGGCGAACCGGCTGGCATTGGACCAGAGTTACTCGCCAAGCTCGCACAGCAATCTTGGCCAGCAGAGCTGGTGGCGGTTGCTGACCCAGAGCTGCTGCAACAGCGTGCCCATCAGCTCAGTCTACCCCTGCAATGTCAGGCGGTAGATTTTGCTGCGCCGCCTCAGCAACACACTCCCGGCACCATAAAATGCCTCGCGGTGCCACTTAATGCCCCTGCGAAACCCGGTCAGCTCGACAGGCATAACGCCCAATACGTATTGAGCACGCTGGAAAAAGCGACCGACAGCTGCCTAAGCAAGCAGTGTCACGGTTTAATTACCGGTCCCGTTCAAAAGTCGATTATCAACGATGCGGGCATTGCCTTTAGTGGCCATACCGAATTTTTAGCTCAGCGTTGTGGTGTTGAGAAAGTGGTCATGATGTTGGCAACCGAATCACTACGTGTTGCCCTAGTCACCACTCATCTGCCCTTAAGCGCTGTGCCCGCTGCCATCACTCCAGGCAACCTCACCGAGGTCGCCGAAATACTGTATCGCAGCCTACAAGAGCAATTTGGCATCGCCGCCCCGAAGATTATCGTGCTGGGCCTCAACCCCCATGCCGGCGAAGGTGGACACATGGGCCGGGAAGAAATTGATATTATTATTCCCTGTCTGGATCAGCTCCGAGACCGGGGCTGGCAAATCACCGGGCCACTGCCCGCTGACACCGCCTTTACACCCAAATATCTCAGCAACTGTGACGCCGTATTGGCGATGTACCACGACCAGGGCTTACCCGTACTTAAATATCAAGGCTTCGGTCGCGCGGTGAACATCACCCTCGGGCTGCCCATTATCCGCACGTCGGTAGACCACGGCACGGCACTGGATTTGGCCGGTAAAGGCCTGGCAGACCTAGGCAGCTTTGAAGCGGCACTCACGACAGCCATTGCCATGAGTCGTGCCCAATCAGGAATAACACCCTAATGGAACAAAAGCACCGCGCACGAAAACGCTTCGGACAAAACTTTCTCCACGATCAAGGCATCATCCGCCGTATCGTTTCGTCAGTACATCCACTTCCCAAGCAGCGACTGCTTGAGATTGGCCCCGGCCAGGGCGCCATTACCGAAGAGCTTTTGGAATCTGGCTGCGAGCTATCCGTTATAGAGCTGGACCGAGACCTGCTACCAATATTAGAAGAGAAGTTTGCGGCAAAGAGTAATTTTCGTTTATTTCAAGGTGACGCACTCAAGTTTGATATTCAGGCATTGGCTGGCGACGACAAACTACGGGTTGTCGGCAACCTGCCCTACAACATCTCTACACCCTTGATTTTTCACCTGCTCAGCCAGCAGTCGGGCATTGCCGATATGCACTTTATGCTGCAAAAAGAAGTGGTAGAGCGGCTGGCCGCGTCCTCTGGCAGCAAGGCTTACGGGCGACTGAGTATCATGGCCCAATACTACTGCCAGGTAGAGAATCTATTTGAAGTACCCCCCGAGGCCTTTTCACCCCGGCCAAAGGTACAATCAGCTATTGTCAGGCTGACTCCCCATCAAACCTTGCCCCATCCCGCCAAGGATGTCGAAAAATTACAGCAGGTGTTACGCAGCGCTTTCAATCAACGTCGCAAGACCTTGCGTAACAACCTTAAAGAATTAATCAGCAGCGATGCACTGGAAAAACTGGGCATTGATCCGGGCCTGCGCCCCGAGCGACTTGAACTCGCTGATTTCGTCGCCATTGCGAATAGCGTACAGTCCTAAAGTCAGCAACCTCAAGTTATTCACTACCGAGAAAACTATGTCAGAGAGCACAGCCGTAGAAATTACCGTAGAAACTGAATTCCTGAAAGAGCAATCTGATCTGGCGCAGCAGCGCTTTGCTTTTGCCTATACCATCACCGTACAAAACACCGGTGACGAAGCCGTGCGCCTGCTCAATCGGCACTGGATTATTACCGATGGCGACAATGAAGTGCAGGAAGTTCACGGTGAAGGCGTCGTCGGCAAGCAGCCCTTGATCGAACCGGGTGAAGCCTTTCGCTACACCTCCGGGGCGGTCATTAATACCGCTGTGGGCACCATGGAAGGCAGCTATGAAATGATCAGCGCCTCGGGCCGTCCCTTTATTGCACCGATTGCTGTCTTTTCTTTAGCGCAACCCTCCGCGTTGCACTGAGCCGTTCGCCATGACGCGTTTTGCCGTAGGGGATTTACAAGGTTGTTTAAAACCGCTAAAAAAATTATTAAAGCAGTGCAACTTTGACCCCAGCACAGACGAATTATGGCTGGTGGGGGATTTAGTCAATCGCGGCCCAGACTCGCTGGACACGCTGCGATTTCTCTATGGTATTCGCGACAGTTTAAAAATCACTCTGGGCAATCATGACCTTCACACCTTAGCACTAGCCCGGGGGGCAACAAGCCGAGGCCGGCACCCCACCCTCAAAGCGTTGCTAAAAGCCCCCGACCGTAAAACGCTAATGGACTGGTTGTGCACCTTGCCCCTTGTTTACCGTGACCCCAGTGGTGACTTCATAATGTCTCATGCTGGCATTCCCAGTATCTGGTCCAGTGACAAAGCCCTCGCCCTTAGCAAAGAAATACAAACCGTGCTGCAAAGTGATCAGCTTGATGGGTTTTTAGCGGCCATGTACGGCAATGAACCGAGTTGTTGGCATGATGACTTACAGGGCATGGAGCGATTCCGCTGCATCACAAATTATCTTACCCGCATGCGCTTATGTGACGAACAGGGCAGCCTGAACTTAGCCTACAAGGGCGACGGCGAAGCCTTTCCAGCGGGTGACAAGGCGTGGTTTGACTGGCAAGCACCCGGCGACCGCCAAGAAACGATTATATTTGGTCACTGGGCGGCCTTGCAGGGCAAAACAGGCCGGGAGGATATTATTGGCTTAGACAGTGGCTGCGTGTGGGGTAACTGCATGACACTGCTGAATATGGAAACCCGGCAACGTTACCAACAGCAGTGCAGCTAAGCCCTTCACTTGCCCTCGATGTCATCCTTTTACTCAAGCTCGCATTTAATACCCAAGCCGCCCAAGCCGCAGTAGCCTCCGGGGTTCTTCTCTAAATATTGTTGGTGGTACGGTTCGGCGTAATAAAACGGCCCGGCCATTTCCACTTCAGTCGTAATTTCAGCGATCTTTCGTTTACTCTGCGTTAACGCCTGCTGGTAGCGTTGTCGAGACTGCTTCGCTAGCTGTAATTGAGTCTCATCAAGGCAATAAATACCACTGCGGTACTGCGTGCCAACATCATTACCTTGGCTCATTCCCTCGGTAGGATTATGGCTTTCCCAAAACACTGCCAGTAATTTTTCCAGTGGCAACACCGCTGGATCATATACCACCAACACCACTTCATTGTGGCCCGTCATGCCCGAGCACACTTCTTCATAAATGGGGTTGGGTGTATGTCCCGCCGAATAGCCCACTGCGGTGGTATAAACGCCCGGCAGTTGCCAGAAACAACGCTCGGCACCCCAAAAGCAACCCAAGCCAAAATAAATTTGGTCGCAGTGCGCCGGAAATGGCGGCACCATTGCCGTCGCCAAAACCGCATGCTTTTCGGGTACTTTCATGGTGGCTGAGCGTCCGGGCAGAGCCTCTTCTGCGGTGGGTAATACCAACGATTTAGCCGGTTTTACATAGCGATCGAATATACTCATAGTGAGGCTCCTGAAAATATGGGGTCTACGAAACGGACATTGTCATTTGGCTGCCGTCTAATATGCCCTGTTACGCTACCTTTATACCAGCCCCTGACAATGCTTTGGCATTGCCAGGCAAGTCTAGCTGCTATACATAAGTCCTTAGTTTATAAGTAAAATTCCGGGGCATTTTTTTAACTATTTTAAGGTTGCTATTTAAAGCAAAAAACGTTTAAATCGCCGCTTCTTTCACCCCTGCGGAGGATTTATGCGAGATGAAAAGTTTAGATCTCATGCCTCAGATGGAGGCCAGCGCGGCTAGCTGCAACCCGATTAGCCAATCGGACGACAATTTGGACCATTTTATTGTCCGTGATGGCATGGCCTATGCCGGCACACACCTTATTATCGATCTTTGGGGCGCATCCCACCTCGATGATATCCCCCGTATGGAACAAGCCTTTTTAGACTGCGTTCGCGAATGCGGAGCAACTCTGTTGCATATTCATATGCACCACTTCACCCCTAATGGTGGCGTGTCTGGAGTAGCAGTTTTGGCTGAATCTCATATCAGCGTACACACTTGGCCAGAGCGCGACTATGCCGCCTTTGATGTCTTTATGTGTGGCGACGCTAAACCCGAGCTTGCTGTGGGCATCCTGCAAAAGGCCTTCAACCCCTCTCGTGTAGAGGTGGGCGAAAACCTGCGCGGGAATATGGGCGATGTCTGAGTGGTTTAATGAAACGCTCCATAACGGCTATCACCAAGGATTTGAGGTCGCTGAGGTCTTGTTTGAAAACAAGACCGATCATCAGCACCTGGTCATTTTCGAGTCCACCAGCTTCGGTCGAGTGATGGCGCTAGACGGCATCATTCAAACCACCGAACGCGACGAATTCATCTACCACGAAATGCTAGCCCATGTGCCACTGTTTGCCCATGGTCAGGCCAAAGACGTGTTGATTATTGGTGGCGGTGACGGCGGATTACTACGTGAAGTGCTCAAGCATCAAAATGTTGAACGTGCGGTTCAAGTAGAAATTGATCAAGCCGTTATCGACATGTGCGTAAAGTATCTGCCGAATCATTCGGCAGGTGCCTATGACAACCCTCGTGCTGAAATTGTGATTAACGACGGCATTGAGTATGTCAAAACCACCGATCGCCAATTTGACATTATTTTATCTGACAGCACCGACCCCATCGGTCCCGGCGAAGTGTTATTTACCTCACCGTTTTACGAAGGTATTAAACGCTGCCTGAAACCCGGTGGCATTTTTGCAGCGCAAAACGGCGTTGCTTTTATGCAGCCCGATGAGGTCAGCACCACCAATAAGCGATTGTCGCCGCTGTTTACCGATACCGGATTTTATTCCGCGCCGGTTCCTACCTACATCGGTGGCCTCATGACCTTTGCTTGGGCCAGCGACAACGCTGCCGCTCGACAAACCGCTTTAGCCACTCTTGAGCAACGCTATCAGGATAGCGGCATACAAACCCGCTATTACAATCCGGCGCTACATCAAGGCAGCTTTGCCCTTCCTCAATACCTTGTCGATTCTTTGAGCTGATACCGTCATAGCTCACATCACTAAAAGAGTCTTAACATTAAGCGGGCTTTACGCCCGTTTTTTGTTAGCGGTACTATTGCTAGCAACACTATGCTTGTCGAATAGGGTTTGTCGAACACGGCTCGCTAGACATGGCGCGCAGGAACATGGTTTTTTAAAACAGGGCCTTCTAGAATATGCGTCTCTAAGAAATTGCTTTTTGAAACAACACCTTGTCAATCAGGCTTTGTGGAACAAGGCTGTATAAGATCAAGTTTTCAAGATAACGGCTCTGCAACAAAGCGACGTCAAAATGACCTCCGTTATCAGCTGTTTTAACAGCCCAGCATCAAACTTTATCGCTCCCCACCAGGTCTAATGGGGTGGCTAATTTTCTGAGCTTATTGCGAGTAATCATATGAAGTTTCGTTTTCCCGTCGTCGTAATTGACGAAGACTTTCGCTCCGAGAATATCTCCGGCTCCGGTATTCGAGACTTGGCCGATGCCATCAGCAATCAAGGAATGGAAGTAGTCGGGTTCACTAGCTACGGCGACCTCACCGCCTTTGCTCAACAAGCTAGCCGTGCGTCTTGCTTCATTTTATCTATCGACGATGAAGAATTTAGTGATGACGATGATTCCGCCAGTCAAACCCTGGCGGCTATCGGTGAATTTATGCGCGCCGTCCGTCAGCGCAACAACGATATCCCAGTGTTTCTCTATGGCGAGACCCGCACTTCCAGCCATATTCCCAATGAAATCCTTCGGGAACTGCATGGCTTTATTCATATGTTCGAAGATACGCCAGAATTTGTCGCCCGGCATATTATTCGCGAAGCCAATAAATATTTGGACTCCCTCGCACCGCCTTTTTTCCGAGCCCTGATGGGCTACGCCAGCGACTCATCTTACTCCTGGCACTGCCCCGGCCACTCAGGCGGTGTCGCTTTTTTGAAAAGCCCAGTGGGGCAAATGTTCCACCAATTCTTTGGCGAAAACTTATTGCGCGCTGACGTTTGCAATGCCGTAGAGGAGTTAGGCCAACTACTGGACCACACAGGCCCAGTCAGTGAGAGCGAGCAAAATGCCGCCCGAATTTTTGGTTGCGACCATCTGTTTTTTGTCACCAATGGCACCTCCACGTCCAACAAGGTGGTATGGCACTCGGTCGTCGCCCCTGGTGATATCGTTGTGGTAGATCGCAACTGCCATAAATCGATTTTGCACAGCATTATTATGACCGGCGCTATTCCGGTATTTTTAATGCCTACCCGCAACCATTACGGCATTATCGGCCCCATTCCCAAAAGTGAATTTGACCCTGCAGCCATCCGCGAAAAAATTGAGCAACACCCTTTTGCGAAGCACGCGCCAGAAAAGAAGCCGCGCATCCTGACCATTACCCAAAGCACCTACGACGGTATTGTTTACAACGTAGAAGAAATCAAAGACATTCTCGACGCCACCATCGACACGCTGCACTTTGACGAGGCCTGGCTGCCCCATGCTGTTTTCCATAGTTTTTATGAAAACATGCACGCTATTAGCAACGACCGTCCTCGGTCAGATGACACCTTGGTCTTTGCCACCCAATCCACTCACAAATTATTAGCGGGCTTATCGCAGGCTTCACAAATTTTGGTGCAAGACAGCAAAAACCGTAAGCTCGACACCCACCGTTTTAATGAATCCTATTTAATGCACTCCTCTACCAGTCCCCAGTACGCCATTATTGCCTCCTGCGATGTGGCGGCGGCGATGATGGACCCTCCCGGCGGTACCGCACTGGTAGAAGAGTCCATTGCCGAAGCACTGAATTTTCGCCGCGCTATGCGCAAAGTCGATGCCGATTATGGCGACGACTGGTGGTTTAAGGTCTGGGGGCCCGAAGTTCTCAGCGAAGAAGGCATCGGTGACAGAGATGATTGGGTTATTCATTCTGACGACAACTGGCACGGTTTTGGCAAAATCGACTCGGGGTTTAATATGCTCGACCCCATCAAAGCCACCATCATCACGCCAGGACTGGATGTCGACGGTAGCTTTGACAGTTACGGCATCCCGGCATCTATCGTCAGCAAATATCTGGCGGAGCATGGCATTATTATTGAAAAAACCGGCCTCTACTCATTCTTTATCATGTTCACCATCGGCATTACCAAGGGCCGCTGGAACTCCATGGTAACGGAGTTGCAGCAATTTAAAGACGACTACGACCAGAACTTACCATTGTGGAGAGTGATGCCCGAGTTTGCCGCAAAATATCCCCAATACGACAAAGTCGGTCTTAGAGACCTGTGTAATGATATTCACAGTGTCTACAAAGAATACAACCTCGCCCGTATTACCACAGAGATGTACCTCTCTAAAATTGAACCCGCGATGATCCCCGCCGATGCCTGGTCGAAAATGTCACACCGCCAAGTAGAACGGGTGCCCATCGACGAGCTTGAAGGTCGGGTTACCGCCATGCTGGTCACACCTTATCCGCCAGGCATTCCCCTGCTTATTCCCGGCGAGCGTTTCAACAGTACCATTGTCCGCTATCTGCAATTTGTCCGGGATTTCAACGCCCGCTTTCCCGGCTTTGAAACAGACTGCCACGGTTTGGTAAAAGAAAAAGTCGGGCTGGACTACCATTACTTTGTAGATGCGGTGATCGACAATATTTAGCCCTCTGTGAGCTCGCTTCCTAAAACCGGGGTGGAATAATTTCTACCCCGGCAAAACCACCCATCACGCGACCGAAAGTCACCCCATTCACAACGTAGCCCACCACCCCGCAAACAAATGAAATTGACAATGATTTGTATTACCAAGACAATGCGCCGCTAAGTCCGCGCGATTGGATGACAACCAGGCTTGGCACAGGCCTCGTCACGTCCCACTCCGCCCGGCTCCAACCCAAACTGTAGCAAAATCAATTAGCCGGATTGTTTATGTCTTTGCCCCCTGTTCGCGTTCTTACTCCCGCATTGCTTGTTCTTGCCAGCTCAACCACTGTTATCGCTAAAGAGTTACCTGTAGAGCAAATGGTGGTCACCGCCAGTCGTACCGAAAAACCTTTGGCGACCATACCCAATACGGTGACCGTAATTGATCAAAAGTCTCTTGAGCAGCAAATTGGTATTAACGGCGACCTATCATCAGTATTAGGCAACTTAATACCCAGTTTTTCGCCTAGCCGACAAAAGCTCAGCAACTCCGGCGAGAGCTTGCGCGGCCGCAAGCCGCTGTATTTGATAGATGGAGTACCTCAATCCAACCCACTCCGAGATGGCGGCCGGGACGGCAACACCATTTCGCCATTAATGCTAGAACGCGTAGAAGTCATTCACGGTGCCAATGCTATTCACGGCTTAGGCGCTGCCGGTGGCATTATCAACCTCATTACCAAACGCCCCAGTGACACCCCAGAACACAGCTTGAAAATTGGTCTTTCTGGCCAAGAAGAAGAGCTTGATGACAGCCTGGGGTACAGCGGCAGCTATAGCTTCTCCGGCAGCTTTGAGCAATTTGATCTACTCGCCAGTGTCGCTTTTGAAAGCGTCGGCGTGGGTTTTGATGCCGATGGTCAAGTAGTGGGCTTCGACACCACCCAAGGCGATACCATGGATTCAGAAAGTCTGGATACCTTTTTAAAAATTGGCAAAGACTTTGAAAACCAGCGCCTTGAGTTCACCTACAATCGCTACGAGATTGAGGGCGAAACCAATTGGGTCCCTGTCAATGGCGACGTAGATGCCGGCATCCCCACCACAGCAGTGGAAGGAACCGTTGAGGGTGACGCGCCCAAAAACGAAGTCACCACCATCAGCCTCAGCTATCGCCACGACCAGCTGCTGGGACACAGCCTGCGAGCGCAACTATTCAAACAGGATTTTGCCGGCACCTATGGCGGCGGCCGGTTTGGCACCTTCCAAGACCCAGCCTTTGGTGCCGACATTTTTGATCAATCAGAAAACCAGTCCGAGAAATATGGGCTTAAGCTCACCTTAAATAAAGACGAATTAGCGGGATTGCCACTGGCGGTCACCTACGGTTTAGATGTTTTTCAAGACCAAACCCAGCAAAAACTGGTGCAGACAGGCCGCGCCTGGGTGCCTGAATCTACTTACAAAAATTACGCGCCCTTTCTGCAATTTGAATATAGCGGTATTGAGCAATTAACGGTCACCACCGGAGTACGTCACGAAGTCTCCGAGCTGGAGGTTGATGACTTTACCACCCTCGCCAGTTATGGCAGCCAAGAAGTCACCGGGGGCACACCCGATTTCTCTGAAACCCTGTACAACATGGGTGCAAGCTATCAAATCAATGACGTCGTCCGTCTCTACGGCAACTACGCCGAAAGCTTTTCTATGCCCGATGTCGGCCGGGTACTTCGGGGAATAGATCAACCGAACCAAAGCGTGGAAACTTTTTTAGACCTCACCCCCATCTCCACCGAAAACAGTGAAATTGGGGTGGAATTTAATATCGACAATATCCGCAGTCAGATAACCTATTACCAGTCTGAGTCCGATTTTGGTCAGCGTTTGCAAGCCAACGCCGATGGCATTTTCAGCGTGCAACGTGAAAAAACCGATATCGATGGTATTGAACTGCGCCTAGACTGGCTGGCCAGTAACAAAGACCTGTTTGGTATTCGCTATGCCAAAACCCGAGGCGAGTACGACTCCAACGACGACGGCAAAGTCGACACTGATCTAGACGGCCGCAATATCGCTCCAGACCGCATTAACCTTAGCTGGGAGCGGGACTGGACCGACACGGTTTCTACCCGTTTGCAGTTTAACCGTTTGCTCAACCGCAACTTTAAAGACCTCAACAACAGCCGCTATGAAAGTTTTGAGGGCTACACCACCATTGATGTCAGTGCCGAATGGCAGGCAAGCGTTGGCACCTTCACGCTAGGGGTACAAAACCTCAATAACCAAGACTACTTCACCTACTACAGCCAAGCTGGCGGCGGCTCTGCTGCCCGCAATTTTAAAGGCTATGGTCGTAGCATTCGTCTTTCTTATGAGCGTCACTTTTAAAGCGCTGACCAAGCCGTGTCTCAATCAAAGCCGTACTTACTCAAGCTTCGTCGCTGGCACCAGTGGCTAGGCTTGGGTTTGGCCGCCCCACTTTTACTGATTATCGTCACCGGCACCCTACTTGTTTATAAAGAAGCCCTCATTACCCTGGCTATTACCGATCAGCCGCCCCCGCCCCACCGATTCCAATCACTTAACGAAGAGTTAAGTGCACTTGAGCAACAGTTGAGCCACCAGCAACTGTCGTATATCAAAGCACCATCAGCCGGTCGCGACTACTGGACCGTTGTTGAAAGCGCTGGTCGCAGTACCCTTTTTGCCCGGCACAGCTTTACCGAACTCCAATTGCCAGCTGGAGTACTCGCCACCCTGGACATAATTAGAGAGTTACATACCGATTTAATGCTCCACACCCCCGGCGAGATCGCCGCACTGTGTTTGGGCTTGGTACTCAGCTTTTTTGCCCTCAGTGGTATTATTTTGTGGTGGCCGGCTTGGCGGCGCTACCGCTTTAGCAAACTGCTCCCCAAAAAGCTCAGCCCCCAACAGTTGCTTATCAGCCATCGGCATCAAGGTCTGCTGTTATCATTATTTATTCTTGTTATTGCCGTCAGCGGCGTGGTGATGTTGAGTAATGGTTTTATCTATCAACTCAATTCGGCATCATCCAAGCCAGCCCCGGCAGCGATAAAAGAGGCAAGCCTCGTCGATCAAACAGGGCAAGCCCATCAACTCGCCGCTGGGCAACTCTTGCAAGCTGCGCAAACCCTGTTGCCCGACGCACAGCTCACCCTTGCCAGGTTGCCATCAAAAGATCGACCAGCGGCTGAGTTTCGATTTCGTTTAAAAGACGAATGGCACCCCAACGGCCGCAGTAAAGTCGCCGTGGATGGCCACAGTGGGCAGGCAACGGTGTTAAGCCGAGCGGATCAAGCCAGCAATGGTCGCAAGCTTCTTAACGTGATGTACCCGCTGCATTCATCCTACGGTTTAAATCGGGGTTATCAGTTAGGCGTGTTTATTGCGGGCTTGGTCGCGCTTTATTTAACCTTGAGTGGCAGCGCCAGCTATGTTTTGAGGTGGCGCAAAAAACACCGCCCTCAAACCAAAATATTTAAGCAATAGCGCCCTATTCAATAATATAAGAGGCCAATGGCGGAAAACCGTTAAATTCAATAGAGCTATAACTGGTGGTGTAGGCGCCGGTGGTCAACCAAAATAGCCGATCACCCTCTTGTAAATCCACCGGCAGACTATAGCGATGGTCCTCGTAGAGAATATCCATGCTGTCGCAGGTCGGACCGGCAATAATCACTTCATCCAGCTCATCGCTTTGGCGGTCACAGACCATCGGGTATTGAATGGCTTCGCCAATCGCCTCAATCATGCCGCCGAACAAGCCCACATCCAAATACACCCAACGGTCTAAGGATTCTTGGGATTTACGTGATACCTGAATGACTTCGCTAACCAATACCCCAGCTTCAGCCACCAACGACCGCCCAGGTTCAATCAACACTTGCAGCTGATGATCGCCAAAATCTTCGTCTAAAAACCGGCGGATCGCATTGCCGTAAGCTTCAATATCGTGGTGGCGATTGCCGTAGTTGGCAGGCATACCACCGCCCATATTAATCATTTCCAAGTGGATATCGGCTTCGGCCAAGCGGTCAAAAATAAACCGTACCTTGGCGATGGCCGCATCCCAAGTAGCAATATCTCGCTGCTGGGAACCCACATGAAAAGAGATACCGTAGGGAACCAAGCCTAAATCTCGAGCCAACATAATCAACTCAATGGCCATATCGGCCTGACAGCCAAATTTACGGGACAGCGGCCAATCGGCAGTTTCAGAGCCCTCGGTCAACACCCGGATATACACCCGGCTTCCTGGCGCGAACTTTGCTAGCTTTCTAATGTCAGATTCACAGTCGCTGGCAAACATACTAATACCCTGCTGGTGGGCATAGGCAATGTCAGCGGACTTTTTGATGGTATTGCCGTAACTCATCCGGGCGGCCGGAATACCTAAGTCGAGAAGCTTTTTCAGCTCAAAGACTGAGGCAATATCAAAATACGCGCCCAACTCATGGAGACAGCGAATGATCGCCGTATCCGGGTTAGCTTTAACGGCGTAATAAATACCAGCAAAGGGAAATGCCGCGAGCAATTCCCGATATTTTGAACGAACGGTGTCCAGATCAATAATCACGCAGGGCGTGGCTTTGTCGGCAGCAAAATTAACAATTCGCTGCCAAGCACTGTCAGCTAGAACCTGTTGCTTCATGGGCTTTGCTCCATGGCGATTCGATTCCCTCTGGCCAGCAAGACCAAACGGGGAAACAGTGCCTTTTGATCGGCACCAGCAATTTTAAAAAGATGCGAAGTCTACAGCAAACGAAAGAAAAAATCGTACTGTCATACCTCTGCAATCTGTCTTGTTAATAATCGCTATGGTCAAGGAGACAAAGACCAGTGAGACAAGCATTAAGGACACAGAGGTTGAGTCTGGAGACTCAAGGAGAAATTATGATGAACAAGCAAAATATAGAACGTAACGTAAAAAACTTGTGCAGCAGAAAACTGTGGGAACTACTGAAAAACGCCGAATGGCACAGCAACGCAGAACGCTTCGCCATTGAGCAAGAGCTTTCGGGTCGCCAGCACTACCAGCGCGAACTGGAGCAATTCAGCTGCCGAGAAACCATGCATTAAGCAGCACCGACCAAGGTACTATCACCAGCACCGCATAAGGCAGTGTTGCTGACCAAAAGCCCAGTTGCACCTCGCAACGGGCATGTATAGCTAAGCCAAGGTGCGCTGGCGCTTCTGCCGCCGCGATACCCGCAGGTAAGCGCTGCAACCCCACCCCGTCCAATACCCCACTTTGCAGCAAGGCTGCAGACAGGGGCTGTCCCGTTTCTACCTTGCCAGCCAACCCCAAATAACGATTTTTTTGCGGGCTTGCTGGCATCCGCCGCGATGCTTGGCGCAGCGATTGTTGCAACGGAAACCCTGCACCGACGCACTCGGCCAAATGCCCCACAAACCAATAATTGTGGTAACAGGACAGGGCTTTTTTAAGTTTGGGAAGCGTGAATCCAATAGCAGTAATAGAAGCTGACACCGGAGGCTTAAAAAAAACCGTCAGCAATACTGCAGCAACTATCCCAGGCAGTAACGACAACCCCATTACTTCCAAGACCGAAACAGCACTTAAAAAACCACCCAAATACAGCATTAACGGCAGCAAAAAAGCACATAACAAGCTCAACAACAGTGGCAACCAAAGATGCCGGCGAAAACGCAAGGCAAAATCACTGACCATTCGATAATGCTCGGCCAGGCGTAAATAAGCATTGGGCAAATTCCCCACCGCTAAACCTAGCTGCAAAAACCGTAGTTCCCAGTCTAAAAATAAGCCGCCGTCCCGCAACTCGTCCATGACGAGCTGTTGACCACTGCCAAATTTCTCAGCCAGTTCTTCAAGCTGAACCCGCTCGGCTAATTGCTGCCCCTGACTGAGCCTGGCAACAAGTTGCTGCCAATCCCGCTGACCATCACCCTGACTGGCTTCATACAAGCCCTGAAACAGCACAAATCGTTGGGCGTAGCGTGAGGCTATGAACATAAAACTCTCTGACAAATGCGATACCAAAGACGGTGTGTCTTGCTGGCAGGAAGCACTATACTACGAGGCTTTTAGTACTTTGTAATACTTTGAGTCAATCACGCAGGCGATCATCTTTTATCGCCTGCCCCAAAAGGAATCCGGAAACCGGCGATGATCATTCGTTTATTAATAGCAGTGGCTGTTCTGTATGGCATTTTCCGCTTTGTTAAAATCGTGCAAAGCAAACCCAAGGATCAGCGCCGACCCTATTACTTCACATTGCTAATTAGCATTGCCGCGGCCGGTTTAGTCTTGCTGTCCATTACCGGTAGAGTGCATTGGCTAGCAGGAATCATCGGCGCGGCAATGCCCTTTGTCCGCCAGTTTATTGCCAATCACCTCCATCAACGCATTAGCGGTAATGCTAACCGCAGCAACACCGGCCCCCAGAACGAAGAGCCACCACCTCGACGTTACAGCGGCAATATGGATAAGCCTGAGGCGCTTTCCATACTGGGTCTTAAGGAAGGCGCCAGCGAAGACGATATTATTAAAGCCCATCGTCACTTAATGCAGAAATTCCACCCTGATCGCGGCGGCAATGATTATTTAGCCAGTCAACTGAACGAAGCAAAATCCGTTCTGCTTAACAGTTAAGGCGACTGACACATCATGATCATAATCCACATATAAACTCAGCACTTAGGAGCAGCTCCGACTTACTATGAGCACCGTATTTGTTATTAAAAATCAGCATGGCCATTATTTAAGCAAGCAACAATTGTGGCTAGATGGCAGTGACCGACGCCTACTGTACCGTACCCCCCACAACGATGAAGCGGTCAATGTTGTGTTTGAGCAAAGCAGCAAAGATATTTATCTGCGTGCAGAACCCTTCCCCTGCGAGCTGGATAAAAACAATCAGCCTATGGTCGAAGTCGGGCCACCCACTGCATTAGAGACCCAAGCGGCTTTAAACCAAGAACCCGAGCAGGAAGAAAATCTACAACAAGAAAACCCGGAAAACATTGGCGATCAAGCTTGAAAGCAGCTTCCTGTACCCCCATTTATTAAGCGGTATTACTACGAGGTTTATACTGCAATGATGCGAATTCTGTTGTTTTTGGCAACAAACCTGGCCATTGTTCTGGTCGCTAGCATTACCCTCAGTTTGCTGGGGGTAGACACCTATATGGCGCAAAATGGCGTCGACTTAAACCTGAGCTCACTGCTGGTATTCTGTGCAGTGTTCGGGATGGCGGGTTCCCTTGTTTCACTGCTGATCTCAAAATGGATCGCCAAACGCTCAACCCGTACCGAAGTCATCAAACAACCCCGCAACAACCAAGAGCGCTGGTTGCTGGATACGGTAAAAGAGCTATCCGACAAAGCCGGCATCGGCATGCCTGAAGTGGGGATATTCCCCTCTCCAGTCGCCAATGCCTTTGCCACTGGCTGGAATAAAAACGCGGCACTAGTCGCGGTGTCCGAAGGGCTAATGAAGCAAATGCGCCCCAATGAAGTCCGGGCGGTATTGGCCCATGAGATTGGCCACGTTGCCAATGGCGACATGATCACCCTCACCCTTATTCAAGGGGTGGTGAATACCTTCGTCATGTTCTTTGCTCGCATCATCGGCCACACCGTGGACAGAGCCGTATTTAAAACAGAACGCGGCCACGGTATTGGTTTTTACATCACCACGTTTATCGCTGAAATGGTGCTGGGCATTCTCGCCTCCACCATTGTGATGTGGTTTTCGCGCTGGCGGGAATTTCGCGCCGACCACGCCGGTGCCACACTGGCAGGACGTGACGATATGATTGCCGCGCTCCAGCGCCTACAGGCTCAGCAAGGGCTACCCAATGACATGCCCGGCGAACTCACCGCTTTGGCGATTAGCAGCCCCAGCAAGAGGGATTTCGCAGCACTGTTTAGCTCTCACCCACCGCTGGAAAAACGTATTCAGGCACTGAGAGACGGGGCGTGAACGACTTATCGCAACAGCGCCGAGAGTTGATGACGGCCCTACATGCCATGGCCGAAGCCGATTTATCCCCGGGAGCCAGCGGTAATATGTCATTGCGGCTCCCCAATGGCGGCATGTTGATATCCGCCAGTGGGGTGCGGGGGAATGAGGCAACGTTGGAATCCCTTGTCGAGATCAGCAGCGAAGGTACTTGCACGCCGGGCCAAGCCAAACCATCCAGCGAATGGCTAATGCACCATCAGGTTTATCAAGACCACCCCGAAGCCGCCGCTATTGTTCATTGTCACTCTCCCTTTGCGACGGTGCTGGCCTGCCAGCGCCGAGCCATTCCCTCTTTTCACTACATGGTCGCTGTCGCGGGTGGCGTCGATATTCCCTGTGCAGATTACGCTACCTTTGGCAGCGCGGAACTGGCCGAAAATGTCAGCCTTGCCCTGCATCGCCGCAAAGCTTGTTTATTGGCTAATCACGGCCAACTTTGTATTGCCCAAACCATCAACAAAGCCCTATCTCTCGCTCAAGAAGTAGAAGCTTTAGCAGCCAATTATTATTTCAGCCTACAAAATGGCGGACCGACGCTGCTCAGCAATGGTGAAATGGAGAAGGTACTGCAACAATTTCGACATTACGGCCAGCAATAAACAACCTTCCACTTATGTCACACAAAAGCTGAAGTTATTAGCTAACTCCTCGCGCTAAACCGCCAAAAAATCGGTAAATTTTCACAAACTCGCCACGCCTATTTCACATACCTTGTGATAACCTCAGATTGTTGCGCACCAAATAAGATCAACAATAGATCTAACGCCCAACAACAATGCACAGTTATGGAACTTTCATATTACGGACATCTATGTGTCATTAATCACCATTAGCGTGAGACGCACATCCATAGGGGGAGCACCACATGAAAAAGCAACTTTTAACCGTAGCCATTGCCACTATCGCCTCATCTTATGCCAGCGCTTATCAATTTGAAGTTAGCGCAGGCCTTGGCCAAGGTGAAGTCGAAGCTGGCAATGTAAGTAACGATTACGATGCCGCATTGATCTACGGTGAACTTCACTTTGAACAGGTCGACACCAGCAAAGGCCCGTTGGCTGAAGCCGCTTTTTTAGACAAATCTTCATTCATTGATTTCAGCTTGGTTAACATCGATCCTGACAATGGTGACGATACCGACAACTATGGCTTCGGTGGCCGCTTCGTGACCGACACCAACCTCATTTTGGAGGCCAGCTACGATCAGGCAGACGACGGCACCAATGACGCCGATACATTTGGCTTTGGTATCGGTACCTACATCAATGACACCACCGATGTCGTCGTGTCGTACTCCACTACAGACGATGACGCTTCAGGAGACCTGGACGTACTGGATGTGCAGTTACATAGCATTCAAGCTATGGCACAAGGTGCGTCAGTCGCCTTTGACCTGGGCGCATCGGTAATTGATGCCGAGGACGATGACGGTTTTGGCGTGAATGCTGGTGCCACATACTATTTCAACAATATGTTTGGCATTGGCCTATCTGCTGAGTTCGTCGATGTAGATAGCTACGAGAGAGACACCATCAGCTTGGATCTTAGCTATTTTGTAGCGCCCAACGTTGAAGTGGCATTTTCCTACTTTGACACCACAGAAGACTACAATGGTCCAGAGCTTGATACTGACGGCTTCTTGATCGGCGTGGCTGGCCGCTTCTAAGCGTCTATCTTTCGTGTGTAAAGCCGGTCACTGACCGGCTTTTTTATGTCTAGATTTTATTACCCTTGGCGCTTTTTAGTTTTGGCCGTGGCGGGAGCCTGCAATGGGTCATCTGGCCAGGGATGCTTTGGATATCGCCCTCGCATTTCTTTTTTTACTTGCTCATAACTGCCCCGCCAAAACCCGGCTAAATCCTGGGTGATCTGCAATGGTCGACGGGCGGGCGACAATAAATGAATGCTGAGTGCTTGCCTTCCGGCGGCAACTGTCGGCGTGGTTTCGCAGCCAAACATTTCCTGCAGCTTCACTGCCAACACCGGCGGCCGTTGACTGTAATCAATACGTAAATTAGAACCCGAGGGCACTCGAATAGATCCCGGTGCCAGTTTCTCAAGGGCATCTAACGCAACCCAGTCTAAACGTGCTTTTAATAACGGGTATAAATCCAGGGCCTGTAAGCTGGGCAAGCTGCGTATTGCTGCCAAATAGGGACCGAGCCACTGCTCTAGTGTTGCCAACAAACCTTGATGGCTAAAGTCCGGCCAGCCAATTTCCTTGTCTAATTCCAGACCTAAATCTCTGAGCAATTCAATTCTAGCGCATAACTGCGTTGCCGCCTCCGACCAGTTCAATATGTTCAGGCCCTGCTCCCTTATCAAGGCCAATAATGCGCGTTCTTTCTCCGCAACATCAGTTAGCGGCACAGACTCGCATCGCAGGGTAATCTCGCCAATCTTGGTCAAGCGCTCTGAGATAAATCGACCACGCTGCTCATCCCATTGGGCAACAGATAGCGTGCTCAACAAAGGCAGAAGCAGATCGTCAAAGTCGGTCTCACTCAAAACGGCGGCGCGCCAGATAATATCTTCTGAAGCGCCCATCCAGCCCCCCAATTCGGCCACTACCAGCCAAGGCTGGCCATGCAAACTATCATCATCCCGTAAGACGGCGGTGCGACCATTGCTAAGTTGATAGCGCCCGCTTCGACCCGGCCGCTGTTTGGCAATACGATCGGGATAAGCCAATGCCAGCAAGGTGCCCGCAGATACGCCTTTTGATGGGTTTGCCGCGGTTTTCGGGGTTTCAAGCAGATTTAAATACTGCATTTTTTGACGCTTTAACCGGCTTGCTACGCCACCCGATCGACCCTGGCTCTCAGCCTGAAACAAGCGCAACCGGGATTCGATATCACTACCGGCCGAGGACTCAGTATCGCGCTCAGACAGTAAGGTCGCGAGCTCCGCAGCAAGATGAACCGCACCCAGCTCCCGGCCTTTTATTAACATATGCGCTAATCGAGGATGCATGGGTAAGCGGGCCATAGCCTCACCGTGCCGGGTAAGAGTAATACTACTCGCCTCTCTAGCTACTGGGCTGACCGCCGATAGCTGTCTCAGCAGCGCTAACGCTTGCTGGGAGGCACCTTCTGGAGGTGGATCCAACCAAGCCATAGCATCAACCGAGTCCGCACCCCACTGCAAAAGCTGCATGAATAACCCGGCCAGATCTGCCTGTAAAATCTCCGGCTCCGAATGGGCTGGCAGTTCTTTGTGTTGGGACTCAGCCCAGAGACGATAGCAAATCCCCGGTTGTAGCCTTCCTGCGCGGCCCGCTCGTTGGGCAGCTGACGCTTGGGAGATTCGCTTGGTCGCGAGTCGAGTCATGCCTGTGCGCGGATCAAAAATGGCTTGACGAAGTAGACCGCTATCAATCACCACAGTAATGCCGTCAATGGTCAGGCTACTTTCAGCGATTGGCGTCGATAACACAATTTTTCGACACTCGGCTGGAGGGGCCAAAATTGCCAAGCGTTGCTGCTCCAAGCTCAAATTGCCGTATAGAGGCGCAATAAGCAGCGAATCATCCGCCCACGCCTGCAAGGCTTGCTCACAACGGCGAATTTCCGCCTGTCCCGGCAAAAACACCAAAATGTTCCCTGCGTGACTTGCAAGCGCACGCTCCAAGGCCTGTAAAACCTTGGGCACAATCGGGTCTCTCGGTTTATATACGCCAAGGTACTCAATTCCAACAGCATATTGCCGACCTTCACTGCGCAACACCGGCGCATGGTTGAGTAGCTCACCAACCCGCTGGCCATCTAAGGTGGCAGACATGATTAACAATTTAAGCGGCGCGCTGCGTAACTCAGAAAACAGCTTTCGGCCTTCTAGCGTTAGTGCCAACCCGAGGTCTGCATCCAGGCTTCGTTCATGAAACTCATCAAACACAAGCAGCCCAACCCCCTCCAGTGACGGATCGTCATGGAGCATTCGGCTTAGGATACCCTCGGTAATCACTTCGATACGGGTCGCGGTACTGACGCGAGACTCCAGTCGCACACGATAGCCCACCGTGCCACCGACCTTCTCACCCAATAACGCAGCCATTCGTTCTGCCGCCGCGCGAGCCGCCAGCCGTCGAGGCTCCAACATAATAATACGCTGGCCTTCAAGCCAGCTCTCAGATAACAATACCAACGGCACCTGAGTGGTTTTGCCTGCTCCTGGAGGAGCTTCTAGAACGACCTCATCTCTGCGACGTAAAGCATCGCGCAGTGCAGGCAAAATATCGACAATAGGTAGTGAAGAGGTCATGGCGTAGCATTGTACCCTACACGGCACCACCGCCCCGACACAGCAGTTATCGAAAATTGACCTATTAGAAAACCTGTTTACCCATCTTTTCGAACCATACCTTCGAGGTGATGTTCACAAAGCATGTTTAAAACGTCACAACACATTACCGTCAGTAATCGTCACATTTTATTAATCTCCAAAATATAAAAAGACTTTTTCTTGGCGACCTAATGCTTCAAATGCTGTTGATAATCCGCTATTGTCCTGTGGTCTTGGCAGAGTAATACTACCGTGAAAATCAGCATTTTCTTCATAAATTTCAATCACTTCCGCCCTGCCCCAGCAACTAAAAATCGTCCTTAAAACCCGTTCAAAAAACCGCCTCGGAGTCGGTATTAATATGGAACTTATTCGTGCTCGGTCCCGTCATAATGCTCTCCCACAGTTGGGAGAACTTGAATTAGCACTTCTTGAATTACTCTGGCAAAAACCAGGTAGTGACGTGAAGGCATTGGCATCGGCACTGACTCCTGAGCGACGACCCAGCATTAGTACACTACAGTCGACGGTGGAGCGCCTACATCGAAAAAACCTACTGGACCGAAGTAAGCAGGGCCACGCTTACGTGTATACCCCCGTTGTTAAACGCGGCGAGCTGATGGGGCGCTTAATTGGTGACGTAATCAATGCCTTGCATGACGGCCCAACCGAAACCATTCTCAGCGGCTTTGTAAATGCCGCCGCAAGCATAGATAATGACTCTTTAGACCGACTTAAACTGCTAATCGACAAACACGAAACCAATAGACGAAATGCTTGAGACCCTTGGCACTGCAAACTTTGTACTTCTTTCAATTTGGTTCGTATTAAGTCTAGCGTTACTGACACTCCGCACTCCACTCAAGTTCTTACTCGAAAAACTCGACCCCAACCAGGCAAGCACCATATTAATGCTGGTACTTGCTATTCCCGTATTGGTGAGTCTCGCGGTGACCCTGCTACTCTACTACCCTCAGATTGGGAGTTTTTTTCTAGTACTCCACTGCCACGGCCCAGCCTGTGAAGAACATTTGCCAGTGGGGCATTTACCCCAATTAGGGCCACTGTCACTAATTATCACAGCGACCGCGCTCGCTCTTGTTGCAGTTAAAAGCTGGCAAGATGGGCGAACTAATCTACGATTTGGCAACGGAATACGAGGACTTTGCAAGACCAGAGCAGGGTTTTGGGAGATTGACGAGCAAACACCACTCGCATTTACTAGCGGCTTATTTAAACCACAAATTGTAGTGAGCACAGGCTTGTTAAAACAGTGCAGCAAGAAGGAAGTCGACATTATTCTTCTGCATGAGCAAGGACATCGATTAAACCGCGACAACCTGCGAATTCTGCTTGCGAGGCTACTCAGCTTACCCATGCCCGGCGCCCGTTATTTTATTTCAGAGCTGTGCTTATGCATTGAAAAATCTTGCGATTTACGATCATGCCAACACCATGAACCCGGTGATGTTGCCAGATGCATTCTAAAACTCGCTGCGGCAAGCAAGTCTCAAAGTTCGGCAATATACTGCGCTTTCGCAAAAGAATCTGTGGAACAGCGAGTGAAGAACTTATTAGGGCCCTCGCCGTTAACGCTCCCAAAATCGGTCTCGTTCAGTTTGTCCTGTGTCGCTGCTGCAGCGTTATGTTTAAGCGTCACGCCACTTCACCACTACGTCGAATGGCTCATGCTGGGACTCACCCAGCATTAGCCAAAAAGTGAAGAGTAGCCATTCCTAGCGATTATGTATCTCTTTGGCACTGTGGTCTTTAAAGAATATTCTAAACGGCAGGGATTTATTTTTACCGAGATAAACATAAAATCCATAACGGTCATTAGCGTAGTCTTTAATCACTTCATAACGCGGCGCAGCAGGAGCGGGCTCATCAACGACAGACTCGTCTCGCTCAGCACGAACGACAATTTCCTCGATAATCGTTGGCGATTTGTTTGTGTCGGTATTAGGAAGTGACACCAAAACGCGATACTCCCCATTTTCATCAGGGTCTACCGCTTCCACTCGTGCACCACTAACCTCATCCACAAAGCCCACTTCGCCGCGTATCGGCCCTGTTTCAGCAGCGTGAAGCGCCACTCCCCAGCAAAGTAACAAGAGACGTGTAGCAAGTACCTTTAGCTTTATCATAGGACACCTTTCCTTTCGACTTGATCCTTTAAAGACGGCTGTTCTGAAAATGAAGATACGAAAACCGCTCTTGAATGCTATCACTCTAAAACCGGCTTAGCACCTTTGTAAGTTATGTGTGAGTTATAACAAATATCGGCTGATGCGCTGTATTTTATGTCTTGTCAGCACCTTCGCGATTTTCTGACACCACACCGCCACTGAGCACTAACTGCAAGGCATCTGCTGGGCTCATATTTAAAGGACGCGTATGCCGGCGGGGAACAATTACCGTATAGCCACCCACCTGATAACTCATAGGCAAATAGACGGCAATATGATCATCATCCAGCTCACTGGCGATAGTGTTGCCATTACCCTGATGCCTTACCGTAACAATACCAATTAAGCGGGCTTCACTGTTGGGCAGCTCGACCATGACCACAGCCTCGTCATCAAATTTCTGACCGCCCATAATTTCCATAATGTCTTTGAACGTTCCATAAATTTGCCGCAACACCGGAAGTTGTTCTAAAAAACGCCCTGGCAACCCCCAGATATAGGTTCCGGTTGGCCAGCGCAAACTCAAACCGATGAATACCGTCAACAATACCAACAAGACTAAGGCCATTCCCGGTATATAAACGCTACCCAAGACTTCTTTTAATGGCGGCGCTAACCAGGATTCTGCCGTTGCCACTACCCACATTGCCAACTGAATAGACAACATTACCGGTAATAACACAAACAGCCCACGCAAAAAGGCGGCACTAAATCCGCGCATATTTTCTCTCCCTGAATCGTTGTTCTTAATCGCGTACAATAATTTGCCATGCGACAGTATGGAGTTTTGGGCAGGATTGACCGATAGAAGTTTCACCAGGCCTACGTGAGTTTTTCACAAAGGGGCCAGGGCCTAGGTTAGTTTTCGTGCTGAGAGTATTTAGCAGATGCTGCAGACCTCGAATCTCCGCCCTCATTGTTTAATCCATTAGTCATGTTAGCCTTAAATATGATCCAATCGGCATTCACCCTGGCTAACCGAGGGCCAAAATGAATTTGCTCATTATTATTGCAGTATTGATGGTCGCCTTGCTTGTCATCGTCCCATTAATCGAAAAATACTCACCGCAACCAAGCCCAGAAACCCAGCAGCGAATGAGCCGCTGGATACTGCCTTTAGTCGGACTAGGCCTGGTGTTGGCACTTGCCCGTCAGTGCATGGGGCCGAGCTAAGGAATAAAGTCGCTATCCAAACAACAAGGATTCTTCATTAACAATCGCAGCGGAACGACTCTCGGCCTTTGCCCACATTTTCTCGTGAAAGTAGAACGCAACCGTATTTACCGCTGGTTCCAGTAACGCCAAGGTCCCTCCTATCAACAAGCTTCCGGTCAATAAGTACGCCACCATAAAAGCAACACTGAAGTGCATCACAGCAAAACTCATTGTTTTTTTCACGGTATAAACTCCTCTTGGTTAAGTCCCACTACTGGCAGTGGCAGAAATACGCCACAAACCCCGCTGCAACAAAACAATAATAGCGACTCCGAGCAAATACAGAAGTTGATAATTTCAAAGATAACCATAGCCCTCACCTATCACACTAGGCCTATAGCGCTGAGGATAAGGTCAGATGGTGCGGTGCCACTATTCATCTACAGCTTTCTATAAAACCAACCCTCTTCAAAAACTTAGGTTTAGACACCAAAGCGAATCATCCCTTTTTCTCCACGCTCTTAAACAGTGACTGGCACAGCAGTTGCTTGAGCTTTCTGACTTTGGCGGGCATTACGTCCACCTTCATAAGTTGAGGCTTATATGAGACGTTTCCAAAACCTGACCCTGCTCGTATTAGTAGCATTAAGTCCGCCCGCCATTGCCGATGACGCCAGCGCAGCGATGGATATGGTTTGGCTTGTCACCGCCAGCGCCCTCGTATTTTTGATGCAAGCCGGTTTCGCGCTCTTAGAGTCTGGTATGTCACGATCCAAAAACACTTTAAACGTGGTGATGAAAAATTATATGGATGTCTGCATTGGCACCTTAATATTTTGGGCTATTGGTTATGGACTGATGTTTGGCAGCAATACAACTGGCCTCTTTGGTACCGACCTTTTTCTCTTAAACCAAAGTGATGCAGGCACTTACGGGGTACTGCTTTTTCAAACCATGTTTGCGGCAACAGCCGTAACCATTGCCAGTGGCGCCATGGCTGAGCGCACTCGATTTGAAGCCTATCTAGTTGGGGCAATTATTATCATTGCTATTATTTATCCGGTATTCGGCAGCTGGGTATGGAACAGTGGTGGCTGGCTAGCCAAAATGGGCTTTATCGATTTTGCAGGCTCAACCGTTGTTCACTCCGTCGGCGCATGGTGCGCGCTGGCAGGGATTATTATTCTTGGCCCTCGGTTGGGACGCTTTGACAAAAATGGTAAACCTCGAGAAATTCGCGGCCACAATCTAAGTTTGGTGGCACTGGGTGGATTTATTTTATGGTTTGGCTGGTTTGGTTTTAACGGTGGTTCAACCTTGGCGGCCAGTGTCGATATAGGATTAATTAATCTTAACACCCAATTAGCCGCAGCGGCGGGAGCCTCCGCATGCATGCTACTGGCAATGGTTAAGCGCCAACCCATTTTGCTCACCGCTACCGTTAACGGAAGCTTGGCAGGCTTGGTCGCCATCACTGCTGGCTGCGCCACAATGACCCCAATCTATGCATTGATTACCGGCTTTATCGGCGGGATTATTTGCAGCTTGGGCAGCCAAATGTTGTTGCGACTCAACATGGATGACGTGGTGGGTGCCGTCTCTGTTCACGGCTTTGCCGGAGCCTGGGGTACCTTGGCCGCAGGCCTTTTCTATACCGGCAATATGTTCAATTCCGAGCTTATCGTAATTCAGCTAGTGGGGATTTTAGCCTGTTTTATCTGGACCTTTTCCACATCGCTTATTGTGTACTACCTGATTGACCTCACCATGGGGCTACGTGCGCCGCCCCTCCATGAACAACGCGGTCTTGATCTGAGCGAACATGCCGAGATCGGTTACCCTGAATTCCCCTCTGGCATTACCGCCTACACCGCCGATCGCGCCAGTGACCTGGATTACACCCGATGAATACAAAGGATGTTAACCAGCGACGACAAGCCATTTACACAGGTCTGCACGACTTTATGGATGAACAAGACCTGGAGCGCGCCGTGCAGCATTGGGAAAACAGTTACGCAGATCAACCCAGCTTGGCCCTACAACGCTTTGTAGCTTATATATGTAATGAAGATAGCGCGCTGAAAAAACAGCGAAGCGCAGTATTGCGAAGCTTGCTGAATGCCATGAATCTTCCTGTAAACGAGTTACAAAAAAAAACGTCGCGTAATACCAGCAACATATCCCAAGAAAACCCCCAAGCACTGAGTCACAATGTTGCTTTCTCGGCATTAATTCTAGCCTTAATGTCACAACTCAACGAAAGCCAACAAACTAAACTTAAACTCGACCTTTTTGCGGCGCTGCGACGTCGCAAATTGCCCCACAACATATTGGATGCACTTCAGCGGTGGCTATCGAATCGTCAAGCTTTAGAGCTAAACAATGCGCCTGCAAGTTTATTGCAAAAGCTAATTAATCAGTTTTATGTTTTGCTTTGCGAAAGTGTCGGCCCCATCCAAGCCGATCGAATGCTTGCAAATGCCGTGCAACAACTACAACGTGAACAACCAGAGCTTGACCTCTTTCTTAGTTCGCTACTATAAAACGAGTACACTGGAATTAGCACGCCAAGAACGGTTTACCCTTCACCATAAAAAGTATCAGAGAAGCTTGCAGCCATGACCACTCACACCATACCACGAGTATTTTGCTTGATCGCTATTTTGAGTTTGTCAGCCTGTAACAGGCCCCCAGAGTCCACCGCACTGACGCCCGCACAAGAAAAAAGCTTAAAAAAGGCCAACGCCCTAGGGGATCAGATGCAACAACAAATGCTACAACGACAACAAAACATGCAGGATAAAGGCATTTAAGTGATAGTTTACAGATTTGCTAGCGGATGCTTGGCCCAAGGCGCACAGAACAACGCGTCAATTTCAGCGTCTGGCACCTCCGCAATACTGTCATAACACCATCGCGGGCTACGATCCTTGTCCAATAGACAGGCCCGAACACCTTCAGCAAACTCTGGGTCTCTCACCCGATTAACCGCCAATACCAGCTCCATGCGAAAGATGTCAGCCAAGCCCAAACCACTGCCTCGCTCAAGCTGGCGAAAAATTAATTTTGCGGCGCTCGACGCGCCTCTCTGCAAGCCAACAGAGGCCGACTTAAGCCAAGGCTTGGCGCCACGGTAGCTGCAAATTTTATTTTCAATTCGCACCGGGTCAAGCTGGCCACAGCACAAATCTATCCATTCTCGAGATTGCTTTAAATGCGAAATGCCAAGCGCAACGCCTTGGTGAGCCTCAATGTCTGTCAGTTTTTCTGTCAACTGTTGATGGTTCCAATCTGCATCGTCACACCAGTCTAAATGCAATAGCGCCTGCAAAACCTCCCGCTTACTACTAACAGACAAGCAATAATCCGCCAGTCCGGCATACAAGGCATCGGCTGGCATTAACTCCGCTCCAGTAAGACCACAAAACAAGCCCGTAGCGCCGGGCATTTGTCCCAAGAACCAGCTGGCACCGACACCGGGAAACAAACCAATAGTCATCTCCGGCATCGACAATCGGCTGGTATCCGTAACGATACGATGGCTGGCGCCAGCCATTAGCCCCAAGCCAGCGCCTATCACCGCACCACTGGCCCAGACAATCACCGGCTTATTAAACCTGTGGATCATATAGGCGGTGGCGTACTCACGAGCAAAAAAAGCTTCAGCCTCTACCGCTGGACCACCGGGGTTACTCAATGCGGATTCACGAATGCGCAAGGCATCATCACCGCTGCAAAAAACATCGCTTCCCGCGCCGTCTAAAAAAACAGCCACCGCATCATCGTCGTCTCGAATTTCCACTAACAAGCGATACAATAACTCCACCATTTCGGGTGAAAGCGCATTTAGCCGTCGTGGCGCGTTTAAGGTTAAATGGGCGAGATACCCCCCCGCAGCAAGGGCATGCCGCTCCAAATGCACTAAATATTCAATTTGCATTACCCAAACCTCTATTTCAGCCGCATCAGCAGTATGGCCTCGCAAAAGCCCTCGCTCAAGAGCCAATATTAGCTGCTACCTGCCAAATTAATTAACGCTATTGACCCAACTGCATTGACCCAACCGTCAGCCTATTAAATCGGCTGCGGCCAATTTCTCGCCCTTTTGCATTCGCTAAGCTGGTTCCACTGTCGAGCACTGCCCTAAAAGCCACTGCCGACCCCCAAATGAGAACTGAGGCGAGACATGACCCAATTCAAAGCTCCATTACGCGATATCCAGTTTGTTATCAATGAAGTGCTGGACTACGAAAGCCACTACAAAACCCTCCCCGGTGGCGAAGAAGCAACCCCAGACATGGTGGATGCCATCTCTACCGAAGCAGCAAAATTTTCAGAAGAAGTTCTCTCACCGCTTAATCATATTGGCGACCAAGAAGGCTGCCAATGGCAAGAAGGTGATGTCATCACTCCCAAGGGTTTCAAAGAAGCCTATCAAATGTGGGTTGACGGCGGCTGGCAGGGACTTTCTCATCCGACTGAATACGGCGGCCAGGGCATGCCCATGTCGCTGGGACTGATCAAGTCTGAGTTTGTAGGCACCGCAAACTGGGCCTGGGGGATGTACCCAGGACTTAGCTTAGGTGCGATGAACACCCTGTATGTGCATGGCACTGAAGCGCAGAAACAAGAGTATTTAACTCCGTTATGCAGCGGCGTTTGGAGTGGCACGATGTGTCTCACCGAAGCTCACTGCGGTTCAGATCTTGGACAAATGAAATCCAAAGCAGAACGGCAAGACGATGGCAGCTTCAAACTCAATGGTACAAAAATTTTTATTTCTGCTGGTGAACATGATTTAACCGAAAACATTGTTCACATTGTGCTTGCCAGAATACCCGGAGCACCGGAAGGTACTAAGGGTATATCGCTGTTTATCGTACCCAAATTTCTCCCCGCTGAAGACGGCAGCGTTGGCCCTCGCAACGGCGTGCGCTGCGGTAGCATTGAAGAGAAAATGGGCATCCACGGTAATGCCACCTGCGTCTTAAACTTTGATGACGCAACAGGCTACCTGCTAGGCAAAGAAAACGAAGGCCTGGCAGCAATGTTTACGTTTATGAACACCGCCCGAGTAGGCACGGCCATTCAAGGCTTGGCCGCATCAGAACTTGCCTATCAGAATGCGCTGCCCTACGCCTTAGATCGCTATTCTATGCGCTCGCTGTCAGGCAGCAAAAACCCAGACAAACCTGGCGACGCCATCATCCATCACGCAGATGTCAGGCGTATGCTGTTAACCGCCAGAGCGTTTGCCGAGGGTGGTCGAGCCATGCTCTATGACGCCGCGAAATTTGCCGACAAAATGACCCACTCTGCGACAGAGGCAGAGCGGGATGAAGCCGAGAATGAACTAGGATTTTTAACGCCAATCCTGAAGGCCTTTTTAACAGAGACGGGATTGGAGTCTGCCAGCAACGGCATGCAGGTATTTGGTGGCCACGGTTATATTAAAGAACACGGCATGGAGCAGATTTATCGCGACGCTCGTATCGCCACTATGTACGAAGGCACCACCGGCATCCAAGCCATGGACTTAATTGGCCGCAAAGTGGTATTAGATAAATTTAAGCTATATACCGCCTTCAGCAAAAAACTCTACGGCTTTGGTTTTAAAACACTGTTAAAAGGTAAGCGTCGTAAATACGCGGTAAAAGTCCTATCAACTACACTTTGTTGGAACTGGAAAACCATTAAAATGCTGGCCCGAGCTTCCAAAGACCGGGATACCGTATCTGCCGCTTCCTATGACTTTTTAATGTACAGCGGCTACCTGTCGATGGCGTATTACTGGGCAAGAATGGCCGAGGTTGCAGAGCGTAAATTAGCGGCAGGAGAAGGTGATACCGCTTTCTATCAGTCGAAACTGGAAACGGCCGAGTTTTACTTCAGCCGATTACTCCCCAGAGCAAAAGCACATGCCAGTGCCATGGACAGCAGCACCGATAGCGTTATGGGGATGTCTGAAGAGCACTTTGGAATTCGTTAAACGCCGGACTACACATGGGCATTCCGGGGACTTCAACTAAAATCGTTGTAGCCCCGGCGTCGGAGTATTAATTGGCTTGCGTCACATGGTAAGACCAATCACCCGCCGTATCGCAAGGATTAGCAACTTCTGCGGTGCGGCCAGGCTGAACATTAAATGCCTGCACTGACATGATCCGATCATCTTCCGCGCCCTGGCTGTAATAACTAAACACCCCCCGAACTGAAGTCTGACAATGGTTGCTGACCACAAACCGTGTCGACACTTTATCCGGGTTGTAATAGGCACAACTTGATAGATTTTCACCTGCGGGGTGGGTCTTTATCTCCCAATCCAGACAATCGCCAGAAACATCTGTATTGGTGTTGGCATATACCAGAGAAGATCCCTGTAAGGTGGCAAACAACAAGATTGCCGAAAACATTATCTTTATCATAATTAGCCTGCTTGAAAAACGTGTACAGCACGTCCGTGCGCGAGGTTAACAAAACAACAGATCTAAAAGATAGGTTCTCTGGCACTTATAAAACAGTCGGTAGATCTCCTGATAATCGCAATAAAATCCCATAAACTACTGAAATAAAATAGTTTATTGCCTTGACCGCCAAACTAGACCAAAGAAAAAATGTGCTGAAATGTGACGTAAATCTCAAGACAAGCTAAACGGCTGCTGTACTAAACCGCCGTTATTTACGCCACATGGCCGATCTCAGCCTGAAGAGAAAGGTTTAACTAACTTCTAGTTTAAATAACTTCGCCATCACGTGCTTTCTCTGCGCGCAAAATCATTTGTAAAGCCGACGTATAATATTTTCCCGAAGACCCCACCCGGCTCAAATAGAAGTTGAGCTTTTCAATCGCACCATCAGGGTCCTGTAATTCGAGCAGAGCCTCGCCCCAAAAATAGTAAAATGAATCGTCCATGGGGATGCCCAAGCGATCAAGCAAATTGGCATAGAATAAAGCACTAAGGAAGTCTTCTGATTTCAGCGCGCCAGTAAAGGCAACCAAGTATTTGTCACGTTTAATGGACATCGGCAAAGAAGCGTCGCGCTGCTCTATTTCAAGCAGACGATCTTCCATTCGGGCTTTTCGTTCATACAGTTCGAATTCATTCCGGGCACGCTGCAAAGCATCAACATTCATATTCTTTTCTTTGGCAAAGCCCAATATCGATTTACCTTCTGTGGTCACTGGATCGAGAGAGGCACCACGACGCAAGAGGAACATGGCAACATCCTCATTCTGAGCCGCAACAGCCAAATACAAGGCAGTCATATTGTAATTATTTTTATCTTCGATATTAGCACCACGATCCAACAATAGCTTCACAATATCCGTCCCTCGATAACGCGCCGCAGACAGGATTGGTGACCAGCCATCTTTGGTTGAGAGGTGAACATCCGCACCTGCATCCAACAACGCCGTCAACGTGGCAACATCACCTTCATATCTTGCGGCAATTGCAAGCGCAGTCCAACCAGATGCGGTCTGCAAATTAACGTCCGCCCCTGACTCCAGCAACACCTTCACAATATTCAGCTTGTTATCTTTTGCTGCAAAATAAAGTGCAGACCGGCCATATTCATCCTGAGCATCAACGGGATATCCACTACTAAGCAAACTTGCTACTTCAGTCTTACTGCCGCTCATTGCCGCAGTTATCATGGGCGGCTGGCCAGCACAGCCCACTACAGTTGAAAAAACTAAGGAACCTCTGCACAACCTCGAAAATTTGAGATAATTTCGTGATGACCCATTTCAACCGGAATATAGCATGAGCCAACTGACTTTCGCCGAAGCCGAATACCAAAACAAGAAGCGCAAGACGCGGCGGGAGCTGTTCCTCGAGAAAATGGATGGCTTGATTCCCTGGGCCAAGCTGGAGAAGAAGCTCCGCAAGCACTATCCCAAGGGTGAGAACGGGAATCCGCCGTACCCGCTGGCGATAATGCTTCGGGTTCACTGCCTGCAGCTGTTCTACAACCTCAGTGATCCGGCGATGGAGGATGCCCTGTACGAGATCGAGTCGATGCGCCGCTTTGCCGGGCTCCGTTTGTCTGATCGGCTACCGGATGAAAGCACCATTCTCCGCTTCCGTCATTTTTTAGAACGCTACAAATTGGGCAAAGTGATCTTCGATACCGTGAGCGCCCAGCTGCGCCAGCAGGGTCTGATGATGCGTGAAGGCACCATTGTTGATGCCACGATTATCGCCGCGCCCAGCTCAACCAAGAATCAGGACGGGGAGCGGGATCCGGAGATGCACCAGACAAAGAAAGGCAATGAATGGCACTTTGGCATGAAGATGCATATTGGCGTGGATGACCGGGACGGCTTGATTCACAGCATCGAGACCACAGCCGCGAATGTGCATGATCTCACTGCGGCAGATCAGCTTCTTCACGGAGAAGAGCAGCGGGTCTGGGGTGATGCGGGTTATACCGGCATCCATAAGCGAGATGAGTTTAAAGATCGGGATGTCGATTGGCGTATCGCGCTACGCCCCGGCACCCGGCGCAAGCTGGCTGACCAGCTACAGGAAATGCTGGAGGGAATAAAGGCCAGCGTGCGTGCGAAAGTCGAGCATCCGTTCCGGACGATCAAACAGCAGTTTGGTTATGGGAAGGTTCGCTACCGTGGACTGGCGAAAAACACCAATCGCCTGTATGTCCTCTCGGCGTTTACCAACCTGCTGAGAGCGGAGAAATATCTGCCTTCGTAGGGAAGGTGCGCCTGTAATCAGCCAAATGGCTGGTTACAGGCCGGGAAAAGCTGAGAATCACCGCGGCCCAAGAAACTAACGCGTATTTTTAGCGGTATTTTTATGAACGAGGGAGGTTGTGCAGACCTTCCCTAACAATGAAAGTAATTTTAGGCAAAATATGTTTTTAGAATTCAGAAATAAGTTCATTAGGCGGCTCATTAGTCTTTTAAAGAATGAAAAATACGCGACTTGATAGCAGTAAAAATACCGCGACCACTAAAGAGGTGCAAGGTTAAACTGCCCCATAATCCTTGCATTCAATGCGCTCAAGGATTACCGTTTGCCAAAATAGTTTTGCATTAACTCATATGTTAGATATGAACTTCGAGCCCAACACCACATGTCATTCTCTTCATACTGCAAAATACGATCGCTGAGCACAGTGCTTTTTTCACGCCTTTTTATTTCGGTCATAATTATTACTGCCAACTCGTCACTAGGCCTAACGATAGATGAGTTAATGAACCCTGTTGAAGAGCCGAATACGACGCCATCGACCAACAGCAGCAGTACTTTTGAAGCACAGCTGAACAGTAAAACAGCAGTAACTAATCCCGCTGCTGCGTCGACGAGCCTTGACGATATCTACAGCGGCAGAAAAATCACACGGCTTAACAAATCCAAGGAACAATTAAGCACCTTAAGTAACACGCTCAGCAAACGCTGTGCCTGCACATCTGGTCAATGCTACGACGTGTCTAGTAGAGACATATCACAACAAGCAGTTGTCAATGCGGCAAAAAAAGCCAATCAACAGCTCAACAGCCAGAAAAAACAGGCCTGTCAAAAGTGGGACGAGGGCAAAAGCCTAGCGGAGAGTAATGCCGCTGTCGTTCAACAAAAACTACACTTCGCCCAAAACGTAGAGCAAGTGCTAGATAAACTGGACCAATCAAGCAATGAAGTGCGTAAAAATCTAAAAGAAAAGGACAAAGAGATCCGCGAAGCCATTGCCCAACAAAAGTCTCAATCTGGATTCGATTGGGGCAAAGCCATCGCCATGAGCGTGGGCGCGGTTGCCGGGGGTGTGGGAAATTTAAACAGCGACGCCCAAGCGCAGATTCTCGGCGGCATCGTCGCAGATAGCTTTTCCGGCGACAGCAGTATGGGCAACCTTCAGTCCACTGTGAGTTCGCTGAATGCCCCACAAGCTGGAGGCGCCGGAGGCATAGGCGGCGGCAATAACAGCTCAGCTGGCGATACATTTGTGATTGATGAACAGTTTGCGTTTACCTGCCCCCATGGCGGCAACCATTCCGTGCCGATCAAGGCAAAAAGCATGGCTTGCGGACAGGCCATGCGGCGATATGCAAAGTCGGCTGGCTGTAACCTTGTTGACGATATCGTACCTGCACAAGAAAATTACTATAAAGCCTGTGCCTCAGAAATGTATAAATAAGCATCAACTCCGCAATACACGCCGCAGCAGTTTTGCAAGCAAACGAGGAGAAAAGCCCTCAGGCTTGCTGAGGTCAAGCCGCGCTAGAATGGCATCAGCCTGAGGGCTGCTACCTTTAAACGGAGACCATAGCAGAGCAAGCAATTTCTGCCCCACACTCATCCCGGCAACTTGTTGGAGTGCGCGCGCACTTTCAAGCTCCAATTCAGTGAAATCACAGCCAAAAGGATAGGCCGGCAAGCATTGTCCGACTTCCCCGACGAGGGCCTGAATTGTAGCGGGAAGATTATTTTTATATTCTTGTGGTATGTGCCAGTTTTTATCCAGCTTTCCGGCCTCTTTCGCCTGAGTCATTAATTCACTTTGAAAACGTGAATCAGCTATTTTTATCAACGCCTTAATCACCTCTTCGTCACTCTTAGAACGCAGATCGGCGATACCGTATTCAGTAACAACAATGTCTCTTAAATGTCGAGGGATCGTGCAACTCGCATAATGCCAGAGCACGTTTGAAACAGTGTTTTTACCCTGATTCCGGCTGGCTCGAATCATTAAAATAGAGCGTCCACCAGGAAGCTGATGCGCCATAGCAACAAAATTGTATTGCCCACCCACCCCTGATACAACTTGACCATTCTCTAAAGTATCTGATGCGACAGCACCATTCAGAGACACATTTAAGCCAGTGTTGATAAAGCGTGCACGTTGACGCTGAGCTTTAAAAAGCCTTGGGTTAACGTCAAGCTGGTTAATTTTATCAACACCGCTCATTGCCAACTTCTGGCGCTCTAAAGCAGGAAGGTCGACAAGGGCTTGGTAAAATTTAGCATTACCAAGGAAGAAGCCTCCATGTAACACTTTACCGTTTCGCAAATTTGCCCCAAGGCAAGATGCCACTATTTTTTTCTGGCTATCCGGGTTTGCTAAATTGGCAGAAAAACGCTCACCGAAAGGTGAGATTAAATGCCCTTCGCTATATTGCGTCTCATCATTGAAAAAACCATGGTATTGCAGCGTATCAAAATCCTTTCCTCTCAGCTCTCTCACACCCGCTTCGGCCATATCGATAACGTTCTGAGCAGACAGGGACAATGGATTACATTTTTTATTATTAACCAATTGCTGTAGCGCCCAAAAGTCATACACCTCGCGCTTCAAAATGCCTGCGGTAAACAGGTGAAAAAAGCCCTCAACAAACATTTCCGTTGCACCGTAAAGACCTTCGTGAAATGGCTGGATACCACCAGATTCGGCAATGACAGAACCGTAGCGTTCTAACAGCTCGAATCGAGATAATAATTGCCTATATTTATTCGGTTGCTGGTGACGCAACAATAGCGCTTGCACAATGGCATCCCCCATTGCACCAATGCCTAGCTGTAAGGTGCCGCCATCCGCAATCAAGGTGCTAACATGAACACCGATAGCATAATCCGCAGCAGATATCGGTGCTAAATAGGGCACCGAAAAAAGCCCATACTGAGAAGGCACGCGCTCCCGTAACACGTAATCAAAGGCCTCCGCCGCTATCTCGGCATCACCATACATATAAGGTAAATCTGGATGAATCACGCCTATATGCATCACCGGCTTTTGTTGTTCTCGAAGAATGTTAACCAACTCTAGCGACGTATCCGGGTTACAACTCATACTCAAGGTATCAGCCCCATCACTATCGTCAGCCAATAGCTGCATCACCACGTTACAACCCTGGGCCGCGACATCTCTTGGGGCAAAGGTGTAGTTAGAGCTAATGTAATGCCGCTGCGCTTGCTCATGACCCAGCCGACTACCCGGCTTAAAGTAAAATTCTTTTATTGTAATATTGCTTGGCAAACACCCCTGCCGCTCATCTCGCAAATATTGAGGCTCGGTATAGTTTGCGTAAAGACGATCAAATACCGGATTCAGCAAGCGGGCGGGTATCGGATCATGCTCTACCGGGCGCTCCAAACTCAACGCCGTTAGAATGGTCAGTGACCGCTGTTGTTGCTCGGCTATGCGCCGATACAGCGCATCCACAAGGGCTACGGGCTTACCTAAGCCAAGGGGCAAAGCAAGCACGATATCACCATCGACTTGCTCTAAAATACGATCAACAAGCTCATTTACTTCCGTGAAGCTCATGGGGCTTCTCCTGTTTAGCCGTGGTTTGAAGCAACGGTTTTAATAAATACCCTTCGCAGTGAGACTGAAGCAACTCGGTTTAATGCACTAATATATTAATTCCCTTTTAACGTTCAGCTATCACGATTACAACGCTTCAATGTGCACCTATACCGGATAGCTAAAAGAAGAGCGAACCGACAAGAAGTAGTATGGCTTTAAAATAAACCTCCTTAAAACAAAAACGGCGCTTCAAATATCATTGAAGCGCCGTTTTAGGCATGGCCTAGAACATCTTAAACCAGGTCAAAACGATCCAAATTCATGACCTTATTCCAAGCGGCAACAAAGTCCTTAATAAAACGATCCTTCGAATCCGCGCTGCCATAGATCTCCGACACAGCTCGCAATTGCGAGTTAGAGCCAAAGACCAAGTCGACTCGACTCCCTGTCCACTTTAATTCGCCGCTTTTACGATCACGGCCCTCAAACAATTCAGCGTCATCGGCAGAAGCTGTCCACACCGTATTCATATCCAGCAAATTAACGAAGAAATCATTGCTCAATGACTCGGGGTTATCGGTAAAAACACCCCGCATAGACTGGTCCGCATTGGTATTCAGCATTCGCATACCACCAACAAGGACCGTCATTTCTGGTGCTGTCAGCGTCAATAACTGGGATCGATCAATGAGCAGTTCTTCGGCAGAAATACTGTAACGGGCCTTTTGATAATTGCGGAACCCATCAGCAATGGGTTCCATCACTTCAAAAGACTGCACATCAGTTTGCTCAAGACTGGCATCCATTCTTCCAGGGTTAAATTCGACCGTAATATCGCTACCGGCATTTTTTGCCGCCTGCTCTACCCCTGCGCAGCCTGCCAACACGATCAAGTCAGCCAGAGAAACTTTTTTCCCGCCCGATTCAAAGTCGTTTTTAATGTCGTCTAAAACCCCAAGCACTTTAGCCAGCTGCTTGGGCTGATTTACCTCCCAGTCTTTTTGAGGCGCAAAGCGAACCCGGGCGCCATTAGCACCACCACGCATATCCGAACCACGGTAGGTAGACGCCGATGCCCAAGCAGTGGAAACCAGCTCTGATACGGATAGGCCTGATGCCAGCACCTTGGCTTTAAGCGCTGAAATTTCAGCGTCGCCAATAAGTGGATGATTCACTTCGGGAATAGGGTCTTGCCAAATCAATTCTTCTGCAGGTACTTCAGGACCAAGAAAACGCACTCTCGGGCCCATATCCCGGTGGGTAAGCTTAAACCATGCGCGCGCAAAGGCATCGGCAAACGCCTCTGGGTTTTCATAAAAATGCCGGGAGATTTTTTCGTATTCCGGGTCAACTCGCAACGCCAAATCCGTAGTCAGCATCGTCGGTACTCTGCGTTTGCTGGGGTCATGGGCATCTGGAATGGCGCCTTCACCTGCACCGTCTTTCGGCTGCCATTGATGAGCACCTGCCGGGCTCTTGGTCAGTTCCCATTCAAAACCAAACAAGTTTTCAAAGAAATTGTGGCCCCACTGAGTCGGTGTGCTTGTCCAAGTTACTTCCAAGCCACTGGTAATGGCATCTCCAGCTTTACCGCTAGCAAAACTACTCTCCCAGCCCAAGCCTTGCGCCTCGATACCGGCGGCTTCTGGCTCTGGACCCACATGCGACTCTTCACCAGCCCCATGGGTTTTACCAAAACTGTGACCGCCAGCAATCAAAGCAACGGTCTCCTCATCGTTCATGGCCATCCGGGCAAAGGTGTCTCGGATGTCTTTGGCGGCAGCCATCGGATCAGGGTTACCATTTGGCCCCTCCGGATTGACATAAATAAGCCCCATTTGTACCGCTGCCAGAGGGTCTTCCAACTCACGATCGCCCGAGTAACGTTTATCCTCCAACCAAATATTTTCTTTACCCCAGTAAATATCTTTCTCCGGCTCCCAGACATCCGCACGGCCTCCAGCGAAGCCAAAGGTTTTAAAGCCCATGGACTCCAGCGCGACATTACCCGTGAGTATCATTAAATCTGCCCAAGAAATTTTATTGCCGTACTTCTGTTTAATCGGCCAAATCAGGCGGCGAGCCTTGTCCAGATTGACATTATCCGGCCAGCTGTTGAGGGGCGCAAAACGCTGGCTACCGGTGCCAGCACCACCGCGGCCATCGCCCATACGGTATGTACCCGCGCTGTGCCACGCCATGCGAATAAAGAAGGGGCCGTAATGACCAAAGTCTGCCGGCCACCAGTCTTGTGAGTCGGTCATCAAGTCCGTAAGGTCTTTCTTAACCGCCGCTAAGTCCAGGCTCTTAAACTCTTCTGCATAATCAAAGTCCTCTCCTAGAGGGTTCGACATAGCCGAGTGTTGGTGCAAGATATCCAGCCGCAGCTGGTTTGGCCACCAATCCATATTTGAGGTGCCGCCACCAGCGACATGATCCACTTTTCCACTCATTACTGGGCATTTGTTAATATCGGTCATCACTTCCTCTCCCTTTGGACAAATCTTATATGCTGATTAGGTTAGGCTTAAGTTAGCCATAGGGCCAATTGATTTTATCTGGCACATCGATAGGTTTTTCCATATAACATACTTGATAGGCACACCTGACAGGCACGTTTGAGCAAGCCATTTTTTTTAGTCCGCTTGCCAGGCAGGCGTCAAGAGCATAAACCAACCCCATCTCTGAATTTGCACCGTATTATTTCACCACACCCTATAAGAGCTACTACGGAAGCATATCGTAAGTGGTTTTAGTCTTATCACTACTAAGCTTATGAGCACGCAAGGTTATGACCACGTGATGCGGTTATACCGTATACCCGGATGTAACCTTGCTTGGCAAAATTAGCCAAACGATATCATTGACGATTTATACTGTGGAGTAAGCTTATGTTTGTTGTAAACGAAGCCACAAACTTAATGGAGGCTCTCGTCGCAGAGGAGTTTGATGCCGTGCAAGTGTCCCAGCGTTACGACCATCATTATGTACAAGACTTGTACTGCCTGACCATGAACGCCCTACAGCCACGCTATGTGCGCTTTGTCGAAGAAGCTCGAAAAGCATTAACCACGGAAGAAAGATCGTTACTGTCCGCCAGTATCCAACAGGCCATTCACGACGCTCATGCCCTGTTGGCAACGGAAAGAAGACGGCTACACAGGCAAGCTCTTTAGTAAGTAATGTGTGTCACAAATATCCTACACCTAAATCAAAGGGGATATTCATGGGCAAAAGAGACTTCCACAGGGCTTCGCACTAAAAGGATGTGAAATCAAAACCAGAGAGCCGCCGCGCTGGCCAATAACGTCATAATAAAGAGAAACCATTTTAGGCCATTTTGACTAAAACCGACTGCAAGTTTGACGCCGAGTTTCGCGCCAATCACGGTACCCACTGCTAAAATAAGTCCCGGCACCCAAGCGATAAGATCCTGCCAAATAAACACCGCGATAGCCGCCAAAGTCAGGCACCCCGTACACAGCATTTTCAGTGCGTTCGTTTTAACCAGTTCATAACGTAGACTGCCGGCTAACGCCGCAATCAAAATGAAACCAACCCCGGCTTGTACAAAGCCGCCGTACACCCCCGCCAATAATAATATCCACTTCGAACTAGGGGTATCCGCCACCCTTCTGGGCACGGTACCCGGTGGGGGCGCCACCACTGCGGGCCTCACAAGAATCAGTAAAGCCATCCCTAGCATTGCCGACAACAACACTGGTTTTAAAATTGAAGCGGGCATAAACGCCGCAAGCAAAGCCCCGATAAGCGAACCTAGTAATGTGAGTAGAAGAATTGCGCCAAAATCCTCTCGGGGCAAATGGCCGCCGCGATGAAAATCATTTGCCCCAGCAAGGGATTGCAACAAAACACCAACCCTATTCGTAGCATTGGCGACATCTGCCGGCATCCCCATTACCATCAGAGCAGGCAGCGTCAAATTAGAACCGCCACCCGCCAAGGTATTGATTACGCCAGCAACAACGCCGACTAAAACCAATATTACAGCGTAAAAAAACGTGAGTTCATACACTCGCCAAAACCCTTCTCAACAACTACCACAACAGTCTGAACACTAAACGATCAACTGGCTGCCTATTAATTAATAATGAAGCGCACCAAGCTATTAACCTCTTTATCAATAATCGGTTTTCCTCTACAATGACACACTAGCAATAATTACGCACACTAGCGTTAGCGCTGTTTGTCAGCATAGTTGTCGTGTTTTTTACGCAGCGGCCTCTAAGCTGCGACTCTCCTTCTCAGGATTCAACCAGACCTCTTCTGGCAAATCCCAATTCCGAGTTCTCCCCGACCAGCGCTTCGGATTGGCTGCTTTCGCGGCCTCGTAAACGGCCTTTCGCTGTTGTATGACTTCTGTCGTCTGGCCACTATGCCGTTGCGCCGGAGTGATGAACTTCAACCCGCTGTGCTTGTGTTCCTGGTTATACCAGGTCGCAAATTGGAGTACCCAGGCCCGGGCATCGCCCAGTGTTGCAAAGCCTTTGTAAGGGTAATCAGGGCGGTACTTGCACGTTCGGAAGATCGACTCAGCATAGGCATTATCGTTACTGACCCGAGGGCGGCTATAGGACGACATGATACCCAGTCGGTACAGGGTTTCCATCAGTGACGCGCCTTTCATCGGGCTGCCGTTGTCCGAGTGCAGAACCAGGTGTACACCGGCAATACCCTCACGTAAATACGCCTTGGTTACCAGTTCTGACGCCAGTTCACTGGACTCTCCCTCATGGATTTCCCAGCCCACAATCTTGCGGCTGTACAGGTCGAGGATGAGGTACAGGTAGAAGAAGATTCCTTTGGCAGGACCGGGCAACCAGGTCACGTCCCAACACCACACCTGATTCGGGCCGGTGGCACAGTGCGTGTTGAGTGGCTTGGCGGTCGGTGCCTTACTGCGGCCCCGGTGCTGCTGTTGGCTCTGTTCACGAAGCACACGATAGAACGTGGACTCAGAGGCGATAAAGCACCCTTCATCCGCCAGGGCCGGTACAATCTGGCTGGGTGGCAGGCTTCTGTGTACTGGGCTATTCACGGCGACCAGCACGGCCTCGCGCTCTTGCTGTGTCAGTTTGTGAACCGGTGGCGGACGGGTCGCACCAGGGCGACCATCTGCCTTAACATCCCCCTCCCGGGTCCAGCGCTGATAGGTGCGCATGGCTATGCCCATTTCTGCGCACGCCCTGAAGGTCCGGGCACCAGCATCGGTTGTTTCCTTGATCAGCCTGACGGCTCGCTCGCGATCTGGGGTGCTAATCATTCGTCCTCTCCCTCGCCCCAGATCGCATGCATCTTTTTTCGAAGCACCAGTAACGCAGCGGTTTCCGCCAGCGCCTTCTCTTTATGACGCAGATCGCGCTTCAGCTCCTTGATCTCTTTCTTCGCCGATCGAGCCTGATCCCGCGCTGACCTGGCCTGTTCTACTGCCGTGGCATTGGCGTGCATGCAAACCTCTTTCCACGCCAGTATCTGCTCCGCATACAGCCCCTTCTTGCGGCAGTACTCGGCCACCTCCGCCTCGTTCAGAGCGGCGGTCTCCAGCACGACTGCAAACTTGTCTTCGGGCGACCAACCTTCCGGATTCCTTCCATCCCCTGGCACTACCATCCCTCCTGATCGGGCTTGTTTGCGCCAATGATACAGGGTCACGTCGGAGATTCCCGTCTCTTCTGATAGCACGCGTACCGGGGTGTTTTCTGGCGGCATCATTCTTCTAAGCACCGCCTGCTTGCGTTCTTCTGGGTATTGTTTCATTGCTCATTCCTGAGCGCCCCCCGAGTATTAATTGAAAATTGGACACGACAACTATCCTGACAGAGGGGGTTAGTAAAGAGCACCAGTATCTCTTTTGGGCCCGACACCATAGGTATAAATGCTCATCGCCTTATATCTGACACATAATAAAATATGCGCTGAACACATCATACAAATAAGGTTGGAACAGTTATGGCCAGAGCAAACGGCGTCAATCTTTTCGTCCCTATAATCGCCAATATCGCACTTGTTGCCGCATCTAGCAGCAGCTTAGGTCTACTCCCCGCCGCTGCGCTCTCGGTTGGTCTTCTGCTAAGTGCGACTGCCCTTAGCCACTAAGTAATCTATCGACACCACAACAGTTCACTATTATTTTGAGCTATCCGCACTCATTCAGTAAGGGCATTTACCTAAATCGCCCTCGGCAAGTCCGAGCAGAGTCTCCCGCAACATAGCGCTAACCTATATCGTTATAACGCATTGGAGACTTTATCGCGTGTCGCTGCCCAAGAAATTACTGATTACTTTATTCTTGTTTGCCGTGATCCCCGTCATTTTTTTAGGCTTATTAGATTACATTCACACCAGCCAAGCGCAAAAAAAAACCAGCTTCACTGAACTCAGTGCTTCCACCAATAAACAACAGCATTCCAGTACTGCCTTTGCGGTCACAGATAAAGATAGTGCTGAAGTACTCCTCCCCACAACGCTTTTTCATCAACAACAAATAAACCTGTTTTTTTGGTTTTGCATGGCTTCCTTAGTCGCAGCCATATATGTTTCCAAACGAATCTATGCCCCTTTCAAAACACTCGAAACAATGATCACACGAATAAAACAGGGGGATATCAATGAGCGCTTGCCAGAAAATTATCGAAATACAAGCTTACAAAATCTTGCGATTGCCTTTAACCATGTTCTTAACCAAGCAGCGCTACGAGAGCATTCTTCTACAGAAAAAACAACACAACAGATCCAAAAACTAGAACTTGCCAAAGCCAATGCAGAAGAACAAATCACCAACCAAAACAAATTTCTAGCCAACATAAGCCATGACCTACGCACTCCAATCAACGGTATTTTAGGAATCAATAGCCTACTGGAAAATACCCCCTTAGATGCACGTCAACAAGAATACCTCCGTATTGTTAATCGTTCAGCCAGGTCTTTACTGGAAACCTTGAATGACGTTCTCGATCTGTCAAAACTACAAGCGGAAACGTTAATTATAAGTAAGACACGATTTAATTTAATTGAAATGGTGAATGAGCTGATTGAAGAAACAAAAGTCATCATCAAAGACAAAGATATTCAACTTCGATATGAGGTCGAAGAAAATGGGCCGGAATGGTTGATATCAGATTCCTTTAGAATCAAGCAAATGTTAAGTCACCTATTAAACAACGCCGTAAAATTTACCGATTCTGGCGACATAACATTATATATATCGACAACGTCAGATTATCAAAACCAGACTAACGTGAAATTTTCTGTTAGCGACACTGGCGTTGGCATCCCTTTAAAAAAACAGCAGGCAATTATTGATGCTGTTGCTAAAACACAAAATGAAACAAACCCAGCCGTAAATGAAATAGGGCTAGGCTTAAAAATTGTGTCTAAGATGATCAAACTCATGGAAGGCGATGTAGGGCTAGAAAGCCAAGTGGGCAAAGGCAGTAACATCTACATTTGCTTGCCTGTAACAATACAAAAAAACGATTTTTCAAGCTCTCCAAAAATGCGGGAATCAAATCACGACAACCAGGTTCAACGCCTTTCCTCTGCCCCCACCCAAAAGGGTGATACAGACCATGATCTAGCACCAGTGCCATTATCAATCCTAATTGCTGAAGACAATCACCTTACTCAGCAATTACTACTCGACTCACTATCTGCCAGAGGGCATAAATTAACCCTTGTCGACAATGGCTTAGCCGCAATAAAGGCTTTTGAGAGTGGTCATTTCGACCAAATTTTGATAGATGTAAAGATGCCCGTTAAGGATGGATTTCAAGCTGCTGAAAAAATTCGTGAAATTGAGGACAAAACCGGGCATCCTATCCCCATCATTGCACTGACTGACTCAATACGTAATGGTGGTAGCAATCACTATTTCCATGCCAGCATGAGTCACTGCATAGCAAAGCCCGGTGATCTGACATCATTAATTCAAAAAATTGAAGGCAATCCAGTAAGAAAACTACCTGATTCAAAACTTCAACTGCACTCCGCCAACGAGGACACTAGCTTAAACATCATGATTTTGGACAAAAATCGGCTTAGCGATATCACTAGGGGTAATCAGGGGCTAATGCAGTCCATCGTCAGACTGTTCTTAGATGAACTTCCAGAAATGTTGTCAGATATAGATAATGCCAGGGGTCTGCGGGATCCACAGAAGCTTTCACAAGCCATACATCGACTAAAAAGTGCTTTGGGCAATTTTGTGCATACCGCTTATTACCAAGAAGTCGCTGTATTAGAGTCATTAGCTATCACGCTCCCGTTTGAACAGTGGGAAACTCAATGGCAAGCCAAACGTGAGCAGCTTGACCAACTCATCAGCGAATTAAATGAAATAGCAGAGCAATAATATGGATGTTTTGCTGGTCGACGACGACCCGATAACCCGCTTAGCAGTATGCGCCGCATTAGAAGAATGGGGCTTTGTGCCCGTGGTAGCCGAAGATGGGCATCAGGCCCTAACTAAGCTGGCAGAAAAAAACCCGCCTCACCTAATGATTATCGATTGGTCAATGCCAGGTCTAAGTGGACCAGAGCTGTGTAAGACCATTCGCGAGCGCAGCGACGGCCAGTTTTTCTATATCCTTATGCTAACAGGCAAAGAAGGTAGTGAAGCCATTGTTGAAGCAATGGAGGCAGGCGCAGATGATTTTGTCAGCAAACCCTTCGACCATCGAGTATTGAAAGTCCGGATCGCCGCAGGCAGCCGTATTGTGCGTCTTGAGCAAACGCTCAACCAGCTGGCATCCCGCGATGCTCTAACCCAGTGCTGGAATCGTCGCATGATTGATGAGTTACTGCTCAATGCTGTGCAGGAATCTCGACGGAAAAATAATCCGCTATCTCTTATGGTTCTGGATATAGACCACTTTAAGAAAATTAATGACACCCATGGCCACAGCGTTGGCGATATCGCTCTAAAACACTTAGTTCAAGTATTAAGTAACAATTTACGTGAGTACGATCAAATTGGTCGTTATGGCGGTGAAGAGTTTGTTATTTTATTACCCAACACGGGCGAGGAAGAAGCGTGGGTAATCGCAGAGCGCATGCGATCTGCAGTGCAGCTCCAGCCCGCTACCGCCAACAACGAACTGAGTATCCCACTGACCATTAGCATTGGCTTGGCTCAGTGCAACATCGAGCTTAAAGAAGAGCTTCAACAGTTATTCCAACGTGCTGACGAAGCCCTTTATGAAGCAAAAGCAGCCGGAAGAAATCGTACAATGAGTGCAGAAAAAATCGGTACCCAATAAAAAAGCGCTATATAGCGCTTTTTTATTGGCCTGCTAATCCTAATCTCATAGTACAGGTGTACAGATAAGGCTTTTTGCTACTTAATGCCGTTAAAAAATACTCACATCCCCACAAACGGCTGCATCAATTTAGCAATCCAGCCTTTAAAAATCAGCGGCGCATCCATTCCCGCCAAACAGATGCAATCTTGATCATCATCCGCAATGGGTTGATGCTCCACACTGCCATCCAAATCGGCAACATCTCCCGCATTAAACTGACCCAATGCATCGCTGTAACCACCTTGCAAAATCATCGTTAATTCATTGCCCCGATGGCTGTGCACTGGCATTCGCATACCTGCTGAAATACGTAACAAGCGGGCATTGCCTTCACCTGTTTTCAATACAATTTGTCTAATCCCTGGCGCAGCAACCTTCCAAGGCATGCTTTCCAAGTTTGCTGAGCCAGTCAGTTTACTCAGCAGTGCCGGCATAGAAGAAGCTTTAGCTTTTTCAGTCGACGTGACGGTAGATACTTCCATATCCACTTGCTCGTCGAGCAGGTCCAGCATTCTATCTCGCGCCGCTGTCGATAACGCTTTAGGCGGCAGTGCTGTCATTAGCTCGCCACCCAAATGTTCCAACCCCGCCAGATCACGACGACAAGACGAGCAAAATTCCAGATGACAACCCACTACCAAGGCCAAAGCAGCAGGCAACGCCCCTGCACTATAGCTGGCCAGCGTGTCTTCACTGGGATGATGTTCTATACGGCTCATTTGCCAACTTCTCCAAATTGCTCACGGAAAGCCTTGATGGCTAGCCGTAAACTTGACTTCACACTACCTAGTGGCATCCCCGTTTCAGCGGCGATCTCACTGTGACTTTTGCCCTCGTAATAGGACTTGTACACCACTTGCGCCTGATTGAGAGGCAAGGCATCCAGAGCAGACTTCAGCCTATCCCCGTCTGCGCCCAAAGTGGGTTCGATATTAGTTTCTTCGGCAATGCGGTCATCTGCCTCGTAGGCGATGCCGCGCTGCTTACGCAATTTATCTATCCATAGATTTCGTGCGACGCGAAAAAGCCAGGTACTCACCGCGGCTTTTTCAGGTTTATAGAGCTTGGCCTTATTCCAAAGGGCCAGCAATGCCTCTTGGGTAATGTCTTCAGCAGTCGCACTGTCCACACCTTGACCCAGCAAATAGGCATTGACCCGGGGCGAAAAGTGATCAAATAACAGCATAAAGCTGCCTTTGTCTCTATTTTGAGCAATATTAGCCATGCATTCTGCCCAAAACTTGCCACTGCGCACTTGCTCTGTGGCTTCATCTGCCATCAACAAACCTCTGTTATCAGTATTACGTTATGGATGATTAAGCGGATCAACCCAAACACAGCCTAGGACCTGTTCACACTAATCCAATTGTCACTGCTGGAAGTCATTTTAGCCACAACAGTAATAATCGGATTAGTGTGAACAGACCCTAGTATTATTTCTACCCGCACCGAAAAATATCAGACCTGAGGTCAACTCTATAGTCCAAAGCATCAATGCGTCAGCAATCATTGCGACAAATAGCCGCCAGCTATACCATTAGCAAACAAGAACATGGAGTATTACATGGCCCTGACCGAAGCTAAATCCATGCCGGAACTTATCGGCAACACCCCCCTAGTCTATCTCAAAGAAGTATCAGCTTTAACAGGCTGCCATATTTACGGCAAAGCTGAATTTCTAAACCCCGGTGGCTCCGTAAAAGATCGCACCGCGTTGGGTATTATTCGTGACGCAGAGCAAAATGGCAGCCTCCGCCCCGGCGGCACCATTGTTGAAGGCACAGCGGGTAATACCGGTATAGGCCTGACATTAATAGCCAACGCCCTTGGTTATCGCAGCGTGGTGGTGATGCCGCAAAGTCAGAGCCGAGAAAAAATTGAGTTACTCGATCTCTACGGCGCAGACCTGAGACTAGTCCCTGCCACTAACTATAACGACCCCAACCATTACATCCATACCGCCAGGCGGCTGGCTGAAAAGCTTAACGAAACCGAAGCGAATGGTGCCATCTGGGCCCGGCAGTTTGATAATACGGCTAACGCCAAGATCCATAAACAGACGACTGGCGAAGAAATTTGGCAGCAAACCGAGGGCAAAATAGACGGCTTTATTTGCGCGGTAGGCACCGGCGGAACACTGGCTGGGGTTAGCCAAGCACTAAAAGCACACAACCCCGCGATGACTATTGGCTTGGCAGACCCCCAAGGTTCCTCCCTTTACAATTACTTCACCAACGGTGAGTTAAGTGGTGAAGGCAGATCCATTACCGAGGGCATAGGTATTAGCCTGGTAACCGACAACCTTCGCCAAGCCCATGTGGACAAGGCCTACCAAGTCAGCGACGCCGAAGCCCTGCCTTATATTTTTAACTTGCTCCGTAACGAAGGCCTCTGCCTGGGGGGCTCATCCGCAGTGAATATTGCGGGGGCAGTTTCGCTAGCTAAAGACCTGGGGCCCGGCAAAACCATCGTCACTATTCTCTGTGATTACGGCGACCGCTACAAAAGCAAACTGTTTAACCCCGTTTTTTTAGAAAATATGGGATTACCAGCCCCCGACTGGATGCGCAATTAAAGCACTTCAGCCCCTCTTGCCCCTCGGCTATACTGATCCCTCACTCTTCTGCTGAGGGATCGCCTCAATGATAGGCCTAGCCGTTTTTCTGGGACTTGCACTCTTTCTGATCGTTTACCTCGTTATGTTGTATAACGGCTTGGTTAACCTCAAGCACAATGTGTCAAAAAGCTTGGCCAATATCGATGTGTTACTAAAACAACGCCACGACGAACTCCCTAAGCTAATTGAAACCTGCAAACAATATATGAGCTACGAGCAAGACACCTTAAGCCGGGTGATAGAGGCAAGACAACTGGTTGCCAACGCACAAGACAAAGGCGACATAAAAAGCCTTGGCGCTGCTGAAACCCAAATGCGTAGTGGTTTAGGTCAATTGTTTGCGCTGGCCGAAAACTACCCGGAATTAAAAGCCGACGAAGCTTTTGGTAAATTACAGCAGCGGATTTCGGGGCTTGAAAGCGCCATAGCAGATCGCCGGGAAGTCTATAATGAAGCCGTAAACAACAATAACGTGCGAATTGAGCAGTTTCCCGATGTGATTGTTGCCCGCCTGTTTAACTTCAAAGATTTTGACCTCCTAAGCTTTAGGCAAGAAGAACTGGCAGACGTGGATGTAAAAGCCTTATTTAACTAGCCGAGACAGCAGCTGTGGATTATCTCGCCCTAGGCTTTAGTGCAGCCATCTCCTTGGCCTGCGGTTTCGGCAGCATCTCCCGTCTGCGCCGAGCCCGCATTATTGAAGACACGCCAAGCTCTAAAATACGCTCGGCTCACCAAGGCTACGTAGAGTTAATTGGTATGGCCGCTGACAGTGGCGATACCGCGCTCGTCAGCCCTCTCACCCTAAGCCCCTGTGTCTGGTACGAGTACAAAATTGAAGAATATCGGCGCAGCGGCAAAAACAGCCGGTGGCACACCGTACAAAAGGGACGCAGTGACGCGCCGTTTGTTATTTTTGATGTTACTGGCAGCTGCTTTATTCTCCCCACAGGGGCGGAAGTCAGCAGCCACCGTAAAAAGACCTGGCAAGGCTCATCACGTTTTCCTGCGGGGCATCAGCACTCAGGGTTTAGTCTACTGAGCGGTAAATATCGCTACACTGAAGAACTATTGTGCAAGGATGATCCCCTCTACGTTATTGGCGCGTTTAGCAGCCGCCACCCTCCCAACCCCGCCGAGCTGGCCAATCACGCCCAAGCCAATATCCTCAATGAGTGGAAGCAAGACTATGCCAAGTTACTGAGCCGCTTTGACCATGACGCCAACGGTGAAATAGACTTTAAAGAGTGGGAGTTAGCAAGAGCAGAAGCGTTACGTAAAGCTGAGCGGCAAATAGAGCAGCAATTACCCGTTGCAGTGGTACATAGCATTAAAGACCCCAAAAGTCGGCGCCACCCTTTTCTTATTGCAACAACAGAACCTACCGCATTAAGCCGCCGCTTCCGCTGGCAGGCTGCAGGGCTATTTATCTTGAGTATCATTGCCACCGCCGCACTGACGTGGCAAGTTTTCTCCTCTCACGGAATATAGCAATGTCGGACCACACATGAAAAAACGCAAAAACACTCGGCAACTTATACTTCAGGTAGCCGAAAAGCTATTTGCCCAAAAAGGCTTTGCCGCCACAGCGGTGACTGAAATTGCCTCGATTGTTAACATCAGCAGTCCCGCAATCTACAAGCATTTTCCTAATAAACTGGCTATATACGAAGAAGTTTGTCAGGGGTTATTCACCCCTCTGGCAGAAGCGACCAAAGACTTAGACGCCAGCGCCGACTTTAGCGAAACCCGCCAACAGATCCAGAAAATCATGGCATTACTGACGGAATCACCCAACGTTGCCAGACTGATACAACATGCCACCCTCGCGGAAGATGAAACCCTCACCTTATTGCGTGAAAAATGGTACCGGCAGTTTTTTTCTTATATCAGCGCCTCCGCTGCTGACCCGCAGCGAGAATTCTTGAGCATTCCCACCGCCATGGCTTTCCACTCCATGATCCTAGGTTATGTCACCTTGGCTCCCCTGCATAAGTCGCTATTTGGGGTTGATCCTCTAGAAGAAACACAGCTTGAAGCCCAACTTCAGCTGCAAGAAAAAATGGTCGACGGTTTAAATGCGCTGATTCAAAGCCAGAAAAATGCCTGAATTCACATTTCAGACCGGCGTTTAGCAATCAATTTAATAAGCCTAGTAGCGCCTCTGCGCTTTGGGTCAATTCGTCTTGATGCAGGGTTTCCAAATCTTCCATTTCAGTACGCAATTTGCGCTGCCGAGCCACCGGTAAGTCTTTCCAAGCTTGATGTGTCGGAATATGCGCCAACTTTGCGGCCATCTCCGTAAAAGCCTTACCCGCAGAGGTGATCTCATCGGGGTGGCCCGGTTGGTCCAGCAACACGGCAATACGCAGCGACACTTCACTAGCCTGAACTTGCCCTGCCAAATAACTGCCCGCCAATATTCTTACCCCCTCTAAGGCGCTCAGAGAGGTTTCACTGACACGCTGCTCTTGCGCACGCTGAAGCTGACGTTGTTGTTGACGCAACTGCGACACCGCGCGGTACGCCATTGCCGCCAGTACCACCACAATGAACAGACCCACGGTAAGTAAAACCCATGCAAAAATCGGCATTTATCCTCCAAAATCACTAAATCTTAAGACTTCTATCGTCGGCAAGCCCCTTGAGCTGCATTATAATGGCCGCCCTCAAAATGGGAGAGCAAAAGTGAGCACCCCTGACGCAATTATTTGGCAAGACGATCAACTGCAGTTATTGGATCAGCGTATCCTGCCGACAGCCGTGACCTATATTGCCTATAAAAACCCCGTTGACGTAGCCCAAGCTATTAAAGATATGGTGGTACGCGGCGCCCCTGCCATCGGCATAACAGCCGCTTACGGTATGGCCCTTGCTGCCAGATCTCTGCCCCAGCAAAGCACCACCGCCGATTGGGCAGCAGCCCTTAAGCCTGCTCGCGAGGCACTGGCCCAATCACGCCCCACGGCAGTTAACCTGTTTTGGGCACTGCAACGCTGCGATGAAACCATCGAAAACCACGCTAATACCAACGACTTACCGGCACAGTTATTAGCGCTAGCCAAGCAAATTCATCACGAAGACATGGCCATCAACCAGCGTATTGGCGAACACGGTGCTGCACTTTTACAAGGTCAGCACCACGTTTACACCCACTGCAATGCAGGGGCTCTTGCCACCGGCGGCTACGGCACCGCACTGGGCGTCATTCGCTCAGCATTTCGGGATGGAAAAATTGCTGGCGTGATTGCTGGCGAGACACGCCCTTGGCTGCAAGGAGCAAGGCTCACCAGCTGGGAGCTTATGCAAGAAGGCATTCCCGTCACCCTTGCCATTGAAGGCGCCGCAGCGCAGCTAATGCGCCAACACAAACCGTCTTGGGTTATTGTCGGTGCTGACCGCGTGGCCGCCAACGGCGATGTTGCCAATAAAATAGGGACTTACAATTTAGCCATTATCGCCAAACACCACGGCGTTAAGTTTATGGTTGCCGCACCCACGTCCACCTTTGATGCCCATATTGACGGCAAGGACATTCCCATAGAACAACGCCCAGCTGAGGAAATCACCCACCAAAATGGCAAGGCCGTTGCTCCCGACGGTATCAGTAGTAGCAACCCCGCCTTCGATGTCACCCCGGCAAACTTAATTGATGCTATCGTCACCGAGTACGGCGTGGTAGAACGCCCTAATAGAGACAAGATACTGGCGCATTTGCAGGCCGCCAGCACTAGTTCCGCGACCGAAAGACAGGCAAACGTGCATGATTGATCGCAAAACATTCTATCAACAGGCTACTGCATTGGCTGCGGCTGGCGACGCACTTTATCAGCGCGGCTGGGTACCCGCGACCAGCGGCAATTTTTCTATGCGACTCAGCGAAAATACCGCGACAGTCACCGCCTCTGGCAAACATAAGGGCCGTTTAGCGCCAACGGATTTTATTGCCGTTGACCTAAGCGGCAACACACTTACCGACGGCAAACCCTCCGCAGAAACAGAGCTTCACACACAGCTCTATGCCCGCTTTACGGACATTGGCGCGGTTCTCCATTGCCACTCCCCCAAAGCAACCGTTTTATCTATGCTAATGGGCGAAAGCACCGAGCTGATTTTTGAAGGCTATGAACTACAGAAAGCTTTTGCTGGCATCAACAGCCATGACAGCCGAGTCACCATCCCTATTTTTGAGAACAGCCAAGATATTCACGCCCTCGCCCTTGAAGTGGACCAATACCTCATAGCGCACCCCGACTGTCCCGGCTACCTCATTCGCGGCCACGGAATTTATTGCTGGGCTGATAGTCTGGACAATTGTATGCACAGGCTGGAAGCGCTGGACTTTTTGCTGTCCTGCGAGCTGGAAATGCGGCGCCACCACTGAGGAAAAACAATGACAACGCTGAAAATTTTTGCCGACACCAATCAACATGACGCTATTTGGAGCGGAGATAAGCCCGCCGATATTGCCAAAAATTTAAAAGAAGCCGGTATACGCTTTGAACAGTGGTCAACCCGGGACGATATTCTGGCCGGTGCCAACCAAGATGCTGTCATTGCCGCCTATCAGACTGAAATTCGCAAATTGATCGATGAAGAGGGCTATCAAACCGTCGATGTCATCAGCCTGAACAGCGACAACCCGCAAAAAGACGAACTTCGCCAAAAATTTCTCTCCGAGCATACCCACAGCGAAGATGAAGTGCGTTTCTTTGTTCAAGGCCAAGGACTGTTTGCCCTGCATATTGGCGACAAAGTTTATGAGGTGCTCTGCGAAAAAGGCGATCTCCTCAGCGTCCCCGCCAATACCCCCCACTGGTTTGACCTAGGTCCCTCACCAGACCTGGTGGCAATTCGTTTTTTTAACAACCCGGATGGCTGGGTCGCCCATTACACCGGTAGCAGCATTGCTGATCATTACTCCCGAATTGAGGCCTAAGCATGATCAAGGCGATTGTCACCGATATTGAAGGCACCACGAGCGCCATCGACTTTGTTCACAAAACACTCTTTCCCTACGCGGCGGCAAAACTGCCAGACTTTGTCAGAGCAAACGCCAATACCCCCGCCGTGAAAGCCGTATTAAGGGAAACCGCCCAAATTGCGAATCTAGATACCAGCCACACTGAAGCATTAATTCAGCAACTGTTGGACTGGATTGCCGAAGATAAAAAGATCACCCCACTAAAAACCATACAGGGGCTGATCTGGGAAGACGGCTATCGCCAGGGTGATTACCAAGCGCATATGTATCAGGATGCAGTGACAAAGCTAAAAGAGTGGCACCAGCAAGGCATTCCTCTTTACGTTTATTCATCCGGCTCCATTCACGCTCAAAAATTATTCTTTGAATTCAGTGAAGCAGGCAATTTACTGCCACTCTTCAGTGGCCACTTTGACACCACCACCGGTCCGAAAAAAGAAGCCGCCTCCTACCAGGCAATTCAACAAGCCCTGAATATACCGGCAACAGACATCTTATTTCTTTCAGATATTGTCGAAGAACTGGACGCCGCCAGCGCGGCAGGATTTCAAACCGCGTGGATTCAACGCGACCAAAGCCTCATCCAAAAGCCGCCTCATCAATGTTTAGAAAGCTTTAGCAATCTAGACTTGTCATGATGGTGAAGAGAGGAGCAACTCTTCTCTTCTTTTAACAGCAATATGTTAACGCAAGCTCTCATTGAGCTTGTCCAGCACCTTCTGACCGGGGCAAAGTTCAGACTCCCCCAGTGACCGCAATGGAGTTTTACTGGTACCGACCACCTCATGCAGATCTTGCGAATTTTCATCCATAAACAGCAAGCCCGTCAGAATTTGGTCCTTGGCTTTATAGTCCTTAATCAAACGTAGCGCCGAGCGGCGGCTACTGATATTCAACTCCGGATCGGCTTTGTGCAAATGCACTACCGAGCCATCGTGAAGCGTCACTTCTTTAGACTCACCGTCTCGATAACTGGTGGTGATTTCATTTTTAAAAGGGACATAATCTACGGTGCCGGTTGCCGCCAGATGCTCGCGTACGTGACTGTAGCCTTTGGTAGAACCGGGATTATTGTTAAAGGTAACACAGGGCGATATCACATCAATAAAGGCAAAACCGCGATGACTGATTGCGGCTTTGATTAAAGGCACCAGTTGCTCTCGGTCACCAGAAAAGCTTCTGGCAACAAAGGTCGCACCCAGCTGCAGGGCCACACTGACAAGATCAATGGGCTCAAAGGGGTTAGGCTCACCTTTTTTGCTGATAGAGCCTACATCCGCAGTCGCCGAGTCCTGACCCTTGGTTAAGCCATAGCAGCCATTATTTTCTACCACATACATCATATTTAAATTACGACGCACCGCGTGGGTAAATTGGCCCATGCCAATTGAGGCCGTGTCACCATCACCTGAAACACCCACATAAATCATATCCCGATTTGCCAGATTGGCACCGGTTGCCACCGACGGCATACGTCCGTGTACAGAGTTAAATCCGTGGGAGTTACCGAGGAAATACGTCGGGGTTTTAGATGAACAGCCAATGCCGGATAGTTTAGCGACATTGTGGGGCTCAATGGACATTTCAAAACAGGCTTGCACAATCGCGGCACTAATCGAATCATGTCCACAGCCAGCACATAATGTAGAAAGCGCGCCTTCATAATTTTTGCGGGTATAACCAAGTTCGTTCACCGGCAGTTCGGGATGACGAAAATTAGGTCGGATATAAGTCATCGCTATTTCTCCTTGCCAGCAGATTTTTTACGCATTGGGGTAACGTTATCCCCCTTTGCTACCGCGGCTATTTTGTCGCGAATAAACCGCGCTGTAATCGGCATACCGCCGTAATTTAAAATCGGCAGCAGTTGCTTGGGCGAGACTTCGCACTCATTCACAAGCAAAGTACGCAATTGACCATCCCGGTTTTGTTCAATTACGAAAACGGTGTCATGACTGTCGATAAAATCATCAACGTCTTTGCAAAAAGGAAAAGCCCGAATCCGTAAGCTATCTACCGCCACCCCTTCGGCTGCCAACATATCGATGGCCTCTAAGGTCGAATCTCGGCTGGTGCCAAAGTGAATCACGCCAACCGCACTCCCGTCCTTACCAGCTTGAATCAGCTCCGGTGCCGGAACTTCGATCTTGGCGGTTTCCCATTTAAGCAGCAACCGTTGCATATTCTGCTCGTAAGCCTCGCTGTCTTCGGTATACACCGCATATTCATCGCGAGAGGTGCCGCGGGTAAAGAAACTGCCCTTGGTGGGATGGGTGCCCGGATAAGTACGATAAGGAATGCCATCGCCGTCTACATCTAAATAACGGCCGAAGCGCTCGTTCATATTCTCTAGCTGTTCTTCGTTGAGCACTTTGCCACGACGATAGTGACGCTTGTCGTCCCACCGCAGGGGCTCAGACATATTGTCGTTCATGCCCAGGTCCAGATCGGTGAGCATAATCACTGGCGTCTGGAGTGTCTCAGCCAAGTCAAAGGCTTCGGCGGTCATATCGAAGCATTCTTTTGGCGTAGCCGGAAACAGCAACACGTGCTTGGTATCGCCGTGGGAGGCGTAAGCACAGGCCAAAATATCAGACTGCTGGGTGCGGGTCGGCATACCTGTGGAGGGGCCCGCGCGCTGCACATCAATCAATACTGTGGGTATTTCAGCAAAATACGCCAACCCCAAAAACTCACTCATCAGCGAGATGCCGGGGCCGCTAGTGGCCGTAAACGCTCTAGCGCCATTCCAAGACGCGCCAATCACCATACCAATGGCCGCCAGCTCATCTTCAGCCTGTACGATTGCGTAATTTTTATGGCCGCTACCGGGATCAATACGCAAACGTTTGCAGTATTTTTCAAAGCCATCCACTACCGAAGTGGATGGCGTAATGGGGTACCAGGCTGCAACGGTGGCGCCACCGTAGATGGCACCGAGTGAGGCGGCTGTATTGCCATCTATCAATATTTGATCACCGACGGCATCACGGCGCTCCACTCGAATACCCAGCGGACATTGAAAATGCTCTTTGGCGTAGTGGTAACCCAATTCTAAAGCGTGGACATTTGGCGTAATCAGTTTTTCTTTACCGCGAAACAAGTCCGCAACCAAGTTGGTCAACACCTCAAACTCAATATCCAACAGTGCAGATAAAGCGCCCACATAGATTACATTTCGGAACAGCTGCTGTTGACGGGGATCTTTATATTCTCGCTGGCAAATATCTTTTAAAGGAATGCCAATATAGTTTATGTCATTGCGCACTAAGCGAAGATCCAGCGGCTTACTGGAGTCATAAAGGAAGTAGCCACCCGGTTCGACCTCTTTAACATCCTTGGCCATGCTCTGGGGATTAACACAGACCATCATGTCGACCCCACCCCTGCGACCCAAATAGCCCTTGTCACTCACCCTCACTTCATACCAGGTCGGCAAACCCTGGATATTAGACGGGAAGATATTCTTAGGACTCACCGGCAAGCCCATACGGAATAACGACTTGGCGAACATATTGTTAGCACTGGCAGAACCCGTGCCGTTGACGTTGGCAAATTTAATAACAAAGTCATTCACTGCGGTAATCTGTTTCATGCGGCACCGCCTTGTTGCCCAGCTTTGGTCACCGAGTAATAAAACTTCTGCATATCCCAAGCCGAAGTGGGACAACGTTCAGCGCATAAACCACAATGCAAACACACATCTTCGTCCTTAATCAGCGCTCTACCCGTGGGTAAATCTTCTGATACAAACAGATCTTGCTCGGTATTTTTGGCTGGCATTTTCAGCTTCGAGCGCAGAGTTTCTTCTTCGTCATTAACCGTAAATGTCAGGCAATCCGTTGGGCAGATATCCACACAGGCATCGCACTCAATACAGCGATCTTCGGCAAATACGGTTTGCACATCACAGTTTAAGCAGCGCTCGGCTTCTTTAAATGCCGTGGCGGCATCAAACCCCAGTTCCACTTCCAGCTTACGGTCATTCAGGGTTTGCTTAAGTTCAGCCTGAGGCACCACATAGCGGACATCGTCTTCTATCTGACTGTCGTAACTCCACTCATGAATACCCATTTTCTGGCTGACCAAGGTCACCCCCGGTGGCGGCCGCTTTGTTACATCCTCGCCCTGACAAAACATATCGATGGAAATGGCCGCTTGATGGCCATGCGCCACTGCCGTAATCACATTCTCGGGACCAAAGGCGGCGTCACCACCAAAGAAAACGCTGGGATTACTAGACTGGAAGCTCACTTTGTCTACCACCGGCATATCCCACTCGCCAAAATTGATACCGATATCCCGTTCAATCCAGGGGAAAGAGTTCTCCTGACCAATCGCAACCAGAACATCATCGCAGGAGATTAACACCGGCTCTTCGCCAGTGGGTACGAGTGAGCGTTTGCCGTTATTATCGTAAACCGCTTCGACCTTTTCAAAAATCACACCGCTTAAGCGCCCCTCTTCAACCACAAATTCTTTCGGTACGTGATTATCATGAATGGGAATACCTTCATGCTGGGCATCTTCTTTTTCCCAGGGCGACGCTTTCATCTCTGCAAAGGGACTGCGCACGGCAACCACGACCTCTTCGCCACCCAGGCGACGGGCCGTTCTGCAACAATCCATCGCGGTGTTGCCGCCGCCCAGTACAATCACCTTTTTGCCCACTTTCTCAATATGGCCAAAGGCAACGCTGGAGAGCCAATCAATGCCAATATGCACATTGGCATCGGCTTCTTCCCGGTTAGGGATGTTCAAGTCCCGTCCCCGAGGCGCGCCACTGCCCACAAATACCGCATCGTAGCCCTTATCCAACACTGACTTAAGGCTATCGACGTAAGTATTGAAGTGAGTTAACACCCCCATATTGAGGATTAAATCGACCTCTTCATTGAGAACGCTTTCAGGTAACCGGAAGGCAGGAATCTGGCTGCGCATAAAACCGCCACCCGCGGGCTGGTCATCGTAAAGGTCGATGTTGTAACCCAGCGGCATTAAATCCCGGGCCACCGTTAACGACGCCGGTCCGCCGCCAATTAAAGCAATGCGCTTGCCATTTTTGGTTTTGGGGATGACGGGAAGGCGGTCTTGTATATCGGATTTGTTATCGGCCGCCACACGTTTGAGACGGCAAATCGCCACGGGTTCTTCTTCTACCCGACCCCGCCGACACGCGGGTTCGCAGGGACGGTCACAGGTGCGCCCCAATACGCCGGGAAAGACATTAGACTCCCAGTTAATCATGTAGGCATCGGTATACCGTTGGGCGGCAATAAGCCGAATATACTCAGGCACTGGCGTATGAGCTGGGCACGCGTACTGACAATCGACGACCTTGTGGAAATACTCCGGGTCTCGGATATTTGTAGGTTTCAAGCAAACTCCTGCACTGTTATTTTTAAATTCATGCTATTGATGCTACTGCCCAGACTTGTTCGTTAGGCAGCGAAACTTGTTCAGGAATTACACCACATCAATATTCAAAATTCAGCATAAAAATGGCGTCATAGACGTCGTATTCATTGACCGCTATGCTGGCAGCGAAGAGCTTGAGGGAAAGTTGCGCCATAACAAATCTACGGATTGACTAAACCTCCACCAAAACTCCCGTTCGAATACGAACAAGAATTCAAGGCGAAATTGACCATAAATATTGAGTGAGTTACCAAGGTCACAGCCGAGCCTAAATCGGCGATGCTGCTCACCTAAGCTGAGGCCAACCATACTCCAGCCCAGCATACACACTGACCGACGAAACATTTTTGGCTAAGTAACGCCAATACAACGACAACAAGGACCCCACATGTCTGAGACAATAACGCCCTTTAAAATCGACATTCCCCAAACGGCATTGGACGATTTAAAAACCCGCCTTGCCATAACGCGCTGGCCAGAACAAGAAACCGTCAACGATTGGTCTCAGGGTGTGCCGCTGCACAAACTCAAAGCTCTATGTGAGTACTGGCAAAACGAGTACGACTGGCGTAGCTGCGAAGCCAGGCTCAATGCGCACCCTCAATTCATTACTCCTATCGATGGTCTAGACATTCACTTTCTGCATATCCGTTCACCCCATGACAATGCCCTGCCAATGGTGATGACCCACGGCTGGCCCGGCTCAGTATTGGAGTTTATGGATGTGATTGGCCCCCTCACCAACCCCACTGAATATGGTGGCGATGCCAACGACGCCTTTCACTTGGTTATACCCGCACTGCCCGGCTACGGCTTCTCGGGCAAACCCGAGCAAACTGGCTGGAGCATTGAGCGCACCGCTAATGCGTGGATAACATTAATGCGCCGCCTGGGCTACGCCAACTTTGTCGCTCAAGGTGGTGACTGGGGCTCTGCAGTGACTGGGGCTCTGGGCAATATCCACCCCCCTGAGTGCTTAGGGATTCACCTGAATATGGCCATCGCTTTACCTAACGAGGCAGAAAGGGCAAATCTCAACGATAAAGAAAAAGCCGCCCTCGCCTCTTTTCAGTTTTATCAAGACTGGGATTCGGGCTATTCCAAACAACAAAGCACTCGCCCCCAAACCGTGGGCTACGCCTTGGCAGACTCCCCAGTGGGGCAAGCAGCCTGGATCTACGAAAAGTTTTATGCCTGGACCGATAATAACGGCGAACCGGAAGACGCCTTAAGCACGAGCAAAATCCTGGACGACATCAGCTTATACTGGCTCACGAATACCGCAGCTTCGTCGGCACGGCTGTACTGGGAGAGTTTTAATAGCGCTTTTGGCTCTGGCTTCGAAAGCGATATTCCGGTGGGAATTTCTATTTTCCCCAAAGAAATTTTCCGCTCGGTAAAACCCTGGGCAGACCGCAAATACCCCAATCTACGTTACTGGAACGAGTTAGAGAAAGGCGGTCACTTTGCCGCCTTTGAACAACCAGAAACTTTTGTAAATGAGGTTCGCAGTTGCTTTAAGGCAATGCGATAGCACTTAGCGGCTCGCAAGTAAGGATGACTTGTGAGCCGCTCTAAACCTCACCGCGTCATAAGCTTAATCATGACTCACAATATGGCCCGACTGAGGCCGCAGTAACAAATCCTCTACCACCACATTGCGATCCATTTGGTACATTTGCAAAAAAACCTTGGCGACATCAGCTGTAGGCATCAGCTGGCCTGGATCAATGCCGCTCTCCTGCCATGACGGCGAATACGTCGGGCCGGGAGAAACGGTGCACACCCGAATATTTTTGCCCCTCACTTCTTCTCGCAGTGCTTTGCTAAACCCCATAACCCCGTGTTTAGCGGCGCAATACGCCGACACCCCAGCATAACCTTCAACGCCCGCTGTCGAGGCCATATTAAAAATATCCCCCTGCCCCGCTGCCAGCATCTTGGGCAACACCATTTTGCTCAACAAAAACGTGCTGCGTAAGTTGGCGTTGATAATGTCGTCAAACTCCGCTGGACTCATATCCATCACGCTTTTCCCCAGCCAACGCCCGGCATTGTTGATTAGCACATCCACCTTTCCCAAGGTTTCAGCCAACTCCGCCACGGCTTTTTCATCGCTGGCATCAACCGTCAAAACCTGCACCGCTTCTGCGCCACCACAACGCTCTGCAACCGCTTTTAAACCCTGCGCATTACGGGCAAGCAATGCCAATCGAAATGGCTGTGCTGCATTGGCAAAGCATTCTGCAACCGCAGCACCAATCCCCTGGGAAGCACCACTAATCAAAACCAGCGGCGCGGTAGATACACTCATGTCAAAATATCCTGTTAATACAAAATCGATTTGGGCATGCTAACCAATTCTGCCTACTTTGGCTCCCCATTCCCCAAACCTCCAATGGCAAAAATATGACTGCCCATAATTTAGATAACAAAGCGCTGCGACTATTTATTGTGTTGGGTGGTTTCTTTGTCGCCAATGCCCTGTTGGCAGAACTTATCGGCGTAAAAATATTTTCCTTGGAGCAAACGCTAGGCCTGCAAAACGCAGATTTCCAGATCTTTGGCGTCGACAATCTCTCGTTTAATCTCACTACCGGAGTGCTGTTATGGCCAGTGGTATTTGTAATGACCGATATCATTAACGAATACTACGGCAAGCGGGGCGTGAAACTGCTTTCCTACCTTACTGCAGGTTTAGTGCTATATGCCTTTGCGCTAGTGTATGTTGGCATCCAACTAGTGCCCGCCGATTTTTGGCCCCAGTCGCATTTAGCTGCCAACGTATCTTCCAGCGAGCAACTCGCACTGAAGCGAGATGTCGGCAACCTCAATACCGCCTTTCAACTTATTTTTGGCCAGGGCCTGTGGATCATCATCGGTTCCCTGATCGCCTTTCTGATCGGCCAACTAATTGACGTTGTGGTGTTTCATCGAGTGAAAAAGCTGACTGGCGAGCGCTACATTTGGCTTCGGGCAACCGGTTCAACTCTTGTCAGCCAGCTGATAGACAGCTTTGTGGTGTTGTTTGTCGCCTTTTATATTGGCGCGGGCTGGAGCCTGTCATTGGTACTGGCAATTGGCGTAATGAACTATATTTATAAGGTCTTTATCGCCATTGCCATGACGCCGTTGCTGTATGTGGCCCACCATTTTATCGATGCGTATCTGGGCGAAGAGCTGGCCAGCAACATGAAAAACCAAGCACTGGGTGAAGACTGAGGCGGCGCGGGCACTGACTTCCACTTTTATACCAAACGCGATGCTCGATCTTGCCAGTAACGGTCTCGAACCAATCGCTTTAATAACTTACCCGCTTCATTGCGAGGTAATTCCTCGACGATATCCACCGATCGCGGGCACTTTTGCGGCGCCAGATACTGCCGGCAAAATGCGATAACGTCTGCTTCAAAATCGTTGGGGAGCGTATTGTCACCCTCAATTTCAACTACCGCCTTCACCACCTCGCCTAACTCTTCATCGGGCACACCAACGACAGCAACATCAGCTATTAGCGGGTGTCTGTGCAATACATTTTCAGCCTCTCGGGGATACACATTAACGCCACCGGAAACGATCATATCGGCTTTACGGTCGGTGAGATAAAGATAGCCATCCTCGTCCAAATACCCAATATCACCCAGTGTTGCCCAGCCACCTTCAATAAAAGCGTCTTTGGTTTTATCGCTATCTTTGTGATATTCAAAACGCTTGCCATTGCGCATATAAATTAGCCCCGGCTCACCTGCAGGCATCTCTTCACCCGAGCTGTCATCGACTATTCGCAACTCACAATTTCCCGCGGGACGCCCCACCGAACCTTTATGCTCAAGCCACTCCGGCGAGCTGATATAGGTGTGTCCCACCGCCTCGGTGCCGGCATAAGTTTCACCCAATATCGGCCCCCACCACTGGATCATCTGCTCTTTAATGGGTATAGGACAAGGCGCGCCCAAATGTGCCACACAGCGTAAAGAGTCGTGGCGATACTTCTCCTTCACCTTGCTATCAAGGCACAATATTCGAGTAAACATGGTGGGAACAAAAAGCCCGTGGGTCGCTTGATACTCATCAATCGCCGCCAAGCACGCCTCAGGATCAAAGCGTTTAAAACTAATCACCGTACCACCCAAACGGTGCAGACAAATCATAAATCGTCCCGGCGCAGCGTGATAAAACGGGCCCGGATTAATAAACACCGTTTGGTCACTAAGCTGGTACATTTTCTCCAACATAGCCAAGCGCGGTGGTGGCTCCTCCGGTGGGGCATCTGGCAGCGGTGAGCGTATGCCTTTGGGTTTACCGGTGGTGCCCGAGGAGTAAAGCATGGAGGGCCCTCGACGACGCCCCTTTAATGGCCTTGGCTCACAAGCCTGCAGCAGCACCTCGTAGTTAGCGAAAGCGCCAACCTCCCCATCTACCATCAAATACTGGCACTGCTGAGCAAGATGCTGCGCCACCTTCACAGCAGTATCCCGCAAAGCAATGGAACTGATCAGTAATTTAGCATCGCAATTGTCAACAATGTACGCCACTTCCTCTACTGTCGACCGGCTGGGAATACAGGCATAGGTAATACCGGCGTTTTTAGCCGCCCAACAAAGCTCCGGATAGCAAATATGATTTTCCAGGAAGATCGCAATGGTATCGCCTTCTTGCAAACCCAGCGTGGTAAGCAGCTGAGCACCACGATCACTGCGCTCCACCAGCTGGCCATAACTGAGGATTTGCCCCGTGTCAGCCATAATAAGTGCCGGCCGCTGGGGATTGTTTTGGACAAAAAGACGTGGATGAGCCACTCTGGCCACGATACACCTCGCTGGTATTGAAATAGCTGTACTGAAACCGTCGCGCAGCAACATCAAGATTGAAAAAATAACATTAGATTGCTAGCATACTATAAACAAGCTAAAGCTTTTATTGTGTGCAAATTAAGTCAGTATTAGCAGCGGCAATCCCGCCCCCGTCTTTTGAGGCTACATAAAAATGACCGCGATTTCTCCTGAAAAACTCCTTGGCTACCTCAAGCAAAATGAGCGGGTATTCGTTTCCGGCAGTGCTGGCGAGCCAATCGCCCTGACAGAAGCCATTGTGACTGCTGCCGACAGCACAGCAAACTGCCACTTCTTTTGCAGTTTTATCCCCGGCGTCAACAAACGCAACCTGTCGACCACTGCTGGCCGTCAAATGTCCGTTTATTTCATGCAACCGAGTTTTGCCAAGCACGACACCGGCAACGTCCATTTTGCGCCAATGACCTACAGCCAAATCCAGCAGTCGCTGACCATGCCAGAAGCCATTGATACCGTGCTGCTGCAAGTTGCGCCACCCGATGAACACGGCCAATGCAGCCTGGGCCCTCAGGGCGAATTTTTACCCAGCGTGCTGACAAACTGCAGTAAGATTTTGGCGGTGATTAACCCCAATGTGCCGAGCTTGCCGAACTCGCCCAGCATTGCTTTCGATAAAATTAGCGCCTATACCGAGAGCGATACCCCGCTGCCGGTCTACGACGCAGGTAGCGAAAATGCCGTTTCTCAAGCCATTGCTGACAATATCGCCTCACTGATCCCCAATGGCGCAACCCTGCAATGTGGCCTTGGCAAAGTACCAAACCAGTTGATGGGTGCGTTATCTCAACACCAGCAGCTTCGTATTCATAGCGGCATGGTCAGCGACAGTTTGTTACGTCTTATCGATAACGACGTATTAGAACCAGGCAGCCCAATTATCAGCACCGTCGCACTGGGTAGCGAAGAATTTTACAAACAATTGCTGGATATCCCCCAGCTTGAAATTTGCGGCGTAGAGCGCAGCCACAATGCAGCGCTATTAGCTGCCGCTCCCAAACTACACGCCGTTAACTCTGCCATCGAGGTCGATCTTTGCGGCCAGGTCAATGCCGAGATGCTCAACGGCAAATCCATGAGTGGCCCCGGTGGTCTACCCGATTTTGCCGCCGCCGCCCGAGCCCAAGCAGACGGCCTCTCTATCATTGCCCTGCCTGCGGCCGACCCCTCTGGCGAGCACTCACGACTAGTTGCATCACTTGCCACAGGCACCTCTATTACCATTCCGCAGTACAATGTGGATGCAGTGGTAACAGAGTACGGCATTGCAATGCTTCGCGGGGTTGATCGAAAAACCCGGGCGAAGCGAATGATTGATATCGCTCACCCCAACCACAGAGAGCGACTTGAACAGGCGTTCTTTAGCTGAGCAGAGAGCATATTTCGCTTTCTTATTGTGCTGTAGCGTACTATTTCGTACCATTACGGCATTACTACGATGATAGTTACTGCGATAGTGACTGCATTCATACCATCTGACCGAGGAGAGCCGCGATGGACTTTACTTTCAATGAGCTGCACAAAGAAATCGATGAGAGCGTGCGGAAAGTCTGTGCCGAGTTCAGCGACGACTACTGGATGGAGTGCGACGAAGAAGCACGCTTTCCAGAAGAATTTTACGACGCCATGGCCAAATCAGGCTGGCTGGGCATTACCATGCCAGAAGAGCTCGGAGGCGCTGGCCTTGGCGTAACCGAAGCTGCCATTATGATGCACGCTGTTGCCGCCAGTGGCGGTGGCCAATCAGCAGCATCAGCCATCCACATCAACTTATTTGGTCCCCACGCGATTGTCGTGCACGGTACTGATGAGCAGAAAAAACGCTGGTTAGAGCCACTGATCGCGGGCAAAGAAAAAGCCTGCTTCGGCGTGACCGAGCCAGACGCTGGCCTGGACACCACCAGCATCAAAACTTTCGCCAAGAAAGTTGACGGCGGCTATATCGTTAACGGCCGCAAAATGTGGACGTCTACCGGTCAAGAAGCGCATAAAATTGTGCTGCTAACCCGCACCACACCAAAAGAAGAATGTAAGCGCCCCACTGACGGCATGACCTTGTTCTACGCTGATTTGGACCGAACCAAAATTGAAGTGCGTCGCATCAAGAAGCTGGGCCGCAACGCGGTAGATTCCAACGCGACCTATATCGATGACTATTTCATTCCTGATTCAGATGTTATCGGTGAAGTCGGCAAAGGTTTTTATTACTTGCTAGACAGCCTAAACCCAGAGCGGGTTTTGGTCGGCATTGAAGCCATCGGTATTGGCCGCGCTGCTCTGGACAAAGCCGCCCAATACGCCAATGAGCGCGTGGTATTTGGTCGCCCAATCGGTCAAAACCAAGGTATTCAACACCCATTGGCAGAAGCGTGGACTTATCTCGAGTCTGCTTACTGGATGTGCTTACGCGCAGCGGATCTATACGACAAAAAATTGCCCTGTGGTGCCGAAGCCAATGCGGCCAAGTTCCTCAGCGCCCGCGCAGCATTTGACGCGTGTACCAAAGCGGTGCTGACCCATGGTGGTATGGGCTATGCCCGTGAATACCACGTAGAACGTTTGTTCCGCGAGTCTATCCTGCCACGCATTGCGCCTGTTACAGAGCAGATGATTCTGTCCTTTATTGGTGAGCGCGTACTGGGACTGCCTAAGTCTTACTAAGACTAGCCTGACAAGCTATGTCAGGCCGGAACAACAAACCCCAGTAGGTTTACTGGGGTTTGTTGTTTCTAAAATAGCGTTTTTTAAATTATGCCTGCCCTGCTTCCAATGCCCTTTGCATTTTTGGAAGAACACGCGTTAAAAGATGTTTAAGCTGCACAAGCTCTTCTTCAGCGCCATCCGAGAAGCGCGCCATTAACTCAGCGGGAATGCAGCTGCACTCCGTTTGTAGCTGCAGCCCTGCCTTTGTCAAAGTGACATTAACTTGGCGCTCATCACGGTTATCCCGCTGCCGGATCAATAAACCTTGCTGCTCCATGCGCTTTAACAGGGGCGTCAGGGTATTACTATTCAACATTGCCTTTTCTCCCACCACACCCACCGAACAAGGCGCATGCTCCCAAAGAATCATTAACACCACATATTGCGGATAAGTAATGCCCAGGGGCGCAAGCTTGTCGTGATACATCCGGGTCACCAGCCTGGAGGCCGCATAGAGCGGAAAACAAAGCTGATTATCCAAGCTCAGCGGATTGTCAGGCTTCGCGAGTACAGATTCAGGCATTTAACGCAGCCTCAATATCGCCAGCCATCTGTTGAGGCTTCGTCGTCGGCGCATAACGTTTAATGGGCTTGCCATCTTTACCAATCAAAAACTTAGTGAAATTCCATTTAACGCGATTACCCAAGGTGCCCGGTGCGCTCTCTTTCAAATAAGCGAATAGCGGGTGCGTATTTTTTCCGTTTACGTCCACCTTTTCGGTAATAGGAAAACTAACGCCATAGTTAATTAAGCAGCTTCCCTCAATCGTCGAAGCATCCCCCGGCTCTTGATTCGCAAACTGATTACAAGGAGCACCCACAACCACTAAACCCTGATCTTTAAACTTTTCATGCAAAGCTTGCAGCCCTTCGTACTGGGGGGTAAAGCCGCACTTGCTCGCCGTATTAACAACTAAAACAACCTTGCCTTGGTAGGCAGAAAAATCTAATTCATTGCCCTGCAAAGTATTTAATTTGAAATCGTAAACTGTCGCCATGATCTTTAATCCTCATAATTTAAATCTAAAGCGATTATATCGCGCGCGATATAATAAGCAATACCTAACTTTGGTCAACGTTCTATTTCATTAGGGCCAGGATCCCATATTCAAAAATAATCGTTGAGTTCCCCGGCCTCGAGCTCGCCATGATTTGTTCGCTTATCGTATTCAGCATCGCGTAATTTAAGCGCTTCTATCAGGCCCGCTGCAATTGCGCTTGCCCGCTGGTCTATCACAGTACAATCAGTGTGGGGCTCAACAGCCAATATTGCCTTTTCACCCTGACGGGCAATCGCAATGGCATTGCGACCATGATTATTCTCATGGGATTTTAAGGCCCAAAACCACTCGCTCCAGACACCTCTCACTCGAAAATTACGCGGATCGGTTTCTAACCTTGGTAAGGTATATTCGATAGTGACCTTAGACTCCACCCGGCTAATCCGACATAAATTAGCTTCTTTCCGCCACCACCAGCTCCAATTAACCTGACTATCGGTATAGCCGTGGTAGGTTTTGTTTGGGCCGCGAAGCGGCGATGCCGCTTCAACGGCAGTCTCTATCTCGCCAATTGAATCAACCGCCACCGTGTAGTAATGGTTAATGACCTCCACTTCTGGCTCAGCGATAACAACATTGCTTAGCAGCAACATCACCACAGAAAAGTGCCGCATGCGTAAAGCTATTATCCACGAGCCCATCATTGCCAAACTTATCACCGCAAAACACGCTCCCGCCAAGCCTACGAAAACAAGACTTTTGACCACTCGATAAAACTGGGAGAAGATGCTTTTTATTAACATAAAATAGTAAACACCAATGGAAGAGCTTTATGATAACCGTTTATGGCCTGCCACGTTCTCGCTCAACTCGCGCACTTTGGGCTCTGGAAGAAGCTGGCCAAGCGTACGAATTTATCGCCCTCAACTTTGCCAAAGGTGAGCAACAAGCTGACGCCTACCTTGTACTCAACCCAGGCGCCAAAGTGCCGACTCTGGTCGAGGGTGATTTAATACTCACGGAATCTGCGGCTATTGTTAAGGCACCTCTGATAATTCGGTGATGCCTCAGGCTTAGCCAAGAAGGGCTCAGCAAGGCGCCGTCATGCAGGAAGGCTGGCTGCCTTTCAAATGGCGGCAACACAGCGGAGTCCTTCTTGGCTATGCCCCGAAGGGCGGGCCTCTGGCGCACACTGGACAGCGTTGCGAGCCTCATTAAGGACAGAGCCAGCCTTAATCTCGGCAACTGCTCCTGCGTTGCGCTACCTCCTGCATCCATGCAGTCGTTCCTGCCGCGCCTTGCCAGCGTACGCCAGAGGCTCCGCTGAGACATTACCGAATTAAGCAGAGGTGCCTTAACTACGTTATCAACCAATACGCACCAGAACTCGCACCAGATTCCCCCGCTCTACGCGCCCACTACGACCGCTGGTGCTTCTTTGCCCTTGCCGAGTTAGAGCAACCATTATGGAATCGGCAAACACAAGTTCGCCTTGCCAGCCGCGCAGAGAATAGCCACTATTTTTGATACCGCTGCATGGGAGTACCAAAAAGCATTACAATTATTTGCTCAGGGTCTCGCTGATAAACCGTTTATTTTGGGAGATCACTTTAGCGGTGCAGACATTTTATTGGGACATACGCTAATGTGGGGACAATCCTTTAAGCAGCCTCTGCCCCAACAGAACCTGACCGATTATCTTAGCCGTATCAGTGAGAGGCCGGCACTAAAAAACGCGCAACACCGGGAAAGCAAATAGGGGCTACGCCAATGCCGACCATAAACCAATTACACTGATACTGAGTAACGCCGCGCCCATTACCCTAAAAAAGCGTGGCGTTTCTGCTTGCAGTAAGTAATTATGAAAACGCAGTCCCAGTACATGACCTACCCCCGCACAAGGCAGCAACCAGATATTATGAATTAGCTGTAAATCAATTTCGGCATAGATAAATGCTGCCATTTTTATTGAGACTAAAATAAACCACAGCGCCAACAAGGTATCCCGCAACCGTTCTTTGGCAACATATTGCGCGGCTACAGCAATAATCAATGGCGCCCCAATCAGAGACGTGCCACTGATATAACCGCCCAACATCAAAAATATCGTATCAACCGTCTTGCTATTACTTCGAAAAGGCCGATTAAACAAATACGTCAGTGAATATACTGAGATGATCGCAAAAATAATAATCGATAGAATATTGCCCGGCAACGTAATCAAACCGAACACACCGATCAGTTTAGGAACAATCATAATCGGCAAAATTCGCCGCAAATACGCCCAATCTACAGTACTTTTTTTAGTTTCCGCCTTTCCTCTATTATTCAAGACGATCGTTAAGGTCGAAAAAAACAATAAATGTACGGAGATGATGGGCAAATAAACCAGCGGCTCGTTGTATACCAATAGCAAAAACGGTAACGACAATACCGAGCCACCAAAACCCAAACCAGAGCGCACAAAGCCACTCCAGACAAAAATAATGGCAATCAACACGTATTGGTATAGTTCTAACTCAGTCATAACAGCTTTCGGGACGGCAAAGGCCAAAGATTGTATCGCGTCGTCGACAGAAGAAACACGACGCCAGAACAGATAAACTCCTCAAACGAACACCAGTTATGTCAAAATCTACCCACTCGTCACCCTTAGACTATACGGAGTCCATCTATGCGGGTTATTTGCCAGCAGCTCATGTGCTGTTTTTTGTTTTTGTTTTCATCCTCATTGCTTTTCGCCCAACACACGCCGGAATTGCAGGTGTTTAAAAACCCCAACTGCGGTTGCTGTGGTAAATGGGTGGAGCACATGAATGAGGCAGGTTTTAAAAGCCAGGTTACTGAGCAGCAAAACCTGGGAGAACTCAAATCCCAACTAGGCATTGCCCCGCAATATCAATCTTGCCATGTTGCTCGCAGCGGTAAATATGTTATTGAAGGGCATGTACCCGCAGCCGAAATCAAACGCTTTCTTGCTTCACCGCCAGCAGGGGCTATAGGCTTGGCTGTTCCAGGTATGCCCATTGGCAGCCCTGGCATGGAGATGGGTGATCGTCATCAAGACTATAATGTGTTGTTATTAAACAAGGATGGCAGCAGCGAAGTTTTTGCCGAAATTCGCCAGCAATAATCTCGCGGTTTCAAGTAATCACTTCATTTATATTGAAGACTGGACTCGCCGCTATGCCCAGCCATTAAGCGCTTGGGCATAAGGTTTCATTGCCTACGATTAGCCAAAAATATATTAAGTCCAATCGTAATAGCCAACGGGCAAAAACTAACGCTTAAACCAAGGCATTCGTACCTTAGATTTTTTCTTGATACTGACTTGCGATTCACCGGTCACCACAGCGATTCCAACTAAACGCCACTCTCCGTATAGCTCTTTATAAAGTAAATCGAAGTTTAATGAGGCTGGTTGTAAGTTAAAACGCCCTCGCATTCGCAACAATCCTGAGTCGCCAATCTGCGGTGGAATTTCATACTCAGGCATCATTGTTAGCACTGACCCAATATCAATACGCGATGCTCTTAACTGTGAAAACAGTTTATTTAATTGCTGAGGCGAATTCTTTTCTTGAAAATCCGGCGAAGCAATTTCACGGAAAACACTGTAATTCACACTGTCGTTGGCATGATCGAGGGCGAGCATGGTTGACCACAGCACTAAAAGCGCTTGTTGCTCATCAATCTCTTGCGCGGCGCCAACTGCGCCGGACAAGCTAAAAAAGACAACAAGGGCAGCCGCAATGCGGCGCCCCAGCAATGGAAGATGGCCAGCAATGCTGGCCGCCTGTGTTTTTACCATGTTGCCGTCATTCCTACACGACCACCCACGCTTTTCTTGCGAGTGCCGCTACCAAGACCAAATTCAAACTGCACCGTCTCGCTGGCGCGAACCGCACCGGCGATAGAAGCAGCCTCCTCACTTTCAAAGTAACCGCCCCCCACGCTTAACGCAAAGGTTTTGTCAGCGGGAACATAGGGCGCCTTCATGGCCATTGCCAATGCGATGCCTGCGCGGTTGCGTTCAATTTCATCGCGGTTATCACGGACATCAGATCCCAAATCATTGATCGCCCGGAAAGTGCGACCACCATCGGTAGCCAAATTACCGTTCGCATCTGAAGTGACAATTTCTGTAGCGCCACTTTGTGCCTGCCGACTAGCATCAGAGGTAATGCCCGGAGTGGAGTAGGTACTGCTTGTTGTTCCCAGTACCACTTGATTTGCGCGGGTAGTAGTTGCTCCTGCACCTAAGGCCACCGAATTAGTATGCCCAGCATTGGCCCCATCACCAACAGCCACTGCGCGGTCGCCATCGGCTGTTGCACCCTCACCAACCGCGGTTGAGCGGACGCCATTTGCCTGAGCAAGATGACCCAGCGCCGTGGCTCGTTCAGCATTAGCACCTGAACGCCAACCATAAGCCGTTGCACCCGGGCCCGTCGCCACAGATTCACCACCTACCGTTGTGGTTGAGTTTCCATTGGCCACGGCCTCCGTGCCAATGGCCATCGCATCTACGCCAGTAGCGGAAGATTCATTACCAATAGCAATCGATTGTTCGCCAACCGCATTCGCGGCCTCACCCACTGCTGTAGAGCGCACACCATCAGCTTGTGCTAAATGCCCCAACGCGGTAGCTCGCTCGGAGTTCGCACCAGAACGCCAACCGAATGCTGATGCACCGGGCCCAGTCGCGACCGATTCACCGCCTACAGCACTAGTAGATGGACCATTAGACGAAGATTGCGTACCCACGGCCAAAGCATCTGTACCATTCGCAACGGACTCATTACCAACCGCAACGGCTTGCTCACCAGATGCAGAAGCCGCTTCACCCACTGCAGTAGAACGTACGTCATTCGCTTGAGCTAAATGCCCCAACGCAGTAGCCCGCTCAGCGTTAGCACCCGACTGCCAACCAAACGCCGATGCACCCGGACCCGTCGCAACCGATTCGCCACCCACCGCACTGGTAGAGGGCCCTGTAGCGGAAGACTGAGTGCCCACAGCCAAGGCATCAGCGCCATTCGCAACGGACTCATTACCAACCGCAACGGCTTGCTCGCCAGATGCAGACGCCGCTTCACCCACGGCGGTAGAACGTACACCATCAGCTTGTGCTAAATGCCCCAGCGCGGTTGCTCGTTCGGCATTAGCGCCGGATTGCCAACCATAAGCGGATGCACCTGGACCTGAAGCAACCGATTCGCCACCCACAGCACTGGTAGAAGGGCCTGTAGCGGAAGACTGAGTGCCCACAGCCAAGGCATCAGTGCCATTCGCAACGGATTCATTACCTACGGCAACCGCTTGCTCGCCAGATGCAGAAGCTGCTTCACCCACGGCGGTAGAACGTACACCATCAGCTTGTGCTAAATGCCCCAGCGCGGTTGCTCGTTCGGCGTTAGCGCCGGACTGCCAACCATAAGCGGATGCACCTGGACCTGAGGCAACCGATTCGCCCCCTACCGCACTGGTAGAAGGGCCTGTAGCGGAAGACTGGGTGCCCACAGCCAAGGCATCAGTACCATTCGCAACGGACTCATTACCTACTGCAACCGCTTGCTCACCAGATGCAGAAGCCGCTTCACCCACCGCAGTAGAACGTACGTCATTCGCTTGTGCTAAATGCCCCAGCGCGGTTGCTCGTTCGGCGTTGGCGCCAGATTGCCAACCATAAGCGGATGCACCCGGACCTGAGGCAAGCGATTCGCCACCTACCGCACTGGTAGAGGGCCCTGTAGCGGAAGACTGGGTGCCCACAGCCAAGGCATCAGCGCCATTCGCAATGGACTCATTACCTACTGCGACCGCTTGCTCACCAGATGCAGAAGCCGCTTCACCCACGGCGGTAGAACGTACGTCATTCGCTTGAGCTAAATGACCCAGCGCGGTTGCTCGCTCGGAGTTCGCACCTGACCGCCAACCAACAGCAGTCGTACCCGGACCGCTGGCAATAGCTTCGCCACCAACGGCAGAGCTCGAATTACCTGTGGCATTAGCGTCTGTACCAATCGCTAGCGCATCAATACCGCTGGCTTGAGCACCGAGAGCATCCGCATCTTCAGCACCATCACCGCCAATCGCTACTGCGCCATCAGGGGCAAGTAGATCAGTATCTGCCGCTACCGCACCATCGCCACAAGCGACATTAGACGCATCACCACTCGCATCTGGCGCGGTGACCAACGTGCCACTGGCATCAGTACATTCAAACGCAGCGGCCGACTGCACACTACCCAATACGGGTATTAGCAAACCTGCCGCAAGCATCGCGCTACTCAAGGTACTTAGTCTTCCTACTCGTTTTCTCATGCTAGCCTCCAAGGCCTTTTAGTCATACTCAACAAGAATAGGTAATGCACAAAAACGCCCATCACCTCACGACACTGGGCACGCGACAACATGACCCACCAGAGGAAGGTCTGAATCGACAGCGTGGGAAAGAAGGAATCAAAAATTGAATAGGAACGGAGGAGAAATAACAGAAACAGATGATTAGGGAGGCAATAATAGCCCCCTTTCACAGCGCGGTATCCAAACACCACTGCCGCCACGTCCCTCTCCTAGTAAAAGCCAGCCATCACCTTGGCCAAGCAGTTATAATTTTGTTTATAAGGAGCTTACGCGGAGGTTTTAAAATGGATCACAAAATAATATTAAAGTTTTAAATGTTTGATTTTTATTAATTTTATAAAAAAAGGCCCGCAACGCGGGCCTTAAAAAGTAAAACAAGAAGTATTACAAAATGTCGCCTAAATTCATCAAGTTCGTTTCGCCATTACTGTCATCGACACCGTCATTATCATTCACTAACAGCACCTCACCATTTTTCAGCACCGCGGTACCTTCGATCTTCTCGGTAACCAAGCCACCCAATCCTTGCATGTCTGGCAATACATCGCGAATCAAGGTTTTGCTTACGGTATCGCCATCTACCAACCCCGACACACCAAAGCGGTAAAGCCGTTTGATGGCGGCATCGGGCCCACCTTGGTTGTCGCGCTCGATAACCATAAACTCATTGTTACCAATAGCGCTGATTTCCGACAAACCCACCCAACCGCCATTTTGAGATTCAACCGCATCCAAGGGATAAAACAGGAAGCGCCAACTATCACCGACGATATTATAGATACCAATCCGAACGTTCGTCTCGCCCTGCCAAGCACGCTGAAAGGCCACGTAAAGATTGCCTTCATATTCAGCAACCCCTTCAAAACCATTATTGCGCTGCAAGGCATTAACCGCTGCTGGCAAGCCTACCACGGCAGTGATTGCGCCACTGGAATCAGTTTTTAACAACACATTCATACTGTCGACAGGACCATCAATAGCGTGCCCAGAACCTTCGGAGGCAATCCAAAACCCACCATCAACGGACTTGGCAATACCTTCCGGATCAACATTCACGGTTTTATCGTCATTCACCACGTCAGCGGCCAACGTCCCTGCAGGTAGAGACGCCAGCACGTTATTGCTGTCCAGCAATGGGGTTTCCTTGATTAAGATGGCGGGCTGCTGACTGATATCAAGGGTAAAAATACGATTCTTAAGATAGTAGCTGTCGTCTACCGCATAGATCAGATTGCTGTTTTCAGGGTCGGCCGACAACCCTGACAGGGCAGCCCAGGGGATAGGTGTACCATCTATGCGGTCATTAGATTGAATCGTGGGATACTTGGCAGTGGCACTACCATATTGGTAAATGTTTAATGCCGAACGAAACACATCGTCACGACTGTCTTCTTCACTGGCAACCACTAACAAATTACGTGATGGAATGGCCAAGGCGCCCTCGGGGCCCATTGCCGCGGGTAGCAACTGTTTAAAAACAGGGTTACGAAAATCCGCTACATCATAAACAAACACCACGCTGGAGCGCTCAGAATTCACAAACAAATACCGCTCGCTACCAAATACGCCAAACTCAGCATTTTCGGGTTCATTACCTTTATTGTCTGAACGGTCATCGGGGTAATGACCAAATTTAGCGGTTAATAAATCCAAGGTATTGCCTGCCTCAAATACAAGCTCTCCGTCAGTATTAAATACGCTAAACCCGCGGCTACCTCCATCCAGATCACCTTCATTGGCGGTAACAAAATACTCAGTTGATAACCAGCTAACGCCATCGGGCTCGCGTAGTACCCCTTCTTGGGAATCCGTAAAGCTGATAATCGACTCGTTGTCAGTATCAATATTGACCAGATCGACACTGCCGGCGCTGAAATGATTGATCACACTGCCATCACTTAAGTCGACCAGCACGATGTGGTTGTTTTCTTGCAAAGAAACAAGGGCAATATTGTCGCTATTAATATCGACAAATTCCGGTTCGGGGTCAGAGGGGTAAAGATCAGCCAATCCCGTTAAAGACACGTTACTCGTGGTCCAGGTATCTGGCGCACCACTTAAGTCAACAATGACCAGTTTTCCTGCAGGCAACTGGGGAGGAACACCCTCTCCTAAGTCTTCATCACGCTCATTTTCAATTACCGCAACGGCATAGTGCCCGTCTGGGCTCACTGCAACAGAATCTGGCTGACCGCCTAAATCGATAGAGGTCACCAAACCGCGACTGGCAATATCCACCACCGCCAGCTCGCCAGATACCTCAATAAAGCTGGCAGAGGTATTAACTCCCACCAAAGCATACGCCCCTTTCACGGCCACCGAGGTGGGCTCACCGGTCAACGCCAAAGTGCCCAACCCCGTCGGTTTACTCGGATCAGCAATATCAACAAAGCCAATCTGCTTAGCAGGGCTGTCGGTATAAATGAGTGTCATCCCATCAGCGCTGGCAGCAACAATTTCTGCTGCGGTGGTAGTATCGTCATTACAGCTTGCATCGATCTGCTTACAGACGGGATAAGCGGCAATACGATTAAAATTCTTGTCACTGTTCACTACCGTCGGCGTACACAGATAGTTACTTGCCGTCACTTCCGACTCCGAGAGTTCGCCATTGCCATCGGTATCGGGGCCTGAGTCAATTTGCAAACCACCGCTATAACAGTGCTCGTTCCCAGAATATAAAACCGTTTGCTTCAGCAAACCATTCAGGCCCTCGTCGCCATTATTTCCGTTTGTACCATTGCTTCCATCTGCCCCATTAGTACCGGGTGCACCTTCAGCGCCGTCCATACCATCGGCACCATCGCGGCCATCATCACCATCACAGGCGGCCAGAAAAAATGGGCAAGCCAGAGCAATACCCCACGCTAAAGCTGTTTTTTTAAATGTCATAATCACTCCTAAATCCAGGCAATACTATTTTTGTAGCCTGAAATCTTAGAGAGAAAGTGCGACAGAGCGCCTACAAAAAAATGTCAGAATCGTGGGATTAATATGACAAACACATCGTCAATGCGGTCACGATCTCGACATTGCGTCACCAAATATTCATATTTTAGTCTTACCAGTGTAACGCTCAGGCAACACCCTCTTGCTTTTGCCTAACGTGGCGTATTTGTCATGTCCAGGCGTACCTACCTACAAGATTGAGGGAGATTGCTATGCACCACCACTCCACTAAGTTCGCTGCTATATTGGCAACGACTATTTTATTAAGCGCCTGCGGTGGCGACGATGGTGACCGGGGACCAGCAGGTGCCCCCGGAGTAGACGGCGCACCGGGCCAGGCAGGCGCCCCAGGCGCAGACGGTACGCCAGGTGTCGACGGTGCCAATGCCACTGATTCGAATATCTTTTTATCGCTGCTCGGCCGTTATGAAACCGGCCAGTTTGATGAATCCGCGGCCGAAATTGTTGATTTTGACCCAAGTACTAAGCGCAGCTTTGTCATCAATGCTGAATCAGGCCAAGTCGATATTCTTGATGCGATGACACCAGCCTCCCCCACTTTAATCAGTTCACTGGATGTTGCTGCAGATGTAGCAAATGCAGTAGAAGGACTTGACGTTTCAGCCCTCGGTGCAGCCAACAGCGTCTCGGTTAACAATGGCTTTATGGCTGTCGCCATCGAAGCCAGCCCCAAACAAAATAACGGCTACATTGCTTTCTATCAAACCGACGGTAGCTTCGTGAGCGCGGTTGAAGCTGGCGCGCTACCCGACATGGTGACCTTTAGCCCTGACGGCACAAAAGTTTTATCCGCCAATGAAGGCGAACCTAACGGCGACTACTCGGTTGACCCTGAAGGTTCAGTTACCGTGGTAGACGTCTCAGGTGGTTTCGCCAGCCTTAGCGCCAGCAATGTTACTCAGGTCAGTCTCGGTTCAGCGCCACTTACTGGCCCGGTACGTATTTCCTCCAAGTCAGCATCCCAGGCTGCCGATTTGGAACCAGAATATATTGTTGTTTCTTCAGACAGCCAGACCGCTTATGTCATTTTGCAAGAAAACAATGCCGTGGCCGAAATCGACCTTAGCGACAACAGTGTTAGCCGTATTGTCGGCTTAGGCTACAAAGACCACGCCATCCCCGGCAATGAACTGGATGCCAGCAATGATGATGGTGTCGTCAATATCCGCAACTGGCCCGTGTTTGGTGTTTACATGCCTGACAGCGCCGACATTTACAGCTTTAACGGCAAAACCTATCTGATTACAGCCAACGAAGGTGATGGTCGCGAATACCTGACAGACGCCAATGATGAGGCAGATTGTAGTGCTCAAGGCGGCTTCGATTTTGACGACGGTGACTGCTTTCATTACCTTGACGAAGTTCGTATTAAGGACATTCAAGACGACGGCGCCACCTTTGACGGCGACCTGCTGAGCCGACTCCCAGCCAATTTTGAAGATGACGAGCAGCTAGGCCGCCTCAAGGTTATCGCCAACCTGGGCACCGACGGTGCTTGCGCCTCACTGGCCACCACAGGGCTACCGGAGGCCGATTGTAGCTACGAAGCACTTTATGCATATGGCGCTAGATCCTTCACGATCTGGGACGCTGAAACCATGCAGCCCGTGTTCGATTCTGGCAGCGACTTTGAAGTTATTACCGCCAACCGTTTAGGCTTGTTCGGCTTTAACGCCAGCAATGACGACAACGAGGGCGATGATCGCTCTGATGACAAAGGCCCCGAACCCGAAGCCATTGAGATTGGCACCATCAACGGTAAAACCTACGCGTTCATTGGTCTCGAGCGGGTTGGCGGCATCATGGTCTACAACATCAGCAATCCAGAAGCTCCCCGCTTTGTGCAGTACATCAATCCCCGGGATTTCAGCCTTGCCGATGTAGAAGACGATCTTGAACTAGTGGGCGATTTAGGCCCCGAGTCCATCAAGTTTGTCAGCCAAGATGACAGCCCGACAACTCGCCCCATGTTAATAGTGGGTAACGAAGTCAGCGGCACCACCACCTTTTATGACATCGAAATAATTGACTGATACTCCACGGTTGTAGAGTAACGTTTAAGGCTCGCTTCGGCGGGCCTTTTTTATTTTGCTGCCACAAGAGCCAAACGGGCTGTTACCATTCCTCATAACAAGCGCTCCCTCGCATCATTTGTATAACCGCCATAACGGGGAAAACATGCCAAGCCTCTACAAAAACTATCTAAAGCGCGCAATCAAAGCTCATGGCAACATCGAATATATTGAATCGCAACTCCCCGAGAAGACGAGCAACACATTACTGACAAGTCGCAACGATGACCGCTATCTGGCAGAAATGGCTGCCTGCATTTTTCGAGCGGGATTTGTCTGGCGAGTGGTCGAGAACAAATGGGCAGGCTTTGAAGAAGTCTTCAATCGTTTTCTACCTATTTGGGTCGCCTCCCGCTCACCAGAACAAATAGAGGAGATGGCCAGCGACACCCGAATTATCCGCAACTTAAGCAAGGTTAAAGCTGTGCAAGAAAATGCCTTGTTTGTCCTCGATGTGACAAGAACACATGGCAGTTTTGGTAACTTCCTCGCTGACTGGCCCGAGGAAGATGTCATTGGTCTGTGGGCTTACCTTAAAAAACACGGCTGTCGGCTGGGCGGCAATTCTGGCGCCTACTTTCTCCGCTTTATGGGCAAAGACAGTTTTATTTTAAGTCGAGATGTCTGTATTGCCCTGCGCAGCGAAGCCATTATTGATACCGACACCCCCACCGCAAAACGGGATCTTATTAAAATTCAAGATGCCTTTAATCAAATGCGGAGCGAGAGTGGCCGCAGTCACGCGCAGCTGAGCAAGCTTTTAGCCATGTCCAGAGGGCCCAAGGTGTGATGAGGTGACAAACATCACCTCACGCTCTATTGAAGTCTTTCGCCGCATTAAATATATCCGCAACCTACTCTTTTAAGGTAGATCACAAATACATTAATGACTGTGAGCAACCACACCAACTTGAGGCATATTCGCTAAACCAATCTCTTGGGCGTGCTCTTCAAAATCTTTGTTCTTCCAAAAGAAAGCACCGGGCATTGTTGTTGGTACCACCAGCACGTAAAACAAGGCTCGACCAATCAATGCTGCAAGTCCCGCAGAAAGCGCCAGCGCAACATATAAAACCAGCGATGCCGCGTTGACATCAGCAAAGATCAACAGCAATAACGCCAATGCTAAATTGCCGACCAGTAACAGGTTACGCAACCAATAGCTTTTGCCAAAAACAGTACTTTGAATATAGTGAGAGACACTGCCCTCATTATTGGCCACATTCATATCAGCCCCATGGCGCCATAACCCCACAAGTTCCAAGCTAGCGCCAAAACCAACACAAGCAAGGCACACTTTAAACACGACACTGGCATCAACACCGGCCAACATCAAAGTTGGAATCGCGACTGCTGCCACTAGACTGCTCCCCAGCGACAGACTATTACCCAGAAATGCTGTGCCCGTCTGCCAATGATTCCAGAATGGTCGAGCAGGAATACGATAGCAGCGATACATATAGTACAAGCCCACTGAGCCGCAGCTCATCGCGAGATAGGCGCTAGTCGCTGCGAAGCCCCGGTATTGCCCCCATTCACCGAACATAGAAATGAACATCGCATTCTCTGGCAACATTGCCAATACATGCAGGCCACCAAACAACATATACAGTGCCATCCCCAGACCTTCACGGCACACTGGCGAATGACGGAGGTTATTAAAGCCCCGGTAAGCCCGTAACGGTTTGCCTAAATGGGTGGCCGACATCAGCATGCCCAAGGCAGACAGACCCACCGCAACCGCCATTAAAGGAACATACATAACCGAATTTTGCAGTGCGACGAAACTGTCTATACCCAGTTGCGCCCCCAAAAAACTCAGAAAAAATGCGCCCAGGGAAATCTGGCTGACCAAGGTGAAAATCACCAGGGGGTTCTCTCTGGAGCTGAGTTTTTTCAGGCTCCATTTTTTCTCAATCCCGCGTTTCTGATCCACAACGGGGCGATATTGACCATCCTCCGACTTGTGATACTTCACCGGCATTCCGTCGGGGCGCGTCACCTCGTCAGGCATATTGTTAATCTGCTGAAAGCGGATATTGGGGTGGGTAATTTCGGGATCAGGAAAGCCCGGAATGCTGACTTTGCCCTGCTCGCGATTTTCCGGCAGATCATCGACTACCCCAAAGTTCAAGGCATTACCCAGACAAGCCGAGACGCAGGCCGGTTTAAGATTAACCTCCAAGCGGTCTACACACATATTGCACTTGGATACCTGGCCTTTAATAGGGTCAAGCTGAGGGGCGTTATACGGGCAAACCCAGGTGCAGTAACCACAGCCAAAACAGGTTTCAGGGTCCTGTAAAACCGCGCCGTATTCAACATGCTTGGTATAAGCCCGCGTAGGACAACCTTTCAAACAAACCGGATCATCGCAATGGTTACACGCCATGGAGATATTCATTCGGCGGAAGTCTGGGTAGGTGCCACCCTCAACATACCCTACCGAACGAAAGCTGATGTGAGCGGGATTGTCATTTTTCTCACTGCAAGCCGCCTCGCAAGCATGACAACCAATGCAGTTGTCAGCGGTAAAATGAAACGCATGCTGCTTGTTTCGATTCGGGTTTTGACCAACGCCGGGCTCTTCGTTGATAAACATTTCCCGGCCAGCCGGCACCGCGCCACCACTGCGGGCAATAAGATCAATTGGCGCCTCATAAAAGTTGGCCTCACGAGCAGCGGGCTCTTTCAAAAATGCGTATTGAGGTTCGTCGTCTCTAACTTTCCACATAGTTACTACCTTGACTGGCGCCGATCCTGCAAATCACAAAGCTCATCATCCTGAAGCTTGTAATCAGAGGACCCAGCGCGAAAATTCATCACTACCCACAAAGGCAATAATTAGTAGGCCCGGCGCTCAACATTGAGTCGAGCTGCCTCAGCCTGGTCAATTTTTTCTATTCTTACCGCACATTGTTTAAATGCTGGCTGGCGAGAATAGGGATCGAGTAAACCCAGCGACAAGCGATTAACACAATCGTGATAATGCATGGGAATAAACAACATATTATTCGGGACACGCTGGGTAAGCTGAACCATGACAACAGCATCCCCCCTGCGCGAAACTAAACGCACATATTGCTGATGCTTAACCCCCTGCTCTTTGGCAGAATCGGGGTTCATTTCCATATAAGGTGTAGGGCTGAATTTATTCAGATTGCCAATTTTTCCGGTTTTGGTACGAGTGTGGAAATGCTCAACAACCCGGCCACTGTTCATCCAGAACGGATAGGCCTTATCTGGCACTTCATTGTCTTCGATATAATCCATCGCCAGTAGATTGGCTTTGCCATTTGGCGTGGGATAAACCCCATCGCTATAAAGCCGGGGGTTGCCTGTCTCGTCTCCTTCTCGCATTGGCCACTGAATACCACGCTGTGCTTCAATTAAGTCGTGACTCATGCCAGAAATATCCAAATTACGCCCCTGCCCCTTTGACAGCTGTTTCATTTCGTCAAAGATCTCAGAAGAACTTTCCGGAAAATGTATTTTCTGTCCTTGCTCAAACCGTTTGGCCATTTCATTAAATATCCAGTAATCTGGCTTGGCCTCTCCCGGCGGCTCCACAAACTTGCGAACCAAGTTCACTCGGCGTTCGGTATTCGTTTGAACCCCTTCTTTTTCACCCCATACCGCACCAGGTAGATAGACATGGGCATAGTTAACCGTTTCGCAGTCCTGATAGCCGTCCTGAACAACCATAAACTCCAGCTTTTCCAAGGCCTTTTTAATACGTGGCTGATTGGGCATAGAGGTCAAGGGATTCGTTGCGACAATCCACAATGCCTTAATCTCGCCTGACTCTATCGCCGGAAAAATATCGGTTTGCTGCAAGCCCCGCTTGGCCGGGAAGAACCCCTCATCTATCCCCCAAAACTCGGCCACCTCTTTGCGATGCTCCGGCTTTTCCAACATGCGATAACCGGGAAGACCCGAGCAAGACGACCATTCTCGTGTGCCCATGGCATTGCACTGACCAGTAATCGACATACTGGTGCCGCCAGGAACACCAATATTGCCGGTAATCAAATTGAGGTTATTGATGCCGCAAACGCCATCCGTGCCGTGAGTACTTTGGTTAATCCCCATCGTCCAGATGCTCATGGCTGAAGGCGCTTTAGCGTAGATACGGGCAACATGCTTGATCATATCTGGGTCGATACCGCAGATTTTTGAGGCCGTTACGGGATCATACTTCTCGATCGTCGCTTTCAGCTCATCAAAACCATTGCAGTGCGCGTCAATATATTCTTGCTTCTGCAGGCCTTCTTTCAAAATTACATGGGCCAACGCATTAAGCAGTACCAGATCGGTACCCGGGGTAATGGGCAGATGGATATCTGCGAACTGGGCAAACATCGTTACCCTGGGATCCACCACAATCAGCGGGAATTTGCGCTTCTCTAAGGCTTCTTTCAAGCGCCAATAAATGATGGGATGCTGCTCGGGTAAATTGGACCCAAACGCCATTAAACAATGGGTATTTTCAAAATCGTCGTAGCAACCTGGGGGGCCATCTGCGCCAAAACTACGTTTGTAACCCGATACCGCTGAGGCCATACACAAGGTCGTATTGCCATCATAGTTATTGGTACCTATCACCCCTCGGACCAACTTCCCGAGGGTATAAAACTCCTCAGTTAGCAACTGACCAGTAGACACTACCGCGACGCTGTCTTGACCGTACTTTTGCTGAATGCGTTTAAACTCCGCAGCACTGTGGTCTATCGCTGTATCCCAGTCGACTTTTTGCAAAGGTTCATAAATCTTGTTTCGCATCATTGGCGCAACGCCCCGGCCGGGAGTTGCGCTCAGCTCGTGCTCAAAGATCCCCTTGATACAAAGCTTACCTTGGTTCACCGGGGCGTTGCCCTTGCCTCTACTGGCAACCGGCTTCCCCGATTCATTCAGACCAACCTCAATTGAACAGCCAGTAGAGCAATAACCGCACACAGCGTACTTCCAGTCGACGACTTTTTTATCGACGATAGTAATTGGTTTGCGTTTTTTGCGGCCAAATATCATGCAATGCCTCTCCCAAAGGGTGCACCAAAAAAGAACACCCCAAAAACCGTAACAACAGCAAAATCGCACCAAAATAGTGATTTATGGCACTTTTTTCGCTAGCTATGATTAGGAATTACAAGAACTGTGCCAAGCACAAGGAGAGGAGTTGCTCAGGCCACCAATAAAGTCTATCTTATTGATTAAATTGAAATTATATATCTTGTACGGTGGACAGATGTACCTCGACAAGCCAAAATTCAATACTTGTCCAGACAGGCAGGGAAAGGGCTTAACACTACCCCCAGCAACGTGATTCGAGGGCAATAAAAAAAGGGGCCATTAGGCCCCTTAGTTCACCGTTAAATTAACGATTATTTGCTTTCTTTCACCGTCACTACACGGCGGTTTTTAGCGCGGCCTTCCGCAGTGGCGTTAGTCGCAACAGGGCGGCTTTCACCATAACCAACAGCACTCAAGCGGCTAGCGGCAATACCAAAATCATTGATTAAGGCATTTCTTACCGCACTAGCACGACGCTGGGATAAGTTCTTGTTGTAAGACTCACCACCCGTACTATCGGCATGCCCCTCAATAACGGCTTTCACATTGCCATGCTCGTTGAGGAAGTCAGCAACACGTTTCAGCTCATCTTTGTACTGTGGCTTCAGCACCGCAGAATCAAAGTCAAAGTTCACTTCAACTTTCAAGCTTTCGGTTGTAGTCAACTTAAGCGCACAGCCATTGCGATCCACTGAGGCACCCGCTTCAGTACCAGGACATTTGTCCTTGTAATCCGCAACGCCATCACCATCGCTGTCCAAAGCACAACCATCAGTGCCAACAACCACACCCGCAGGTGTATTAGGGCAACGATCAGCGCTATCGACTACGCCATCACCATCGCTATCACTAGGTGTAGCTTCTTGCATTGGCGCAGCAGTCTCAGTGCCACCAAAGGCATAGCTAATACCAAGCGACACAACACCATTGCGTGTTTCGTTGTCAGTGCCATACAGGTAACGGGCATCACCACGTAGCGACCAATGTTCGCTAAGGGCATAACGAATACCACCACCCGCATTTAGCTGAGTGTAAACGTCATTATGAAGTGCTTCATAATTAGCTTCAGCATGAGCTATACCAAAAGCCAAGTATGGCGTTACCCGGCTACCAGGTGTTTTGAAGTACCGCAGAACATCTAATCCACCTGAAGCGACTTCCGCATCGCGTCTATCATTGCCGCGATAGTTATCAGCATCAGAATACATGGCTCGAAATTCGATACCCCACTCGCTATTAAGCTCTTTCTCAATACCAAAGAGTGCCGTAGCTTCTTCGTCTAAATCCTGGCTATGGTCAAATACTTGATAACCAATTGCCGGGTTCAAATACCATTTACCTACTTTCTCAGCGTGTACTGCCGAGCTCATACAGGCAGCCCCTAAAAATAAGGCGCAAATTGAACGCTTTTCCATAATCTTCCCCTTTGGCCAATGTTGTTCAAGCTTTGAAATATATTGCAATGTAGTGTTGCACTACTGCTTTCTACACTATCACGTCAATTTTAGATTGCACGTATTGAAATCCGTATTTTTACCAACTGTATCACAGCACTAAGGCGCGTACTTATTGTCCCCAGACGGCCAAAAACCCACTCGATATCTCAATGCGACATAGCATCCGCATACAAGAAAGCCGGAGCAACTGCCCCGGCTTTCTTCTTAAAAACCATCATTAATTACTTAACGGTTTCTGCTTCCATTACGGCAACTACGCGACGGTTAGCACGACGGCCTTCAGAGGTACTGTTACTAGCGATTGGACGCTCTTCACCATAACCCACTGCCGCCAAACGATCCGAAGCAATACCATAATCACGGACCAGTGCATTGCGCACGGCATCTGCACGACGCTGAGACAGCTGCTTGTTATACGCGGCAGCACCAGTGCTATCGGCATGACCTTCAACAACTGCTTTTACACCGCCAAACTTCTTCATAAAGCTGGCAACTTTTTCAAGCTCGCCACGGTAAGCTGCAGGGATAGCATCCGAATCCAATGGGAAGTTGATTTCCAGCTTAATGCTTTCAGTTTGCTTCAACACAAACTTACAACCGAACTTATCAACCTGGCGACCAGCAGGCGTGTTTGGACACTTGTCACGATAGTTAGGTACACCGTCACCATCTTTATCCAAGGCACAGCCACGAGCGTCTACGGCCACACCAGCAGGCGTATTTGGACACTGATCAACACCATCCGCAACACCATCGGCATCAGAATCAGTTGGGGCTGCAGGTGCGGGAGCTGGCGCAGGACTGCCACCAAAGGCATAGCTCACACCGATGGAGAAAATACCATCGCTGGTTTCATTGTCGTTACCGTAAAAATAACGCGCATCACCACGAATAGACCAGTTATCATCTAGTAAATACCGAACACCGCCACCCAAGTTCATTTGAGTGTATACATCGCTGGCGCCTGTTTCGGGGTTAATCTCAGCGTGGCCAATACCAAAAGCAGAATAAGGAACCCATTTGCTATCCGCGTGTTTGTAATAACGCAACACATCCAGGTTGATTCCAGCTGCTTCAGCATCTCGTCTCTGATTACCACGGTAATGGTCCGCGTCGGCAAATGTAGCCCGAACCTCAACACCCCAATTGTTGTTGATTTCTTTTTCAACACCCAATAAAGCCGTTGCTGATTCATCCAGGTCACGATCGCCATCAAAGATTTGATAACCAACCGCCGGGTTAATATACCACTTGCCTTCATCGGCATTAGCCAAACCTGGCAGCATAGCTGCCGCCACTGCGGCACCAAGTAGAACGTTCTTCATAGGACTCCCCCTAATTGTTTTTACGCTTTAATTTGCAAGCAATGTCGCCGTTACGCGTCTAAAGCTAGACCGAGAATAACATGTTGACAACTGCATTCGCCGTGATTTTTTTGTGATTTTGTCGTCTAACACCTTGCTAAATATCAAAATTTTCGCATTTTAGTCGTCAAAATACATTCAAGCCTTTTATTTAAGCTGTGAAAAATACATTCAAGAAAAGATCTACCTTACGATAAAACTATCGATTTCAGATGCGCCGATAGCGCCTATGGGCTCATTACCAACCCATAACCTCTTTTACAAAAGGAATCGTCAAGCGGCGCTTTTCCACCAAACTGGTTTGATCCAGACGGTCCAGCACCGCCAGCAAGCTGGAAAACTCCCGATGACAGCGGGCATAAATATACTCAGCCAAGCTATCTGACACATCCATGCCGCGAAGCTTTGACCGCAGCTGAAAGGCTTTCACTCTTTCAGTCTCGCTTAAATCAGGCAGCCTAAAAAAGGCAAAGCTTTGCAATCGTGATCGCAAATCAGCTAGGCCCAAGGGCATATCGGCCAAAGATGTGTGGGAAGACACCAGCAGTGATGTTTTAGTCATCAGCAAACGGTTGTACAAATTAAATAGCGCTAGTTCCCAATCAGCATTGCCCACGACACTATCTACGTCATCCAAGCAAATCAGATCAGACTCTTCTAAAGCTTCAAAAACCGTCTCGGGGTCATAATCCAACAGCTCTTTAATAGGAAGGTAACGGCTGATCTTTTGCTGTTGCTCTGCCAACAGGCAACTGGCTTGCAGCAAATGGCTTAAACCAGAAAAGCCCGACAAAAAAAGGAATTTATCGCCACCACCTTCCGCCTGAAGACGCAGAGAATTAAGGGCAAGCTGATGATTTTGACCACCGTAAAAGTTGTCAAAGCTGGCGTCAATATCGAGACGAAAGGAAAACGGGATTTGCTGTTTATTCATTATCAGAAAGATATTCTACCGGCTCAGGCTCCGACTCTGCGTACCACTCACTAGCGCGGTAATACTCGTGCAAATGAGACACCATGACTTTAATAACTGCGGCAACGGGCAAGGCTAACAAAACCCCCAAAAAGCCAAATAACTGTCCACCTGCCATAATCGCAAAAATAACCATAACCGGGTGTAAGCCAATTTTATCGCCGACCAGTGTCGGCGTCAGAAACAGACTCTCCAGCAACTGGCCCACACCAAAAACAGCGGCCACACCCAGCAAAGGAAGCAGGCTATCAAACTGAAAAAATGCAGCCAATCCCGCTGCAACTATGCCAAAAATAAACCCTAAATAAGGCACGATACTGGCCAAGCCAGCGGCAAGACCAAGTACCAACGCCAAGTCTAAACCCAGCATCCACAAGCCTACGGTGTAAACCGCTCCGAGACAGCACATCACCATTAACTGGCCAAGGGCAAACGCCCCGAGGATTT